>NZ_JBITDW010000001.1:0-462687 GCF_044454685.1 Actinoplanes sp. NPDC051513
GTGGACAGGCCGCCGACGTCGAGACGGTGATGACCAGCGCTTATCACCAGCTACGGGTGCACGTCTCCCACCGGGCCGCGGCCGGCCTGGCAGGGGTTTCCCGGGCCACCGCGCACCGCCAGGCCGTCCTGGGCCCGGTCCGGCCCCCGGTGCCGCGCCGGGCGCCAGTCAACCGGCTCAGCGCCGGTGAGCGGGCCCGGATCCTGGCGGTGCTCAACAGCGACCGGTTCGTCGACACGACCCCGATCGAGGTGTTCGCGACCCTGCTCGACGAAGGCGTCTACCTGGCCTCGGTGGCCACCCTCTACCGGGTTCTACGCGCCAATCGGCAGGTCGTGGAGCGCCGCCGCCTGGCCCGGCACCCTGCTCGGGCCCGGCCCGAGTTGATCGCGACCGGCCCGGGGCAGGTGTTTTCCTGGGACATCACGAAACTGCCCGGCCCCACGAGAGGCCTCTACTACGACGCCTACGTGATGATCGACATTTACCGCCGGTACATCGTCGGGCACAAGGTCGCCGCCACCGAGTCCGCAGTGCTGGCCGAGGACTTCATCACCGGCGTGTTCGCCGTGCACGGCATCCCGCAGGTCGTGCACGCCGACCGGGGCACCTCGATGACCTCGAAGAAAGTCGCTGATCTCCTCGCGGACCTGCACGTGCTGCGGTCGCACTCGCGTCCGCACGTCTCCAACGACAATCCGTACTCCGAAGCGGCGTTCAAAACGGTGAAATACCATCCCAGCTTCCCGGGCCGGTTCGGGTCGATCCAAGACGCCCGGGCGTTCGGCGACACGTTCCTCACCTGGTACAACCACGAACACCACCACACCGGGATCGGCCTGCACACCCCGGCCGCGGTCCACTACGGCCACGCCGACGCGATAACCGTTGCCCGCCAACAGGTCCTGGACACCGCCTTCGCCCAGAATCCCGAACGGTTCACCCGCCGACCCCAACCGAAGAGCCTACGACTGGCCGACACCGCCTGGATCAACAAACCCCAACCCGCCACCGACCAGCCCGAGGCCATGACCCTCGCTGCTTAACACCCACTGGTCTCACCGATCTTGACAAATTCCGCGGTGGCACCGTGATCTGATCGCCCGCCGACACGCCCGGATCTGTCGGCCTACCCGGGTCAGGCGGCCACGAACCATCCAGTCGATCCGCCAGTTAGTGTGCGTCTGGCGGGATCACGGTCGTGCTCAGCGGTGTCCGGATGCCTCGCATGAATTCGGTCATGAAAGGTGGATCCAAGCCTGCCGCCACGAGCTACTCGACCGGACACTGCTCTAACCAGGCGCTCCTGCTACGAGCTCTGCGTGAGTACGAACGGCATCACAACGATCATCGTCCTCACCGGGGCATCGCGAACGCCCGACCGCTGCAGCCGCTGCCCGACCCGCTCACCGATCCGGCGACGCTCACCGGTCTCCGCGTTCGCCGAAACGATCGCCTCGGCGGACTCCTCCACGAATACGATCATGCCGCTTGAGCTGCGCGGATGAGGTTTCGGCATCCGCACGGTCACACCAGCCAGCGGAGATCCGTCGCACGCAGTGTGCTCCCGGTTCGCGGGAGGACTTGGACGCCGAGATCGTCGCCCCTCGCCGCCGGGGACCGGCCGTCCTTCGCCGGGAACGATCTGCCGAGATCGGCTCAGTAGGGGGAGCGACGCCGGCTGTCATACAGGGTGATGGCGTGCTGCACCATCCGGGTCGCCAGCCCGAAGGACACAGCGGCCAAACTGGTGGGTGTCTGCACCTTCAGCGGCACGATCCCGTCGACGTCCGGCCCGTCGGGCGTGGACAGCAGCGCAAGGGAGGGCCATTCGTCGCCGTGCGCGAAGGCGCTGCACATCCGCCATAAGAACAGGTTCGTGTTGGCCAGGCGCGGGTTACTGGCTGCCTCCCGAACCATCTGCGACCAAGAGGGTCGCTTTGCGACTGCTACGGCCGGCGAGATCTCGTGCCGCTCCGCCGAGACCTGTACCGCGCCGAGGACATCTTGCAGTGGGTGACCGGGACCTGCTGCGCAGGCTCGACGTTCTGCTGGATTAGGGCGATCGCGCTGTCGCCGCTGCGGGCATTGTCGGCGGCCATCTGGAGTCTGCGCGCGACCCGGTCATAACGCGAAGCTGGCTCCAGGAGCCACGCGACCGACGCAGCGTTCTCCATGGCGGCACGATTCCGCGTAAATAGAGCGAACGTCGGCAGTGCCGAGGCATCAACAAGCAGCAACTTGATCGCATGCAGGTCAATCGCACTGTGCAGCCGGTGCACGGCGGCCTGGCTGAGGCGATAGGGATCAGTCCAGCGGTCGTCGCCGCTCAGCGCTGAGCCAGGCTGTACGTGCCACGCGTCGCGGTCAGACCGGCGCTGCTGCCACGTGACGACGTCGTCGAATAACTCGAGCGGAATGCTCGCGGCCGAGTCGCTGGTTGTCGTCACGCCTACAACACTAGATCGTCGTTCAGATACCTCTCCACTCATATAGACGCCACAGGTGAGCAAACCGGGCCGGTCTTCAGGTGTCTAAACAGTCGCATGGCGATACCCGTCTTCTGCCGCGCCGACCACAAAGGGCTGTGCATTTTCTACCGAATTGAGTGCTTTCGTTCGAGCACCCCAATGCCACCGTGTTCGGATCGGCGGTGCCCACCGGCCGGTTCGGACAACGATGCATGAGGGATCATCTTCCCTCAGGCTAGAATATCGATCTTTCGAGCCAAGGGGAGCGGTGGTTGACTTGACAGTTACGTTGCACGTGGCGTTGCTTTTTGGAAGCAAGGACACGTACGCCAATCGGCCAGCGCAACTTACTGATCAAGCCGGCTCCCTTGATGCCTGGAAATACCGAGTCACTATTGGTGCCATCGCAGAAATTGTTAGAACCTATATCACCTCGACGCCAGCACTTTTCGATGCAATCCTGTCCGGAAATTCAATATAAAGAACGCCGCGTGGGCTGATGCCAGCAACCCTATCAAGGCGAGAGATGCACACATCGGAGCCTCTGCTGCCAGTATTCAGTTGCCGGATATCTGGAGAGACGAAGAGAGGGTGTTTACCTCGATTGAGGTGTGGAGAGATGTTGACGTAAATCTTCACCCCGAACGCTCGGATCAGCGCTACTGCTGGTACGACATGGCGTCCGCTATACGCGCCCTTGCCGACAATCACACAAAGGGCGTCGAAACGGCACAGTTCGCTCTTGGTGCCCTATTGGCTCAGATGGGTAGCGAGCTATTGACTCATCGCTGGACCGGTCAGCTGGCGTGGCTTGAGCGCGATCGCAGCCACCCGTGCGCGATTCCAACTTTCAGCATGGGGACAGTGGGGATTTCCTCCAGATCACCCGATTCGAGCGAACTTATCGAGCGGATACGCCGGCTGTCAATTCCATCGAGCCTCGCGAGTAGCGCTAGGGGAAAGCTAGCCACAATTGCCCGGTGGCACTCCTTGGCCGTAGCCGAGGAAGATTCATTCCGCCGGTTTCTTTGGCACTATGCAGGACTCGAAGTCATATCTAAATCCATCGCTAGCGCGGGGCGTTCGGAGTTACTACTGTCTCTAAGTATCGCAGGCGCCCCAGATGCCGAAGAGTCCGTGGCGCACGAACTAATCTGGCCCTCACGGGAAGACGGACGCGATCCCGATCGCAATACAGTCTTCAGCTTCTGCGCCATGGCGGTGGTATTGGCACCTCTGAGGGCCGCAAAAGATGTTTCAACTTTTAGGGAGCTATCTCGCTATCGGAATCAAATTCATGGCGGAGCGCTAGATCCGAATGATCCTCCTTCACGCGAAGCCACCGAACTATGGAAATACTACGCTCCGCTCGCCAGCAAGTTTCTTGCATCCCGAAACGGCAATTAGATCCACTTGCTTTACCCTGGCCTCGCCTCGCAGTAGGCGATCGAGCCATGCGCGCGACGCACTCTCATGCCGCTGGGCGTGCGTGCCGGTTCCAGTGCAGTCACGCGATGTAATGACCGGCCGAGTTCTCCGACAGCCGCTCGTGCCGATGGCAAGATATCCGGGTCCCGGGCGCTCGCTCGGTTGACGGGTACGCCAGACTCTCACTGTGGAGGAAAGCGGAGTGGCCGGCGGATGACGAGTAACGACACCGTATCGAGCAGTGAGCTCGAGGTCGTTCGTGAACCGCTGAACAGGATTGTGGCCTGGGTCGTCGATTGGGGCTGCATGGTTGTCTGGGTCGCGGTCACCGCGGCCGTCGGTGTTCCGCTCTTCATCGCCGGCGTGACCGGTGCGCTCGACACGGCGATCCTGAACCTCGTCGCGGCCGCGGTCGTGGTCTTCCCACTCACCTTCTGGCTCGCCCGGCTGGAATCCGGCGCCCGCCAGGCAACGCCGGGCAAGCGCCTGCGCAGATTGGTGGTCATCAAGACCGCCGACGGTTCTCGCTCTACCCTCGGCCGGGCGCTGCTCCGTAACACACTCAAGATCGCTGTTCCGTGGCTCATCGGCCACGCGGCCGTGTACGCGATCGTGGAGACGGGCGACTCGGGTGCGGTACCCACCGGGGTCTGGTTGCTCACGGGAGTGTCCTACGTCCTTCCGATCGTGTACCTCGCCTCGCTGTTCATCGGCACGGGACGAACACCCTACGACCGCCTGTCGGGGACTGCGGTCATCCGAAGGTAGTCAGCTCCGCCCGCGCGCCCGGGCGAGGCGATGAGCGCCGGAAGGTGATGCCTGACCCGGCGGCTGAGTGGACAGTTCAAAGCACCAACCCGTGATCAGGCGCACTTTCTATGCCGAAAGTGGTTGCGCACGACGAAAGCAGCAACGCTCTGCCTTTGAGTGCGAAGTGAATCAACTATCGAGAACGTTCCTGAACCGCCATGCTTCTAGAACGGCCAGTCTCGATTGATCCGTCCATGTGCGATTATTGATTTCGATTGTGGTTCCCGCCGTATTTGGGGGAAACGATCTGCTCGCCCGAACAAACGTTTGGACCAGCGACCGCCGAAGTGGAACCCAGTCAAGTGCGGCATGTTCGTAACCGGAATGGGCGACACCTGCCCGAGAATGCAATTCCGCCTTGGGAATCTTCAGCTTCACGACGGCAACTACGTGCGCCCGTAAAATTGGTCGGAAAATTCCGATCCAGGAGATCTGAATCGGGTGGTAGTCGTGAGGCTCGAGACCCAATTCTTCCCTCAATCCCCGCATCGCGAGGCCATAGATGTCTTCTGGCGCCCCCGGGCGATTCTTATCCGGTTGCTTCATGGTCTCGAACACGCCGATCGTCCACCATCCGACTGCGCTATCGGTGGCAGCGGACCGTTCGGCGCATAGCAATTCCTCATTGGCGGACGATACAACGACGAGGTTCATCGCGAGCGATGACGGCACAGCTTTGGTAAGATAGTCACGCACGTTCCGCTCGATCGCCTTGTCGCATTCTTCGAACAGCGCCGGATGTCCCGCGCGGAGGTCCTCAATTGCCAGGACCTCAGGATACGTGCTGGAAGCTTGCCGGATTCGACAGTATTGGGTTTCGTCGGACTCTCGATGATCAATACGAAAACCCGTGAGATAAACGGTGGCGCCGGACGATTTCCTGCTCCGTTCTCGCACTGACGCCGCGAGGGTTTCATGGTCAATGTATGGCTGCGCAGGCCTGTCCTTGCTGGGCACATTGTCGGTGACCAGAAGACTCGGCTCTAGTTTTCGGGCAGGGCTCCAGGTACCAAGCGCGAAAAGGCCGTCCTGCCGCACGTCGTAGTCGATGGCCTCTGCAGACGAAGTCGACAGGCTACTCGCGCTTGAGGGACTGCCCTTTGGCCGCCGGGGATGTACGTCGGCGACGACCTCGGGGGCAGCGGCGTCAACTGTCGACATTGCAGCAGGACCGGCCCCGACTAGCTCGGCGAACGACGGGTCACGGAGTAACTCCGACACTGGGACCGCCTCCAGGCGTGAGGGTTGGAAGCCGGTGGGGTCCTCGGTAATGACAGCGAGAATGTGCCGACCGTCGCCACTGAGTACCGCCGCCCCGGACATACCCGCCCACGGCGAGTCGACGCGTCTCAACTCGTAGGGCAGCGCGGTCGTCACGTTGATCGCGTAGCGGCGAATCCGCCGTCCCGTCGCCGGCATGATGAAACCGGCGATGTGTTCCTCAACCCGGGTGCCGTCGGTGGTCCTCTGAACCTTCGGGTAGCCGATCGCCGTGCATGAGACCGCGTGGACGCCTGCGACTGAGGCCCATAGCGTGGCCTCGGCCTCCCACTGCGGAGCCGGCAGGCGCACCAGCGCCGCGTCAAGCCAAGCGTCACGCCAAACGACGTCGCCTCGAAGATCCTCACCGTCGGCGACGATCAGCACCTCTGTGTCGTCACCGACGACATGCGCCGCGGTTAGAACCAGGTCGGCGTTTACGCCGTAGCCGGAGCCACGCGCGCCGGCGGCGCACAGCACCTCGACCACCCGATACAGAACGTCCGGCTCTTTCGGCAGCAACGGTCAATCGCCCTTCAGCTTGAGCTTGCCCCCGGACCCGTTGAGCTCGGGTTTGAGCACAAGCTTTACGACGTGGGTGGCACTGGTCGCGCGGTCTCGTCCACCACCGACCGTGACCACACTCCACAATCCGGCCTTGGCCTCCGCCTTTTGCGTGTTGGTGACCACTACCTGGAGTTGCACCTCAACGCTCTCGCAGAGAAAGGACAGGTCTTGTCCCTGTGCGCGGTCGACGGCTTCGGCAAGCTGATCTCGCAGACTCTCCAGCGCGTCAGCCAGCAGCAAGTCACCCTGCATCAAGCCACCCTGCGCGAGCTTTTCCATAGGATCCACACGACATTCATACAGTGAGAATGGCTTGCCTGTAGCCACCCGTTCGTACCTAATGGAGACAGCTCATTTCGATCTTGGGTACTGTGGCGGCCCACGCATTTCTGCTCGGTGGGCTCGGTGTAACTTTCTTCTTTGTCTCTTAGATAGCGTGGTTGACCGCCCGCGTGTCGGAGCTTCGTCCGGGTCGGACTCAAGGCGCGGGCCCCGCACGGATGTTCGTGATAACAGGTGCCGCTCGCTGGACATCGCTGAGCCGCCACGAGGTCAGCCACGGGCAGCAAAGTCACTGCGTAGACCTGGACCGGATGGGGCGATGATTCGGCGTGCACTTCTGGCATCTGTGCGTCAAGCGTGGCGTCGAGTTGCTTCTTGATTGGGGGTGGTGGAAAAGCCTATCCAGCCAGGACAAACTAGCGCTATGAGGCTGGTTGGTTGACCTTACTCTCATGCCGCAGTCCGATCGTTACGGTGTGTAGTTCCTGATCATGGGTGCAGGCTCCGCATCGCGGTCGAGGACATAGTTGCCAGGTCCGGACTGGCCGGTATGAGCAGTGTGGTGATCCCGAGCGTTTCGTTCATGGCGGCGAGTTGGTACTCGTACAGCGCATCGGTCGAGTTCCTGATGCCGCGGATGATCACTGTGCTGCGGTCGTGGTGGCAATAGTCGGCCGTCAGGCCGGTCCAGGCTGCGACCGTGACGTTCGTCCAGGTCGGGGGTAGAGCTGTCCGGACGGCGTTTGCCCGTGCCGTGTCGGGTCGGGTCGGTTGTTTGTCGTCGTTGACTGCGACGAGCACGGTGAGGTGTTCGAACAGCCGTCGCGCTCGGTCGGCGATGTCGAGGTGTCCGGGGGTGACGGGGTCGAACGTTCCGGGGTAGACCGCTCGGGTGGCCCGGGGATCGCCGTCGGATGCGTCGCGCACCGGATCAGGGTATTCGACAGGGGTAGGTCGGTCGTGTGATGCCTTCGATCCGGCAGGTGGCGGTGATCTGGAGAGTCTTGCTCTCGTTCGGGCAATCCTATGGGCCGGACTGCAGCTGAGGCCGCCGCTTTCGGTGCATTGTCATGCCGCGAATCGCGCGCTACCTGGAGCCACGGGGAGCCAGTCTCCACTCGTCCGCCTACCGACAAGCTGGTGTTTGGGAGCGTGCATCAGGGCCGGGCAGGCGTTACAACCGCAATACCGCCGGCTGCGCGTCGGGCCGGCCGTAGGTCAGGATGCGCCCCAGATACTCCCGGAGAATCTCAACGGACTGTGGATCCACCGCTAACTGAACCCGAATCTCGGCATCATCCAGGTCGAGTTCGGCGAGCGCGTTCGAGGCGATGATTACCTGCATACGATCGCCATCGATAGTGAGTTCACGTACGCACCCGTAAGCGGTGGCCTGGTTTTCGGCGTCGCGGAGCTGGCCGAGTAGGTGTTTGAACGTGTCAGCGATTACATCAAGCAGCGTCGGGCGGTCGCCTCCCCACGGCGGCACCGCGGCCAGAGGGCGAAGCTCAAACTCGAACCGGAACATCGTCTACCTCAAGCAGTGCCACCGCGGCAATCCTGATGATCACCAAGACCATCTTGGCATTCTGATCTGCCGCCGACCGGGCGCGGACTCCTGACGGCCGTCACGCTCGGTGATCGGGCTCGCGTTCGCAGGGCTTCCTGCAATGCCGAGAACAGTGTCGTCAACAGCATTCAAAGCCACGCGATCTTGCTCGTGGTTGGTGGGACCAGACAAGCGGCGTCCCTCGAGCCAGGGACCAAGAAAGCGGCGCCGGGGTGCAGTACATATCTGGCGGGTTCTTGTTCGTGCTGACTGGCGAGTTGGACAACGGCCGCGTGCCGTTCTTCGCTGCCTCTAGCGCGGGATTGGTCGCCCGCCGTCTGCGCCGCTGAGGGTTCGGTCACCTCGGTGCTCCAGGGCGGGCGAGCCCGCTCGGACCTGCGGAGCTGCCTTGTCGGATTGAGGTTGACCTATGATGGCGAGTTTTTAGTACCGTGTCGGTTGATGACGGACTCAGAGGGTGGTGGCCACGGACGGTGAGCGGATTCGAGGTCCAGGTCGGTCAGCTGCGGAACGCGGCCAAGGCGGCGGGATCTGCCGCCGATCAGGCCAGGGTGGTGAATCCGGGTACCGGCCTGGAGGCGATTGCTGCGGCGTTGCCTGGTGGGGTTGCGGCGTCGAAGGCGGCTGCTCTGGTGTCGGCGTTCAATGACCGCGGCAAGGAGTGGGCGGATGAGATCGACCGGTGGAGCACCTCGATCACGTCGGTGGCGAAGACCTACGCCGAAAGCGATGACGCTGCGAAGAGAGCTTTCGGTAAATGACGATCACCTACGACGACGTCCGAAAGTGGGACGACAAGCCGGTCGATACGGCGGCCGGTGATCTACATGGGCGGCAGCACACCTTGATCGGGTTGCAGGATGAGCTCGACGACGCCCGGAGGTTGCCTGATTGGCACGCGACCGCGGGCGAGCAGGCCCGTACGTCGCTGGGTACTACCCGCAACAACGCCGAGGTCTTGATCGCGGAGCTGGCCGCGGTCGAACGAGCGCTGCAGAACGCGGCGGACGACGTGGTGACGTTGAAGACGCGGGTCGCCAACAACGACTCCCTGGCCAGCACGTACCAGTTCCACATCGGCGGTGACGGCGCGATCGTGGACAACAAGCCCGCCGATTCGCCACCGCGGTCGCGGTTCGAGGCGGAGGACCGCGCCGAGGCGGCCCGGTATCGCGACGGCATCCGGCAGCAGCTGGTGCAGGAGACCAGGGCGATCCTCACGGCGGCGAACAACATCGACACCACCCTGGCCCGGGTGATGCAACTCGCCCTGGATCGCCAGATCGGCGACAACGGCGCGACCACCCTGGCCGGCGCCGGCCAGGAAGGGGACATCGAGGCCCAGGTCGTCGACATGGAACAGTCGCTGCGCGACGCCGGGCTGCTGACCGGGCCGCCCGTGGCCGGCCATTACCGGGACTGGCTGGAGAACGCGGTGCGCCGCGGCGTGGCGGTCGACACGATCAAGAAGATCATTACCGATCATCACATCACGCCGGAGGACTTCACGATCCTCGACGGCATGGAGGAGATCCGCGAGGACGAGGACGGCGACGGGACCTTCAAGTCGTACTTCCTGATGCCGACCGACATCAGCGGCGACGACGCCGCCAAAGCGGTGCAGATGACCTACCTCCTGAATGCCGGCACCGACTACGGCGGAGGCGACTTCGCGCCGACCCCGTACAGCTCCGAGGAACTACAGCGCATCATCGACCGGCAGAAGGACAATTCGTTCAGCTACGACGACGATGTGGGTTTCGTGCACGGCAACGGTGGCCGGTTGGTGACCACCCCGAACGGCATGATGATGGGCCTGGGCGGCAACCTCATCCAGGACCAGTTCAGTCAGCGCGGCGGCACGACCTGGGGCGACACGTTCATGGTGAACATCGATGACCCGGACGATCCGGCGCAGCAGCTGCGCGACATGGTGACCTCGGGCAGGGCGTGGTACGAAGGCGACGGCCAGCCGGCGCACCCCGGCAATCTCGATCTGGACCGGTTGTTGCACCACGAAGAGCGGCACTCCCAGCAATGGGCGAACGAGGGCTACACGAAATACGTCACCTCCTACATTTGGGAACAGCTCACCGGCGGCAACCAGACCGAGGAAGACGCGGGGCTCTCCGATGGCGGGTACTAGAAGGCGGCGGCGGCTCGCCTGCGCCGCCCTGCTGGTGGCGGTGTTGACCGCGGGCTGCGACACCAAGTCGCAGTTCGAGCCGTCGCTGCCGCCGGAAGCCGGGTTCCGTGTCGACGGCGGCGTCCTGAAACTGTGGACGGGCACCCCGTGCGCCGGCGTCATCGGCCTGACGCTGGTCTTCGACAGCGGCACCAAGCAGAGCACGCAACAGGTGTGGACGGCGCCGAAGCCGGGTGTGCTTCTGGAGCGCATGGACCTGCTGGCCAGCGCCGGAGGTTCCGCCCCGGACACCGCAGGACCTCTGCAGGTGCAGACACCGCTGCCCGCCGGCTACGACTGGACCACGGCAGGCTCGCTCGTCGTCTACATCAACGGCCCAACGTCGTACGGTGCCACGGCCGACGTGGCCCAGGTACTCCGCGAGTCGGCCCAGCACCCGTCCGACGACTACCTGTTCGGCAAGAGCGGCTGGCTGGACGCCTCCGGCGTTCAACGCGAGAACAAGAAATCGTTCCTGACCATCTGCACCCCCGATCCGAACCGATGACAGCACCCACCCTGCGGAGCAACACATGGACACCCCCGATGGCACAACCCGCACCGGCGCCCTTCAGGTAGCGCTTCGGCGCCTCGCGCTCGGCCTGTTCGCCTGCACCATCGCGGTGATCGCGGTCCTCATCGGCGAGGCGGTGTTCAGCGCCGCCGGATGGATCTCCGATCCGCACGGCTACGGATTGATCTTCGGAATCCTGTGCGCAGCAGTCCTGACACCGGTCGCGCTCGCACTGTGGCTGCTCTACCAATGGATACGACGACGCAGCAGCTGACGGCCGATCGCCCTCTCCCGACGCGTTGATCTAACTTAACGTGCGGCTGAGCAACAGCCTTGGCACTCGATTCGCACGCGATCGCCACAACCTACGCCCAGCCGCTGAGCGACCGTGATTGCGAGTCGCGGACCGCCTATGCGCATCCATGTCGATGATGAATTGTCCCATGCCTGCCCCTTCCCTCGATCGAACCGGCGTGAATCCGGCGAGCAGGACAGCGCTAGTTCGAGCTGGGCACGCACGCCGCGCAGGGCGGACGCCTAGAAGCGGCTGCTGCGCAACAAGCTTGGCCGCGCCTCGACCGGACATCTGCGATGCAGGCTGCTGAGGGCACCGTCACGCGGTATGAGGCCGACGGAGATGGCCTCGGCACGCGCTTGCGGTGACCCGCGCATACCAGGGCCTCATTACGGTCGGCTCGGTCGGCTCGGTCGGTTCCATGGGCGACTCCTACGAAAACTCCATGGCCGAGGCGTTCAACTCGCTCTACAAAGCACGTAGCAGATATAGCGATGTCGGCATGTCTACAGGATGCCTCCCGAGCATCCGCCGATTACGGCGAGTCAGCGCGTGTGTGGACGGCATTGTCCGGATTTGCCGAGATGAGTGTGCGCCGCAGCTTATGTGTCAGCAGGATCTCGAGGGTTGGCGAACATGTGAGCTTCGTTGTCGCCCACCGCCACCGTCAAATCACTTCAGACACGCGAAACTAGACGAACCACAGGGTCCAAGATCGGCTCACGGAGTTTCCGCCTATAACCAACTGATCCGATTCTGCGTAAACCACCGCATCGGTACCCGCAGAACATCCAGCCCACGAAAGCACCGACGCCGCCGGACGGATGGCACTGAAACGGGTGTCGTAGTAGGTGTCCGCTCCGCGTGTCGTCCACATTCCGTTAGGCTCTGGCAATTCCGACTGGGCAAGTATAGAAACCGCAGTGTCCGGAACACCGTCGATGCAGAAGTGGTACGGGCTTCCCATTGTTGCCGTGAGTCCGCTTGTTGTTGCCGTCGTGTCGACAGTTCCCTGGCATACGACACCGGGCATGCAGTTGAAATATCCCAGGCGAATAGCTGCGACTGTGCGGCCCGACGCTCCTGCTGGCCCTTGCGGGCCTGTTGGCCCCTGAGCCCCCGTTGCACCTACGGGACCAGCAGGACCGGCAGGACCAGTTGGTCCCGGCGCGCCTTGTGGCCCTGCCGCTCCAGCAGCGCCTGACAACCCGGCTGGGCCAGGGCTTCCAGTCTCGCCTTTGGCACCAGCATCGCCTTTCGCACCCGGATCACCCTTTTCGCCCTTGAGGCCCTGTTTGCCGGCGGGACCCGCGACACCCCGAGGGCCGGCAAGGCCACGAACGTTCCAGGCAAGCGAGGTCTCGGTCTTTGTGCACGTCTTGCCGGCGGGAGGCACCCGCAGTGCACCCGTGGTCTTGTGCTGACATGCCGCGATGGTCTTGGCGGCATTGGTGGCCGCCGAGCCGGCCGACGAGAAGAGGAGCGTCAACCCAACGGCCACGCCTCCAACAGCAAAGGCTCGGCGGCAGGTGGTGTGGCGCATCAGCCGTTTCATGCCTGCTAACTTCGGTACCGCGACGGGCGGGTTGAGCGACGATCTTAAGAGATTCGGAAGCGGCAGCCGCCGTTGGGTGTCGCAGCCCGCGTGCAGACCGCCCTCCTGCATACATCGACAGGCTGGCAGGTGATTGGCCGAGAAGGCGGCGCCGACGAGAAGGAGGTCGCCCACTACTTTGACGACGAGGAGCAGGCCCGTCACATGCTGAAGCGGATGCTCGATACAGTTCGCCCGGAACTGGCCAACTGGGCCCAGATGACGGCCTCCCGCGATAGCGGGAAGTTCGCCCCACGAGGACGACCAAACCGGCCCCGGCATGACTCGTGACGATGAAGTAGCCGATCGTGAGCGGTCGGAGATCGGCTACATCCGGCGCGTACCTCTGCTAACCCGGATCGTCGACGTTGGTCAGGATGTTGAGGAGCATTCCGGGGATCCGGAGGACGGCATCGTCCAGCAGGTGCTCAACAGCTGTCGCGTAAGGGGACGAGTTGACGTCAATCATCTTCGCCCAGCCGGCGGGCTCGTAACGGGCCAGCGATGACAACCCCAGCAAAACCGCCCACCACGCCAGAACTGGGTGCATGGGGCCGGACATGCTGCCAACGGCCGGCGCGATGAAGCGTTCATCCCCCACCTGAACGCCGTATCGTGCCCCGAGCCGCGAGCCAGGCTTGATTACGTCGGGGCGCTGTCCGTCTGTCAGGTCAAAATGAATGGCGAGCGACACGGTGGACTTGCCCACCTGCCAGGGCACATTGAGACTTGCCGTCCATGGCAAGCCCTTCAATGCGGGATACTGGGCGAACTGTCGCGCCAGAGCTTCCTTGTCCTGCCCGTATCGCGACACAACGTCTTGGCGAATCCAGTGCAGCTCAGCCCCATAGAGGGTGTGGTGCTGCGACCATACCCCAGGCCAGAACATGATCGCCGAAGGTTCCCCGTTCCCCTCAAGTGGCGCCTCGATTGACTCCGGTATCAGGGGCCACAAGTCGCCGAGCCTTATACGCTCCTCTTGAACGAGCGGCGAAAAGTCCAGCACCCGCGCCATGTATTGGAAAAGCCCGTTTCCGTTCGCGAAGACCTCGACGTCCGGCAGCTCGGTGGGCTCGGTCAACGCGCTGAGACCATGGCCGTGCACCCGCCAGTCCTGTCCGACGCGAGGTGACGCGGCGACCGCGGCACGCGTACCTTGTGACATCGCGTAGAAGAGCTGCAACGGCCGAGTGGCGTAGTCGGCGTCCTGAGCGGCCCTGACGAACTGCTCGCATTGCTCGAGAGATGCCTGGAACGGCGCAGGCCCGAGCAAGCTTCAAGGCAAGTATCCGCTTCGCAATAGCAGGATCCTCGCTGCTCCTCGTCGGGGTAGGCCTGGCAATCTATTTCGCCCAGACGAGCGGGCAACAATACGCCTCGATAGTGGCGGGTACTGCAGGTGTCGTCATAAATCTGACATCTTCGGTTTTCTATGTAAACTCGAATCGCGCGCAAAGCAGTATGGTCAAGCAGGCTGCCAATCTGCGCGAGGAGAGCCGAGATGATCGCCGCCTTAGCGCGGCGCGCGAACTCGCTGCCACCATTGAAAGTAGAGAGCTGCGAGATACTGTTCGCGCGAAAGTTGCACTCTTGCTGCAGGGCGATAGTTCTGCAATCGGATACGGCGCGAAGGAGTTACTACAAAGAGAGCAGATGCTACTCGAGCGGACAATGAGGAGCAGGCCTCTAAGGCTCGACTGCTTAATGCCCTTTTGGAGAACGGCTATATTCAATCTTCCGACCTGAGCGCTTCCACCGCCGACCTTTTCAGAAACTCAGCAGACAAACCGCCAAACGATTAATCGTGGCCCCTGCCATACCGCGAGTTCCACGCTCAAATGCATGCGTTCTTAAATGCAACGCAGGAGTCAAGGATACGCCCTCACCTAATAGGTTCTGTCAGCCTGTTGGTGCAGGATGGCTCCGGTAGCGGCTGATGGGTCAGCACGGACGGGATGTGCTTGCGGTTCTTGATGACCTTGCGCAGCTGGTAGTTCAGGGACTCGATCGCGTTAGTGGTGTAGATGATCTTCCGGAGCTCAGGCGGGAACGCGAGGAACGAGATGATCATCTCGTCGAGGCCGCCGGCGCCGCGGACGCCATTCGGGACCAGCCGCGGCTCGAACGAGCCGGCCCGGTCCCGCGGCACCGCCAAGACGACGTCGCCGACCTCGGTCGCCACCGTTTTGCCGCTGTGGCCGTTGCGCAAGTTCGGGCTACCCCGGGTCAGCTCGGCAGCATAAGTGCCGGAGCCCGGCGCGCCCCGGGCGACGCGCGGTCGGGCGCGTCGATGGCATCATGTGCTGCGTGCGAGATTCCACAATGCAGCGCCTGGCTGACATTGAGCGGGCACTGCTTTGCGACACTCCGCTCGCCGACTGCCTGCGCATGTGTCTCGCCCTCGGCGCGGACGTTCGCTCGGCGCGGCTGCGCTCATGGGCTCAACGCGAGCTGATGGTTACCCGCCAGATACTGAACTGCCCGCCTACCGTGTGATCGGTGCGGCGCTGCTCGGCGAGGTCCACCGCGGTCCGTCGCATGGCCAGGCCCAGCGAATCGACTTACGCCTTGTCCCCGAGGATGTGCTGGAACTGATCATCGAAATGGACGGCCGCCACGAAGTCCGCGACAGCGTCGCCGAGATCACGACGATCGTGGCCAGGGCGCACCAGCACAGCAGAGGCCTTGTCGTCTACGACGTACCGGACGAGGCTCGATTGCGCGCCGCAATAGCCGAGAACGCTGGCCGTCTGGTGTACAGCCGCATCTTCTGGAGCATCGCCGCTGCCGCGTTCGAGGGCTTGCTCGACCGAATCCGTACCACGGCTGTGTCGATCGTGACGGAGGTCCGCATGGAGGCCGGCGAGGCGCGGAGCGCCACGGATGGCGAGACACTGTCGGCGGTAGCCGATCAGGCTGTCGCACTGCACGTCAGCGGTTCCAACAATGAGATCCACGTCAACCAAGCCGGGCTGGGCGACGCCGGTGCGGGCGGCGGCGACGAGGTGGCCAGATCGAGCCTGCGGTGGACCCGCAGGCAGACATGGTGGACCATCGCGGGGTTCTTTGTCGCAATCGTCGGCATTGTGATGGCTCACCTGCTCGCCTGAGGGCATACGGCTTCCGGCATCGACCGATCCGGTAGGCGTCTATTCGATCGGTAACTCTCTTGACGCTCGTCGCAGGGATCGACGACGGGAGGATGCACGCTCAGGCCGATTTCAGTGCGTTGTCGGCTTGTCGACAACGAGCTACCGTGTTGTCCATCCAAGCTTTGCGATCTGACACTGACAAACGCGACGACGCAATGGAGGTTACCTTGTGTGGCCTTGACATCCCGCGCTGCTGCACAACTTGCCATGAGCGGTGACAAGATCGGTTTAACCGCAGCTGCCACCTTCCTGGCAGTCTGTCTAGTCACCTTCTGGTGGGCGTCCCGGCCCGATTCGGCTGGCTCTCGACACAGCATTCTCGTTCTTTCATGGCTCTGTGCGGCTCTCGCAGCCACGCTCGTAATCTTTTCGATGTTCCCCAACTCGGAGGCCACCGGTGACATCTTGGGCTTTAGCTTAGGAGGTGCAGGCGCCTTCGTCCTGCTGGTTTGGACGGCGGCCATTCGCGCGTCGAATGCCGCTGCTCGGCGAGATTCTCTTGACCGCCAACTGCGCCAGCGGGATCAGCGGATAGCTGAGCTAGAAATTAAACTCGAGCGGGCGATCCGGCAGCCTCAACCCCTTATTGCTACCGAGCGCCATCAGTACGAGGTGCGCCGCGCTAGCGACTGCAGGATCACTATTATAACTGGCAGCATGCAACAAGTTACGTGCGCCCAAGTCTGGGTCAACTCTGAAAACACTAATATGTCGATGGCTGTGGCAAATCACAACTCCATCTCCGGACTGATTCGCTATGAAGGCGGACGTAAAGACGAGCTAGGCCACTTGGAAGAGGACCTAATCGGCAACGAGCTTGCGCTTAAGGTTAGGGGCCATTGTCCAGTGCCTTCAGGTGCCGCTATAGTCACGGGATCTGGAGAGCTACAACGCAGGGGTGTCCTGGCAATAATACATGCCGCAGCTGTTACTGGTCAGGACGGAGAAGGGTTCCGTCCAGTGCAAGATATGGCGCGATGCTTCACAAACGCCTTAGTTGCTGTTGATAATGATGGAAAACGATTGGGGGAAAGCGTGCTCTTCCCACTTCTCGGTACAGGTCATGCTCATGGCGATGTCGAGCGCGCTGTCGAAGTATTCCTCGGATCGGTTAGCAGCTACCTCGTCGACCGACCTAATACCGCCATACGGGACGTTTACCTTCTTGCGTATACGGACGTTGAATTCGAAGTCTGCAAGAGGGTGTTCGCCAAAAGTGGCCTAGTCTCGCCCTCTAAGAAGTCCACACGAATCATTGCTCGACGAAGCCCAAACATGAAGGAATAGTTTGTCGCCAGCAGGTGGGTCTGAATTTAGTTGACCGACGAGCGGCGCGAATGATAGGCAGAGTTTCCACCGAATGCCGCGGTTTTAGTGGACTCTTCCAATAGGTTCCGTCAGCCTGAGACTCGGCGAACCGGCGCACTGACATGCCGCTGATCGAAGCGCGGCGGCAACATGCGAGAACCGACCTGCCCACACGCGTGCATTCATAAGACGAAGCTGGCCCTCGACACATAGCCGAGGGCCAGACGGGTTCGGCCAGCGCGGGGCAGCAGGTCGAAACCTCTCCGTGCCTGAGCAATTTCAGGCAGTCCTGAGCAGGGCTAGCGAACGATGCGATGAAGCAA
Source organism: Actinoplanes sp. NPDC051513 (assembly GCF_044454685.1). Classification (NCBI taxonomy): domain Bacteria; kingdom Bacillati; phylum Actinomycetota; class Actinomycetes; order Micromonosporales; family Micromonosporaceae; genus Actinoplanes; species Actinoplanes sp. NPDC051513. Next base: position 17,760 of record NZ_JBITDW010000001.1, read on the forward strand.
ACCGACCGTCGCGACGCCCACCGTCACACCTGCTGCGGGACCAGCCGTAAAGCCGATCAGAAGTCCCACGCCGGTGCCGACAGCCAGAATCACAACCCACCGCAACGGGAGGTGACTCTGCTCAGGCTTTTCAGTTGTGCCACGTGGATCGATCATCGAACCACCTTCCAATCACCTGGGAGGGTGTGGGCGACCCGGAAGCTCGGTCGGCCCCGCTATGGCACGGCCGAAATTCGAGGCCGCCCCGGCTGGCCCGGCATCAGCCGAGCCAGCATGTGGAGTGCGTGGCTTGCCACGGCCTCCGTTTCCCAGGCGAATCGGAAGGAGTTGCGGCTCCGATCGATTCACGTACGTTTCACGGTACCCGCTGGGTGCCAGCTGGGCGACTGTCACCGTGTGACGTCGGGCTGCCGCTCACACATTGATCTGCCGCTGTCAACCTGCGCTGAACGCCCGCAGGGCGATCGCGCTCGTAACATGGACCCGTGAGGGGACGCGGAGGCGAAGAACCGAAAAGCCTAATGCCGGGCGCCGACGTGGTGCTTGTCGGCTTGTTCTCCGCCAAGGACAAGGAGGTTGACGAGAAGCTCGATCTCCTGGCTGCCGCAGTAGAAGCGCTCGGCGGACGAGTGGTAGGTCGACACATCCAGCGGCGAGGCGTCTCGCACGGCGGCGCTGGGAAAATGGACCTGCCGTTCTCTCGAAGGACGTTGCTCAGCACGGGCAAGGTCCGCGAAGTTGCCGACGCGTGCCGGTCAGCCGGGGTCGCTGTGGTCGTCTACTTCAACCCATTGACCCGACACCAGCGAACCGTCCTCGGCGACATGTTCGAATGCCCGGTAGTCAGCAGCGACGACCTCCTCGAGCGCAGAGTCTAAGTATCCGCTCATGCCGCTGATAAGCGCGCGGCGCACCCAGCGCACTGTCCGTGAGCGCTCGGCGGCAGTCGGCAACCGATTCAGCCCCACGAGGGTGGAGCCGGCCGGCGTTTGCGGGTACGGAGTCTGGATTAGAAGGTCAAGTTGGACGTCGCTGGGACCCCCGTGCATCAGCGGACGCGTCGTAGCCCGGTAGCGAACCGTCGGTGAGGTCGGTGGCATCCAGACCTATGCCCCAGACGGCGCCCCCGATACCATCAAAAACACTCGCCGCTGTCGGGCCGAGACTATGCGTGATTGCCGAGATGCGCCACGTGCGGGTCATGGGGGTGCCGTGACAGAGACGGAGGCGCAGTCAGCGCTGCCGACAGGTCTGCTGGGCCGGTTGGCGAAGGCCGACAGTGATTCGACTGGCGTTGATACGTTCGAGCGGTATCTGTGGCAGGCCAAGCAGGCGGTTCGCCAGTGGCTGACATGTTTCTCGGTACAGGATGGGCCGTTGTTCACGGTATGCGAGTTGGTCGACGACTTGGTTCTGGTGTACGCGGACAAGTTGCGGTTTATCCAGCTCAAGACGCGTGATCGTGGGTCGTGGAGCGCGAGCGCGATGTGTGATCGTGGCCTCGATGCCCTCGTCCGCTCCTATCTCGCAGCCCGCAAGGTGGGCCTGCATGAGGCGTCGACGTTCGAACTGTGGTTGGAAGGTCCGATTTCCGACGTCGTCGACACGGTCAAATTCGTGCAGAACCCTACGTCTGCGATCAAGGCTGTGCAGACGAAGATCGTTGGCTGTGGTCTCAAGAGGACGTGGCTGCCGGATTTCCTGGGCAGGCTCGTCATACACCCAGATCAGCCAACGCGCGCCCATATCGATGCAAAGGCCATGTGGGAGTTGAGTGCCCTGTGGCCGTCGCGGGCGCGGCCGGAACTGGATCTGGTGTACGACCGGCTGCTGTCCGCAGCGACCGCCGCCCAGGCCGCGGCCGCGATGCCCGCTTCGGTCCAGGCGCATCTGTCCGCTGCCCGGGGCCGGCTCGGTCAGTGGCATACCGAACAGGAAGCCGCCCAGGACGCCATCGATCCAATTCGCCCGCAGGTACTCAGCCGCAGCGCATTAGCGGCGTTGACACCGCCGCTGCCTGGTGAATCCAGGGAGAGCCTCCTCGCCCGGATCTCCTCGGGCGCCAACGCCTCGATGATGGAGCTGAAGATGATCGCGGCCGGCGCGGCAACGGAGACGATCCGCCAGGCCCAGGATCTGCGCGCCGATATGGAGGTCGAACGGCAACTGCTGCTCGCCAGCCGAGACAACGCCGAAGACGACCTCGAACGCCTCGCCAGCCGGGTGCTGACCGTCGCGGAGAGCACGGCGCGCAAGACCGCGTTGTCGGCAGCGGCCAATCCTTCCGCTGCCGCACGGCCCGCTGAAGCGATTGCCGCTGATCTGCTCAGCAGACCGAGCGACCTCGGACACTGCGATCGACACCGGCTCTTCGGCGGCGATGGGCAGTTGGTCTACGGCTACGTCGGACACCTGTCAGATCAATGCCGGTTCGGGTGGCGGGCGGCATGACGGTCACCGCAGGCCAGACCCAACAGGGCACGAGTGTCGCACCTCCCGCACCGCCGGACACGCCGCTGGCACGCGCCCGGTTTCGGCCATCCCGCGAGGCCGAAGGGCGTCTACTTCTCTTGATCGACGCCTTCAGCCGCAAGGCCAACGGAGGCGAGCGACACCTGGAGGGCCGGGTGAAACTCGCCAAGCTGGACTTCCTGCTGCGCTACCCGCGCCACCTGCGCCGAGTCCTTCTGGCCCACGGCGCGAGCGCCGATCAACTGAGCCGGATCGACCCGGACGAGGCCCCGCTGGACGCCCGGATGATGCGCTACCGGTACGGACCCTGGGATCCGTCGTACTTCGCCGTGCTCGGCTCGCTGATCGGCCGGGGTCTGGTCGAGGTGACAGCATTGCCCGGCGGCGGCGGCTTCGGCTACCGAACCTCACCCAGCGGCGCCGGCCTAGCCGCCAACCTGCGGACCGACGAGGCCTTCACACACCTCGATGAGCGCCTCACCCTGCTGCGCCGTCACCTGGACAAGTCGGGCAGGACCTTGATGACCTACGTGTATGAGCTGCCCGAGGTCGCCGACGCCACCTGGTTCGAGGACCTCAGATGAGCCTCTCGCCGACCTCGGCGCAACCGGAACCGCCGAGCACTGAGAACGAACCGCACCGCCTTGAATTGCTCGAGGTGGACCTGCTCGGCGGCGGTCGACGCGTCGAGTTTCGCCCTGGGCTCAACATCATCCAAGGCGATATCACCACCGGCAAGACCACCCTGGTCCGCCTCATCCGGGCAATGCTCGGCACGATGCCCAAGAATCTCGCACCCGAGGTCGACTACATAAAGGCCATCCGCGGCCGCCTGCTGCTCGGCTCCCAGGGCTGGCAGGTCTACCGGCCCCGCACCACCACCAATGACGCCCTCGTGGAAGTCAGCGAGGAATACCCGGACCGCGACCACGAGTCGGTCTCGCTGCGGCTGCCCGCTACCGGCTCCGACCGCTCCTACAGTCTGTTCCTACTCGACCGATTGGCCCTGCCGGCGGTGAGTGTGCCGCGGGCCCGGACCGACCCGACCGGCGCGCTCAGCCCGGTCACCATGACCGACTGGCTCGGCTACTGCGTCGTTCCCGGCGATGAGCTCGACACCGAGGTATTCGGTCACCGCCGCGACTGGCGCGACGCCAAGCGCCGTTGGGTGTTCGAACTCGCCTATGGCTACTACGACCCCGCCCTCGCGCTGCTGACCGCGAAGCTGCGGAGTGTCGAGCTTCAACTCGCCGCGCTTGAGCAGAACGCGCTCATCCGCGAGAAGTTCCTCGCCGACACACCCTTCGCCGATGTCACCGCCCTCGAGCAGCAGCTCGACGTCGACCAGACTCAGCTGGAGCGGGTCCTCGCCCAGCGCCGGCAGCTCAGCAGCGACGCCAATGCGGTGCCCGGCGTGCAGGAACTCCGCCAGACACTGTTAGCCGCACGCGCTCAACGCGCCCAGGTCGCCGAACGGATCAACCGTATCGACGCGCAGATCACCGACCTCAACGACCTGCACCGACAACTGTCGGCTCAATCAGCGCGCCTAACCCGCGCGATCGTGGCTGACGAGTGGCTGGTCGACTTCGACTTCGTCGTCTGCCCCCGATGCGGCAACGACGTCAACCCCGGCCGAACCGAACCCCACCTGTGCTACCTGTGCGGCCAGCAGCCCAAACCGGCACCGTCCCGGACACAGATGCTCGCCGAACAAGAACGCGTCGCCAGCCAGATCACCGAAACCGCCGCCGTCATCACGGGCCGCCGCGCCAGCTACGACCAGCTACGCAGCGAAGCTGCCCGCCTCGACACCCTCATCGGCGAGCTAGCCGAAGACCTCAACCAACGCACGGCCGTGTTCGTCTCAGACCGAGCCACCCGACTCGAGCACCACGCCGCCGAGCAAGCCCGCATCGAAGGTGACATCAAGCGCATTCGCGAGTACCTCGACCTACTGCGTCGTCACGCCGCGCAGCTGCAGGGCCGCGACGAACTCGAAGCCCAACGCGACGACCTCACCGCCCAGATCAACAGCCGCGAGATAAGCCAGGTCGACGCCGAAGGCAATGTTCAAGCACTCGAACAGCGCATGCTGGAATACCTCACCGAGCTCCACATCCCCGACCTCGGGCAAGAACTGTCCGTCCACCTCAACCGCACGACGTACCTGCCCGAAGTATCCGGGCGGACCTTCGACGAACTTTCGAGCCAAGGACTCAAAACCCTGGTCAATATCGCCCACGCGCTCGCACACCATACGGTCACGATCGACCGAAGACTACCCATGCCGGGGCTTCTGGTCCTCGACGGCCTATCAGCCAACGCCGGCCACGAAGGCTTCGACCAGGAACGCGTCCGCGATGTATACCGGCTCCTCAACACCGTCGCCCAACAGTATCGCGGCCGCCTCCAGATCATCGCCGTGGACAACGAAATCGCACGAGATCTCCTATTGGAGTTCGTCCAGCACGTAGTACTTACTCTGACCCAAGCCGACCGCCTCATCCGCGTTCGGCAGCCGGCCGAAGACGACACGCCGAATCAAAACTAGACACCTTCCGCGGTCAGGGGCGGCCGCAGCAGGAGCTGGCATGTGACTTCAGGCAGACGCCGTCACACTAAGTTGTATTGACGCACCCATCGAATGGCGTAGGTGCGGTGCAAACTTCTGCCGATGACAATGCACTCGATCATGGGTGAAGGGCGTGCGCCCGCGGGTGGGCGTTCGAAGGTGCTCGGAATCCCTCAGCCTTGTCGTTAGTCAGCCATCGATTCATCGTCAATGCTCTCAACCTTTGAGACGGCCCGTCGGTCCACATGGCCGAGTAGGGGAAGTTCCATGGGCGAAGGTCCATCCATCACACAGTCTCTACTGGACAGTAGGACCTGACTTATCTGGCCTGTTGGCGGTCAATAGGACCATGACCGTTCCTAGACCGTTTGCGGCGGTCGTCGCCGTGCTCCTGCTCGCCGGGTGTTCGTCGCCGAAGGCGGCGGAGCCGCAGACTAAACCGATCGAGGAGCCGCCGTCCTCACCGGCCTCCGCCGCTGCGAGCCAGGGTGGCGGATCGTATGCGTTGGGCCAGACGTTCACGCTCGCTTGGAAGGAAGCTGAAGCAACTGACCAACCCGAGGACGTGAACGTAACGATTACGGCAACCAAATTTGAATGTGGCCCGGGCGCCGAGGCACTACTCAAGGCTGGCAAGGAGTATTACAAGACCAGCTATGGTGAGAGCTCCGATGCGAAGGCCGACTCAGGGTACACGTTATGCGTGGCAAGCCTAAAGATTTCCAACACCGGCAAGAAGAAGATTCAGCACGACCCGGTCCTTCAAGCTGTGGATACAGCTGGCGCGGAATATGACTCGGACGATAAGCTGACCGCTGTGATCGCCGACCCTATAACCCATAAGAACAGGGAGGCGTTCGGTGGCGCGTCGGTCTCGATCAATCCCCGGGAGACGGCAGTAACCGCTATCGCGTTTCAGATTCCGTCGGACACGAAGGTTGGTCAGCTCCGCTACGTCGGTGGCGGCAGTGTCTACTCTGAGCCATCGGTGGCTCTTATCCAGGTCGGCTGACCAACCCCATTGCTACGCTGCGGCAATCGTACGGTCTCCGCCTTGGCGAGCGTGCGCGACAAGCTGCACGCATTGTCCCTTTGCAGCATGCGCAACTGGGCCGGCCTGCACGCACCGTCTTGCGACCAACTCCGCACTCACATGCCGCGATCCGCGCGTTCAGTCGCCGACGAACACAAGTTCACCGTGGGCCGGGTTGACGGCGCGTCAGGGGTTACTTGTCTGACTCGGGCCGGTGCAGCCTGGCATACAGCTCGCCGATGGCTTCGGCGCCCGCGGCGTCGAGGTCAGCCCTTCGGCGTCGGTAGACGAGGTACTGGGCGCCGGTGACGAGCAGGCCAAGCCCGGCGACCAGGGCCAGCAGGATCACGAGTCTCCGCCCGACGGTGGTCAGAGTGTGCGGGGCTGCGTCCTGCAGCGACTGGAGGACGGCGAAGGTGATCGCACCCAATACCGCCATGATCACGCCGCTGGTGAAGTGGAGCGCCTGGCGCTTGAGTCGATCCCTGATGTGCGCGGTGTGGTCCGCGCGATAAACCCGGGGCACCTGGCCAGTGTCCCGTATCCCGGGCGGGTCGCGCCGCCCCGATCGGGTCGCCGTGACCATCCAATCTGGCGTCGTTGCGCTGGTACGGGCCGGGTGTACCGGGTGGGGGGCTTGACGGTTCGCGCGGATGGAGCGGCAATCGCGTCCGTCCGGCATGAACCGATCATGGCTGTGAGGGGAAACGACATGACCCATCCGCACACACAACATCCGGAACTAATGATCGACTCGCTCACCGCCGTCCGGGAGGCCATACTGCGCTGTTCTCCGATGATCAGAAACCCCGATCGGGAGATGGTGACGGCCATGCTGAACACTGCGTCCGCGACCGGGGAACTCACCGAGCTTCTGCTGCGGGTATCGGCTCCGCCCGCCGACGACGAGGAGCCGGGTACCGGCGAGGCGTTGGAACGCGCGACGGACCTCGCGGGTGATGCCCGCCGTCACCTCGTCACCGGCGCTCACCTCATGGCCGGTGCCCGCGCCATCGCGACCGACGTCGCCGAGAGCCGGTAGCTTGAACGACAAATGCTCTTGTTGGCCTGGTGCCTCCACCTGTTGAGAGGGGCACCAGGCCAGCGGTGCCTCAGCGCTCTGCCGTTGCGGTGATCCGGGACTTGCTCAGGCCCGTCGACGACGAGGAGTCCGGGACCGGTGAGGTCCTGGAACGAGCGGGCGACCTCGCAGCCAACGCCGGGCGCCACCTTCGTAGTCGGGCTGCTTTTCGCCGGTGCCCACGCCATCACCGCCAACGTTCGCCATGCGGCGCTATCAGATCACGACGGTTGCGTGCTGGTCGGTGACCGCTCTCAAACAGGGCCGGACCAGTGGACCGCCGAGCATTACTGTTCGTCGGACGTCGCGGGTAGTCGCGCGGCCAAGGCGGTGGTCTCTTCGTTCGGCTCGGCGTTGAGGTCGGACAATGCCTTGGTCAGGACTCGAAGAAGAGTGCGGATACCTGCACTGTCGCCGATGGCGTGCCGGGCGTGCATGGCTTTGACGTACAGCGCTTCGTTGTACCGGTCCAGCGCGATCGCCTTGTCGAGCAGGTCGGAGGCGGTCTGCGGCTCGGTGGCGAGCAGCTCTTCGGCGAGAAGAAGGTGGGCGTCGGTGCCCCAGCGGCGGACGGTTTCGCGATGGGGCGCGAGCCATTCGTAGTCGCTGCCGTCGGCCAACGGCCCCGTGTAGAGGGTGCAGGCGGAGCTCAGCAGCTCGCGTCGGCGCGGGCTGGGCGCGGTGGAGGCGGCGCGGAGCAGGTCGCGCAGCGTCCAGAGGTCGATGTCGACGGTGTCCGGGTCGAGCCGGTACTTCCCTGAAGACTTGATGACGTAGGCGTTCTTGGCCTCGGCGTCGCCGGCCCGCCCAAGGACGTGGCGCAGGTTCGAGGCGTTGGTGTGTACGCGCTGGTCGGCTTGGCTGATGCGGGCGTCGGGTTCGAGGTACTCGCCGATGTCGCGGGTGCTGGCGCCGTCGGGATGCACGGCGAGGAACACCGCGAGTTCCAGGGCTTTGGCGCGCAGCGGCCGGCCTTCTGCCGTGATGTCCTCGATTCGTGCTTTGCCGAGCACGCGTAGCCGCGCACGTTTGGGCGCGGCGATCCCGGTCGACGTTTCCGGGACGGCGCTCTCCGGCCGACTGGCTGTCGGAGATGCTGTCGCGGCCGGGTCGGCGGTCGCTGCGGCGGCGGATGACGGTGGCACCGGTCGTGCGCTGCTCGGCGGGGGCTGCCCGGTGTGAGCTTCGCGGGCCGTGTCCAGAAGTTCCCGTGTGGTGGTCGCGTCGAGGACCGGAAGCCGGGTCGTGGGGAGCTGTGGGCTGTCGGGCTCGGTTCGAGCGTGGCCGTCATCGGACACCGAGACGGACGGTCCGTGGGGCCAATGACCGAGAACGACGACGGTGACGTCCAAGCCATGGGTGAGGCCGTACGTGATCCGGGCTCGGCTGCTGCCGGCGGCCTGCTCGGCGTGGGCGATGACCAGCAGCGGCGGCAGAGATTCCTCGGACGGCGCGACGTCACGCAGGGTTTCGATGTCAGAGAGATCGTGTTCGTCCAGGATGCGAGCGCGGCGCAGCAGGTGGGTGTCGAGCAGAGTCAGGGTCTGTTCGAGGGTGCCGGTGATGCGCAACCGGGGCCACCCGGTGATCGGTCTCTCACCGACGAGCAGGGTGAGCGTGTCCTGGTCAATGATGACTTCGGCCTGCTGGGCGGGATCGGTGGGTGCTCCGCTGGTGAGCGCGGTGACGATCAGGCCGCGGACCGCGGCGTCCGCCGCCGGGCCGATGACTCCGACACCGCCGGTCGGCAGCCGCCAGGTCGCAGCCGATTCAGACGGCGGCGGCGGTGCGATCGCGTGTCCGGTGTGGTGCTGGGCGGCGAGGACCGGCGCGGGCAGGTCGAGCAGATCGTCGTCGGCAGTCCCGGGCTTGTAGCGGCGTCGGCGTTGCAGCCAGACGAGAGCGGCGGTGGCGGTGATCGCGCAGGCCAATGCCCAGGGGAGGACGCTTCCGCCGGGCAGGACGAGATCTGAGCCGGTCGGCTGGCGTGCGCCGTTGTCCTCGGCGGGATTCGCGGCCGGTGGCGCCGGGACGGTCCGACTGCCTGCCTCGGCGCTCGGCCCATCGAGGGTTCGGCTGGGAGTAGCTGCTGGTGGGGCGGCGGATGGGGGCTGGTCTTGTTCTGGGGGTTCCGCCGAGCGGGCAGGCGTCCGGCTTGGGCCGGTTGGTGTGGCCTCCTGCGGCGGGGTCGCGTCGGCGGGTAAGCGGATCTCCCAACCGGGGTAGATCAGGTCGCAGTCTGTCAGTTCCCGGCCGTCGCCGAAGTGGTGGTGCTTGTTCAGACGGCAGACCTCGGGCCATCGGTCCGGATCGCCCAGCCAGATCTTCGCCACCTTCGACAGGGTGTCGCCTCGGCGGACCCGGTAGTCGAAGCGGGCATGCCCGACCCTGACAGTCAGGGTGCCCGCGCGGGTAGTCGTGCCCTCGGTGTCGCCGGTGCCTCGCTCAACCAGGGACGATGTGGCTGCCGGTGCCCAGAGCGGCACCGCAGGTGCACTGTCGTCCTGCCCGTCTGAACGATCGGCGTGGACGGCAGGGCTCGGTGTTGCGGCTGCGGCGGCGGGCGAGGCGACCAGAGCGACTGTCGCGGTTCCGGTCAGCCCGGCGACGAGGCGGTGCAAAGGCATCGGCAGCCGCCATCGTGGCAGCCGGCGGCCTCGAAGCACACCGGCGACACTGCCGGTAAGCAGAACCACGAGCACAAGCCACACCAGCCAACCCGCCAAGATCAAGGCGGTACGCAGTCCGGCCTCGGGCGACGAAGCGGCCGTGAATGGCCCGCTGCTCCACCAGGACGACCACACAGAGACTGGATTCCCGATCGCAGTCCATAGAAGCCACGGCGGCCCGCCGAGCAGCAGCGCAGCCGCCATGGCGCTTCGAATCACCTGACCCGTCCGCCGCTTGCCGTTTGCCGACGCCTTCGGGTCCGGGCCCGGTGCAGCCCACAACGACTGCTGGCGCCCATAGCGGGCTGCTTGACGGCGTGCCGCTTCCGAGACCTGCTCGTCTTTCATCAGTTCGTTTCCCTCAAGCCATCGGCCGAAATCACCGTGGCTACCGGCCGAACGGCACCGCCCGCTAGATGGCAACATCGAACTTTCACGATGCGAAGATCTGACCTCTGCCACCGTATACGGGCACCGCCATCCAGTGTGGACAAGGCACCATTGGCTCCCATGGCCACGCAAGATCTGCATCTGAGCGTCTACCTCGGTCCGCGCTGGACCGCGGCCGTCGCCTCGATCGGAGGGCGTGCGTGGCCGGTCACGTTCGATGGACGAACTCGCATGCCCAGCGGCGTGTGGATCGATCCGCAGTCCGGCAGCCCGTCAGTGGCGTCGGCCGGACTGGTCGCCGCGACCACCGATCACGAGGGGTATCTGCCGGATCCCCTCGCGGCGCTGCGGACCACCAGCGCGCAGACCGATCCGCGGCCAGCAGGAGCAGTCTCTGCCGTACTAGCCCACGTGGCCAACGCGGCATCCGTGCAAGCCGGGACCGCCGTGGTGACGTTGACCGTGACGACCCCGCAGCCGTGGGGGCCGAAGTCGCGGCAACGGCTCACCGAGGCGGCGATCGCCGCCGGACTGCCGGAACCGGCGATCGTCACGGCGGCAGCGGCCGCAGCGGCTTCGCCCGGACTGGACCTGCAGCGGGAGCGGTTCGTGCTCGTCTGCACCATCGACCACGACTATCCCCGCATCGCCGTACTGGACGCCGCCGGCCAGTACACACAACTCGCAGCCGTCACCGTGCGAGCCCCGGACACTCCGGGCATCGATCAAACCCTTGCAGCGTTGGCCCGGGGCCGCGCCGGCAGCGGCGCAGCCCCGGACTTTGAGCAGGAACTGGATTGGCCGACCTCGGCGGAGATCGACCAGGCTCGCAGCGCGCTGATCAGCGCCCCGCGTACTCCGGTCCTGTTGCCCGGTTCCACCGAGCCGGTCGTCATCGACCTGGCCGACCTGGAGAAGGCCGCCCAACCGCACCTTGACCAGCTCACGCCGGCACTGACCCAAGCCCTGGCCGACGCTGACATCGACCGGGCGGACATCGCGGCGACCGTTCTGGTGGCATACGACGCCACCGCCTCGGCCGCCCGGACGGCACTCACCGACGCCGGACTCCCCGCGCCGGTCGTCCTCGCCCGGCCGGACGAAGTCGCCTGGGGAGCCGCGCACCTCACCGGAACGATGCACACGGCCACGGCGCCCACGGCCGCCACCACCCGGTTACCGCGTACCCGGCTCACCATCGGCAGCCTGACCACGGTCGCCGTGCTCGCCGTCGCCTCAGCCATCCTGCTTCTTCAGACAGTCACCACCGCCGATGTCTCCACCATCGCGGCCAGGATCGTCGGCGTACGCCTCCCCGTCGCCAACCTCGCACTCGCCGCCGCCATCGCCGCCACCGCAGCAGTCGCAGCGGCGCAACTCGCCCCCACCACCTGGCTGTCCCCGCAAGGCGCGAACGACCCCGCTTCCACCGGCTACCTCCTGCGCCGCTCCTACCTCGCCGCCGCCGCTGCCGGCCTCGCCCTCGCCGGACTCTGGGGCCTCGGAGCCGGGGTCGGCGTCGGCTGGATCGACCGCCAGTACCTGCGCTGGGCTGTGACTGCTGCCATCCCCATCGCCGCATGCGCAGCCGTCATCGCCGTGGTCTCCCCGCGCATCCCCGCCGCCAGACTCGGCAGCTGGCTGTCCCGAATGCGCCCACCCGCCTGGGCGATCGCCGCCGCCGCGGCTGGGGCGTACCTCGTTCAGTCCGCCTACACGCTGACGTTCCCGACCGGCCTCATCGGCCTTCCCGGCCTGACCGCCGCGATCGGCGCCGCCATGCTCGGCGCGGCCACCGCCGCCACCGCAACGCGCCACCTCGGCATCCGCATCGCGATCTGCCTTATCTTGGTCCCGGGCTATGCCCTGGTCGTCGACGTCTCCACCATCGGCTACCTCACCGCCACGTACGTAGCCGCGCTCCTTTGGTGGCACCTCGCCGCCGCGGCCCGCACGCTGTGCGAGGCCGCACCCGACCACCCGTTTACTCGCTGGCTGGCCAGGAGCTGACCTTCCTGGTCCGCTGACCGAGCCCGGCCGACATGTCCCAATATCGGCTGGCCAGGCGGCGTTTCCCAGACGTCGGCTCGCTGGTGAACGGCCCAGTCTCGGATGCTGATGGCGCTCAGATCGAGCCCAAGTGACGCGATGCCGATGGGTCGCCGACTGGTCGGTCGCTTCTATGCTCGGGCGATGACTGACGACGATGCTGGCATACCTCCGCGTCGCGGGATGGTCATCAGTGTGCTCACCCGGCAGGACGTGGTGGTGATGGACCCGGACCGATTCCTGGCCGCCGCGCGCAGGGCGTACCGAGCCCAGGATCCCGACATCACCGAGGACGAGGCCGCTCAGACGATCAACGATGTATACGACGCCGTGAATGCGTTGATGGACCTGTACGGGTCAATCGGATCCGACCACCCAGACGTCGCCGCGGGCTCTACTCCTCGGCGTCGCATGCACGGCGGCGTCGGCTTGCTGCCGAAGGATCGTGTCCACGACCGGCCGGACGGGCTGTCGCCGGCTGGCGCGATCAGCCTGATCTTGCTGGACGAGGAGCACACGATCCAGGACTACGGCTGCTTCCTTCCGGAGGATGACGGGATCTTCACCGTTCTGCTGCGTCGCGACGCGGAAAAGCACTGACGCCCCAACCGACCCTACGATGCCGACGTGCTTCTGGAACTGCTCGCGGTTAGTCGTCCAGAATCTGGCGACGCCTGCCGACGCCTCCTCTACCGTGCGGGCCATGACGACGCGGGAGCTCCGCCAAACTGTCTCTCTCCAACCGGCGGCCAGACGCGGTGGAGAGGGCGTTGGCGGCCGTTGCGGGATGGTTTGGCCGCCAACGCGTCCACCCATGATCGGTCATTGACACCAGGTCAGGCCCGTCCGGTTCCGCTGCCACCGTAGAGCTGAAGGTCGTACGTGCATCTGCCGTCTCGAAGGCGACGAAGGAAGAAGACATCGTGAACGACGACCCCGTCCGGATCGCAGCGAGCCTTGATCAGCTCGATGACGTGCGTGAGGTATGGGACCTGGCTGAAGCCAAGATGGCTGCCGGCCAGGAGTCCTTCGTCGCTGATCTCGGAATCGCAGTGTGGGGCCGCTACGGCTCGGCACCCGTTCGGCCGTGGCAGTCCCGCAGCGTGTACGAGCGATTGCTGCGGCTGCTGGCCCTCACAGCTGGCGCGCAATACATCACCCAGGCCGTACGCATGGTCACGGCTACCGACGACGCCACGCTCCGACGCCAGGCGGCCTCGCTGCTGTCCGCAGGCCAGTCGAGCTGGGGTCTGGCCGCGTTGTTCTCCGACGGCGACGCCGACGAGGAGTTGTGCGCATGTCTGGTGCAGGAGCTGGTCCTTCGTGGGGTCGAGGTGCAGAAGATTCCCGCGATCGGGTGGTGGTTGAGATCGCCCCAACGCCAGCAGTATTCCAGCGACTGGCTCCCGCGATCGCTGACCGCGCTCGAAGGCCGGCCGCAGCTGCCGCGCTACCGCCTCGACGGAACCAGCTTCAGCGGTCCCACCACTGCGGCCAGCGGTACCGCCGTGCCCGCGGCGGTCGGCGGTACGCGCGTCCCGACATGGCGAGAGACCACGACCTCGGCGACGGCCGCCGCGATCGGCTCGGCGGTGGCCAACTGGGTCGACCGGTCCAATGGTTCCTGCGAAGCCCGCACGTTCGAACTGGCCGACGTCCTAGCCGAGGATTCCTTGGCAGACCTGCTGGCGCTCCTGGATCTCGAGTGCATGGCAGGAGCTTCGGCAATACCGCAGATCAGGCAGTGCACCCCAGCGCACGCCTGGCAGCTGCTGTTCGTAGCAGCCAGCGAGGGAGGCGCGTACAGCGTCGGCGAGGGCGGCGCGCAGGGGCGGCTCGCCGCGTGGCGATCGGTCGGAGCACTGACTGACTCACCAGCCGACGCTCCCGCTAACGAGGTAGAACAGCGGGCAAACGATCACTCTTGGTACACCGTCGACACGACCACGACGTGGTTCGCCCAGGTCGCCTGGGACATCGCACTGGTCGCCATGGCGCCCGACCGGCGGCACGTCGCTGTTCTGGCCGCCACCGACACCGACTGACCGTGACGGCATTCGTGACCGCGAATCAGCTTGCTAGCGCCGGAACCCCTGCCGAAAGCGGTGAGGAGGGTTTGGCCGTCCAGGCGCCGATGGTGGCTGCCGAGCGTCGCGCCCTGCAGTACGGCGACGGCCCCCGGTCTCCGGAGCCAGCGTCGCGCCACACGTCCTCGGGCAGCGAGGTCGTCGTCGATCCGAAACCGACATGCGGAGGCGCGCAGATGTGTTCTGCTGGTATTCGTGGGTCTTGATTTCATCAGCATCACGGTGCCGTTGGACGCCGCTCCGATGCGAATGATCCGTACCGACCCCGGCCTGTGGGAGCTGGCCGACACTCACCCGCCGTTCGCATTCGCGGACCCGGATTACGACGTGCCACTACCGAAGGTCAGCCGGCAGCTCCTCGCCGTACTCCCACCCGGCAGCGGATGGATCTCCCACTTCAACGGCCGGGCCTTCGAACAGGCCGAGTACCTTCTCGATCCGGCTGCCTACCGCGCGCCGCGCACATGGGAGGAGCGGGAGCGGTCGATGGTCTACCGCATCATCCTCGGCGACGAGTTGTTCGCCGAGCACGCGCAAAGCGGTCAAGGGCCGCACTGGCGTTGCTCGACGGCGGCGTTCCTCACGGCGGCTGTCCAATACATCGACGACCTGGAGGTCGACGCCATCCGCAGCGAGTTCTCGGTGGCCGAGATGGCCCGCCTCGGCGTCTACAAGGTGCACCCTGAGGATGACGACGACGAGGCCTTCGCTCGGGTACTCGGCTACGTCCGGGAATTCGCCGATTACTGCCGCTCGGCGCCAGGGCGAGGGCTCGACCTGATCATCACGCTCTTCTAACTCGGACATCCAGTGCCTCGCCGGAGCCGGCCTCGGCGACGTCACCGGCGACGACAGCAGCCCGTGGCAGATCGACTGAATTGACGGGTTCAGCATGACCACCGCCGCCGGGCGGCTGACCGTGGCCGTCTGCCGGGTCGACATCGGCGAGATCGCGTACCGGCTCGCGGGCGACTACACCCCGACGGGACCGGCTTCGCCGTCGAACGGCGGTTCCGGATCACCATCAGCACCCTGCTCCTGCCGCGCGGACACACACCGCAGCAGATCGTCGCTGACGACCACGAAGACGGCCTGCTCGCCTCCATCGGGGTCGGCGCGCCGACCCCGATGGAGGAACTCGCCGTCGTCCTGGTCACCGGCGCGTACGACCGGACCATCCCGCTCAACAACCGCCGGGTCCTGCCGCACGACCTCGGCCCGACCATCGACGGGCTCGGCGGCGCCCAGGCGATACTCGACACCGGCGCCGTCATCCTGCGCTGGCCTCCCCGTGCCGACGTCTACCCGGCGGCGGCCGCGACCGGCCGAGGCTGGTCATGGCGCCCGGGGCAGGCGAATGCTCACCCGGCCTGGCCGCGCGGATCTCCAGGCGTAAGCCGGTGTCCCAGCCCAGCGCGGCGAGCAGGGCCTTGTCGGCGAGACGCCCGCGGACGTCCAGGGTGCACATCCCGTAGACAGCCTCGCCGGTCCGCTTCTCCTGCAGGGCGAGGCCCGCCCTGACAAGGTCCTGCGTGACGAGGCGAGCGGAAGACATATTCGGCTGCTCGGCATAGATCTGGCCTGCGGTCGGATGCCCGGTAGCGGCGGCTTCGCCCTGATCGTTGACCGCTGCGACCGGGACCACGCCCAGGCAGGGCGTGTGTGGATCTCGGCGGACTCGTCAAGACCCGGAGCTCGGCGACGTCAGGTCAGCGACCGACGGCAGCCCTCGGCAGCGTCATTGACCAGCTGCTGCTTGGCGGAGCCGTAGGCGCGCTCGGCGGCAGGGCGAGCCATCCGCGCCTGACGTGCCCGTGGCCCCTCGACACGCAGGCAGAGCACCGAAACTTGCCCGCCGAGCGACCGCCCGGCGGGCTCTTCCGTACCGACGAACGGAGTCGCAATCATGTTTGGCTCAACCGTTCCAGCCCATCGTCCCAGCGCCTCCGGGACACGAAGCAGCCCGACCGCCTATGGATGATCCGGCATTGCGGCAGAACACCCCCGGCACGCCACCGCTCCGCAAGCAAACAAATCGTGTCCAAGTCCTGCCGCCTGGCAGACCATCCACTCCCCGCCCGCACTCCAGGAGGTCCACGATGAACGCCCATCCCCAGCGACGGCCGACACTCTCGCAATGGACTGCCTATGGCGGATTCTGAACAGCTGACCGCCAAAACGATCGCCGTCCACGCTGCCCGACCCGACCGTCCGCCGCAAATCACAGCCGCCGCAAATGAACCGCACCATGCCGATCTCATGACGGCACTCGCTCTCGCAGCGCGGCCCCGGCCCGGGGACACCCCGGAGTCGACCGCGTTGCGCAGGATCCTCGGCGACACCGCCTACATGTCTCACGTCGTCGCGGTCGTTGAACAGTGGCCACAGCTGACCACCGAGCAACAGGACGCCCTCACGCCGATACTCAATCCTCAGCGCCGTACGTCTCCACCGACTCGTCGATGACTAATTAGGACGCCGAGGGCTGCGGGCGGCTGCCAGCATCCGCCCAACATAGCCGAGCGGCTGACTATTGACCTTTACGATCCCACCGGACCCGTTCCGAGACAGGGCAATGATGGCCTCGCGTTGGCGACCGCAACACCCGCAGTTGCCCAATCAACTCTGGCGAAAACAGCAGCTTCACCACTTCGCGACGCGCGGACATCGGGGCATTCTGCCATCGCTCGACCGGATCCATGTCCGCTCCGATCAGATCCCTCAGCGGGGCAGGCGTCGCCAGTTCGGCCTCGCGGGCCTCGGCCGCATTCAGACGAGCGCGAATTCCCGGCTCTGCTCGCGCGGCCAGCGAAGCCGACAACCGACCCGCTCCCACCTGATCGGCGAGATCGTCCAGCTCGGACCTGATCTCCGCGACTTGTCGACGCGCCGCCAGCAACTCCTCGTCATCATCACGAGCGGTCAGCCAGGCCAGATTTTCCGGACGCGAGATATACGCGACGACGGCGGCTTCCACGAACGTGTTCAACTCCGCATACCCGATCCGCACGCAACTCTTGCGATGGCACCGGTACTCCTGACCCTCCCGCATCCGCACTGCAGCAAGCGGCCCACCACATGGATCGCACAGCCCGATCATCGACAGCAGATGCACACCCCGGCCCGGCCGAGTAGTCACTCGCGCCGGGTCGGTCAGCCGTCGCTTCACCGCTAGGAACACGAGACGGTCTACGAGAGCCGGCCACACTGCGTCCGTGAACTTCGCATCGGGCGATAGCGTATGGCCGCTCTCCCGGCCAGGATCATGCACCCGGATCCCCGCATAGGCGGGCATCAGCGCCAACGATCGAAGATGCTGCGAACTGAAGAACCTGCCAGACCTCGTCCGGATCCCGCGTTCTTCGAAGTCCATCGCAATCGACCGCAGCGAATGACCGGCATGCAGCCGGGAGAACAGCTCCCGCACGACAGCGGCCTCTTGCGGCTCCTCCTCCTGCGCCTCGAATTTTCTCGTCACCGGGTCATACCGCCGCCGATACCCATACGGACACCGCCCGGCCGGTCGGCCCGCAGCGGCAGTAGCGGCAGCCGCCCTCCGGGTCCGCTTGGACGTCTCCGCCGACGCCAACTCGCTCTTGATCGCCAACTCGAGCAAGTCCGCACGATCGTACGGATTGGCCGGATCGAACACCCGCTCATACGTGAAAATGAAGATCCTCACGTGACGGTCCTCGCAAAGCTCGATCAGGCGAACCCACTCGTTCGTCCGCCGTGACCCGCGGGAACCCTCCCACAAGATCAGCAACTCGGCTCCGAAGCAATCCGTCTCAAGATCGGCAACCAACTGGTCAAACCCAGCACGCGCCTTGACTGCATACTTCGACGCGCTACCGATGTCGCGGTACGCGGCACCCAGAGCCCACCCTCGCTCAGCGCCGACCACGACATGATCGGCGTGTTGCTCGTCCGGGGACCGCTCTCGACCCGATTTGTCGCGGCTTACCCGTAGATATTCCCGTGCTGTCTGCGGCGAGGCGTTGGCATTGGACGACATCCATCAATTCTACCAACTAGGGAAGGGCTTACAACCTGGTCCTACTCTGCCGACACCACCACCGACTCATCCACCACCCCAACGCAGGCTGGACCATCCGCCTCGGCACCGACCACCAACCCGACTTCATCCCCCCACGCAGCACCGACCCCCACCAACGACCCCGCCGCAACCTCTACCACCCACGCAAATAACACCCACAGCACGCCTCCCCAGCACCCGCTACTGCCCCCAGAGCCGGACCAGGGGCTACGTTCGGTGCCCCAGCAATCCTCTCGACCCCAAGGTCGTCACGGCCTGCCCACGCCGGGCACCGTGACCGGCAGGGTCAGGATCTCGCCCGTACGCGGACCGTTGTTCAGCCGCGCGAGGTTGTCGGTGATGCTGTCGGCGTTGCGCCATTCGGCCGTCATGATGAACAGCGTGCGCCGGTCCGGGCCGCCGAGCATCAACGCGAACGGGGCCCGGTCTTCCGGGAGCTCGACGCGATCCAGAACTTCGCCACCGTCCGCAACACGGACGAACGAGAACCCGCCCGTCGAGACCCAGACGGCGCCCTCGGCATCGAGGCAGATACCGTCCGGGCCAAGACCGGCGGCGAACACCCGCCGGTTGCGCAGCCCTCCATCCGCGTCGATGTCGAAGGCGGTGAGCCGGCCGGCGAACGACTCCGAAATGATCAGCGTCTCGCCGTCGGGGGTGATGGCCATACCGTTGGGAAACTCGATGTCACCCGCGACCTGGCGTATTTCGCCGTCCGGTGTGACCAGTTTGATGTAACCGGGGGTGGGTGCCCCGCCACCGGCGAAGTCGAAGTCGGCGCCGTTGACGTAGACGTGGCCGCGGCCATCCACCACGATCTCGTTGCACGGATGGTCGTCGAGAACGACCAGTGATCCGTCCGGCTCCTGACGCCGCAGCTGACCGCCGGTGATCAGTAAGCTGCCATCGGGCAGCCAGTCGATCGAGTACCCCATCGACCGGTCACCCGTGACGGACGCGACCTCCGGTTTGCCGTCGAGACTCACGGCCACGACCTGGCGGTCGATCCAGTTGCAGAACCACAACCGGCCATCATGCCAGCGCGGCGACTCGGGGATTCCCAAACCGGTCAGCAGAACCTCAGGCTTACGCATGTCTCCTCCTCCGTCCGCTCTCCACCTCCTACACGAACGGCAACCGGCCGGATCGACAACAGCCGCACACCCAGGCGAACCAGCGTCCACACGGCCGTTGCCGGCAGGGAGACGCTCATCGGCTCGGATCTGCGATGGCCGGTTCCGCTCCGGCGCAGCATCGGACCGGCTTGCCGCAGGTTCTCGGTCGACCGGCGCGGGACTCCAGGTAGCGTCGCTCGGCGATGCTGGCCGTGGCCTTCGCGGCGTCCCGCGATACAAGACGCCGGAAGGTGATCAAGGACTGCCCGGCGCCGACAGTGCAGGGACTGTGGTCTGCCACAATGTGCGGTGGCGCTGGGTGCGGGGATGATGACCCTGTGCCGCGTTCCGTTCTGGTGGTTGACGATCATGCCGAGTATCGGATCTCGGTGCGAGCGCTGCTGGAGGCGGACGGGTTCGTCGTGCTGGGTGAGGCCGGTACCGGGGCCGAGGCGATCCGCGCCGTCGGCAGGCTGAGCCCGGACGTCGTGCTGCTGGACGTCCGGCTTCCGGACATGGACGGGATCGCGGTAGCCGAGTCGGTGGCGCGAATGCCCGATCCGCCCGTGGTGGTGCTGGTGTCCAGCCGGGATGGAGCGGCTTACGGCCCTCGATTGGCGAATGCCCCGGTACGGGGATTTCTGGCCAAGATCGACGTGAGCGGCGCATCGTTGCGGCGACTGATCGGCTAGGTGTGTGGTGCGTCGGGCCCGGCTCGTGATCGCGGCCATCGGCATCGCCGGTGGCGCGATCGCTGATGCCTGGGCGTTCGACGTGGATCAGCCGTTGCTGTGGCTTCCCGATCTGGCCGTGGGTGTCGTCCTGTTCGTCGCCGGGGCGTCGCTGGTGGTCCGGGTTCGCGGCACGGGTCTCCTGCTGACCGCCACGGGTGTGGCGTGGTTCGCCGGGACGGTCGTGCCGGAGGCCACCTATTGGCATCGCGGGGTGCTGGTTCACCTGCTCGTCGCGTACCCGGGTGGGCGTTCCGCCTCCCGCGGCGGCTGGCTGGTCGTGGGGGTCGGCTACGCCGCCGCGGTGTCGAGCCCGATCTGGCGTGACCAGGCGACCAGCCTGGTCGCCGGCTGCATCGCGTTGGGCGTTTCAGCGGCGGGCCTGCGTCGGGCGCGCCTACGCGGGCAGCGCGTCCGGCAGGTCGCGTGCAAGGTCGGCACGGGTCTCGCCGCGGTGGTGGTGCTCGCCGCGGTGGCCTGTCTGGCGTGGCCGGCCGAGGCGGTGCTGCCGTCGCTGCTGGCGTACGAGGCGGCGCTCGTGGTCGCGGTCGGCATCCTCTGGACCGGTCTTCGTCCCGCCGCCGTCACCGCCGTCACCGACCTGGTCGTCGAGCTCGGGCGCATCCGGTCGGAACCGCTGCGCGACGCGCTGGCCGATCTGCTCGGCGACCCGGCCGTGCGACTCGGATATTGGGAGGCGTCCCGGGCGGCCTACATCGATGAGGCGGGCGGGGTGCTGAGCCCACCGGCCGCCGGCCGGCAGATGTTGACGAAAGTCGATCGCGAGGGTCGTCCGTTCGCGGCGTTGCTCCATGGCTCCCTCCGGGCGGACTCGACGATCGCCGAGGCGGTCGCCGCGGCCGGCCGGCTGACGTCGGCCCACGCCGTGTTGCAGGCGGGCATCCGAACGCGCGTCGCCGACGTGTCGGCGTCGCGTCGCCGGCTGCAGCGTGCGGTCGACGAGGAGCGGCGACGTCTGGAGCAGAGGCTGGCCACCACTGCCGAATCGCGTCTGGTCGGCATGTCGGCCGAGCTCCGCCGAATCCCGCGGTACGGCGATGCTCACCTGGCACGGGCGGTGGATCAGCTCGAGCGGACACTGGTCGACCTGCACGATGCAGCGCGCGGGTTGTACCCGCGCGAGCTCGCCGACGGTCTGTCCTCGGCGGTGGCGGCGCTGTCGAGTCGCTGTCCCGTTCCGGTGGAGGTCTCGGTGACGCGCCGGCGCTTCGACCCGGAGATCGAGATGGCCGTCTACTACCTGTGCGCCGAGGCCCTCACCAACGTGGCGAAACACGGCGCGGCGTCGGCGGCGCGGGTCGAGGCGGCGGTGCGGCTCGGGGCGCTGGTCGTCACGGTGGCCGACGACGGGGTGGGCGGCGCGGCAGTTGCCGGCGGAAGCGGCATCCGGGGTCTGATGGACCGGGTGGAATCCGTCGGCGGCACGTTGCGGGTCGACTCCGAGTCCGGAGCCGGCACGACACTGGCCGCCGAGTTTCCGCTCGGCGGCCAGCCTCGATGATGCGAGCACGGTTAGTCGATCTTCGTCCACGGCTCACCGCCGAAGAGCGTTCTCATCAGGGCGCCCGGGGTGGTGCCGTTGCCGGCTACGGTCGCGGTGAACCACAACTGGTCCTTGTCCAGCCGCCAGGTGGCGACGAAGATCTCGCGTCCGTCGGTTCCACCGCACCGGGATCGTCCTTCCGCCACCGTGATCGTGTCGCCCGCGATGCAATAGACGCCCGGGCCGACCGGATAGCCGCGTTGCTGGATGGTGAAGGCTCCCTTGTCGAAGGTCATCGTCCAGAGCCCGGCGTGGTCCTTGGCGTCACGTCCGTTGACCCCGCCGGCGAGCATCGCCTGTTCGGAAGCCTCTTTGCGATACGTGCCGTCGGGAAAGACGCTCGCAGCGGGCTGGGCGGACGCGGTGGCGGCGGCCGGAGGGCTGCAGGCGGCGACCGGCGGTGCCGGCTCCGTGCGTGCCGCGAGGCCGCGGATCGCGGTGATGAGCGCCGCGGTCTGGGAGTCCTTCTCCAGTTCGGCGTAGACGGGTTGTGCTTCGCGCCGGAACGCGGCGAGGTCGGCCGGCGCGGCCAGGACGACCGTGTGGCCGTTCTGGCAGAACTGCTTCGCCTCGTCGGCGGTGACGGGCATGGACCGCATTCCCCAGTCGCGGGTCGCGATCGCGGCCGCCCGCAGCAGTTCACGCTGTGTCTGGTCGAAGGCCGCGAATCTCTTGCTGTTGATGACCACCGAGTTGATTTTGGAGTACGGCGTGACGTTGCCGGTCGCGGTCGTCGCGTCATGCGGGACCAGTTCGAAGGAGGATTCGGCGCCCGCGAGTCGGGCCTCGGGTCCTTCGAGGTCGGTTGGCGTGGAGCCGAGGGCGCGGAACAGCGCGAAGCTCGTGTTGGAAAGCGGAACCCGGATGTTCACGCCGTGGAGGTCGGCCGGCGACAGCAAGGGCTTGCCGTAGCCGAAGATGTGGCGGGTGCTCTCGGGGATCAGGGCAAGGCCGGTGACACCTGCCCGGTCCAGCCCCGCGAGCATCTCGCCGGCCAGGTCCGCGGCCACCACCTGTTTCGCCAGGCCGTCGGAGTCCACCAGGAAGGGCGCCTGAAGAGCGCGCAGCGAAGTCACGTTCTCGGTGTCCCAGGTTCGGGTGGGGATCATTCCCATGTCCAGGTCGCCCTTCATGACCAGGTGGGCGACTGCCTGATCCCAGCCGGTGGCGACATCTGTTCCGGCCGCCTGCCAGACCGGCTCGACCCGGATCTGTCCGTGCGACCTCGTTCCCACCTGACGGGCGAACTCCTCGATCTCGCGGGACGAGGGCCGGCCGGGCTCGTCATTCGTCCCGATCCGCAGCGTCACGGGTGGCGAATTCCCGCCGGCTTTGCTGCGGGCCTTGTCGGTGCACCCGGACACGGCCAACACCGCCGCCGCTGCCGCGATCGCTACCATTTTCCGATCCAGTTGCCTCATCGTCCTGTCCTCTCCTGCGCACCATCGGGATGAGACCGACGTTAGGGAGGCAGCGGCGTTCGCACATCGCGGCTGGCACCAGTCCTGCCCGGCGAAATATCGTGGCTGGCCACAGTCGCCCCGGAACGCGGAAGCGGCGAGAATCGACCCATGCGTCGACGGGCATTTTCGACGGTACTCCTGGCCGTGTCAGGTGGCTGTTGGAGTGTCCTGACGATGGTTGCCCTCGCACACGACGGTGGTGTGGTGACGACGTACGCCGCCGCGTCCGCCGTGGCGGCCGCCGCCATCGTCGTTGCCGGGTTCGGGCTGGACGCCGCCGGATGGCTGGCCGTCCGCGACCCCGCGACCGGTTCGCTGTCCTCCCTCTGCGTCCTCGCCTCGGCGGCCTGGCTCGCTCCCGCGCTCGTCGGCTGGGAAGGCGGGCCGCCGCTCGCGCGAAGCATCGGCATCGTCGCGGCGCCCTTTCTCGTCCCGGTCCTCGCGCATATCGCGGTGGCTGCTCCGGCCGGGCGGGTGATCGGCGCCCCCCGGCGTATCGCGGTGGCGGCCGCGTACGGGCTCACCACGCTGGCCGGCTTCGGCTACGCGATCACATGGGACCCGTTTCGGGACCCGCGATGCTGGAGCGACTGCACCGACAACGCGTTCCTGCTCGCCGGGAGTCCGGGAGGAGCGCGAGTGATCGAGCAGGCCTGGCCGGCCACGGTCATGGTGATCGGCGTCGGCACGCTGATCGCGGTCACGTGGCAGCTCGCCACCGCGACGGCGATCGCCCGGGCCGTCGGATGGCCCATCATCCTGCCGGCCGCCCTCGCGTCCACCGCGGAGGCGGTGTACGCCGCGGCCCGCCTCGGCGGTCCGGCGGAGGACCCGGAACGCGACCTGTTCGCGGGACTGTTCCTGGCCCGTGCGGCTGCCCTCACGGCGCTCGCCGCCGGCGCGATCTGGTTCCTGTGGCAACGGCGGCGGCGCCGTGCCGCCTTCGTCACCCTGGTCAACGAGCTCGACGAACCGCGCGGCACCGGATCGCTGCAGGCGGCACTGTCGCGGCTGCTGGGCGACCCCTCGTTGACCGTCGCCTACTGGCTGCCCGGCGTCGAGCGGTACGTCGACCGATCGGGCCACGAGGTTCATCCGCGCGCCGGCGAGGGGCGGGCGTTGACATCCATCGTCCGCGACGGCACCCCGCTGGCGGTCGTCTCCCACGAACGGGACCTCATCGACGATCGCGCGCTGCGCCAGCAGATCGGATCCGCCGCCCTGCTCGCCATCGACAACGAGCGGCTCAGCGCCGAGCTGCTCGCCCATCTCGAGGACCTGCGCGCCTCTCAGCGGCGCATCATCACGGCCGCCGACTCGGCCCGCCGGAGCATCGAGCGCGACCTGCACGACGGTGCTCAGCAGCGGCTGTTGGCAGTCCTCTACGAACTCCGCCTGGCCCGATCGGACCCATCCGTCCACGGCGGGCAGGCGGCGGCGCTGGACGGACTGATCGACGCCGCGCAGCGATCCCTCGTCGACCTGCGCGACCTCGCCCACGGCATCTTCCCGGCCATCCTGGAAGAGTCCGGCCTCGAAGCCGCACTCTGGACGCTCGCCGATCAAGCCAGCACGGTGATCCAGATCGGCGCCATGCCCGACCGGCGGCTTCCGGCAGCAACCGAGCAGACGGCCTACCTCGTCGTGACCGAGTCTTTGGCGACGAACCGGCCCGCCGGCCTCACCGTCCACGCCGGCCTCACCGTCCACGCCGGCACGCTGGGCGACAGACTTGTGCTGCGGCTCGATGGCACGCAGGGCGCGCCGACGCAGTATCTCCTCGATCGGATCGGCGCTGCCGACGGCACCCTGATCTACGAGAACGGAACCCTGCGGGCGGAGATCCCATGCGGATAGCCGTCGCCGACGACTCCATGCTCACCCGGGAGGGCCTCGTCCACCTGCTCACCGGGCAGGGCCACGATGTCGTCGGTCAGGCGGACAACGCCGCGGAACTGGTGTCGATGGTTGACGTGTCGCGTCCCGACGTCGTCATCGTCGACATCCGCATGCCACCCACCCACACCGACGAAGGGCTGGTCGCGGCGCGACACATCCGCAGCGTGTACCCGCGGGTCGGCGTACTTGTCCTCTCCCAGTACGTCGAGCCCAGCTACGCCATGCGATTGATCGAGGACCGGCCCGGGGGCGTCGGATACCTCCTGAAGGACCGCGTCTTCGACGTCGCCGTGCTCGTCGACGCCCTCCGGCGCATCACCGAAGGGGAAACCGTCGTCGACCCCACGATCGTCTCCCGCCTCTTCCGCCGCCGCCGGACCGCCGATCCTCTCGACGCCCTCAGCAAGCGCGCCACCGAAGTCCTGGGCCTGGTCGCTGAGGGGTTGTCGAACCACGCCATCGCCGCCCGCCTCCACATCACCGAACGGACGGTCGAATCGCACATCACCAAGGCGTTCCTGCAACTCGGCCTCACCGACGACCCCGACTCACACCGGCGCGTGCTCGCCGTGCTTGCCTACCTGCGCCATCACGCCACGAAGCCTGGCCGAGAGGACATCTGATCCGGGTTGGCGATGGCGGCCGAGGTTGGCCGCCAGGCCGGCCCCGCGGGTGCCGGGTCACCGTCGGTGAGCCCGGCCCGGGTTCTCAGATACCGGCCATCGCGAGGTTGCGGGTGGTGATCGAGTCGCGCCAGCGGGCGGCGTCGTGGTCGATCACGGTGGCCGTCTTCTCGCTGCGCAGGTGGAGGATCGTGCACACGATCAGGGCGCTGATCAGGCCCACCGAGGCGGAGGCGTAGACCGCGGGCTGGGCCGTGCCGAGGCCGTAGACCAGCCACGACGCGCACGCGCCGGCGCCCATCCGCCAGCGCAGCGGGGACAGGCCGGAGAGGTCCTGATCACGGTCGCGCAGCAGGGCGAGCGGCTGGGGGATCGCCGACAGCACCGAGACGGCGGCCAGCACCAGGCCGAGCAGCGGGGCGACCTTCTCCGCCCGTACACCCGGAAGGGCCGCCGCCAGACCGCTCAGAAGGACCATCGTCAGGACGCCGGCGAAGGTGCCGGCGCTCAGCCGCAGCGCCCGGCCCGAGCGCAGCGCCGGCTGCGTCGCCAGCAGCGCCACCAGGATCGCCGAGGCCGCCGTGCCGGTCACCACGTTCGTGACGATCTGGATGCGCTCGCCGCTGAGCAGGCCGTAGGTGATCCACCCGAGCGGTAGCGCCACGCCCAGCGCGCTCGCGGTGGCGGACAGGCCGCCGGTGCGGCGCTGTACGCAGGACTTATAGACCTGGGGCCAGGACAGGGACATGGAGAGCGCGGCACCGAGGCAGCCGAGGGCGTGGGTAAGCATGATCCGTTTCCGGTCGGGGTCAGGGCCGAATGTCCCTTCGCCCGGTTGCCGCACGTCCTTACCGGGATCCCCGCGCTGCCACCGACCTGCAACCTTTCGCATTGGGCAACGAACGGCGCGAGGGGGTCACATCGGCGGCGAGCCATTTGGCACAGTGGACGGATGCTGACCGACGTGGACCTGCCCGCGCCCGGGCTGCTGTGGACCCGCTGGGCGACGCTTGCCGCGTCGCTGGCCGGCATCGGCTTCGCCGACGTCTGGTACGTCGACGAGCGCGGCGCCCACCACGACGATCATGGCGGCAGCTGGGCGCGGCTGGCGCTGCTCGACGGCGCGCGGGCGGTGCTGTTCGGCTATGACCGCGATCACAGTGCGACCGCCTCGGCCGAGCCGCCGATCGACCTGCTCACCGGCGCGCCCGGCTGGCTGCCCTGGGACGACCTGGCCGCGCTGGCCGAAGCCGACCGGCTCGGCTTCGTGGTCTGGCACGACCAGGGCCGCTGGTCGCGCTGCCGCTACCGGGACGGCGTCGCCGACGGCCTGGTCGACACGGTCGGCGCGGTGCTCAGCGGCGAGAACACGCTGCGCGAGCTCGGCGAGATCGTCCAGGAATGGGGGCAGCACACCCTGGCGACTCCCGCCGAGCGCGACGACGTGCGGCACGCGTCCGAGCGGCTGCTCTCGGCCGCGGTGCGCGGCGAGGTCAGCGGCGGCGCGTTCGAGCGGCTGCTGGGCCGGCTCACCGAGCCGCGGCTCGACCTGCGGGCGGCGCTGTTCGCGGCCGGCCGGGGCGGCATCACGTCCGGCACCCGCCCGCCGCGCATCGCGGCCGGCGAGCGGCCGCCGATACGCCGGGTGCGGCGCCTGAGCCAGAGCGAGCACGACCGCCTGGTGTGGGGCGCCATGCACGACGCCGACGAGCTGCGCCGGCCCGCTCCCCCGGCCACCGGCGAGCTGGACGCGCTGGCCGGCTGGATGCGCGAGCGGTCACCGTCCGGGGACGGGCGCTGCACGCTCCTCGCCTACGCCGACGCGGCCAGCATGAGCGTGCAGCCGGGCGACGGGCCGCCGGCCGACCGGCCCGGCGAGCAGCGCTTCCAGGCGTTCCACGAGCTGAACGGCCTGGTGCGCCGGCTGCGGCAGGCGGAGTCCGACCCGCGGTACGGCCGCTGGCTGTTCCTGCGGGTGCAGACCACGGCGTCGAGCGTGCAGATCGAGCGGCGGTACGACTCGTGGCCGCAGTGGTGGGCCGACGACGGCGTCTCCGGCCCGTGGCGTACGAATCTTCAGGAGGAGATGGACGCCCGCGCCCTGGCGTGGCGGCCCGGGTGGGTGCGCCTGCTCGACCCGGCGATCGCCTACAAGCCGGGCTAGGCCCTAGCGCCGCAGCATCTCGATCGCCTTGACCACGCGACGTTCGCGCGTCGAAGGGGTCTTGGCCGCGTTGATGGCGTCGACGTGCTGACGCTGGTGGGAATAGGAGAGCTTCTCCCAGGTGGCGCGGGCGGCGACATCGGAGTCGAGGGCCGCCCGAAGGTCGTCCGGCGTCTCGATCACCCGCGGGGCGGTGTCGAGCTCGATGTCGAGGTCGTAGACCTGGCCGCCCTCGATCTTGGCTGCGGTGCGGCGCTCGGCGCTGACGCCGAGCCAGTAGCCGCCGCCCATCTTGGCGATCGTCGAGCGGAACGTGAAGCCGTTCACGGTCGCGGCGACCTTGGGACGGCCGCCACCACCGAGCTCGTCCACCGCCGAGGAGGGGATCTCGAAGCCGGTCGTGTTGCCGCCGGTGCGCTGGAGCTCGATGGTCAGCCTCATGCCTCGTCCTCCGACAGGTCCAGGCCGTCCCGGTCGGCCCATTCCAGCAGCGTATCGAGCGAGAACGCCTCGTCGTCGATGGTCTTGTGCAGATCGCCGAGCTTGGCGAAGCGCGACGGCACGGTGAGCAGAGTGAATTCGCGCGGGTCGACATCGGGGATCTCGGACCACTCGATCGGGGTGGAGACCGTGCCGGTGGGCACGCCGCGCACCGAGTACGCGCTGGCGATCGTGTGGTCGCGCGCGTTCTGGTTGTAGTCGACGAACAGCTTCGACGGGTCGCGGTCCTTGCGCCACCAGGTGGTGGTCACGTCGTCGGGCGCGCGCCGCTCGACCTCGCGGGCGAACGCCAGGGCCGCCCGCCGCACCTCGCCGAACGGCCAGTCCGGCCGGATCCGCACGTAGACGTGCAGGCCGTGGCCGCCGGATGTCTTCGGATAGCCGGTGATGCCGAGTTCGTCGAGCACCTCGTGGGCCACGGCCGCGACCCGGCGAACCCGGTCGAACGGGCAGTCCGGCATCGGGTCGAGGTCGATGCGCCACTCGTCGGGCTTCTCGGTGTCGGCACGCCGCGAGTTCCACGGGTGGAACTCGACGGTCGACATCTGCACCGCCCAGATCACGTCGGCCAGCTTGGTGACGCACAGTTCGTCGGCGTGCCGGTTGTAGCGCGGGAACTTCACCCGGACCGTCTCGAGCCACGGCGGCGCGCCGTGCGGCACCCGCTTCTGGTGCACCTTCTCGCCGGCCAGGCCGTCGGGGAAGCGGTGCAGCATGCACGGGCGCTCGCGCAGCGCCCGGACGATGCCGTCGCCGACCGAGAGGTAGTAGTTGACCAGGTCGAGCTTGGTCAGGCCGAGGTCGGGAAAGTAGATCCGCCCCGGGTTGGAGACGCGGACCTCGTAGTCACCGACCTCGACCTGCGTCGAAGGGGACGCCATTGGCTCAACCTAGCCCAACCAGGCATCCTTCAGATCAACCATCAAGGTGTCCCGGGAGTCGAGCAGATCGAAAAGCGGACCGGTCCTCGGCAGTTCGTGGGTGATGAAGTAGCGCGCGGCCAGCCGCTTGCCCTCGTAGAAATCGCCCGATTTGTTCCCCGCGGCCCGCAGCTGCGAAAGCCAGAGCCACGCGATCACCAGGTGGCCGGCGGCGTCCAGGTAGGCGGTCGCGTTGGCGAGCGCGACGGTCGGGTCGCCGCCGGCCCAGAGCTTGGCGGTGGTGCGGGCCAGGCGGTCGGCCGCGGCCAGCACCGGCTCACCAAGATCGGCGGGGGCGTCGGCGGCCGTTTCGCGAATCTTGTCGAGAAGCAGGGCAAGGCCGGCGCCGTCACGCATCACGACCTTGCGGCCGAGCAGGTCGAGCGCCTGGATCCCGTCGGTGCCCTCGTGGATCGAGTTGAGCCGGTTGTCGCGGTAGAACTGCTCGACCGGGTACTCCCTGGTATAGCCGTACCCGCCGTGGATCTGGATCGCGTGGTCGTCGGCGAGCCGGCACCACTGCGACGGCCACGCCTTCACGATCGGCGTGAGCACATCGAGCAACAGGCCGTTCTCGGCCGACGGTTCGTCGAGGAGCTTCGCGGCGAAGAGCACAAGAGCGAGACCCCCTTCGACGTACGACTTGGAGGCGAGCAACATGCGGCGCACGTCGGGGTGGTCCACGATCGGGACGGGCGGGGCGGCCGGGTCCTTGGCGGCGACCGGACGGCCCTGCAGCCGCTCCCGGGCGTAGGCGAGGGCGTGCAGGTACCCGGTGTAGCCGAGCGCCACCGCGCCGGCGCCCACGCCGATCCGCGCCTCGTTCATCATGAGGAACATGTAGGCGAGGCCCTTGCCCTGTTCCCCGACCAGGTATCCGGTGGCGTCGTCGAAGGAGAGCACGGCGTTGGTGGTGCCGCGGTAGCCCATCTTGTGGTTGAGGCCGGCCAGCGCGACCCCGTTGCGCTCACCGACCGTGCCGTCGGCGGCGACCAGGTGCTTGGGCACGATGAACAGCGACAGGCCCTTCACGCCGGCCGGGGCGCCGGCTGCCCGGGCCAGCACGAGGTGCACGATCGTCTCGCTCAGCTCGTGGTCGCCGCCCGAGATCCACATCTTGGAGCCGGTGATCCGGTAGGTGCCGTCGCCCGCCGGGACCGCCCTGGTGGTCACCTCGCTCAGCGACGAGCCGGCCTGCGGCTCGGACAGGCACATCGTGCCGGTGAACCGGCCCTCGAGCATCGGCCGGACGTACGTGTCGATCTGTTCCTGGCTGCCGTGGGTGATCAGCAGATGTGCGTTCGCCATGGTCAGCATCGGGTACGACGAGGTGCCGATGTTCGCGGCCTGGAACCACAGGAAGCAGGCCCGGGCCACGACGACCGGCAGCTGGGAGCCGCCGAACCGCTCGTCCATGGTGGCCGCGGTCAGGCCGGCCTCGTTGAACGCCTTGAGCGCCGCCGCCACCTCGGGGATGACGTGCACCCGCTCGCCGTCGAAGGTCGGCTCCTCGAGATCGTTGCGGCGGTTGTGCGGGGCGAAGTCGCGCTCGGCGATGCGCGCGCAGACGTCGAGGAACGCGTCGAACGTCTCGCGCGAGTGTTCGGCGAACCGCTCCCGCGCGGTCAGCGTCTCGACGTCGAGCCACTCGTACAGAAGGAAGTCGAGGTCACGCCGGGACAGGATCCGGGACACGCGGTCACCGCCGTTCGCCAGTCGGAGGCAGGACCTCCAGTGTGCCCGCTCAGGGCTCCGCGCGGTGACGCCCGGCCCGGCCCGGCTTTCCGCCCGCGAGCGCCGGCCGGGTACGGGACTTCTTGATCGTGTACATGGCGTGGTCGGCCGCGCGCAGCGCCTCGTCGGGGTCGCAGGAGAGCGGCGCCAGGTGCACGCCGACGCTCGCGCCGATGCGTACCTCGGCGCCGTCGATCACGAACGGGGCCTCGACGGACTGGCGGATGCGGGCGCACATGGCCTCGGTGTCGGCCGGGTCGTACACGCCGGGCATGAGGACCACGAACTCGTCGCCGCCGACCCGGGAGAGCACGTCGTTCTCCCGTACGCATGAGCTGAGTCGCTGCGACACCTGGCGCAACAACTCGTCCCCGGCCTCGTGGCCGTGCGCGTCGTTGACCGGCTTGAAGCCGTCGAGGTCGACGAAGAGCACCGCCACGGCGTCGTCGCGCAGCGAGGCGCCCAGCACGTCCTGCATGCGCCGCCGGTTCGGCAGCCCGGTCAGCGCGTCGTGCGCCGCCTCGTGCGCCAGCCGCTCCTGGAAGGCGCGGGTGTCCGAGACGTCGCGGGCGTTGATCACCACGCCGTTCAGCGCCGGGTTGTGCATCTGGTTGGACGCGGTGAACTCGAACCAGCGGTAGTCGCCGCTGGCCGGCCGGATCCGGCATTGCAGGCGCATCACCGCGTCCCGCTCGGCCATCAGCTGCGAGAAGTGGTGCACCATGTACGGCCGGTCGTCCGGGTGCACGATGTCGAAGACGCTGGTGCCGACCAGAGCGCCGCTGCCGAAGCCGAGCACCGCGCCGGCGCTCGGGCTCGAGTACGCGATCTTCCCGTCCGCGTCGAGCACCGACACCAGGTCGGGGGCGTGCTGGAACAGCGCCTGGAACCGCTCGTCGTTGCGGCGGCGCTGCACCATCGTGCGGTAGCCGAGGATCGACACCGCGGTGACGCCGATCAGAATGATCGCGAGCAGCGTCATGTTCAGCGTCTGGCTCTTGCTGTGCACCGCGCCGTCGAACGACGACCTGGTCTGCACCCGCACGTACGCCCAGCCACCGGGGAGCTGACCGACCACCAGGGCGATCATCTTGGTGCTGCCGCTGGAGTACTCGAGGAACATGCCGCTGCGCGGCGCCTGTGCGATCGCCGCCCGGATCGCCGGGTCGATCTGCTTGCCGACGTTCTCGTCCTGGTCGGTGGAGCCGATGGTGCCGTTCGCGTCGACCACGCTGGTCGTGTGGGTGTCGTCCTTGAGCCCCTCGAGATACTTCTGCAACGGGGTGGAGGCGACCGCGTTCAGGCCGATCAGAACGCCGGCCGCGCTCGAGCCCACCACGATCGGCACGGCGACCGCCTGGAGGTGGACGCCGTCCACGGCCATCACCGCGGAGAAGCCGGCCTGACCGGCGGCGAGCAGGGTGCGCAGCGGCTTCCAGCCGGGGTCGGCGGCCGCCGGCAGCCCGTCGGTCCGGGTCGCGGTCAGCACGTCGCCGCTGAGGTCGGTGATCAGCGCGCCGTACCCGAAGGTGTCGCTCTTGGCGACCAGCGTGTTGAGCGTCTGCAGATCAGTCGGGCTGTTCTTGCCGAGGTGCAGCACGTGGTCGGTGAGGAAATCGGCCAGCTCGCCCGCGGTCAGCAGCTGAAGCTGGCGGGTGAGCGTGCCGTTGTTGACGGCGAGCGCCTGCGAGTCGGCCCGGTGCACAGTGTCGGCCGCGCGCAGCGCCGACCGGTTCACCAGGATGCCGATGGTGCCGGCCGCGGCGAGCAACAGCGCGCTGACCACCACGGCGATCCAGTTGCGTAGCCGCATGACTCACCCCTTCCTCCGGATGTCATCGGCACCGGGGCCGAAACCTTCAAGGAAAACGCGCCTCCTTAGGGGATTCCCCGGGAAGATCCCTTGCCACGCCCGCAAATGTCCGACCTTGACGTATTTATGGCAGTGCGCGAGTGGCCCGTGTGGCAGAAGATGGGGGTGCGACGGCGGAACGTAGTTGCGGCGTCGCAAGGATCGGACGATCCTTCGACCTGTTCGGCCGAGCGGCTTGGGGGAGCGCCTATGCGCAGGCTGGTGGTGACGGCTCCGCCGGACACATCCGCGCCGCGGCGCAGCTGGATTCCCGCGCAGCGGCGCAGCCCCTCGTTGGTGAAGAGCACGCCCCCCGTCCGGCGAGTGGTCCGGTGCGGCCTCAGCCTGACCGGCTTCGGCCTGTCGGCCGTCTTCTACTGCCTCTCCTTCACCCCGTCCCTGCTCCCCCGCCCCTGGCTCCTGCAGGGCGTGGTCGCCGGGCTCACCGCCGCCATCGGATACCTGCTCGGCACCGCGATCGGCGCCCTGGTGCGGCTGCGCTGGTGGCCGAGCCGCCGCGTCGAGCTCATCGCCTGGCGCCTGCTGTTCGCGCTGGTGCCGGTGCTCATCCTGATCTTCTTGTGGCTCGGCACCCGATGGCAGCGCGACCTGCGCGTCCGCCTCGGCATGGAGCCCCAGCCGGAGTACGACGCGATGCGCACCGTCGGCGTCAGCCTGCTCACCTTCGCCCTGCTCCTGCTGACCGCCCGGCTGCTGCGGCTGTCCGCGCACGGCATCGCCCGGCTCCTCGAGCGTCTCGTGCCCGAGTCGGCGGCCTACTGCGCCGGCTTCGTGCTGGTCACCGTGCTCAGCTACGGCGCCTTCGACGGCCTGCTGGTCGACAACCTCTACACCACCGCCGACCGCTCGGCGGCGATCACCGACAGCGGCACCGGCACCGGCGTCATGCGCCCGGCCACGTCTATGCGCTCGGGCGGGCCCGGCTCGCTGGTCAGCTGGGATTCGCTGGGCCGTCAGGGCCGCAACTTCGTGACCAACGCGCCGACGCAGCAGCAGATCACCGACTTCACCGGCGAGCCGTCGACCGAGCCGATCCGGCTCTACGCCGGGCTCGCCTCGGCCGGCGACGTGCGGCAGCGGGCCGACCTGCTGGTGCGTGAGATGGAGCGCACCGGCGCGTTCGACCGCGCGGTGGTGGCGGTCTTCACCCCGACCGGCACCGGCTGGGTCGACAACGACGTGACCAGCTCGCTGGAATACATGTACGGCGGCAACACCGCGCTCGTGTCGATGCAGTATTCGTACCTGCCCAGCGCGCTCTGCTTCCTCTTCGGCCGCACCCAGGTCGTCGACGCGGCATCCGCCCTGATCACGGCGGTGCACGAGCGATGGGCCGCGATGCCCGCCGGCGCACGGCCCAAGCTGTTGATCTTCGGGGAGAGCCTGGGGACGTACGGCACGGAACATACGTTCGGCAGCGCCGAGAAGATGGTCGCCGGCGCCGACGGCATCCTGCTCGAGGGGCCGACCTTCGCCAACCCGATCCACCAGCAGCTCACCCGCGACCGGGCCGACGGCACGCCCGTGTGGGACCCGTCGTACCCGGCGCTGCCGATCGAGTTCGCCAGCCGCGCCTCGGAGCTGCGCGATCGCACCGGACCGCCGCCCAAGGTCATCTACATGCAGAACTCGTCCGACCCGGTCGTCTGGGTGAACCCCAACCTGCTCTGGCATCGGCCCGAGTGGCTGCACGGCGAGCGCGGTCCCGACGTGACCCCCGCCATGCACTGGTACCCGGTGATCACCTTCTGGCAGACCACGGTCGACCTGATCTTCGCGAACAAGGCGCCGACCGGGCACGGCCATGTCTACAAGTCCGGGACGGTCGACGGCTGGGCCGCGCTGGCCCCGCCGCCGGGATGGACGACCGCCGATACCGTACGGCTGCGTGACCTGCTCGATCGATAGCGGTACGTTCCGATTCATGATGTTGCACCGAAAGTTGTCGATCGCGATCGCCGGAGTGGCCGTGCTCGCCGCCACCGCCGGCTTCACCGGGCACGGGCCGCACTGGCAGGTCACCGACACCGGCGTGACCGTGCGCTTCCGCGGCCTGGCGCCGGTCAGCGGCAAGGTCGCGTGGGTGGCGGGCACCGAGGGCACGATCCTGCGAACCGGCGACGGCGGCCGGAACTGGGCCTCGGTCGGCCCGGCGGACGCCGCGGCGCTGCAGTTCCGCGACATCGAGGCGTTCGACGCCCGCAACGCCGTGGCGCTGACCATCGGGAACGGCGCCGACTCCCGCATCTACACGACCTCGGACGGCGGCCGGAGCTGGCGGTCGGCCTTCGTCAACCAGGACGCGAACGCGTTCTACGACTGCATGACGTTCCTCGACCGGCGGCACGGGCTGGCCCTGTCCGACCCGGTGGACGGCAAGTTCCGGATTCTCGCCACCGGCGACGGCGGGCGGTCGTGGCGGGTGCTGCCGGCCGCGGGAATGCCGGCGGCGCTGGCGGGCGAGTTCGCCTTCGCCGCCAGCGGGACCTGCCTGGTGTCGGCGGGCGGCAAGGCGTTCTTCGCGACCGGGGGCGGCGCGTCGGCCCGGGTCTTCACCTCGCGGGACGGCGGGCTCCGGTGGTCGGTGACGAACACGCCGGTTCCCAGCGGTCCGAGCGCGGGAATCTACAGCCTGGCGTATCGCGACGCGTCGCACGGGCTGGCCGTGGGCGGAGACTACGTGGCGCCCACCACGGCGCCGGCCGGGGCGGCGTATCTCAAGGGCCACACCTGGACGGTCGCGCGGACGGTTCCGGGCGAGTATCGGTCGGGCGCGGCCTGGGTGGGGCACGGGCCGGTGGCGCTGGCGGTCGGGCCGACCGGGAGCGATCTCTCGTACGACGGCGGGCGCACCTGGAAGCGGTTCGACACCGGCAGCTTCGACGCGGTGCTGTGCGCGGCCGATGGCGCTTGCTGGGCGTCGGGCGAGCAGGGCCGGGTCGCGAGGCTTTCCTGGCACTGACTCGACCAGCCTGGCACTGACTCGACCGGCCTGGCACTGACTCGACCGGCCTGGCACTGACTCGACCGGCTTTGACTTGATAGCCGGCTTTGACCTGATAGGTAGCGCGACCGCCGGGCCGGCCCGGCGGTCGCGCCGTTCGTCAGCCGCCGTTCGTCAGCCGCCCAGGAGTCGACGCTCCTCCGCCCGGCGCGCCTCCAACGCGATGTTCCGTGACTCGCGCGGCGCCCGGTCGCGCCGGCGCCGGCGGGCGGCATTCAGGCTCTCGATGTCGCGGTGCATCGGGCTCACCCCGCGACCACGTCGGCGACGACGCAGGCGAGGTTGTCGGGCGCGCCCGACGCGTACGCCAGCTCGACCAGCCTGTCCGCCGTGGCCTCGGGATCGCCCGCCTCCGCGAGCGCGGCGTGCAGCTCACCCCGCTGGATGACCGTGGACAACCCGTCGGAGCACAGCAGGTATCTGTCCCCCGCCAGCGCGGTGCGCAGCGCCAGGTCGGCCTCCACCGGTTGCGCGCCCGCCCCGAGCGCCCGCAGCAGCAGCGCCCGGTGCGGATGCGCCGCGGCCTCCTCGGCGCTGAGCTTGCCGTGCTCGACCTGGCCGCGCACCCAGGTGTGGTCCTGGGTCAGCTGCGACAGCTCGCCGCCGCGCAGCAGATAGACCCGCGTGTCACCGATGTGGACGAGCGCCAGCTGCGATCCGCGCCGCAGCACCGCGGTCAGCGTCGTGGCCGCCTCGTCCCCGCCGGCGCGCACCGTGCGGTCGACGTCGTCGACGGCCGCCGCCAGCCGGGCGAGCAGATCGGCCGGCGGCCCGTCGGTCAGCTCGAGCGCCTTGAGGGCGTCGATCGCCGCCGCGGCGGCCTCGGCGCCACCCGCGCCCCCGACCCCGTCGGCGACCGCGAGCAGCCGATCGCTCGCGTACGCGTTGTCCTCGTTGCGGTCGCGTCCCCGCCCGGCATCGCAGCGGACGGCGTACCGGAAATTGGTGTCGGACATGGCTGCCCCCTTCTGAGACAGATGCTCGACGAGAAGGGCGACGTTGTGGGCACGGCCGGCCGTGTCGGCGCTGACCTTCCGCCAGTACGCGGCGATCGCCTCGATGGCCGCGGCGGGCGCCAGGTCGCAGACCGCGCGGATCTCGGCCAGCGGCATCCCGATGCCCCGCAGCCGCGCGATCATCTCGGCCCGGCCCAGCTGGTCCAGGTCGTAGAACCGGTACCCGGACTCGGCGTCGACCGCGGCCGGCGGCAGCAGCCCCAGCTCGTCGTAGAGCCGCAGCGCCTTGGGCGTGAGTTCCGCCGCGCGGGCGAACGCCCCGATCGTCACCAGGTCCACGGCGCCATCCTCCTCGTGCCGGTCGGTCGACCGGCACGACCCACGCTGGGCCCTTCCCTTGGGTGAAGGTCAAGCCCTCTTGAGCGGAGGTCAGGCCACGGGTGGCCAGGACTGAGCGTGCCCGCTCAGTCCTGGCCGTGTCCCCTACACGCCGGCGGCCGCGGCGACCGCTCGTCCGGCGATCACCCGGACGAGATGGCGCCGGTACTCCGCGGAGGCCGTCACGTCGTCCCGCGGCGACGTGCCCTCGGCCGCGGCCATGCACGCCTCGTCGATGGCGCCCGGATCGGCCGCGCAGCCGGCGAGCGCCTGCTCGACCGCGGTCGCCCGGAGCGCCGTCGGGCCCATGTTGGTCAGCGTCACGCGGGCCGACTCGATCCCGCCGTCGGAGCGCCGCACCATCGCCGCCACCCCGACGATCGCCCACGCCTGCACGACCCGGTGGAACTTCTCGTAGTGCGAGCCCCAGCCCTCGAGCTTGGGCACCTGGACCTCGACGAGCACCTCGTCGTCGGCGAGCGCCGTGGTGAACAGGTCGACCGCGAAGTCGGCCGCCGAGACCACCCGGCGGCCGGACGGTCCGGCCAGCACGAACCGCGCCTCCAGCGTGGCCGCCGCCGCGGGCAGGTCGGCCGCCGGGTCGGCGTGCGCGAGCGAGCCGCCCAGCGTGCCGCGATGGCGGACCTGCCGGTCGCCGATCGTGGCCGCCATCTGTGACAGCAGCGGCGCGAACCTGCGTACCAGTGGAGATGTCGCCACCTCGTCGTGCGTGGTCATCGCGCCGATGACCAGGGAGTCACCCTCCTCGCGCACGCCCCGCAGCCGCGCGACGCCGCCCAGGTCGATCAGCAGGCTCGGCGCCGACAACCGCAACCGCAGCACCGGGAGCAGGCTCTGGCCCCCGGCCAGGATCTTGGCGTCCTCCCCGCCCGCGGCGAGCGCGGCGACCGCCTCGTCCACGCTGGACGGGCGCAGGTAGTCGAAGGCAACCGGGATCATGACCGTCCACCATCCGTTCCGGCTGTTCTGATCGCCCGCCAGACCCGCTCCGGCGTGCACGGCATCGGGACGTCGCGCACCCCGAACGGGCGGAGCGCGTCGACGATCGCGTTGACCACGGCGGGGGTCGCCGCGATCGCACCGGCCTCGCCGACGCCCTTGACGCCGAGCGGGTGCGTCGTCGCCGGGGTCTCGGTGCGGTCGCTGACGATGTCCGGCAGATCGGCCGCCGTCGGTGGCGTGTAGTCGACGAAGGAACCGGTCAGCAGCGTGCCCGACTCGTCGTAGATGGCCTCCTCGTGCAGCGCCTGCGCGATGCCCTGCGCGACGCCGCCGTGCACCTGCCCCTCCACGATGGTCGGGTTGATCACCTTGCCGACGTCGTCGACTGCGACGTATTTGCGGATGTCCACGCGCCCGGTCCGGGTGTCGACCTCGACCGCGCACAGGTGCGTGCCGTGCGGGAACGAGAACGTCTGCGGGTCGAACGTCGCGTCCGCGTCGAGCGTCGGCTCGATGCCGTCGGGCAGGTCGTGCGCCGCGAACACGGCGAAGGCGGCGTCGGCGATGGTCTTCGCCGCGTCCGGCGTGCCCCGCACCCGGAACGCGCCGCCGGTGAACTCCAGGTCGTCGGGACTGCACTCGAGCATGTGCGCGGCTACCGTACGGGCCTTGTCGCGCACCTTGCGGCACGCCTCCACGAGCGCTATGCCGCCGACGGCGAGCGACCGGGAGCCGTACGTGTCGAGGCCCTTGTACGACGAGCGGGTGTCGCCGTGCAGCACCTCGACGTCGTCGAAGGCCACGCCGAGCTCGTCGGCGACGATCTGGCTCCACGCGGTCTCGTGCCCCTGGCCGTGCGGACTGGTGCCGGTGACCACTTCGACCTTGCCGGTCGGCAGGACGCGTACGGCCGCCGTCTCCCAGCCACCCGCCGCGTACCGCAACGCGCCGAGGATGCGCGACGGCGCCAGGCCGCACATCTCCGTGTACGTCGACGTGCCGATGCCCAGTTGCACGGGGTCGCCGGACGCGCGGCGAGCCTCCTGTTCGGCGCGCAACGCGTCGTAGTCGAGCAGGGTGAGCGCCTTGTCGGTGGCGGCGTCGTAGTCGCCGGAGTCGTAGACGAGCCCCGCGACCGTGGTGAACGGGAACTCCTCTTTCTTGATCCAGTTGCGCCGGCGTACCTCGATCGGATCGAGGCCGAGCTCGACGGCCAGTTCGTCCATCGCCCGCTCGAGCGCGTAGGTCGCCTCCGGCCGGCCGGCCCCGCGGTAGGCGTCGGTGATCGTCGTGTTGGTGAACACGCCGCTGCACTCGAAGCGGTAGGCCGGGAACTTGTAGATGCCGTTGTACATGAAGGCGCCGAGGATCGGCACGCCCGGCCCGACGAGCCCGAGGTAGGCGCCCATGTTGGCGATCAGCTTCACCGATATGCCGGTCACCGTGCCGTCCCGGCGCGCGGTGAGCCGCACGTCCTGGATCATGTCGCGGCCGTGGTGTGCCGAGAGCATCGTGTCGCTGCGCGTCTCGGTGTACTTGACCGGGCGGCCGATCCGCCGCGCCGCCATGAACGTGATGAGCTCTTCCGGCGTCACCTGCAGCTTGCCGCCGAAGCCGCCGCCGACGTCGGGGGCGATGACCCGCACCTTGTGCTCGGGCGTCCCGGTGAGCAGCGCGTAGAACACCCGCAGGATGTGCGGGATCTGGGTCGCCGACCAGATCGTGTACTCGCCCGCGCCCGGGTCGACGATGACGCTGCGCGGCTCCATGAAGGCCGGGATGAGCCGTTGCTGGACGTAGCGTCGCTCGATCACGACCTCGGCGTCGGCGTCGGCGACGTCGGTGCCCGTGCCGGCCGCCGCCGAGTCGAAGACCCACGTGTACGACCGGTTGGTGCCCTTGTCGGGGTGCACGAGGGGGGAGCCGTCGGCGAGCGCCTGCTCGAGGTCGAGCACGGGCGTCAGCGGCTCGTAGTCGACCTCGATCGCCTCCAGCGCGTCCATCGCGCTGGCCTGGTCGCGCGCGACGACGACGGCCACGGCCTCGCCGTGATGGCGTACCGTGCCGACGGCGAGCGGCGGCCGGTCGGGGTGCACGATGTCCTCGGTCACCGGCCACGCGCACGGCAGGCTGCCCTGCACGTCCGCCACGTCGGCGCCGCTGAAGGCGGTGACCACGTTGGGCCGGGCCAGCGCCGCCGAGGTGTCGATCGAGGTGATCCTGGCGTGCGCGAAGGGGCTGCGCAGGATCGCCATGTGCAGCAGGCCGGGCAGCGTGATGTTGTCGGTCCAGCGGGTGCGGCCGGTGATGAGCCGGGCGTCCTCCTTGCGGCGCCGGGCGGCACCGACCTCGCGGTCGTCCGTGACGGTCACGGTGACACCTCCGTGACCTGGGCGCGGAGCTCGGCCCCGGCGGCTCGGACGGCTCGGACGATGTT
Source organism: Actinoplanes sp. NPDC051513 (assembly GCF_044454685.1). Lineage (NCBI taxonomy): Bacteria > Bacillati > Actinomycetota > Actinomycetes > Micromonosporales > Micromonosporaceae > Actinoplanes > Actinoplanes sp. NPDC051513. The sequence continues at coordinate 58,498 of NZ_JBITDW010000001.1, forward strand.
CTGGTAGCCGGTGCAGCGGCACAGGTTGCCGGACAGGCCGTCGCGGATCTCGTCGTCGGTCGGGTCCGGGTTCTCGCGGAGCAGATCGACGGCCGACATGATCATGCCCGGGGTGCAGAACCCGCACTGCAGGCCGTGCAGCTCGTGGAAGGCCCGCTGCACGGCGTGCAGGGAGCCATCGGGGCCGGCCAGGCCCTCGACGGTGGTGATGCTCGCGCCGTCGGCCTGCACGGCGAGGACCGAACAGCTCTTGACGCTGCAGCCGGGCTCGTCGGCGGTGCCCATGAGCACCGTGCACGAGCCGCAGTTGCTCGTGTCGCAGCCGACGACCGTGCCGACTTTGCCGATCGTTTCGCGAAGATAGTGGACCAGGAGAGTTCTGGCCTCGACGGTGTCGGCGTACCGGCTGCCGTCGACGGTCACGGAGATGCGAGATGTGGAGGTCGCCTGAGACGGCGCGGCGGTTCCCGAGGACATGGATGCCTCCCGCGGGTGGCCGAGGGTCGGCCACTGCACCAGTGAGTTTCCTCACTGATCTGAGGCCGCGCAAGGTCAGATCGACGCCTCGTGGAGGAGCGCCTCGATCGCTGCGATGCTGTGCCCGGCCACCAGGGCGTCGACGTGGGGCAGCACCGCGGCCAGCCCGCCGGCCGTCGGCGCGAAGCCCGGCCGCCCGGCGTGCGGGGTCGCCCAGATCAGCCGGTGCGCCAGCCGGCGTAGGTGAGCCGCCGCCGCGCCGAGCGGAGCCGGATCCCCCCGCTCCCAGCCGTCGCTGAACACGATCACGACGGCGCGCCGGGCGACGCCGCGATGCCCGTGCCGGCGCAGGAACTCGGTGAGCGTTTCGGCGAGCCGGGTGCCGCCGCGCCAGTCCGGGATCGCCTGCCCGGCCGCCCGCAGCGCGGCCTCCACGTCGCGGGACAGCAGCGACGGCGTGACCCGCGTCAGCCGGGTGCCGAGCGTGTACACCTCCGTCCATCGCGGCCGGTTCCGGACCAGCGCGTGCCCGAGTCGCAGCAGCGCATCGGCGTACGGCGCCATCGAACCGGAGACATCGACGAGCAACACAAGCCGGCGCGGCCGGGGACGGCGGGCGCGGCGGGACAGCAGGCGGGGTTCGCCGGCCGCGCGCAGCATCGCCCGCATCGTCCGCGGCGGGTCGGCCCGTCCCCGGCGCCACGGCCGGTACCGCCGGCCCGCGCGCCACGGATCGACCGCCGCGGCCAGCGTCAGCAGCCGCAGGGCCTCGGTACGCTCGGCCGCCGACAACGTGGCCAGGTCGCGGTGCCGCAGCACCTCGGCGTCGCCGGCCTGGACCGCGAGGCCCGCATCGCCGGCGGCGGCCTCGTCCCGCGGCGTCTGCGTGCGGAACAGCGCGCGCTCGGGCAGTCGGCGCACCTGCCACGGGGTGCCCTTCGGCTCCGCGTCCCGGGTGAATCCGGCGAAGGCCGCATCGAACCGGGCGATGTCGTCCGGCGAGCCGCACAGCGTGAGGCGGGCCGCCCAGTACAGGAGGCCGGGACCGGTCGCGTCCAGCGCCCGGAACATCGCCTGGACCCGGTCCGGCGTCGCCGGCACGCCGGCCGCGCGGACCGCGGCCACCAGGTCAAGGAGCATCCAGCGCCTCGACGAGGTGGTCCGGGGGCAGCGCGCGGACCCGGTCGATGTCCTCCCGGACCTTGAGCACCGCGCCGAGCGTCACGGCCGTGATCTCGGCGCTGAGCGCGTCGGCACCGAGCGCTCCGACCGCCGCCGCCCAGTCGACCGATTCGGCCACGCCAGGCGGCTTGACCAGGTCGAGCGCGCGGAGCCGGGCCGTCGCGGCGGCGATCTGCACGGCCAGGCGCTCGGTCACCCCGGGCAGCCGCGCGCGCAGGATCGCCGCCTCGCGCTCGGGCGACGGGTGCCCGACCCAGTGGTACAGGCAGCGCCGCTTGAGCGCGTCGTGCACCTCCCGGGTGCGGTTGCTGGTCACCACGACCAGCGGCGGCTCGGCCGCGACGATCCGGCCCAGCTCGGGAATGGTCACCGCGGCGTCGGCCAGCAGCTCGAGCAGGAACGCCTCGAACTCGTCGTCCGCCCGGTCGACCTCGTCGATGAGCAGCACGCAGGGCGCCTGCTCGATCGCCTGCAGCAGCGGCCGGGCGACGAGGAAGCGCCGGTCGTAGAGGCCGGCCTCCAACTCCTCGACGTTCGGCGCGCCACCCGCGGCGGCTTCCACGGCGCGCAGGTGCAGCACCTGGCGCGGGAAGTCCCAGTCGTACAGGGCCTGCGCGGCGTCGAGCCCCTCGTAGCACTGGAGGCGGACGAGGGGAAGCCCGGTCGCCTCGGCCAGGGCGCTCGCGAAGGCCGTCTTGCCGACGCCCGCGTCGCCCTCGAGGAAGACGGGCCGGTGCAGTTTGAGCGCGAGGAAGCCGGCGACCGCCAGCCCTTCGTCGGCGAGATAGCCGGCCGCGGCCAGCGCCTCGGCCAGAGCGGCGGGGTCGGCGTATCCGGACACGGCTCCACTATGCGCGAACGGAGATCCGCTGGCTACCGGGATGCCGGGCCGGGATGGGCCCGGCCCGGCATCGTGACTCAACTGCAGGCTGCGCCGTTGAGGGTGAAGCCGCTCGGGGCGGCGTTGTTCCCGCTGTGGGTGGCCTGGAAGCCGATCGTGGTCGAGCCGCCCGCCGGTATCGCGCCGTTGTAACTGGCGTTGGTGGCCGTCACCGCGCCGCTCGTCGGGGAGTAGGAGGCGTTCCAGCCCGACGTGATGTTCTGGCCCGAGGCCAGGCTGAACTTGAGGCTCCAGCCGTTGATGGCCGACGACCCCGTGTTCGTGATGGTGATGTTGTCGGTCAGGCCGGTGTTCCACGCGCTGACCGAGTTGGTCACCCGGCAGGCGCCGCCACCACCGGGGTTGGTGGGCGAGGTCGGCGGCGTGGTCGGCTGGGTCGGCGGCGTGGTGGGCTGCGTCGGCTGGGTCGAGCCCTCGCTCACCGTGAGGTTGGAGCTGCCGCTGCTCTGGTAACCCTCGGTCGCCAGGATCTGGTAGTTGTGGGTGCCCAGGCTCAGGCCCAGCTGAGACCACGCGTTGAAGTGGTTCGCGGTGGTGATGGTGCCGCCGGTGCGGTGCGACTGGCGAACGCTCCAGTACTGGTAGAACGTCGCGGTGCCGATGATGGACGGCTGGTTGACCCGCTGGGTGCGGTAGATGTCGTAGGTGCTGCCGTCGGTGGTGACCGAGCCGAGCCGCGTGGCGCCGGAGCTCGGGTTGTAGCTGCCGAAGTTCTCGACGATGTAGTACTCGATCAGCGGGTTCGTGGTCCAGCCGTACAACGCCAGGTAGCCGTTGCCGTTCGGGCTGAACGTGCCGGAGTAGTTCACGGTGTGGCTGGAGCCGGGGTTCCAGCCCTTGCCGACGACCGTGTTGTTGATGCCGCTCCACTGGACGCTGTACGAGCCGCCGGCGCCGAGCGTCATGGTGACGTTGCCGCTGTCCTTCCAGTACGAGAAGAAGTAGCCGTTGTGGGTGCCGGTGGTGTTCGAGGTGACGGTGCGGTCGGCTTCGGCGTGGGCCACTCCGGACAGCGTGACCGAGGCGGCGGCCAGCAGGACGGCGCTGGCGGCGCTGATGAGGAGCCTCAAACGGGTACGCCCGCGACGTTTCGGGGGAACGGGGAAATTCACGCGCGTGCATCCTTCCTGGCGAGGACGGGGAGGTGGACACGTCCGGGGTGGAACCGGCGCACCCGCCACGATGAAGTCCATCGATGGATGAAGTATTGGCGGGCCGGTCGGGGCTGTCAACAACTTCCGGAAAGGGAGCGAAAGAGCCGCGTAGATAATGCCCTGGTCAGAGGATCAAGAATGGCACCGTAAGCGCTAGCTGGACCGATAAGAGCGCCAACATATCGGCAATCTGAGCGAAAGTTTCGGAACATGAAGAAGGCGGCCGCCACGGGTCGTGTGGCAGCCGCCTTCGGCGGGGTTCGCGGCCGCTGCGGTTGTCTGGCCCCGCGCAGCCGTACGATTAATAGGGGTTAAATCGCGATAAAGCGTGAGTTGTCGACGGCCATGACCCGCACCTCGTCCTCTTTGAAGCCCGCCTCGAGGAGCTTGTCGGCGAAAAGGGCGAGCCCGTCCTCGACCGGCGGATTGAACGGCTGCCCGAGGTCGCTGGACAGGATGGAGTGCTCGACGCCGACCGCGCGGATGTGGTCGAAGAGGTCCTCCCACGAAACTTTCCCGGTGAAGGGCGTCGTGAAGCACCGCTCCAGCAGCGCGCCCTCGGCGGCGAGCTCGTGCTGCTGCGAAACTGTCAGGCGCTGCGACGTGAATTCCGGGTGGGTGACCACGATGCGGCGCACGCCCTCCTCGCGGGCCGCGCGCACGACCGCGAGGATCTCCGGCGCCGACAGATGCCCGGTCGCCAGCACCATGTCGTGCTTGGCGATCACCCGCAGCACCTTGCGCACCTGCTCGAGCACGGCGCCGTCGCCGGCGATCACCTCGACGACGTCCGGCACGATGCCCTGCGCGTGGAGATCGGCCTGGAGCGCGCCCCACATGGCCGGCTTGCTGCCGGGAAGATCGGTGGCGGTGCTCGATCGCTGGTTGCGCGAGTCCACGGTGGGCATCCAGACAATCCGGGCGCCCAGCCGGCCGGCTATCTCGACCGCGGCCGGATTCATCCCACCCATCGACCCGTTCAGCGTGATGGCCCCGAGCGCGTCGACGCCCGGGACGGCGGCCCGCACGACCGCGGCCCGCTCAGCCGTCGTCACGTAATGAGATTTCAGGACAAATCCGGCAAGCCCCAACGCCTTGAAACGCGCGGCAAGGGACAAATCATCGATCCGCCGCTCCATCACATCCGGGGCGATGTGGACATGCGTGTCATAAGCCCCGGCAACCAGCGAACGCGCGGCCTCCGAGGGAACGGGATGGGTCATGGCTCTCCAATGATGCGGCGGTTGGTGTGTGACAACGCGGCCTCGACGTGCCCGAGATGGTGGCGCATGGCCTTCTCGGCGCCCTCCTCGTCGTGCCCGGCGACCGCCTCGACGATCGCGGTGTGCTCGGCCAGCGAATGCGACGCCCGCCCCGGCACCAGGATCGTCCGGAACTGGAAGCGCACCAGCTGCGCCCGCAACCCGGTGATCAGCCGGGCCGCGGTCTCGTGCCGGGCCGCCGCGATGATCGCCGCATGCAGGGCCGCGTTCCCCTCCGAGTAGCCGAGCAGATCGCCCTCGTCGAGCATGCGGCTCATGCCCGCGAGGACCCGGCGGATCCCGGCGATCTCGCGCGCGGTGGCGTGCCGCGCGGCCGAGCGCGCGGTGAGCGCCTCGAGCACGGCCCGCGCCTGGAGGATCTCGACCGCCTCGGCGTCGGTGACGACCCGGACGCGGGCGCCGCGGTGCGGCGTGAGGATGACCACACCGTCCTGTCCGAGGCGGACCAACGCGGTGCGCACGATCGCCCGGCTCACCTGGAGCCGTTGGGCCAGATCGGCCTCGACCAGGCGCTCGTTCGGCATCAGCTCGCCGCTGTAGATCAGGCCGCGCAGTCGCACATAGGCGTCGTCAGCGACGGGCGACGTCAAGGGAGTCCTCTCCAGGGCCGGGGCACGGATTGCTCACAATCTTGTGTACAGCCGCGCTTCTGTCAACCGCGTCTTGACCTGCGTAGATGTCCTTTTCGGACCTCAAAAGGCAGTATACGACGGCCGTTTTGCGCGGAATGAACGCCATGACATGGCAACGAGGCTGATCTACGATCTCGTCCGGACGCGGGGCCGGACGGACGGGTGTCTATCGACGCAACGTCCACGCAGGTCAGACGAAAAGGCAACGCCGCCGGCTGGACGGGCGGATTCTCAGGAGGCTTGGATGATCAGACGATCTCGTGTGCTGGCGGCGACGCTGCTGGCCGCAGTGCTCGTGACCGCGAGCGCGTGCTCGAGTTCGGACGACGACAGCAGCAAGACGAGCAGCACCGCGGGTTCGTCCGGCGAACTGAAGAAGGTCACCTACGTGACCGCGTTCGGCGCCGTGGGCCGTGACTCCTTCGCCTGGGTCGCGAAGGAGAAGGGCTACTTCAAGGACGCCGGTCTCGACGTCACGATCCAGAAGGGCGCCGGCAACGCCCAGATCCTCGGCCTGATCAAGGGCAAGCAGGCCGACTTCGCGGCGCTCGACTTCACCGGCGCCGAGATCCAGGCCGGCAAGGGCGCGTTCACCAACTGGCGCGCGATCGCGGCGATCCACCAGCAGACGCTGGTCTCGATCATGACCACCGCCGACACCGGCATCACCAAGCCGACCGACCTCAACGGCAAGACCGTGGCCACGGCGACCGGCTCGGTGAGCGAGCTGCTCTTCCCGGCGTACGCGAAGCTCGCCGGCCTCGACCCCACCAAGGTGAAGATCCAGGGCGCGCAGACCACCGCGCTCAACTCCCTGATGGCGCAGCGCAAGGTCGACGGCCTGAGCACGTTCCTGCTGTCCAAGAAGGCGCTCGAGACGGCCTCCAAGAAGGACGTCGTCGTGATGCCGTACAGCCAGTACCTCTCCGACCTGTTCGGCAACGCGATCATCGCCCGCGACGACGTGATCGCCGGCGACAAGGACATGGTGAAGAAGTTCACCGAGGCCGCCATGAAGGGTCTGCAGTACACGATCGACCACCCCGAAGAGGCGGCCGAGATCATGCACAAGGCCGAGCCGACCGCGGCCGTTCCCGCGGCCGTCGGTGAGATCAACGCGATGAAGCCGTACGTGTCGCCGCCGAACGGCGCCCCGCTCGGCCACCTCGACCAGGAGCGGGTCGCGCGCAGCATCGCGATCCTGCAGGGCAACGGCCTGATGCCGGCCGGCCTGAGCCCCGACAAGGTCGTCGACTTCAGCTTCATCCCAGCGAGCTGACCGTGGTGAGCCGGGGCGGGTAGCATCCCGCCCCGGCCGCACAATGGACGGAGCAACAAGCACATGACCGACATCGACGCCGGCTCGCGCGGGTCGCGGATCTGGGCCAACGCGGTGCTGCCGACCCTCGGCGTGGTCATCACGGTCGCGGTGTGGTGGCTGGCGACCGTGGTGTTCGATATCGACCCGTTCTACGTGCCGTCGCCGGCCGACGTCGTCGACAAGTTCCTCGAGACCCCGCAGTTCCTGCTCGAGGAGTCGTGGATCACCATCCAGCGCGTCCTCATCGGATTCGCCATCGCCGTCGCCGGCGGCCTGATCATCGCGGTGACGCTGGCCGCGTCGCGTACCGTCGAGCGGATGGCGATGCCGGTGCTCGCCGCGGTCAACGCGATCCCCAAGGTCGCGCTCGCGCCGCTGCTGCTGGTCTGGCTCGGCTTCGGCAACACCCCCAAGATCGTCATGGTGGTGCTGGTGAGCTTCTTCCCGGTGATCGTCTCCACCATGGCCGGCCTCACCTCGACCCCCGCCGACCTGCGCGAGCTCGCCCGCTCGCTCAAGGCGTCGTGGTGGCAGACCTTCGTGAAGGTCCGGCTCAAGTGGGCGCTCCCGCAGATCTTCGTGGGCCTCAAGGTGGCGACCCCGCTCGCCATCATCGGCGCGGTGATCGGCGAGGTGGTCAACCCCGACCACGGCCTCGGCTCGGTCATCGCCGGCTCGAGCGCCTCCAGCGACACGACGCTGGCCTTCGTCGCGCTCGTCCTGCTGGCCGTTGTCGGCGTCGTCCTGTTCTACCTGGTCGCCGGGCTCGAGCGCCTGCTCGTACCGTGGGCCAGGGCCATCTCCTCCTGAAGCTGGGGCTGAAATGATCACCATCGACGGGGTATCGCAGACGTTCAAGGGCAAGTCCGGCCCGGTCGAGGCGATCAGGGACGTCTCGCTGGAGATCGGCGACGGCGAGTTCCTCACGATCATCGGCCGGTCGGGCTGCGGCAAGTCGACCCTGCTGCGCATGATCGCCGGCCTGCTCGAGCCCACCGTGGGCACGGTGACCGTGGCCGGCGAGGTCGTCCGCTCGCCACGCCGCGACGTCGCGATGGTCTTCCAGAAGTCGGCCCTGCTCCCGTGGCGCTCGGTCGAGGACAACATCCTCCTGCCGGTCGAGATCTTCGGCTGGCGCAAGTCCGAGTACCGCCCGCGCGTCGATCACCTCCTCGAGATGACCGGCCTCACCGGCTTCCGCAAGCGCCTGCCGCACGAGCTGAGCGGCGGCATGCAGCAGCGTGTCTCGCTGTGCCGCGCCCTGATCCAGAGCCCGAAGGTCATGCTCATGGACGAGCCCTTCTCGGCCCTGGACGCCCTCACCCGCGAAGAGCTCGCGGTCGAGCTCCAGCGCATCCACATGGACCTGGGCACCACGATCGTCTTCGTGACCCACTCCATCCAGGAGGCGGTCCTGCTGGCCGACCGCGTCGCGGTGCTGAGCTCCCGCCCCGGCCGCCTGCGCCGCCTGGTCGAGATCCCGATCCCGCGGCCGCGCACCTTCGGCCACAACGCCCACATGGACCAGGTGGCCGGCGTATCCGCCGAACTGCATTCCCTCCTGCTCAGCGACGAGCATCTGCCGGCGTCTCGTTAAGGCTGGACGTCGGCGACGACCATCCCGCTCGTCCCGGCCGGAACCTGGGCGACCACCTCGCCGGCCGGGCTCAGGAAGCCGGTCGGCCCCAGCCCGACCCGCTCGTCGTCCCGCTCGCCCGTGACATCGGCCGAGGCCAGCCACATGCCCGTCTCGCGGGCCCGTTCCGCCCGGATCGCGTTGTGCCGCTCCTGCCAATACAACGCCTTGACGCGGGGCATCATGTTCTGGGCCGGCACCAGCAACACCTGCCCGCCGTTCGCCGCGACCCCGCCCGCCGCCTCCGGGAACCGCGTGTCGAAGCAGATGTTGATGCCGAACCGCACGCCGCCGCACTCGAAGACCGGATACTCGTCGCCGGCCGTGAACACCGATTCCCCGGCCGTCAGAAACGTCTTCCGGTACCGGCCGGCGACCCGCCCGTCGTGCACGACCACCGCGGTGTTGAAGTAGCGGTCGCCGTCGCGCTCGATCATCCCCAGCACCAGCATCGGCCGGATTCCGGCCAGCTCGGTCAGCCTGGTGGACCCGAGCTCCCACGCCTGTTCGCGAACATGCTGCTCGGTGACCAGGTATCCCTGCAGGAAGCACTCGGGGAACAGCAGAAGGTCGACGCCCTCGGCGTCCGCCCGTTCTGCGAACTCCCTGATGACGCCCAGCGAAGCGTCCACGTCCCGGAGAATCTCCGGCGTCTGGCAGGCCCCGATCCGCATCGGACCAACCTATCCGGGCGTACCGTTGACCAGGTGACTGATCTTGAAGGGGTCCTCCTGTTCGCCGGCATTCCGCTCGCCGTAGCGGCGCTGATCTTCGCGCTCGTCTTTCTGACCAACGACAAACCGAGCCGCGAACCGATCACCAAGCCGGTCATGGACAAGGACCCGAAGCGCCCGACGGGCTGAGACCGCCCGCTGAGACCGCCCCGGCGATGCCGCTCCCGGGCTGGCGGAGGTCGGTCAGGCGTTGAGGTAGGCGAGGACGGCCAGCACCCGGCGGTTGTCGTCGTCCGATGGGGGCAGGCCGAGCTTGGTGAAGATGTTGTTGATGTGCTTGCTCACCGCCTTCTCGGTGACGAAGAGCTTGGCGGCGATCGCGGCGTTGGAGCGGCCCGCGGCCATCTCGCCCAGGACCTCGCGCTCGCGGACGGTGAGCACGTCGAGCGGGCGGCTGCGGTCGAGCAGGCGGGCCACGACCTCGGGGTCCATCACCGTGCCGCCCTCGGCCACCTGGTGAACGGCGTCGATGAACTGGGCGACGTTGGAGACGCGGTCCTTCAGGAGGTAGCCGACGCCGCCGATGCGGTCGCCGAGCAGCTCGCGCGCGTACAGGGCCTCGACGTGCTGGGAGAGAACCAGGACCGGAAGCCCGGGGATCTCGGTGCGAGCGGCGATCGCGGCCTGGAGCCCCTCGTCGGTGAAGGTGGGCGGCAGACGCACGTCGACGACCGCCACGTCCGGTTTGTGGGCGATCAGCGCGGGGAGCAACGACGGGCCGTTGTCGACGGTGGCCACCACCTCGAAGTCGAAGGCCTCCAGCAGGCGGGTCAGTCCGTCCCGGAGGAGAGCATGGTCTTCGGCGATGACAACACGCACGGTAGCTCCATGGTCACGATGGTCGGTCCGCCCGGCGGGCTGGACAGCGCCATCGTGCCATCGAAAGCGGCCAGGCGGCGCTGGATACCGCGCAGGCCGGTGCCGCGTGCCGGGTCGGCGCCGCCGTGCCCGTCGTCGCCGACCTCGAGGTGGAGGCGGTCGTCGCCGCGCTTGATGCTCACGTACGCGAAGGTCGCCCCGCTGTGCGCCGTCGCGTTCGCCAGGGCCTCGGCGATCGCGAAATACGCCGCCGACTCGACCGGAGTGTCGAGCCGCTCGGGCACGTCGGAGTCGACGCTGGTGGGGACGCGCAGGTTGAGCGCGAGCGCCCGCACGGCGCCGTCGAGCCCGCGCTCGCCCAGCACCGGCGGATGGATGCCGCGCACCAGGTGACGCAGCTCGACCAGGGCGGTGGTGCTCGCCTCACGCGCCTCGGCGAGCAGCTGCCGGGCGGTCGCCGGGTCGCGCTCGATCATCTCTTCGGCGAGACCGATCGTCATGCCGAGCGAGACGAGCCGGGCCTGCGCGCCGTCGTGCAGGTCGCGCTCGATGCGGCGCAGCTCGGCGGCCTGGGCGTCGACCGTGTCGGCCCGGGTGACGGTCAGCTGGGTGACCCGCAGGCGCAGCGCGGCGTTGCCCGTGGGGCCCAGGAACAGCCGGCCGAACTGGGCGTCGACGCGGCGCAGATAGGGCGCGGCCGCCAGGCCGATGGCCAGGATAAGCGCGCCCTGCGGGAGGGAGAGGAAGCCCTCGCTGACGCTCTCGATCGGCCAGATGACGCCGTAGCCGTACCAATCCGCGCCCAAATAGATCCACAGTGGAAGCAGGACGATGCCCTGGAGGCCGTAGAGCGGGGCGAGCAGCGAGCCCAGGCCGAGCGTCAGGCCCACGATCGCACCGGGTAGCAGCCAGGCGAAGTCACGCCAGGTGGCCGGGTCGGTGACGATCCAGCGGAAGGCGCCCCAGCCGACCGGCAGCGACTTCTCGGGCCGCGGCCGATAGGGCCGGGCGACCGGCACGCCCCACCCGCCGGCAACGTGGCGGGCGGCGTCGGCGCGCAGCCGGACCAGCTGCGTGACCAGCGGCAGCAGCACCAGCCCGAAGCCCAGCACGGGCGTCATGACGAGCGCGAGGACGAAGAGCACGAACAACGCGAAATTGGCGATCGACAGGGCAATCGCGAGCGCGCCGCCGGCCACCGCCCGCAACCCGTCCCGAATCCAGTCTCGCGTCTCCATGCCCACCATCGTGACCGAAGGCCCGCAAGAACGCGGTAGGGCTAGCACTACTCCCGGAAGTAGACCTGGCGCTCCTGACGCGGGCCCGCCGGCCCGGAAGGCTGGTGGACATGACGACTATGGCAGAGCGGCCGCGGGCAGCGGCCGGGAGCGACTTCGCCGAGCTGGGCCGGCGGATCAACACCGCCGGCCTCCTGCAACGACAACCGGCCTACTACGCGGTGCGGCTGAGCCTCGTGGCCGCGGCGCTGGCCGGCGGCTGGGCGGCGTTCTTCCTGATCGGCGCCTCCTGGTGGACGCTCGCGGTAGCGGTGTTCCTCGCGGTGGTCTTCGCCCAGGTCGCGCTGGTCGCCCACGATCTCGCCCACCGCCAGGTCTTCCGCACCAACACGCCGAGCCGCCGGGCCGGCCTGATCGCGGGCAACCTGGCGATCGGCATGTCCTACGGCTACTGGATGGACAAGCACACCAAGCACCACGCCAACCCGAACCATGACGATCTCGACCCCGACGTCGGCCCCGGCGTGCTGGTCTGGAGTCGCGAGGCCGCAACCGGGAAGGGATTCCTCACCCGATACCAGGCATACTTCTTCTTCCCGCTGCTGACGCTGCTCGGCCTCTCGCTGCGCAAAGACAGCATCCGCGCGTTGCGCGACGGCACGGTCAAGCGCCGCGGCATCGAGAGCATCCTGCTGGCAACCCACCTCATCGCGTACGCGGCGGCGCTGCTCCTCGTGCTCACCCCGCTTCAGGCGCTGGCCTTCTTCGTGGTGCACCAGGCGTTGTTCGGCGTCTATCTGGGCCTGACGTTCGCCCCCAATCACAAGGGCATGCCCCACCCCGACGGCTCGGAAGACTTCTTCCGCAAGCAGGTGCTGACCTCTCGCAACGTCCGCGGCAGCCGGTTCGTCGACGCGGCGCTGGGCGGACTCAACTACCAGATCGAGCACCATCTGTTCCCGGCGATGCCGACGCCCAACCTGCGCAAGGCACAGCCGATCGTCCAGCAGTTCTGCGCCGAGATCGGCGTCTCCTACGAGATGACGTCCCTGACCGACTCCTACGCCCAGGCCCTGCGCCACCTGCACGACGTCGGCGCCGACCTACGCCGCGCAAAGGCGTAGCCCAAAGGCGTAGCCCAAAGGCGTAGCCGAAGCTCCCGGCCGTGGGACGGTGGGTGCTGGCCGTCCTCAGCGCGAACGGAGTTGCTTCATGGATCTCGGACTTGCCGGAAAGGTCGCAGTGGTCACCGGAGGGAGCGCCGGCATCGGCCTGGCGGTCGCGCACGGCCTGGCGGCCGAGGGCGCGCATGTGGTGCTGTGCGGCCGCGACGAGGAGCGGTTGCGGGCCGCGGCGTCCGAGATTCATGGCGTACGGGTTCTCGCGGTCCCCGCCGATCTCACCGCCCCCGACGGCGCCGAGCGGCTGGCCGCGACCGTGACGGCGGAGTTCGGCGGGGCCGACATCCTCGTCAACAACGCCGGCACCGGCAGCGAGGAGAAGATCCTGACGGCGCCCGACGAGCGCTGGCAGTTCTACTGGGAGCTGCACGTGATGGCCGCGGTCCGGCTGGCGCGGACGCTCGCGCCGGGCATGCGCGAGCGCGGCGGCGGGGTGATCCTGCACAACGCATCGATCTGTGCGACCCAGCCGCTGGCCTACGAGCCGATCTACAACGTCACGAAGGCGGCGCTGGTGATGTTCTCGAAGTGCCTGGCCAACGAGCTGATCGGCGACAACATCCGGGTGAACGCGGTGAACCCCGGCCTGGTGATGACCGGCGACTGGGTGAAGACGGCGAAGCTGCTCACCGAGGGCACCGGGCAGACGTGGGAGCAGTACCTCCAGAAGATCGCCGACGACAACGCACCGATCGGCCGCTTCGCGACCCCGGAAGAGGTCGCCGACCTGTTCGTCTTCCTGTGCTCGCAGAGGGCGTCATACACGGTCGGCTCGACGTACTACGTCGATGGGGGCTGGCTGAACGTCACCACCTGAGACGGCCGGGCGGGCCCACTCGGCGCCGCTCATCATGTCGAGCGACTTCTCCAGCAGGGGCAGCGCGCGCAACACCTGCCCGGACCGGATCAGCGCGTCCCAGACCGGCTCGAACTTCTTCCACCCACCCGCGTACGCGAGATGCCGGAGCCGCTCCGCGCGCGGCTTGCCCCGCGCGCCCCGCCAGATCGAGCCCCACCGGTAGAAGTCCCGGTACGCGCGCCAGTAGCCGCCTTCGAGCTGCTCGGGCGTCATCCCGCGCGGCTCGTACACGACGTGCCGGGTGTCGTAGCGGTCCCAGTCGCGGTGCACGATCCGGCCGGCCGCGTCCATCCGCTTGAACAGGGCCGTCCCCGGATACGGAGTCATGATGTGGAAGGTCGCCGTCTCGAGGCCGTTGCCGACCGCCCACGCGACGGTCCGCTCGAACACGTCCGGCCCGTCACCGTCCATCCCGAAGACGAAGCTCGCGTTGACCATGACGCCCGCGTCGTGCAGCCGTCGCGCCACCGCCTCGTAGCTGTGCCCTACGTTCTGCCGTTTCCGCTGCTCGGCCAGGTTCGCGGCGTTGATCGTCTCGAAGCCCACGAACATGCTGCGCAGCCCGGCGTCGACCGCCTTCTCCAGCAACCCCCGGGCCGCGCCTGATCCGGCGGAGGACCCCGGCCCGTGCGGGGCCAGGATCGTGTCGACCGTGCCGGCGGCCTGCCACACGCGGCCCATGCCGGCCATGCCGTCGAACAGCGCCTCGGCGAACCGCCGGTTGCCGAACAGGTGGTCGTCGAGGAAGTAGAGGTGCCGGCCCGGCAGCCGCTCGATCTCGGCGAGCGCGTCGTCCACCAGCTGGGTGTAGAAGGACTTGCCGCCCTCGAAGAACGCGTCCTTGTAGCAGAAGTCGCAGTGGTGCGGGCACCCCCGGGACACGACGATCGAATTGGGTACGAGGTATCGCTCCCGCTTGATCAGGTCGCGCCGGACCGGCGGCAGCCCGCGCAGGGTGCGCTCGGTCGAGACGTACCTCTGCTGGGGCCTTTTGTTGCGGAAGTCGTCGAGGAAGCGCGGCCAGGTGTCCTCCCCCGGCCCGAGAAAGATCGCGTCGGCGTGCCGGGCCGCCTCGTCCGGCAGCGACGTCACGTGCAGCCCGCCCATCGCCACGAAGACGCCGCGCTCCCGATAGCGGTCGGCGATCTCGTAGCTGCGCCGGGCCGAGGTGATGTACGCCTGGATCACCACCAGGTCGGGCTCGTCCGCCTCGTCGAGTTTCTGCACGTGCTCGTCGAGGATCCGCACCTCGTCGTCGGCACGCAGGTACGCGGCCAGGGTGGCCAGCCCGAGCGGCGGGAACAGCGAGTACTTGATCGGCCGGAACAGCGGGCTGGTCGCCTCGGTCAGGGCGGGCAGGATCATCGTCACGCGCATGACCCGCACGTTAGGGATCGGATGCGGAGAAAGGGTGATGGAGTTGGGCTGGTTCGACGACCCTGCTCACGACCCAGCGGTGCTTGCCGATCGGGCGTTCCTTGACGAAGCCGAGCTTCTCGTACGTCGACAGGGCGCCGTTGTAGAGAAAGCCGGCCGGGACCGCGTCGGCGCCCTCCGGGAACCCCTCGACGGTGCCGCCGCCCAGCTCGGCGATGAGATCGAGCGCGCCCTCGAGAGCCGCGGTGGCCACGCCCTGACGCCGGTGCCCTTTACCCACATAGCAGCAGGCGATCCGCCAGTCGGGCAGCGCCGTGGTGCGGCCCTTCTCGTATGCAGCCCGGCTTTTGATCGCCGGCAACTCGCCGGGCGAGCCGAACTGGCACCAACCCACGCAGTCGTCCCCGTCGAAGACGAGCGCCGCGTGGCTCCGCCCCTCGCGCACTCGCCGCTCCTTTGCCGTCCGGTTCGCCTCGGCGTCGCCCCGGGAGAGCTCGCCGTGAAACCCGATGCACCAGCAGCCGCCGAAGACCCCGTTGTTCCGCTCCACCAGAGCGGCGAAGTCGTCCCAGGTCGACGCGTCGAGAGCTTTGATCACGTACGCCATGGGTCAACGCTAGGGGTTTTGCCGAGCAGATGCAGGGGTGGGATTCGAACCCACGACCTCGGGCTTATGAGACCCGCGAGCACTCCGAGCTGCTCCACCCTGCCAGTACCCCCGGGGAGACTCGAACTCCCAACCTCCGGTCTCGTAAACCGGCGCGCTGTCCGTTGCGCCACGGGGGTGTGTCGTCGGGTGGTGTCGAACCATCCGGCCTCCGCCTTATGAGGGCGGCGCTCTGCCGCTGAGCTACGACGACGTGGCGTGGTGCGATCGGCGTCGCACCACGTGGACCCGGCCGGGCTCGAACCGGCCACCTCCCGCTTGCAAGGCGGGCGCTCTACCCGATGAGCTACGAGCCCTCGTGGACCGCGGGGACGGCCGCGGGTGCGGGTCGTGTCGTGGTCGCTTGGGGCGAGGGCGGCGACGCCGCGTTGGCCGGGTAGCGCAAGTGTTCCCGTCCAGCGAGCCCGGCGGTCGCCTTACCCACCGAGCCGGCCCGCGTGGCCGCCGCTCCTCGCCCCCATTCTGGGATCTCAGAATCGCTTATTCAATTGCATGGAGAATTGCACGCACGGGCGGCAGGAATCGAACCCGCGACACACGGCTTTGGAGACCGTTGCTCTGCCAATTGAGCTACGCCCGTAAGTCGAATATCGCACGAATTCCGCCCCGCCCCCGGACGCCATCCGGAGCACCTCCGGGACGACGCCCCCAGGCACACCGGGACAGCCGGCGAAGAACCGCCACCGGCCCCGGAGACGAAGAAAGCCGCCTCTCCCGAGATGGGAGGGCGGCGGCGGAAACCGTGACGGCGTCAGCCGTTTCGCCAGCTCACTCCCAGGGAGCGCCACTTCGTCGCTCGTCGCACGCGCCGGCACACGGGCCGGGCCATGCCGTCACGATCGAACGTCGCACCATGTGCGGCGAGGTCGACCTGACTGGCGGCCTGCCACATCATCTCGATCCCCTTTCGTGCGCGCTCCCTGCGGACTCTTCAAACAGTAGAGCACGCCCGCCACATCCAGCAATCCTTTTTGGCGTGCAATTCATGGCGGACCGAACAATGGCCGCCCGGGAAGGCGATTCCCGGGCGGCGAAAGGCTACTTCGGGGCGTTCAGGTCGTCCAAGGCCTTGACCGAGCCGCGGTGCAGCGGGACGGGGTCGGTCTTGCGGGCCGTGTCGAGGCTTATCTCCTTGGCGGCGGCGTTCGCCTGTTCCAGCTGGGCCTTGCGGTCGAACAGGACCTTGGTGAGGACGCAGGCCACGTCGGGGTCCAGATCTTCGCGGACCAGCAGGAAGTTGGGGACGATGACGGTCGGGACGTCGGCGGGGGTCTTGTAGGTGGCGGCGGGGACGGTGCCCGCCTCGTACACCGGATTGATCTTTTGCAGGTCGGGCAGCAGCGGCGTGATGTCCAGGAACTGCACCTTGCCGGTCGCCGTGGTCAGCAGGTCGGTGATGCCGGGGGTAGGCAGGCCGCCCGACCAGAACATGGCGTCGATCGAGCCGTCCTTCATGCCGTCGACGGTCTTGGTGAGGTCGAGCTTCTGGGCGCTGATGTCCTTGGCGGGGTCCAGGCCGGCGGCTTTCAGAATGCGGTTGGCGATGACCTCGGTGCCGGACTTCGGGGAGCCGGTGGAGACGCGCTTGCCGCGCATGCCGGCCACGTCCTTGACGCCGGCGGCCGAGCGGACGATCACGTGGGTGTAGTTGGTGTGGATGCGGGCCAGCGCGGCGATCGGCTGCTTGGCGGTGAAGCTGCCGGTGCCGTTGATGGCGTCGGCCGCGGTGTCGGCCAGGGAGAACGCGACGTTGTAGGTGCCGGCGACCACCTGCTGGATGTTCTGGACCGAGGCGCCGGTCTCGGCCGCCGTGGCCTTGAGTTTGCCGCCGGCCGCGCCGATCTGCTCGGCGTAGGCGTTGCCGAGCGCGAAGTAGACACCGGTCGCGTTGCCGGTGGCGATGCCGACCCGGGTGTCCTTGGTGACCTCGCAGGTCACGTCGCCGCCGGCGTCGGTGGAGGCGGCGTCCTGCCGGCCGCCGCACGCGGCGAGACCCCCGACGAGTACGAGGGCTGCGGCGGTTGATGCCATGCGTCTCATGTCGTCCCCGTTTCTTCTTTGACCGAGGGAGAGGGCAGATTGTCCGATGTGGAGGAAGGCTTGGCGGATGGGGCGGAGGAAGGGTCGGCGGATGGAGTGGAGGGCGGATCGGAAGGTGGAGGCGGGGGCACAGCGGCGGGCGGAGGCGCAGCGGCGGGCGGAGGCGGGGGCGCAGCGGCGGGCGGAGGCGGGGGCGCAGCGGCGGGCGGAGGCGGGGGCGCAGCGGCGGGCGGAGGTGGGGGCGCAGCGGCACGCCGGGCCACCAGGGTCCAGACGGCCGCGGCCGCGAGCGCGCCGACTCCGAGCGCGATCGTCAGCGGCTCCAGGTAGAGCAGGAGAAGCCCAGCCGCCGCGCCCAGGACGCGGGCGCCGACGGGAGCCGGCCCGATCCCGGGGAACCAGGCGCCGGTGGCCACGGCCAGGCCGGCCACCGCGAGCATCGCGACCGCCGTGGCCCACACGATGTCCACGAACGAGCCGCGGCCCAGCAGGTAGGAGCCGTTGCCGGTCAGCACGAACGCGATCGGGGCCAGGAAGGCGGGAAGGGCGTACTTGAGCGCCTGCCACATCGTCGGGATCGTGCGGCCGCCGGTGATCGCGCTGGCGCCCACCGCGGCCAGCGCCGTCGGCGGCGTCACCTCGGAGAGCACCGAGTAGTAGAAGACGAACATCGCGGCGGCGGGCGCCGGGACGCCCAGGCCCAGCAGGGCGGGGCCGATGATGACCCAGCCGATGATGAAGCTGGCCGTGACCGGGACCGCCAGGCCGAGGATGGCCAGCGCGATCGCGGCCAGGACCACGGTCAGCGCCAGGACCGCGGTCGGGTTCGAGGTGACGGCGCGAGCGCCGGAGACGAGCAGGGACGCGAGCTGCGCGCCGAGGCCGGTCTTGGTGGTGATCGCCGTGATGATGCCGGCGGCGGCGCAGACCGCGACGACCGGGAGCACGCCGCGCACCCCGGCGGACAGCGCCGTGAAAACGCGGCGCGGGGTCATCCACGCCTGCCGGTCGAGGAACGACAGCAGGAACGCGGCCAGCGTGGCGTACACGACGGCCCGGGTCGCGCTGACGTCGAGCGCGAGCAGCACGATGATCAGGATCAGCGAGGAGAAGTGGTAGCCGAAGCGGAGCAGCAGCCGCCATGCCGAGGCCGGTGGCGTGTCGAGGGCGCGTACCCGGAAGCGGCGCACGTCGATCTCGACGGCCAGCAGGATGCCCAGGTAGTAGAGCAGCGTCGGGATGGTCGCCCAGCCGAGGACGGTGAGGTAGGAGACGTCGAGATACTCGGCGACGATGAAGGCGGCCGCGCCGAGCGTGGGCGGGGAGAGGATCGCGCCGACGCCGGCCGCCGCGAGCATGCCGCCGGCCTGTTCCGCGGGGTAGCCGGCCCGGCGCAGCATCGGCCAGGTGACCGCGCCGACGCTGACCGCGGTCGCGGTGCCCGAGCCCGAGACGGTGCCGAGCAGGAAGCCGGCCGCCACCGCCGTGCGCCCGGCCGCGCTGCGCGACTTGCGGAAGGCGGCCACCGAGAGGTCGACGAAGAAGCGGCTCGCGCCCGAGAGGTCGAGCACCGCGCCGTAGATGGTGAACAGCACGATGTACGTCGCCGCCACGTCGAGCGGGGTGCCGTAGAAGCCGCTCCCCGAGTTGTACAGCGCGTCGACGATCTGCGAGAAGTCGAGCCCGGCGTGCGCGATCGGCCAGTCCTGCGGCAGGAGACCGCCGTAGTACCCGTACGCGAGGAAAGCGAGACAGACGATCGGGAGAGCGACCCCGGTGGTGCGGCGGCACGCCTCCACCACCAGGACCAGCAACACGGCCCCGAAGACGATGTCGATCGGCTCGAGCAGGCCCTGCCGGTCGAGGAAGCCGTCGTAGCCGCCGCGCAGCGGGTTCACCGGGTAGAGACAGACGATCAGCGTGGCGCCGGCCAGGACCCAATCGGGCAGCGTCGGCCGATCGCGGTCGGCTTTCGCCGGACGGGACAGGCGAGATCGGTACGCGAGGAAGACCAGCGGCAACGTGCCCGCCAGAAAGATGATCAAGTAGAACTGGCTGCCCGGGGCGAGGGGGCGGAAGACCTGCCACAACACGAGCAGGGCGACCAGGAACGCCACGATCGAGACGCCGAGCCCGATGCGGCCGGTCAGGTTGCGGGCGGGCAACTCTTCGTCGTCGTAGTGGACGGCGGGCGGGTCGTCCGTCCCCGTTTCGTATCGATCACCACCCATGGGTGGACAGTACCAAGCGGGATGTAAGCGAACACAAAGCAAATTCCTAGAGATCACCCGTACGGTTCTGGGCCGTGATCACGTTGGAGGAAGTTCGCGAACGCACCTATAAGCCGCGGGACGCCTGGTGGACGGTGCTGCTCGTCGACCCGCTCGCGTCCCGGCTCGTCCGGCTGGTGGCGCCGTACCGGCGGATCACGCCCAACGTGCTGACCGTCATCGCCACCCTGATCGGCCTGGCGGCCGCCGCGTGCTTCGCCGGGCAGACCCGCGGGTGGCTGATCGCGGGGGCGCTGCTGTTCCACGCGAGCTTCGTGGTCGACTGCATGGACGGCAAGATCGCCCGGCTCAACGGCACCGGCTCGCTGTTCGGCCAGTGGTTCGACTTCGTCTTCGACCGGCTGCGGGTGTTCGTCTGCGGGGTCGCGCTCTTCGGCGGGCAGTACCTGCACACCGGGCGGATCGCCTTTCTGTGGCTGCTGGCGGTGGTGACGTTCCTCGACCTGTTCCGCTACCTCAACGGCAGCCAGGTCGCGAAGGTCAGGGCCGAGATGCGCCGGGCGCTCACGGAGGCGAGGCCGGTCACCGCCGAAACAGGCGAACAGGACGGGCCGGAGCAGGGCGGGCCGGAGCAGGGCGGGCCGGAGCAGGGCGGGCCGGAGCAGGGCGGGCCGGAACAGCAGGCCAGCTTGAAGCGGCGGGCCGGGGGCTGGCTGCGGCAGCATCGCATCCGCACGCACGTGTTCAGCGGCATCGAGTACGAGATGACGGTGTTCATCATCGCGCCGCTGACCGGGTGGCTGATCCCGGTGACGGTCGCGGCCGGCGTCCTGCTGCTGACCTTCGAGGCGTGGCTGGTGGCCAAGCTGTGGCGGCAGACCCAGGCCTTCCCGGCGCAACTGCGCGCGGCCGAGCTCGCGGGCGCGCGCGATGACGCGTACGCGAAACAACCCATCTGAAACCGGGACCGGCGCAGCCGCGCAACCCACCGCCCGCCCAATGGATTCATGCTCGAACTGGGGACGCGACACGACGGCGGACTGGCGAACGACTTCACGCTGGCGCGCCGGCGCCGGATGATGGGGCTCGCCCGCGGCGTCACGGTGTCGACCCTCGGCGCGCCGGCCGGCCCGATCGCCCGCTCCGGCATCGTGCGCGGGGACATCCGGCGCGGCTTCGGCACGGCGAACGGGGTGGCCCGCGGCGTGCCGCTCGACATCCGCGTGCGGCTGACCAGCGCGACCTCGGGCCGTCCGCTCGCCGGTCACGCGGTCTACCTCTGGCACTGCGACCGGGACGGCAACTACTCGCTGCGCTCGCCGGGGCTCGAGAACGAGAACTATCTGCGCGGGATGCAGGCCACCGACTCGGCCGGCTGGGTGCGCTTCACCAGCATCTTCCCGGGCTCGCACGAGGGCGCGTGGCCCCGCCTGCACGTCGAGGTCTACAGAAGCGTCGCCGCGGCGTCGTGCCCGGCGACCCGGCTGCACGCCGCGGAGATCATGCTGCCGGCCGACGCCTGCGTGCAGGCGCACGGGACGGCGGAGGGCCACCCGGGCGCGACCGTCATGATGGCCTGCGTGACCGGTGACGTGCGGCGGGGCCTGGTCGCGACCCGGACCATGGGGATCTAGGCACCCCCTTCCGGGGGTGGCGCGTTCGCAAATCGAGGGCGCAGGCTGAGGGGATGACGACGGCGGCTTTCCGGGCGGCGCGCGACTATCTGCTCGCCCACTCCGAGCGCTACGACGAGGCCGTGGCCGGGTTCGCCTGGCCGGAGCTGGGCGAGTTCAACTGGGCGCTCGACTGGTTCGACGTGATCGCCGAGGGGAACGACGCGCCGGCGCTGTGGATCGTCGAGGAGGACGGCTCCGAGCAGCGGTTCTCGTTCGCCGAGATGTCCCGCCGGTCCAACCAAGTGGCGAACTGGCTGCGGGCGCAGGGCGTGGCGCGTGGCGACCGGATCGTCCTGATGCTGGGCAACCAGGTCGAGCTGTGGGACACGATCCTGGCCGTGATGAAGCTCGGTGCCGTTCTCATCCCCGCCACTCCCCTGCTCGGCCCGGCCGACGCCGCCGATCGAGTGGCCCGGGGCGGCGCCAAGCACGTGATCGCCCTGTCGTCGGCCGCCGCGAAGTTCGATGCGGTCCCCGCCACCAAAATCGCCGTTGGTGGCGACGTCGAAGGCTGGCTGCAGTTCAAAGAATCCTATTCCGGAAATGCCGGGTTCGAGGCCGACGGCCGCACGCGCGCGACCGACACGCTGCTGCTCTACTTCACGTCGGGCACGACGGCCCGGCCCAAGCTCGTCGAGCACACCCACCAGTCCTACCCCGTGGGCCACCTCTCCACGATGTACTGGATCGGCCTGCGCCCCGGCGACGTCCACCTCAACATCTCCTCGCCCGGCTGGGCCAAGCACGCCTGGAGCAACGTCTTCGCCCCCTGGAACGCCGAGGCCTGCGTCTTCATCTTCAACTACGCCCGGTTCGACGCCGGCCGCCTCCTGGCCGAGATGCAGCGCTGCGGCGTGACCAGCTTCTGCGCCCCGCCCACCGTCTGGCGGATGCTGATCCAGTCCGACCTCTCCGCGCTGCGCACCCCGCCCCGCCTCGTGGTGGGCGCCGGCGAACCGCTCAACCCCGAGGTCATCGACCAGGTCACGAAGGCGTGGGGCGTGACGATCCGGGACGGCTTCGGGCAGACCGAGACGACCGTGCAGATCGCCAACACGCCGGGCCGGCCGGTCAAGCCGGGCTCGATGGGCCGGCCGATGCCGGGCTACACGATCGAGCTGATCGACCCGCTGACCGGTTCGCCGGCGGTGGAGGGCGAGATCTGCGTGGCGCTCGATCCGCGGCCGACCGGGCTGATGGTCGGCTACCACGGCGATCCCGGGCTGACCGCCGAGCGGATGGCCGGCGGCTACTACCACACCGGCGACGTCGCCTCCCGCGACGACGACGGCTACATCACGTACGTGGGGCGCACCGACGACGTGTTCAAGGCCTCCGACTACCGGATCTCGCCGTTCGAGCTGGAGAGCGTGCTGATCGAGCACGAGGCGGTGGTGGAGGCGGCCGTGGTGCCGTCGCCCGACCCGCTGCGGCTGGCGGTGCCGAAGGCCTACGTCGTGCTGGCGCAGGGGTGGGAGGCTTCCGCCACGACGGCGGAGACCATTTTCGCGTACGCGCGAGAGCACATGCCGCCCTATGCCCGGATCCGTCGCCTGGAGTTCGCCGACCTGCCGAAGACGATTTCCGGCAAGATCCGCCGCGTGGAGCTGCGCGCCGCCGAGCAGGAGAAGCACGCCGACCCGGCTTCCCGGCCGGCGGGCGAATTCACCGGCTAAATTTGCGCGGTGTCTCGTGGTCGCCTGATCTACCTGCTCGTTGTGGCGGCAATGCTGGGTGGGATGGCGTTCGCCATGGTCACCACCGCGATGCAGCAATCGCCGACGATCGACGAGCCGGTCTATGTCGGGACCGCCGAGGTGCTCGCCCAGCAGCACAGCCTGCGGTACAACCCCGAGCATCCGCCGCTCGGCAAGCTGGTGATGGCGGCGGGCCTGGCCTTCGAGCGGCCGTACCTCGACCCGGCCTTCACCGGCGACCAGACGAATCTGGGCCGGCACCTGCTGTACGAGACCGGCAACAACCCCTATCGGCTGATGCTCGCCGCGCGGCTCCCGATGATCGTGCTGACGCTGCTGTTCGGGCTGGTGGTGCTCGGGTTCGCCCGCGATCTGGCGGGGCCGTGGGCGGGGCTGGTGGCGCTGGCGCTCTACGCCTTCTCGCCGGACGTGATCGCCCACGGGTCGCTGGCCACGCTGGACGTGCCGGCGGCGGGCCTGCTGCTGACGACGTTCTGGATGCTGTGGCGGTCGCGCTCCCGGCCCCGGCTCTATCTTCCGCTGGCGGGGGTGGCGCTCGGGGCGGCGCTGGCGACGCGGATGAGTGTGCTCCCCGCCGTACCCATCGTGGTGTTCTTGACGCTCTTGTCGCCTTTTGTGGTGGGCAAGCCGGGCGCCTGGTGGAAACGGATGGCCTGGCGTGTGGTGGCGGCCCTCGGGGTGGGGCTGATCGCGACGGCGATGGTGTGGCTCGTCTATCTGGCGGTCGATCCGCGGCTGCGGTGGACCTCGCCGGCGCTCGCGGTGAATCCGGGTGGGCTCAAGGGGCTGGCGGTGGATCTGCTGCCGCTGCCCAAGGCCTATCGGGACGGGGTGCTGATTCAGTTCCGGTTCGAATCGCGATCCTTCAACGGGTTCTTGTTCGGCCGGGCCTATCGCGGGTCGCTCTGGTATTACCAGCCGGCCGCGCTGGTGATCAAGACGCCGCTGGGGATGATGGCGCTCTGGCTGGCGGGGACGATCACGATGCTGGTCAAGCCGGCGCTGCGGGTGGCGACGCTGTATCTGCTGGTGCCGGCCGGGGTGCTGATGCTGGTGGCGATGACCGGCGCCCGTGATTACGGCAGCCGGTACGTGATCTTCATGCCGATCTTCGGCGCCGTGGTGGCGGGGACCGTCGTGCTGGTTCGCTTCCGGTGGGCCCGGATCGGGACGGCGGCGCTGGTGGGGTTCGTGGCCGTCAGCTCTGTTCTGACATTTCCGTTTTATCTGCCATATTCGAATGAGGCATTCGGCGGGACGTCTCATACGCATCTGAACCTGCACGATTCGAACGTGGACTGGGGGCAGGATCTGCCACGGCTGTCGGCTCGGCTGAAGTCTCGCTATCCGGGGGAAACGGTGTGGCTGGTCTACAAGGGAAGCGGCGTGCCCCAGTACTACGGGATTTCGGGGAAAAATCCGCTTACGGTGGCCAACGATCAGGTGCGCGGGCTCCTCGTGGTGTCGGACTCGCGGGTCGCGCTGGCGAAGGGCAAGCTCAAGCAGCTCATCGACTCCAGCCAGGCGATCGACAACGTCGGGTACTCGATCACCATTTATCGGCGCTGAATTTAAGTCTGCCCAAAGATCTTGGGCAGGACGGCGTGGGAGCGCGCCCAGTAAAGTCCCGCGCTGATGAGTACGAATGACGTCCCTTCCCCGCCGCCCCCGGCCGGGCACCGCAAGCCCGGGTCCGCCCGGCGTGTCGCGCTGATCGGTGTGGCTGCCGGGGTGATTGCGGCGGTCGGTGTCGCGGCTTTTGTCCTGCCGGCCGGCGCCAATGGCTGGTTCTCGTCCGCTTCGTCCTCATCAAGCGCCGCACCCTCCGCCGGCCCGGCCTCATCTTCTTCGGCCGCTGCCCCCGTCGGTTCCACCGCCGCCTCCCCCTCGGCCGCCGCCCCCAAGACGGTCGGCGGCTGCGCCCGTGCCGTCGGTGCCGCTCCCGTCACCAAGGTCACGCAGGTCAGCGTCGGGGCCGGGGTGAAGGGCTACGGCGGCGAGGGCGACACCGACCCGCTGCCGATGGCGATCGCGGCCACCCCCGGCGGCGGCTCGTGGCTGGCCTGGCTCGGCGCCGACGGCAAGGTCCACCTCGGCAAGCTCGGCTGCGACGACAAACTCGCCGGCACGCCCACCAGCTTCACCGGCATCGACCTGCAGGACGTGCAGGCCGACGCGACGGGCGGCGTCCTGCTGGTCACCCGCAAGGGCGACTGCAAGACCGGCCCCCTCTGCGGCGGCGAGTCGAGCCCGTGCAACACGATGTGGATGGTCCGGTTCGACAACTCCGGCCACCAGGTGTGGGAACGCCAGGTCACCAACCTGACCGGCAGCCGCGGCGGCTACGACGACGGCGCCCGGTTCGTCTGGTGGTACCAGCACCACGGCCGGCTCGCCTCCGACGGCAGCAACTACGCCGCGTACTTCGGGGTGGCGATCACCGTCCAGAACGGCAGCTGCGTCGACATCCACGAGGGCGACCGGATGCAGGTGGTCAGCAAGTCGGGTTCGCTGCTCGGCGGGCACGGCAGCTTCGAGGTCGGCTGCAGTCACGCCTGGACGTCCCGCATCGTCTGGGATCCGCGCGCCAAGAAGTTCACCATGGTCTGCGCCACCGACAACAACTGCCGGATGGCCCAGCCCAACCCCTATCGCACCGTGGCCGCCGGCACCTGCGACGGCACCCTCTTCGGCGGCGACCTGGTGCTGGCCAAGTCCTCGGGCTACTGGACCGCCTGGAGCCAGGGCGGGTCGGTCCGTTTGTCGCGCTTCTCCGGAAGCTCGGCCGCGAGCAGGACCATCAAGACCTCGGCCTCGTCGGCACACCCGCACCTGGTCTCCTACGGCGCCGGCAAGATGCTGCTGGCCTGGGGCTCCGGTTCGTCGATGCGCGCACAGGCCTACGACGCGGGCACGGGCGCCACGGTCGGCAAACAGCTGACCATCGCCGTCAAAGACCACAACTACCAGGCCTTCAAGGCGTACGCGGACGGCAGCGTCGCCTATCCGGCGGCGGGCAGCACGAGCACGTCGATCAAAATCGCCCGCGTCATGCTTTCCTGATCGCCGCAGCCTCGTGAAGGCCCAGGATGTCGACGGCCCGCTCGCGCATCTCCACCTTGCGGACCTTGCCGGTCACCGTCATCGGGAAACCGTCGACGACGTGGACGTAGCGGGGAATCTTGTAGTGGGTGAGCTTCCCGGCGCAGTAGGCGCGGACGGCCTCGGCGGTCAGCGCGGTCGCGTCCGGCCGCATCACGATCCAGGCCATCAGCTCCTCGCCGTACTTCGCGTCGGGGACGCCGATCACCTGCACGTCGGCGATGTCGGGATGGCCGTAGAGGAACTCCTCGACCTCGCGCGGGTAGACGTTCTCGCCGCCGCGGATCACCAGGTCCTTGATGCGGCCGACGATGTTGAGGTAGCCGTCCTCGTCCATGGTGGCCAGGTCGCCGGTGTGCATCCAGCGGGCCGCGTCGATCGCGTCGGCCGTGGCGTCCGGCTGCTCCCAGTAGCCGAGCATCACCGAGTAGCCCCGGGTGCACAGCTCACCGGGCTCGCCCCGCGGGGTCACGAGGCCGGTCGCCGGGTCGATGACCTTGGACTCGAGGTGGGGCATCACCCGGCCGACGGTCTCGGTGCGCCGGGCCAGGTTGTCGTCGGGGCGGGTCATCGTGGAGACCGGGGACGTCTCGGTCATGCCGTAGCAGATCGCCACCTCGGCCATGTTCATCTCGGCGACGACCCGCTTCATCACCTCGACCGGGCAGGGTGACCCCGCCATGATCCCCGTGCGCAGCGAAGAGAGGTCGTAGTCGCCGAAGTTCGGCAGGCCGAGCTCCGCGATGAACATGGTCGGGACGCCGTACAGCGAAGTGACCTTCTCGGCCTCGACCGCCGCCAACGTCAAAGCCGGGTCGAAGCCGGGGGCGGGCAGCACGATGCAGGACCCGTGCGAGGTCGCGCCGAGGTTGCCCATCACCATGCCGAAGCAGTGGTAGAGCGGCACCGGCAGGCAGACCCGGTCCTGCTCGCTGTAGTTGATCAGCTCGCCGACGAAGTAGCCGTTGTTGAGGATGTTGTGGTGCGAGAGCGTGGCGCCCTTGGGGAAGCCGGTTGTCCCGGATGTGTACTGGATGTTGATCGGGTCGTCAAAGGCCAGCGAGGCAGCATGTGCCGAAATTTCGGACGCGTCGCCGTCGACCGACAGATCGTCGAAAGACGATGTGCCGATGTACGCGACGGCGTCGAAGCCGATCGAGGAGATCATCGAACGGTAATCGCTGCTCTTGAAGGACACCGCGCTGATCAGCAGCGAAAGCCCGGACTGCTTGACCACGTACTCGAGCTCATGGGTCCGATACGCCGGATTGACGTTGACCAGGATCGCCCCGATCTTCGCGGTGGCGTACTGCGTGATCACCCACTCCCCGCAGTTCGGCGCCCAGATCCCGACCCGGTCCCCCTTGGCGATCCCGCGCCGCAGCAGCCCCCGGGCCAGCCGGTCGACGTCGGCGTCGAGCTCGGCATAGGTCCACCGCCGGCCGGCCGCCACGTCGACCAGCGCCTCCCGGTCGCCGAAGCGGGCGACGGCGCGCTCGAAGTTGGCCCCGATCGTCTCGCCGAGCAGGGGCGCGATGCTGGTGCCGGACGCGTAGGACAACATTTCCGCAGCATGGGCCCGGTGACGGCAATTTCGCCACCCCTGTTCGGGGGTAGAGGTCCGGTGACATGCTGTCAACGTGCTTGAAACAGCCGACCTGCCGGCAGCGCTCGGCCGGATCCGCCGGGTCACCGGTCTTCCGGTCGCGTTCGGCGGTGTGGTGGCGGCCGACTGCCGGCAGATGCGGCTGTCCGACTTCGCCGGCACCTCGACGCTCGCCTTGCATGGGCTGATCGTCAGCGCCGGCCACGGACTCGGCGGCCGGGTCGTGGCGACCGTGCGCCCCGGCCGGGTCGAAGATTACGCGGCCGACCCGCGGATCAGCCACGAGTACGACGCGCCGGTCATCGCCGAGGGCCTGCGGGCCATCGCCGCGGTTCCGGTCGCGATGGGCGGTTCGGTGCTGGCCGTTCTCTACGCCGGCACCCGCGAGCCGATCGCCGTCGGCGCCCGGGCGCTCGACGCCATGAGCCAGGTCGCGCTCCGGCTCGGCACCGAGGTGACCGTCCGGCGTGAGGTCGCCCGCCGGTTGGCCGAGCTCGAGACCGCCGCCGTCCGGGGCGCGCCCGATGCCACCGCCGGCGAGTGGGAGGAGGTGCGGCTGGCCCACGCGGACCTCCGTACGCTGGCCGCGGAGACCTCGGACCCGCAGCTGAAGGCGCGTCTCCAGCAGATCTCCGACCGCCTCGTCACGCATCGGCCCGCCGCAGGCGACCTGAACCCGCTCTCGCCGCGCGAGCTCGACGTGCTGGCGATGGTGGCGGTGGGCTGCGGCAACGCGGAGGCGGCGCGACGGCTGGGGCTGCTGCCCGAGACGGTGAAGAGCTACCTTCGCAACGCGATGCGCAAACTGGGCACGCACGGCCGGATGGAGACGATTGTGACCGCACGCCGCCTGGGATACCTGCCGTGAGGCGGGTCGTCGTGACTCCCTCGGGAGTGGAGGTGATCGACGCCGAGGTTCCCGATCCCGATCAGAACCAGGTTCTGGTACGTGTGGCAGCGGCCGGCGTCTGCGGGTCGGACGTGCATGCCTTGCAGGGCAGACACCCGTTCATCACGCTCCCCTACCCGCCGGGTCACGAGGTCAGCGGCACGGTCGAGGCGGTCGGCCCCGGCGCCTCGCTCGCGGTCGGCACGCGGGTCACGATGGAGCCGTTCCTGCCCTGCTGGGAGTGCAAGCAGTGCCTGGCCGGCCGGCAGAACATCTGCGAGCGGCTGCGCTTCTTCGGCTGCGCGCACGACCAGGGCGGCATGGCCGACTACTTCACCGTCGACCAGCGCCGGCTGCACGTCATCCCCGACGAGCTCGACTGGCGGCGGGCCGCCTTCATCGAGCCGCTGGGCACGCCGGTGCACGCGTCCCGGCTCGTGGGCGGGCTGGCCGGCAAGACGGTGGCGATCCTCGGCGCGGGCACGATCGCGCTGCTCACGCTGAAGGTGGCGCGCGCCCAGAAAGCAAGCAGCGTGGTGATGACGGCCCGGTCGGCGCGCAGCCGGGAGCGGGCCACCACGTTCGGCGCGGACGCGGTGGTCGACGCGTCCGCGGCCGATGCGGTGGCGCAGGTGCGCGATCACCTGAAACAGAGCGCCGACGTGGTCTTCGACTGCGTCGCCGAGCAGTCCACGATCGACCAGGCCCTCGCCATGGCGAACAAGGGCGGCACGGTCGTGGTGGTCGGCGTTCCGCCCGCACCGGTGACGATCCCGCTGCCGATGATCCAGGACAGCCAGCTGCGCATCCAGGGCAGCGCCACCTACCTGCCGGAAGACTTCGCCGACGCGATCGACCTGCTGACGTCGGGGGCCGTCGACGTCGCCGGCCTGGCCACCGCGATCCGCCCGCTCGACGAGGCCGCCGCCGCGTTCGCCGACGCCGCGAGCGGCGAGCACATCAAGGTGCTCATCGAGCCGTAGAAAATCGGGCCGTAGAAAATCGGGCCATCGAAATGAGAGGCCCGCCCCCTTCCGGTTACCGATCGGTAATGACAGGGTGGGGCGATGGCGGACTTCGACGTCGTGATCGTGGGCAGCGGGTTCGGCGGCAGTGTCAGCGCGCTGCGCCTCACCGAGAAGGGCTACCGGGTCGGCGTGCTCGAAGCGGGCCGGCGTTTCACCCCCTCGTCGCTTCCCAAGACCTCCTGGGATCTGCGCAACTTCCTCTGGGCGCCCCGCCTCGGCTTGCGCGGCATCCAGCGGATCACGCTGCTCAAGGACATCGTGGTGCTGTCGGCCGCGGGGGTCGGCGGCGGGTCGCTCGTGTACGCGAACACGCTGTACCGCCCGCCGGCCACGTTCTTCGACGACCCGCACTGGTCGGGCATCACCGACTGGGCGGCCGAGCTCGCGCCGCACTACGACCAGGCCTCCCGCATGCTCGGCGTGACCGAGCAGCCCACGATGACGCCGTCCGACGTCGTCATCAAACAGGTGGCGGAAGACATGGGGGTGGGTGCGACCTTCCGCCGTACCCCCGTGGGTGTGTTCTTCGGAGAGCCGGGCAGGACCGTGCCCGACCCGTTCTTCGGCGGCGCGGGCCCGGACCGCACCGGCTGCACCCAATGCGGCAACTGCATGATCGGCTGCAAGGTGGGCGCGAAGAACCGCCTCGACGTCAACTACCTCTATCTCGCCGAAAAGGCCGGCGCCATCGTGTACGCGGACACCGAGGCGACCGCCGTGCGCCCCGGTGACGCCGGCTGGATCGTCGAGGCCGGCAACCGCGTCTTCACCGCCGATCACGTGATCCTCTCGGCCGGCGCGCTCGGCACCCAGCGGCTGCTGCACGCCATGCGCGACACCGGCGTGCTGCCCGGCATCTCGGCGCGGCTCGGCTCGCTGACCCGCACCAACTCGGAGGCCCTGCTCGGCGCGCAGGCCGGCGCGGTGCCCGCCGAGCCGTTCTCCCGGGGCGTGGCGATCACGTCGTCGTTCCACCCGGACGGCACGACCCACATCGAGCCCGTCCGCTACGGCCCGGGCAGCAACGCGATGGGGCTGCTCGCGACGCTGCTGGTCGACGGCGGCGGCCGCGTGCCCCGTCCGGTCAAGTTCCTCGCTCAGGCGCTGCGGCATCCGTACGTCCTGGCGCGCTCCCTCTCGGTGCGCCGGTGGAGCGAGCGCACCATCATCGCGCTGGTCATGCAGACGCTGGACAACTCGCTCACCGTGCGGCGCACGAAGCGCGGCCGCCTGACCACCGGCCCGGGGCACGGCGAGCCGAACCCGACCTGGATTCCGCAGGGCCACGAGGCGGTGCGCCGGATCGCCGAGAAGATCGGCGGATTCCCGGGCGGCACGGTCGGCGACATCTTCGACATTCCGATGACAGCGCACATTCTCGGCGGGGCGACCATCGGCGATTCCCGCGACTCCGGCGTGCTCGATCCGTATCACCGTGTTTACGGGTATGACGGTTTGCACGTCGTCGACGGCTCGGCGGTTCCGGCGAATCTGGGCGTGAATCCGTCGCTGACCATCACGGCGATGGCCGAGCGCGCGATGGCCCTCTGGCCCAACAAGGGCGACGCCGATCAACGCCCCCCGGTGGGTTCGAATTATGAACGCCTCGACCCGATCGCCCCGCGAAGCCCGGCCGTTCCGGTCGGAGCACCGGCCGCGCTCCGCCTGTCGAAATTGTGAGCTGCCCGCGATTGCCCCGCTGATGAGGAGGCAGTCGATTTTCGTCGACGCGGGGTTTGCGTCGCCGGAAATTGGCTGACTCCTCATCAGCCCCGAAGGGGCGATCGCCCGCGGAGCGAAGCGGAGCCAGCAAGGATGGACGAACCGCCCCGGCACCGGAGAATCGGCGACGAGGCGGCTCGGGTCTGTGCTCTCACGCCCTGGAACAGGTCGATCCGTTCAGCGTGAAAGAGGGCGGGTTGGCGAAACTCCCGGAGTAGGTTCCTTGGAATCCGAAGGACGTGTTGGCGCCCGGCGCGATGCTGCCGTTGTAGGCGAGATTGCGTGCGGTGATCGCGCCGCTCGATCCCGTGAGCGTGGCATTCCACGAACTCGTGATCGCCTGGCCGCCCGGCAGGGTGAAGCCCAAAGTCCAGCCGTTGATCGCGCTGCCGCCGGTGTTCGCCACGGTGACATTGGCGGTGAAGCCCGAGTTCCAGACATTCGTCCCGTAGGTCACGCGGCAGGCCGCGGTTCCGCCGGTCGGCGGGGTGGTGGGCTGGGTGGTGGGCGTCGTGGTGGGCGTTGTCGTCGGGCCGCCGCTGTTGACGGCCGCCGAGAAGTTGGTGACGGCCAGGCCGGCGCCGCCGATCCAGGGCTCGAAACCGGCCTGGATGCTCGTCAGATACCACGAACTGGTGATCGCGCCGCGGTTCTTCACGTCGTTGATGAAATCGAGGACGCTGAAGCTCCAGCTCGTGATCGGGGACGGCGCCACGTACGAGACCACGGCGTTCGACCCGTTGCTGCCCCGCCAGACCTCCCAGCTCCGGCCGCCGATGGTCGCGTTGCCGACCACCGAGCCGATCGGCTGGATGGAGCCCTGCCGGTTGAACCAGATCATGATTTCCTGCTGGTTGACGCCGTCCTTCTTGGGCGACGGGTCCAGCCAGATGTCGTACGCGGCGTCATAGGTGGCGCCCGACACGAACTGGTAGTTGATGCTGCTGGTGGCGCTGGAGATGGCGCTGACCTGCATCGGCAGGTTGGTTCCGGGCGAGCAGTTGGTGTAGTGGCAGCCCAGGTAGACCGCAGGGTAGGAGACCGGGGCGCCGCTGGTGCTTCCGGTGCCCTGCTGGGTCTGGATGGCGAAACCGGTGCTGGTGACGTTGATGCACTGCTGGGCCGAGGTGCCCCAGCGGTTGTTCATCACCACGTACCGGCCGCCGATGGTGGTGCTGCCGTACTGCTCGCAGATCTGCGTGTCGGCCGCCGCTGGTCCGGCGACGGCGAAGGCCGTCACGACCGCTCCGGCCATGAGGCCGAGGGCCGCGAGGGCGCGTATGGCACGTCTCATTGCGATGCTCCTTGAGAGGGGATCCCGCGGGGACGGGGTGGTGGGAGCGCTCCCACGACACGTTACAGGACATTGACGAACCTGAAAAGTGCGTGTCACCGACAACGTCCGAACGAGCCCGCCCGGGTGCCCCCGCGCGCCGAGAGAATTGCGACATGCAGAGCGGCAATTTGCACTGAGAACTGCAGAGAGACAGAATGAAAGCGTATCGACATTCGCGGCGCCACGCCGCGTGCGCATAGTCGTCACTCAAATGACATCGTTGTAGGAGCGGGCACACCATGGCCAAGCAGGTAATAACCCTTCTGACCGACGACATCGACGGCGGAGAGGCCGACCGCACCGTCGAGTTCGGACTCGACGGTGTGAACTACACGATCGACCTCTCCGAGAAGAACGCCGGCAAGTTGCGTAAGGCGCTCGACCCGTTCCTGAACGCGGCCACCCGGGTCGGTCGCAGCAACCTGGTCTCGCCCGCCCGGCGCAGCTCACCGGCCAGCACCGGCCGCGCCAGCCGCGACCAGAATCAGGCGATTCGCGAGTGGGCGAACAAGAACGGATACGAGGTCTCCGAGCGCGGCCGCATCCCGAGCCACATCGTCGAGGCCTACCACAGCAAGCGATAGGTTGATCCCTATCGCCGGATAAACGGCGTCGCCAGTCCCGGCGGCGCCGTTTTCCTCGCAAAGGGAGACAACCATGCGGGTCGTAGTCGTCACCGGAGCGTCTAGCGGAATCGGCCGCGCCACCGCGATCCGGCTCGGTCGCGCCGGATTCACCGTGGTGCTCGCCGCCCGGCGCGCCGATGAGTTGCGAAAGGCCGCCGACCAGATCGGCACGGCCGTGGCGGTGCCCACCGACGTGCGCGACCCCGCGGCGATCGAGGCCCTGGTCGCGCGGGCGCTCGAGGTGAACGGCCGCATCGACGGCCTGGTCAACAACGCCGGGGTCGGCGGCAAGTCCTCGATCCTCGCCGACGACGACGTGGTCACCCAGATGATCGACGTGAATCTGCTGGCCCCGATCCGGCTGATGCGCGCGGTCGTACCGACCATGCTTTCGCAGGGCGCCGGCTCGATCGTGAACATCGGCTCGGTGGCCGGCGAGATCGGCCTCGGCGGCACCTACTCGGCCACGAAGTTCGCGCTGCGCGGCATGACCGACTCGGTGCGCCGCGAGCTCCGGGGCACCGGCATCGGGGTGACGCTGATCGAGCCGGGCTTCATCGACACCGGCTTCAACAACCGGAAGAACCTCCCCGGCCCCGAGATCGTCGCTGCCGCGGTCGAGAGCGCCCTGCGCCGGCCGCGCCGCCGCATGGTGGTCCCGGTGAAATACCGGGCGGCGATCACCGTGGCGAACGGCCTGCCCTTCCTGACCGACCGCCTCTACGCCGGCCGAGCCGCCAAGCGGTAGCCGCCAAGCGGTAGCCGTCAAGCGGTAGCCGTCAAGCCGGGACCGCCTCTTCGGCCCGGTCCCGCTTGGCCAGCATCGTCCACATGGTCTCGGCCAGGTCGGCCGGGTCGACCAGCGGGATCTTCGTGACGTCGATCGGCACCTCGCCCGACACGGCCGCCGCGTGGCCGGCGCTACCGCTGATCATCGCGGCCACGTGCAGGACGCCGGCGAAGACGCCCTGCGGGCCAATCTCGGCGTTCAGCGACAGTGGTCGAGGCCAAGGTGCGGGAGGCGATGGCGCGCGCCGAGGCGGAGGACGACCCGTTCGAGGGGTTCGCGCTGTACGTGACGCTTCTGTGCGAGATGACCGCCGCCGATCTGGCCCTCGGCGACGCGGTGAGCCGGCGCTACGCCGACGCGCAGCGGCTCACCGAGATCTGCGAGGCGCAGCTGGACGGGGTGCGCGGGCTCATCGCGAAGGCCCACGCCGCCGGCCGGTTGCGGGCGGACTTCACCGCCGAGGACCTGCCGTTCCTGCTCTGGACGACGTCGACCGTGGTCCGGGCGACGGCGAACACGGCCCCGGAAGCCTGGCGTCGGGCGCTGGCGTTCACGCTCGACGGGCTACGGCCGGCAGCGGCGAGCCAACCGCTGCCGACCGCGCCGCTCAGCCCCGAACAGGTCCACGAGGTCATGCTCGCGCTCGGCGCGAAAAGGAGCAGATGATCAGGGCAGGTAGTAGTTGGGGTTCGGGAGCTTGAAGGTCTTGTCGGCGTAGCCACCCTTGAGGTCGCTGTACTGGTCGCCGAAGTTGGCCACGATGTCGTACCCGAGCGACTCGATGTGCGCCCGCGTCGCCGACTTGTAGTGGATCGTCGTGCACTTGCCGTCCGGGTCGGTGGCGCACGCTTTCTTCAGGTAATCCGGGTACACGCTCACGTCCGGCTTGGTGAACAGGCCGTCCTCGCCGTCGCGCAGCGTCGTCGGCTTCGGGTATCCGGCGTCCACGCCCACGCCGTCCGCGGTGAGGTTGCCGAGCGTGGCCGGCTCCTGCGAGGTCGGGCGCCCGGTCAGGAAGAAGATCGCGTAGCCCTCGCGCTCGGCCGCCTTCACGGTCGCGACCATGCCGGGCACCGCCGGGAACTTCTGGCCGTTGACGTAGTCGGCGTTGGTCGCCGGGTTGTACGCCCAGTTGCTGAACACCTCGTAGTTCCAGGTGGCGAGCGTCGTGTCGTCGACGTCCAGGACGATCGCCTTGGTGGCGTGCCCCTGCGCCTTGTAGTGGCTCAGGTAGCGACCACCGTCGGCGGCGACCCCCGACGCCTCGCGCGCATAGTTGCCTTCCGACGCGAACTGCCCGGTGCCCAGCGGGTCGCCGTAGTAGTTGCGCAGCTGCTGACGCAGGACGTCGATGTTGGTGACGTCCTTCTCGGAGCGCGGCGTGATCGTCTTGATCGCCGGCTGGGCCGTGCTCGTGGCGGCGGCCCAGCCGACGCCGGCGCCACCCAGGACCGCCGCCGTGATGGCCACGGCGGCCACGGCGGCCCGGCGGGGGCCGCGCAGAGAAATCATGTTCATCGGGCGGACGCTACGCCGCCATCGAACCCCGCGCATATGACATCTGGGCTAGTGCCTCGGTGCCGTCCACCGGGCTCGACCACAGGTAGCCCTGGCCG
This sequence comes from Actinoplanes sp. NPDC051513, assembly GCF_044454685.1. Lineage (NCBI taxonomy): Bacteria > Bacillati > Actinomycetota > Actinomycetes > Micromonosporales > Micromonosporaceae > Actinoplanes > Actinoplanes sp. NPDC051513. The sequence continues at coordinate 94,339 of NZ_JBITDW010000001.1, forward strand.
TACGGGCAGCCCAGGCGGGCCAGCAGGTCGCGGTGGACCGGGGACTCGATGCCCTCGGCGATCACGGTGAGGCCGAGCGTCTGCGCCAGACCGACGATGCCGGTCACCAGAGCCAGCTGCTGCGGACTGTCCACCATGTCGTCGACGAACATCTTGTCGATCTTCACGACGTCGACCGGGCGCCGGTGCAGATAGCCGAGCGACGAATAGCCCGTCCCGAAGTCGTCGATCGCCACCCGTACGCCATGGTCTCGAAGAAGCGCGAGGTCGCGCCAGACCGTTTCGTGATCGCCCGCGAGCAAGGTCTCGGTCAGCTCGATCATCAGTGCCTCCGGCGGCACGCCGGCGTAGTCCAGGGCCTGGAGGATCTCGTCGACGAAGCCGGTCTCGCGGAACTGCCGCACCGAGACGTTGACGCTCATGTAGGGCTGGCGGTCCGGCGGAAGGGCACGGCGCCACTGCGCGACCGTGTGCAGCGCCTGCTGAAGCACCCAGCGGCCGATCGGCACGATCAGCCCGCTCTCCTCGGCGACCGCGATGAACTCGGCCGGCGCCACGATCCCCTTGGTCGGGTGGGACCAGCGGACCAGCGCCTCGAAGCCCACCGGCTCGCCCGAGCCGAGATCCACGATCGGCTGGTACGCGAGCAGGAAGTGACCCTCGTGCACCGCGTGGTCCAGCGCCGATCGCAGCTCGAGCCGCTCGACCATCGCGCCGTGCAGGTGGGCCTGGTAGCGCCGCCACTGGTTCTTGCCGGCGCCCTTGGCCACGTAGAGCGCGAGGTCGGCCTGCCGCAGCAGCGCGTCGGCGCTGTCCGCCTCGGGGGTGGTGGTGATGCCGATGCTGGCCACCGCGTGCAGCGACGTCTCGCCGTCGATCACGATCGGCTGGGCCAGCGCGGCCAGGATGCGGTTGGCGGTCTCCTCCACCGCGCCCGGGTCCTGCACGTTCTCGACGAGCGCGGCGAACTCGTCGCCGCCCAGCCGCGCGGCCGTGTCGTCGGCCCGCAGCGCGCCGGCGATCCGGTCGGCCACCGCGATCAGCAGCGCGTCCCCGACGGCGTGCCCGAGCGTGTCATTGACGATCTTGAAATCGTCCAGGTCGATGAAGAGCACGCCGACCACCGAGCCGTCGCGGGCGCCGCGGGCCAGCGCGTGCTCGAGCCGGTCGTGGAACAGCACGCGGTTGGCGAGCCCGGTCATCGCGTCGTGGAACGCCTGGTGGGTGAGCTCCTGCTCGAGGCGGCGCTGCCGGGTGACGTCCCGCAGCGTGACCACCAGGCCGGCCACGGTCGGCTCATCCGACAAGTCGGACATATGCATTTCGAGCAACATGTCATTCGGCCCACGGAGATCGGCGCCGTCGATCGCCAGAAGATGCAGGTCGTCCGGGTGGATCAAATCGGACAAAACTGCCCCGGTTGGATCGACGCCGAAGACTCGCACCGCCGACGGGCTGGCATAGCGGATGGCGAGATCATCTAGGATGAGAATGACATCAGCTGTGTTTTGCACCAATGTCCGGAAATAGGTCTCGCTGTCGCGGCGCGTGACCTCCTGGCTGAGCTCGATCCGCTCCAGCGCCAGCGCCGCCTGCCCCGCCAGCACCTCGAGCGCCCTCCGCAGCCCCGGCAGCTCCCTGTCCGGCGCGCCCACGTGCAGCACGCCCACCAGCGGCTCGCCGGCCGGCCGGTCCGCCAGCACCATGGGGCAGCGCAGCGTCGTGCTGAATTGGGTGAGCCGCACCGCGACCGACCAGTCCAGGTCGCGGGTCGCGACAATTCCGGCACTTCGCTGCACCGCCGGGCCCTCCTGCGAGACGGCCCGGGCCAGCACCACCCCGTGCGGGGTGTGCGGCGGCAGCAACTGCTCCACCGCCGTACGCACCGCGTCGGCGACCGCGTCCACATCGGCCGCCGACACCAGCGCCGCCGACGCCTGCCGCAGGCCGCGCTCGCGGGCCAGGGCCTGCCGGTGGTTGGCCATCGCGCCGGCCATCCGCAGCAGCACCAGCAGGAACGTGATCGCGCTCAGCACCGCCACCACGGTCGGGCCCACCGCGAGCAGCACGGCCGGCGCGACCAGACCCAGCAGCGCCACCCGCAGGCGGCCACGCTCGCTCGGCGACTCGTCGGCCGGGACGCTCAGGAAGTTCATCGACGAGTGCAGCGCGGCCAGGCCCGCGCCCGCGTAGAAGGCGAGGCGCCCGAGCGCGGCCGTGTCGCCGAGCCCGCCAAGCTCGTACCCCACGTCGGCCAGCAGCATCAGCACGACGCCGCCGCCGAGCAGGCTGCCCGACGCGAGCCGGCGAAGGCTCAGCAGCCGGGTCACCAGGCCGAGACAGAGAAGGTCGCCGAGCGGATAGGCCAGCATCAGCCAGTCCTGGTCGGCCACCCGCGGCCCGAGCACGAACGTCCACGCCATCAGCGCGCCGCCCGCCGTCACGGTGAGAGCGTCCAGCAGCGCCGCCCGGTCCCGTGCGGCGCCCGCCCGGCGCCGCACGAACGTCAGCAGCACCCCCGCGAGCACCGGATAGGCCGCGATGACCAGCGCCGCTCCGACGTGGCCCGGGTAGAGCGCCGAGCCCGCCGTCGACAACGCGACGGCCGCGGCGAGCCAGGCCCACGGCGTACGATCCCCGGCCCGATTGCGCCGCGCACCCCACCAGATCGCCGCGACCGCGGAGAGGCCCGCCGCCAGGCGAATGGCCGGCCGCTCCCCCGGAACCAGGCAGAAGGCGACCGCGAGCGCCGCCATCCACCCGCCGAAGACCCCGACGGCCCAGCGTGGCGGCATCCTGCTCCTCGTTCGTGCGTCGTCTTCGTTCGGACGTCGTCCTCGTTCGTGCGTCGTCCTCGTTCGTGCGTCGTCCTCGTCGCAGATCGGCCCGGCCGTTCGCCAGCTGAGACAATCGGGTCGTGCTCCTCGAGTTCATCCGCGCCAACACCGCCCTGGCCCCCGTGCCCTTCGTCCCCGAGATCTCCCTCTTCCAGGCCGCCGAGCCGATCGAGCTCTGGGAGAAGACCGAGGAGTCAGGAGCCGAACAGCCGCCGCCGTTCTGGGCCTTCGCGTGGGCGGGCGGCCAGGCCCTGGCCCGCCACGTCCTCGACCACCCCGACCTGGTCGCGGCCCGGTCGGTGCTCGACCTCGCGACGGGCTCGGGCCTGGTCGCGGTGGCGGCCGCGGTCGCCGGCGCCACCCCCGTGACCGCGAACGACATCGACCCCTATTCGCTGGCCGCCGCCTCGGCCAACGCCATCGCCAACAACGTCGAGGTCGCGCTCTTCGAGGGCGACGTGCTGGACACGACTCCCGACGCCGCGGTGATCCTGGCCGGCGACGTCTTCTACAGCCGCGAGATGGCGGCCCGCGTGCTGCCTTTCCTGCGCCGCGCGGCGGGCCGCGGCTGCCTGGTTCTGGTGGGCGATCCCGGGCGCGCCTATCTCCCGTCCGAGGGCCTGATCAAGCGGGCTTCGTACGACGTCCCGGTGATCGAGTCACTCGAGAGCGTGCCATTGCGCCACACCACCGTCTGGCAGGTAAACGCACGCTAAGCGGTGGTCGCTCTCTTTCGCGCCGCACCGGCGAGGGGGGTGGTTACGATCCTTTTCCGGTACGAGGAACAGGTCCTTCCACCGAATTCCTGATCGTCCCCGCCGCGCAGAACCGGCCGGTTGCAACCCCGGCCGTAGACCCGCTGCGGCCACGTGGCCATTCGCCGGCATCGGGGTGGTCGCGGCGGGTGGGCCGGTCCCGGCCGCGGCCGGTCACGGCAGGCAGGCCGGTCCCGGCCACGGCCGGTCACGCTGAGCGCGGCCCGTCACGCCCAGCGTGCGGCCGGCCTGGATTGCCATGGCCCGAGCCGCGGGTGGTCGCGCTGAGCGCGGCCCGGTCACGCCCAGCGTGCGGCCCGCAGCGGGTCTACGGCATCGCGTTGCAACCAGCTGGTTCTGCGCGGCGGGAGCGGCCGTGAATGCGGCGGGAACGGGCCGGTCCTCGTACGACTAAAGGTGTTTCTGCAGTAGCTGGCACAGCTCGAAGCCGTCGGCGATGGTCTCGTCGGGGATGGGCCACGGGCCCGCGGGCTCGGCGGCGGTGCGCGGGGAGCGCATGAGGATGGCCATGGCGGCGTCGGCTCGGCGGGCGCACAAGATGTCCCGGCGGCGGCTGTCGCCCACGAACCAGCAGGACTCCGGGGGGACGCCCAGAACATCGGTGGCGTTCCAGATCATTTGGGGGTTGGGCTTGCGGACGCCGGCCTCGTCGCTGTAGATCTGGGCAGCAAAAAAGCCTGATATTTCCGCTTTTTTGAGGAAGTCTCGGTGCGCGGCGCCGGAAAGGGTGTTGCTTACCACGGCCAGCGGGATGTCGGCGTCGCGGGCCGCGCACAGGGCCTCGGGGATGCCGGGGCGCAGCTCCCAATTGTCGTGGTATGCCCAGTCGTAGGAGAGCTTCTTCACCGCGCCCCGCACGGGGACCCGCGCGGCGGGCGGCCAGCCGGGCATGACGAAACGCTCCCACACCTCGGCCTGGGACAGCTCGTCGGGCCAGTCCTCGTCGCGCCAGCGCGCCCACGCCGCGGCGCCGTCGGTGAGCGCGCGCTGGATCTCGCCGGGGGTCAGCGCGCCCCGGGACAGGTTGTAGATGCGCAGGACCAGCGCGGGCGGGGCGGGTCGCTGCGGCGGCGCGTCGGCGAGCACACCGCCGAAGTCGAGGAGCAGGGCGCCGGGACGCATGTCAGCGCGACGTGCCCAGCATCCAGGCGCGGACCCCGCCGACGATGCCCGCCGTGTTCGGCACGACCACCACGTCGTCGCCCATGCGGGCCAGCTGGGTGGGGGTGATCAGGCGGGAGTTGCCGCCGCCCAGGTAGAGCCGGTCCCACAGGAACACCGGACGCAGGCCGTCGACGACGTTGCGCACGCGACGGGACCAGAGGGCATCGCCGAGGCGGCGGCGCTCGTGCTCGCCGATGTACGTGTCGTAGGACATCCCCCAGCGCACCGGGGCCTGCGACATCTCGAGGTGCGGGGCGAGCACGCCGCCGTCGAAGAGGGCGCAGCCCAGGCCCGTGCCGAGGGTGAGCATCAGCTCGCAGCCGGCGCCGGCCACGACGCCGGCGCCGTGCACCTCGGCGTCGTTGAGCACCAGCGTGGGCAGGCCGAACGCCTCGGCGAGCGCGGTACGGGCGTCGAAGCCGCCCCACGCCGCGAGCAGCTCGGGGTCGACCTTGGTGCGCGGGCCGGAGCGGGTCACGTAGTGCGGGGTGGCCACCACCACGCCGTGCCGGAGCATGCCGGGCATGCCGACGGTGACCCGGTCGGCCTGCGGGAGGCGCTCACCGAGCTGTATCAGGGTCTTCACGAACAGGTCGGGCGGCAGCGGGTACGGCGTGGGCACGCGCAGGGGCTGGGCACGCATCGTGCCCGCCTCGTCGAGCACGGAGCCCTTGATGCCACCGCCGCCGCAGTCGATCGTCAGGGTGAATGCCACGCCGCCAGTTTGCATGGAGGTCACCTCCTCGCACAGTAATTGTGACGCCTACGCCTCCTCGGCCGCGGTCTGCAGCGGGCGAAGGCGCACGCGCGTGATGGCCCGGCCCGTCACCTCGACCACCTCCGCCGTGAACTCCGGCAATTCCACCACCTCGCCGGGCCCGGTGGGAATGTGCCCCAGCGCGGCCAGAACCATGCCGGCGACCGTGGTGTAGTCGCCGTCCTCGTGTGCGTGCGACTCGTCGTGCAGGCCGATGTCGGGCAGGTCGTGGATCGGGAACGAGCCGGGCATCAGCAGCGCACCGTCGGCCTCACGGACCACGGCGGCCACATCCCGGTCGGTCTCGTCGTAGATCTCGCCGACGATCTCCTCGACCAGGTCCTCCATCGTGATGATGCCGTCGATCGCGCCGCGCTCGTCGACCACGAGGGCCAACTGGGCGTGCTCGCCGCGCATCTGCCGCAGCGCGTCGCTCACCCGCAGCGTCTCGGGCAGGAACAGCCCGGGGCGGGAGACCGCGTCGACCGGGCCCTCGGCGTCGACCAGGTCGCGCAGGTGCACGACGCCGATCACGTCGTCGAGGCCGGCCGGGCCGACCACGGGCGCGCGGGAGTGGCCGCCGGCGATCAGCGAGCGCAGCGCCTGGTGGGCGGGGGCGCCGGTGGCGAGGGTGAGCACGTCGCGGCGGGGCACGAGGATCTCGCGCAGGATCCGGTCGGCGATCTCGAAGGCGCCGCTGATGATCGTGCGCTGCTCGATCGAGAAGTCCTGCTGGGCGGCGACCATGTCGCGGATCTCCTCGGTGGTGACCTCCTCGCGCTGGGCGGACGGGTCGCCGCCGGCCAGCCGCACCACCACGTTGGTCGACGCGCCGAGCAGCCAGACCGCGGGCCGGGAGATCATCGCGAGGACGTCGAGGGGGCGGGCGACCAGCAGCGCCCAGCCCTCGGTGCGCTGCATCGCGATCCGCTTGGGCGCGAGCTCGCCGATCACCAGGGTCACGAAGGTCAGCGCGATCGTGACGATCACGATGGCGGCCGGTTCGGCGGCGCTGCCGAGGAAGCTCAGCGGGCCGAGCAGCGGCTTCGAGAGCGACACCGCGGCGGCGGCCGACGCCAGGAAGCCGGCCAGCGTGATGCCGATCTGGATGGTGGCCAGGAACCGGTTGGGGTCGCGGGTGAGCCGGGCCAGGGTCTTGCCGCCGCGGGACTGCCGTTCGAGCCGCTGGATCTGGCTGTCCCGCAGCGACACGAGCGCCATCTCGCTTCCGGAGAAGGCGGCGTTCACGAGTACGAGCACCAGGACCAGGGCGATCTCTCCGCCTGTGCCACCCATTTTGTCGTCAGTTCTCCCGGGCCGAAGCGATCACGAGGGCATCAACGTACCCGGAGTGGCACCCGCACACCCGTCAGACCCGGCCGAATCAGAACCGCGCGAACGACCGGATCGGCATCCGCGGGCCGAAGCGCGGGGCCCCGATGCCGCCGTGGGCGAGCAGGTCGCAGACCCGGCCGCGGTGGCCCCGGAACGGCTCGAGCAGCTCGAGCATGCGCTCGTCGGTGCCGCGCGGCTCGCCGGCCAGGCCCCAGGCGACCGTGTTGGGCACGTGGTAGTCGCCGACGCTCACCGCGTCCGGGTCGCCGTAGGCCACGCGTACCACCTCGGCGGCCGTCCATGGGCCGATGCCGGGCAGCGCGGTCAGCCGGCGGGTGGCCTCGGCCGAGTCGGCGCAGCGCTCGATGCGGGCGGCCTCGCGGGCGGCGCGCAGCAGGGCCTGGGTGCGGCGCTGCTCGACGCCGAGCGGATGGAACACCCAGTAGGGCGAGGCCGCCATCGCGGCCGGGTCGGGCGGGAGCAACAGATCCATCGGGCCCGGCGCCGGCTCACCGAATTTCCGGCAGATCTTCCGGTACGCCCGGAACGCCTCGACGCCGGTGACCTTCTGCTCGAGGATCGCGCGCAGCACGCGGTGGAAGACGAGTCCGGTGGCCGGCATCCGCAGGCCGGCGAAGGTGCGGGCCAGCTGATGCACCAGCGGGTGGGTCTTGGCGAGGGGCGGGAAGTCGCTCACGTCGTCGCGGATGCCGGCGATGGCGTCGGCGCGGTCCTCGAGACAGGCGGCGCCGGGCCCGTACGCCGTGGCGACCAGCTCGTCGCCTTCCCGGGAGAGATGCAACGTCCCGGGACCATCGGGCGTGCGGGCCGCCATCCACAGGTCGCCGGCGGTCACGCGCACGCACGGATCGCCGTTCGGCGCCTGCAACGTGGCCAGCGAGGCCCCGAACGCATACCGCTCGGGCGGCGTCAGGCGACGAGTCACCCGGCAACTCTGCCACACGGAAAGGCCGATGGCCCTGACCGCGCTCCCGGTCAGGGCCATCGGGGGGCGACCGGACACCCGAGTGATCCGGGTCGCCTTGGGGAGCTGGCCGCTGAAGTCGTCCGTCAGGGGGAAGGGCGACCAACCGGCGCCAACGGGGGGTCCCGGTCGGAACGGGGCAATGTCGGTTGCCCCGTCCCGCTCGGGTTCGGCTCCGGCTCTGCGACGACGCTCCTCGTCGGTTGTCAGTTGCCTCCGCGGCCGGCGCGAACCTGGATCCGCACGGAGTCGAACGCCGGCGTCTCGTTGGCCCGCTCCATCATCGGAATACGGTGCGAGCCGTCACCGGCCCACGAGGCGCACTGCGCGGTACCCGTGGCCGGCAGGCCCGCCACGTTGATGGTGACCGAGTCGGGGGCCTTGCCACCCTTGCTGTCCTCGGTGGCCACGAAGAACGCGGGAACCGGCGACGGGTCGGGGGCCTCGTTGGTGCTCGGCAGCATGCGGCACGCGGTGTGGAAGTGACCGCGGACGATGCCGTCCTGGAGAACCGAGCTCTCCACGTAGTACCCACCCTGGCCGGCCGCGAGGAACCGGTCACGGATCAGGTTGCGGGTGCTCACCGTGAGCGTGAACGGGGTGTTCACGGTGACGCTGCGCGGCGCCTGCGTGATCAGCAGCGACGAGTTGTTGGCGGCGCTGGAGACCTCACCGAACTCGGTGGTGACGCAGCGGTCGCCCTTCTGGAAGCCGTCGTGCTGCGGCAGGTTGCTGGTGGAGCAGTTGTTGGTCAGGATGCCGAGGCCGGCACCGGGCGGCGGGGTGGTCGCCCCGCCCGAGTTGGTGGGGTCGGGCGCCGGCGCGGTGGTCTCCTGCTGGCCGCCACCGTTGTTGCCGCCGTTGTTGTCGCCACCGCCGTTGTTGCCGGTGTCGCCACCGTTGTTGCCGGTGTCGCCCGAGGCGCTCGGGTCGGCGGCGCTGGGGTCGGCGGCGCTCGGGTCGGCGGCGCTCGGGTCGGCGGCGCTGGGGTCGGCGGCGGGCTCCGTCGTCGCGGCCTCGGTCGGCGCCGTGGTGGCGGCCGTGGTCGGCGCGGTCGTGGCGTTGCCGTTGTTGCCGACGTTGTTCATCACCCAGCGGCGGCAGCGGGCCCGCAGCTCGGCCGTGGTTGCGACGTCACCGGCACCGTCGTCCGCATGCTGCGTGACGACACCGTTCTCCTCGGTCCACGAGCCCTTCCGGGTCTTGGTGGACAGCTTCGTCCCGGCCGGAGCCTGGACGTTGTCACATGCCGACAGCGCCTTCCGTTGCGTCCGGTTGGTCGACGCGCTCGAAATCTGGGTGACGGTCACGATGCCGCCGAACACAACGAGCGTCGAGGCGACCGCGATGATCCGGCGACGGCCGCTGAACCAACCCGAATTCCTGGATGATGCGCGCCGGTACTTGGACCTTCGCATGGGGGGACACCTTTCTCTGTCTCGACCTGGACGGGGTTTCGGGGCTACCTCGCCCGGAAGATGCGCATGGTCGTGATGACGCCGGCCACGAGTGCGGCGGCGAGGACTAGCAGGATCACAGTGGTGTTGACACCGGGAATACCGCCGGTGCTGCTGTGCGCGGCCGCGATCATCTGGCCGTCCACCGGCACCGGTCCGCTGCCGGGGGTAGTAGGAGCGGCCGCCGTCGGCAGCGCGCCGTAGTCGACGATCCCGCTCGACTCCAGCAGCGTCATGTGCGTCATGACGAACTGGTTGGTCTGCTGGGCGAGCTGGCGGACCGAGTCGTTGCGGGTGCTGGCCCGGATCGTCGCGATGGCCGGGAAGATCTTGCCGTGCGCCGCGCGGAGCCGGTCGATGAAGATCTGGTCGAACGTCGTCGCGTTCGCGTTGCGCATCTCGCTGAGCCAGAACTGCTGGTCGGCGTTGGGCTGGCCCGGCAGTTCGATGTTGAGCTTCTTGGCCACGTCGCGGTCGAGCTTGTCCAGCAGGACGTGCTGCGCGGCGATCGACTTGCCGATGTTGACGACCTTGGGGTCGTCCGACTTCTCCTGAGCCATGTTGCCGGCCGGGATCTCCCAGAGCCCGGCCAGCCGAACCTTGATCACGAAGTCACGATCGGCGGGGCTGACCGAGCCGGCGCCCTTGGCGTTGAACGAGTTCTGCGGCACCGGGATACCCGGGACGTTCCCGTCGGCGCGGGCCGGCGAGACCGGCGCCAGCAGGAACGTCAGGACCATTGCCGAAATGCCCACCAACCAGCGCGACGACCGGTGAGAGAAGCGGGCGGCAACCATTTCCAACCTCCGAAATCAGCAGTTTCTTAAATCGCGCTTAACTTGAGGGTTGTTCGCGACCGACCTCGAGTTGCAGCAAGAGCGAGGTAGGCGGCCCGGTCTCCACCGTCGCGAATAACCCTCACTAGTAGCTGTAGTCGCCACCTGAAGAACTGCCGGTGTCGCTGGAATCGGAGCCGGAGTCGTCGGCGGGCGGCGCGACCGGCTTGGAGATCGCGGGAAGGCAGGTCAGGTTCTTGGCGCCGTCCGGCTTGATCACGAACCACTTGCCGGAGACGTTCTGGCCCTTCCACTGGCCGGGCTGCTTGTCACCGATGTAGGTGTAGACCGGCCAGCCCTTGAGCGTCAGCTGCTTCGTGCCGTCGGCGCGGGTGATCGTGCCGATGAGCTTCGAGTCGACGCCCTTGATGGTCGGCTTGCCGTCGTTGGTGAGCGCGGGCGGCCAGATCTTGGCGCAGTCGCCGTTGCAGTTGGTCTTCGCCGGGTTGTTGGAGTCCGAGTCGAAGCGGTAGAGGACGAAGCCGTCCTCGTTCTCGACGACCTGGCCCATGCGCTTCACGGCGGTGCCGGTCAGCTTGTTGGTGACCTGATCGTCGGAGAGCGCGGTGCTCGCGTCCGAGCCGGGAGGCGCGGTGGCGTCCGGGTCGGCCTCGGCAACCGGGTCGCTCGTGGCCGCCGGATCGGCGGTCGCGCCGGGGCTTGCCGCCGTGTTCGAGGCGGGCTCCGCGGCATTGCCGTAGTCGGCGGCGTTGTATCCGGCCGGTGCGCAGCCGGTAACTGCGAACGCCGCGGCGATGGCCGCTCCCACGACCATCAACTTGCGCTTCTCCGGTACCACGTGCCCCTCCAGGGATTCCCGCTTCTGGTGTTTCCGCGCAGTAGTACGGAGGGGCGGGCCGAGTCGGTTGAACAATCGGCCCAATCAATTCCCTTAATTTTGTTTGAAGCACGCAAAGTATCGGCGCATGCACAAAGGGCCCGGCCGATCGGCCGGGCCCTTCATTACTTCAAGATCTTTTTAGGGTACGCGGACCAGCGTGTCCCCGCCGCCGGCGGCGGAGACCTCCTGCACCTGGATGTGCGCGATGTCCTCGCGGGAGGTCGCCGTGATCGCCTGGAGCAGCAGCGGCGACGGGTTGGCGGCCGTGCCCCAGCCCTTGTCCCCCACCTTCCACGACACGAGCGGCTCGGTGGTGCCGTCGGTGTGCACCGCCAGCAGCCGGCACTCGAGCGGACCCGTGATGTTGGAGATGGCGAAGGAGATCTGGGTGCCCCAGTCCTTCTTCTCCAGGGCGGCGTCGAGGTGCACGCCGGTGCGCGGGTCGGTGCCGCTGTACCTCTGGCCGGCCAGGTCGGGGCCACCGATGCCGGGGCCGTCCTGGCTGTTGGGCAGCGGGTCGAGCTGCGAGCTGCCGCGCTGGGCCGTGTTCGAGCTCGACTTCTGATCGGGCGCGAACCACTTGCCACCGGCGAACAGCGCGCCGATCGACAACATCGCGAAGATGACCACGGCCGCGGCCAGCGAGTAGAGCCGGCGGCTGTTGGCCCGGCGTCGCTCGGTGCGGACCTCGCCGAGCATGCTGTGCAGCATGACGCCGTCGCGCTTGGCCTCCTCGGCGGCGATCACGGCGCCCGCGTCGACGTCGGCGAGCAGGTCGGCGACCTGCACGAAGGATTCCAGCTCGAACGCGCACCGCGGGCATTCGATCAGATGGTCCTCGAACCGCGCGGCGTCGTGCTGGTCCAGCACGCCCAGTGCGTACGACGCAACGTCGTAGTGCTCTTCCTGTGTCATCACTCCGTCACCCCCCGCTGCTGCAGCGCGGCACGCAGCGCACGCAGAGCGTAATACACCCGTGACTTGGCGGTACCCAACGGAAGGTTGAGCTTCTCCGCCGCCTCCGGCACCGTCCGGCCCCGGAAGTATGTCTCGATCAGGATCTCCCGGTGCGACTGGGACAGCTCGCGCAGAGCGTCGGAGACGGTCATCGACTGCAGCACGCGGTCGGTGTCGTCCGACATGCTGGGGAAGCTCTCCAGCTCGCGGTCGTAGGTCTCGGCGGGGCGGGCGCTGGCGCTGCGGTGGTCGTCGATCGCGATCCGCCGGGCGACGGTCACGAGCCACGGACGCAGCGACTGCTGGCCCTGCGCGCCGAGCCGGTGCGCGTTGCGCCAGGCACGCAGCAGCGTCTCCTGGACGATGTCCTCGGCGCGCTGCCGGTCGCCGCCGGTCAGGCGCAGCACGAACATCAGCAGGGGGCCGGCGTGCTCCTCGTAGAGCATCTTGACGAGGGTGTCCTCGTGGCTCGGTTCGGTCGCGCCGTGCCGGGGCGCCTGCCGCGGAATCACCGAACCACCGTCATCCGCACGAGGGCCTCCGTCGAGAGACTGCCACCGACCACCACCGAAACGTTGTTGTGTCATCTGGCACACCCCGCCCGGCGCGAGTCGTTCCTCGACCAGCGCATGCATTGATACCTCCGCCCGGAGCCTTCCCCGTCGCCTGAGATACGGCCGGGGAGGCCCGCCGGGATCAACGGCGGTGAGGAAATTTCCGGGACACGGCTGATCAACTGTCCTCCGGTGTCGTGTGGGGGCGTCACGGGGCATATCGGAAGATGATCAAATTCATCCATCTGGACCGATATGCCTACCAGGGCGACCGAATAATACTCAGCCACACGCGTCCCGGGAAATGCCCTGCTGAGCAGGGATGACGCACTGGCGGTGCGGTTATGACCGGTTAGTAGGCGCGCGCTCTCGGAGCGTTCTCATCTCACGATCTGGGAGCGCTCCCACGGGTCTTATGCCCGATTTCGCGCTGTGGCCAGCGTCAAGGCCCGATGGAGCACCCGTGCGTCGCCGAGCATCCCGCGCAGCCGCCGCTCGAGCCCGGCTATCGGCACCAGGTTCTGCGGGGCGCGCGGATCCTTGTACGCCGACGACGCGAACCGCGGCAGCGTGACCCCGGACAACTCGGCCAGCTCGATCGCCTGCTCCGGGGTCAGGTCGGGCGAGCACTCCACCCGCACGATCCCCGACCACGGCGCGCCCGAGCCGCCCGGCAGCCGCAGATACCACGACCAGCCACCCCAGACCGTTCCCAAGTGGAAGACCGGGGTGCGCTGACCCGGCTTCAACGCGGTGACCACGGCGGTCAGCGCGGCCGGGAGGTACTGCTTCTGCTGGGTTTTCACGTAGCCGATCGTGCGCGGCAACTGCCGCCGGTTGCGCAGCGGACCGTCCACGACCAGCAGGTCCTCGCCGTCGCCGTCCCTCGCCATCGACGAGATCTCGATCTCGAGCGCGGTCAGTGAGGGCTGCACCGCGGCCGGCAGCTTGCTGGCCTCGCCGGTGCCCGAGACCCGGTGCACCTCGTAGCGGACCGAACCGGCCTGCACGTCACCCGCGGACGGGCTGGCGGTGAACAGTCCACGACCGACCTGGGCGCTTACCAGCTCGGCCGCGCCCCGGCCCAGGTCGCAGCGCACCACGCCGGCCGCGAAGGAGGCCGCCAGCCCGGCGTAGGAGGTGCCGTCCTCCTCGGCGGTCCACAGGCCGGCGTCGTTGCGGCGCACACCGTCCACGAGGAACACCACGCCGGGCGGGTTCCGGCCGCGGGCGACGTCGATCGGCGCCCACTCGGCGGCCGGCACCTCCACGTCGGTGTCGACCTGGGCGCTCGACTGCGATGCGGGGCCGTCGTCGCCCCCGCCCTCGAACGACGAGCCGTAGGACGGGTCCCACGTGTCGACGTACATCTTCGTCACAGGCCCACCCTCTCGACGTGCGCCGACCGCGCGTCCTTGGTCACCTCGAAGCGCACCGGAACCCGCTCGGCGAGCGCGTTGACGTGGGTGACCACGCCGACCATCCGGTCGCCGCGGGCCGCGAGGTTCTCCAGGGTCGCGGCGACCACGTCGAGGGTGGCGGCGTCGAGCGTGCCGAAGCCCTCGTCCAGCACGATCGACTCGAGGCTCGCGGCGGTCGTGGACATGCCGGCCAGCTGCTCGGAGAGGGCCAGCGCGAGCGCGAGCGACGCCTGGAAGGTCTCGCCGCCCGACAGCGTGCGCACCCCGCGCCGCAGTCCGGCGTCGTGGTGGTCGATCACGGAGAACTCGCCCTTTTCGTGGATCAGGTCGTACTGCCCGCCGGTCAGCTCGCGCAGGATCCGCGACGCGCCGTCGACCAGCAGGTCGAGCGCCTCCTCGAGCAGCCAGCGCTCGAAGTTGTTGGCCCGCAGGTGCCCGGCCAGCGCCTTGGCGACCCGGCCGTCGCGCTGCAGCGTCATCCGCTGCCCGGTGAGGCCACGGGCCCGGTCGCGCAGGTCGGCGATCTTGCGCCAGTCACCCTCGGCCGTCGTCGCGGCGACCGCGGCCGCCCGGATCAGATCGGACTCGCCGCTGCCCTCGCGGGCACGCGGCGGCGGGGTCACCCCGGCCGCGGTGAACAGCGCGGCGACGGTCGCGTACGCGTGCACGGTCGCCTCGTGGGTGGCGGCGACCGCGGCCTGGGCCTGCTCGCGGGCCGCGGCCCGGCTGCGGTGCTCGCCCCGCGCCCAGTCGACCAGCGTGGCCCACGCGGCCGCGAGGTCGTCGCGCTCGGCCGGCGGCGGCGCGAAGCGGGCCACCAGATCGCGCGCTCCGTCGAACGTGCGCCACGCCGTACGCTCCCGCTCCTCGGCCTGGTGGGCCGCGGCCTGCGCCCGGCGCTGGGCCTCGCGGGCCGTGCGCACCGCGACGCCGGCCTGGTCGAGCTTGCGCTGCAGTGTGCCGATCTCGGCGAGCTGGCGTTCCAGCGCGGGCACGCCGGGCGAGCCGGCCACCACGCCGCGCACCTCGGCCAGCCGGGACAGGTGATGCTCGTGCTGGGCGCGCTTGCGCTCGAGATTGCCCTCCAGCTTGCGGGCCACCGCGTCGCGCTGTTTCCAGCCCGACTCGGCGACCTCGGCGGCGGCGCGGGCGGCCTTGCCGGTGGCCTCGGCCTCGCGGACCGCCGAGCCCTCGGGCATGGGCGGCACCGTGGTGACGGTCTGCTCGCAGACCGGGCAGTGGTCGCCCGCGGCCAGGTGGGCACGCAGCGCGGCGGCCTTGTCGATCCGCTGCGCCTCGGTGTAATCGAGCCGAGCCTGTTCGAGCAGCTGGGTGGCGCCCAGGTGGGCGCTGTGCGCGAGCTCGGCCCCGGCCTGCGCGTCCTTGAACTCGACCTCGGCGACCTGCACCTCGCCGGCGAACCATTCCTCCTGCCCGAGCAGCCGCTCGAGCTCGGCGTGCCGGTCGAGCGCCAGCTTGAGCGAGCCCGCGTCGCCGGCCGCGGCCAGCTCGCCGCGCACCTTCTCCTCGCGCTCCTCGGCGGTGCGCACTTCGTCGGCGGCCTCGGTGGCGCTCACCCTGGCTGCCGCGGTCGCGCCGGCGATCTCCGAGATCCCTTCGGGCGTACGGACACTGCCCAGCGCCCGCAGCTCCGCGTCGAGCGCGTCCCGCGCGGCGGCGGCCTCGGCCTCGGCGGCCCGGGCAGCGCGCAGCCCCGGCATCGATTCCTCGACGGCGGCGGTCAGCTCGCGCATGCGGGTCAGGTGGCGCTCGGCGGTCTCGACGGCCTCGTCGGTCGCGTCGGCCAGCCCGGCCAGCTGCTGGTCGATCACGCTGAGCTTGTCGGTGGCGGTGCGCTCCCGGGCGACCGCCCGCTGTTGCACGTCCTCGTAGACGCGCAGTCCCAGCAGGTTGATCAGGATCTGCTGACGGACGGCCGGTTTGGCGTGCAGGAAGTCGGCGAACTGGCCCTGCGGCAGCACCACGCAGCTGGTGAACTGCTCGTACGGCAGGCCGACCGCGCCGAGGACCGCCTCGTCCATCTCGGCGGGGGTGCCGGCCAGCACCTCGCCCAGGTCGTCGAGGTCCATGCCGGTGTCGAGCTTGGTCACGTCGAAGCCCGGCGGCATGAGCTGCAGGCCGGCGCCGGCGGTCTTGACGTTGCCCCGGCCGTCGCGGCGCACCACCCGGGTCGCGACGAAGCGGTCGCCGGCCGACTCGAAGACCAGCCGCACCTTGGCCTCGACGGCCGAGGGCGCGAGGGCGTTCGCGATGCCGCGGGCGCCGCCCCAGCGCGGGACCGTGCCGTAGAGCGCGAAGGTGATCGCGTCGAGCACCGTCGACTTGCCCGAGCCGGTCGGCCCGACCAGCGCGAAGTAGTCGGCGTCGGTGAAGTCGACCATCGTGTCGTCGCGGAAGACGGTGAACCCCGACATGTCCAGCCTGATCGGCCTCATGATCCGGCCTCGCTCCGGTCGGACGGGCCGCCGAGCCGCCCGCGGTCGTGTCGCTCGTTCATTGCGCGCTGCTCACCTCGTCGTACAGCTCGTCGAAGAGCTCGCGGACGCCGTCCTCGGCGTTGCCGCGACTGTCCAGGTAGTCGCCGAAGAGCTCGCGCGGCGACCGGCCGGCCCGCTGCCCCATCCGCTCACCCGCCCTGTTCGGCATCATTTCGGGGTCGATCCGCACCTCGAGCGCGTTGGGCAGCAGCTCCTGCACGTCTTCGCGCAGGCCGACCCGGGGCGTCTCGCGCACCAGGACACGCAGCCACGCGTCCGGAAGGTTCACCTTTGTGAGCTGTTCGAGCGTGCCGTGGACGGTGCGCAGGGCCCGCGCCGAGGAGATCGGCACGTCCCGCACCCGGGCCGCCTTGTCGGTGGCCACGTCGACGATCGCGACCGACGGGACGTTCTCTTCCTCCCCGAAGTCGATCGCCAAGGGACTTCCCGAATAGCGCGCCGGGCAGGGGCTGATCACCTGCTGGGCGCGGTGCAGGTGGCCGAGGGCGACGTAGTGCGCGTTCTTCGGGAAGACCGTGGCCGGCACCGCGTACCCCATGATGGTGTGCGCCTCGCGCTCGCCGCCGCCGGCCGAGGCCCCGACGATCGTGAGGTGCGCGGTGAGCAGGTTGATCACGTTTGGCTCGGCGAAGGGCTCGCTGAGCTTGTCGATCAACCGGGCGATGTGGTCGGCGTAGGTCTGGTTCGCCTCCGCGCCGGACAACTCGTACATTTCGGTGGCCCGGATCGCGTACCGCTGGGACAGGAACGGGACGGCGACCAGCTGCCACCGCTCGCCGTCGGCCGTCTCGCCCGAGATGCGCAACTCATCGGGGTTCTGTCCCACCGATCCGCGCAGGATGATGCCGGCCGCCTCGGCCCACGGGCGCAGCGCATCCAGGGCCGGGCCGTTGTCGTGGTTGCCGCCGATCGCCACCACCTGGGCGCCGGTGCGCCGCAGCGCCGAGAGCGCCCGGGTCACCACCCGGGTCGCGTCGGCCGTCGGCGCCGCGGTGTCGTAGAGATCACCGGCGACGATCACCAGGTCGGGCCGCTCGGCCTGGGCGATCTCGACGACCTGGCCGAGCACGCGGATGTGTTCCTCGTGCCGGGTGCGGCCCTTGAGGACCTTCCCGACGTGCCAGTCGGAAGTGTGCAGGATGCGCATCGCGCCCACTCTAACTATGAGAAAGATGGCCTAGAACGGGATGTCGTCGTCGGCGCCGGGCCGTCCCACGACGGCGAACGGATCGGCGCCCTGGACGATCGAGCGCATCGAGGCGGCCGGGGGCGGCCCCGATTCGGACTTGCGGGTGGCCCAGGCCGGGAACGGGAACTCGACGCAGAGCGGGACCGGGATGTCGGGCTGGTTGACGAACATCGTGCCCGGCCGGGCCAGCAGGGCGCGCTGGCGCATGGCGGGCGGCAGGAAGCCGTATTCGGGTCGGGCGGCCTCGGCCGGGTCGAGCCGGCCCACCACCCGGATCGCCGAGTTGGTCACGATGCGGCGCTCGACCTCGCTGGCGGTCTGCTGGGCGCCGATCAGGATCACGCCGAGCGAGCGGCCGCGCTCGGCGATGTCGAGCAGCACCTCCTTGATCGGGGAGGTGCCCTCGCGCGGGGCGTACTTGTTGAGCTCGTCGAGCACCACGAACAGCAGGGGGCGGCCGGTGCCGGCCTTCTCTTTCTCTTCGAACTCGGTCTTGAGCGTCACGCCGACCACGAAGCGCTGCGCGCGGTCGGGCAGGTTGTGCAGGTCGACGACCGTGACCTGGGCCGACTCGGCGGTCTTGATCTGATGGGGGCGGCGGGAGGCGAGGTCGCCGCGGATCAGCCGGGCCAGGTCGCGCTTGCTGCCGATCAGCCGGCGGGCGAACGCGTTGACCGTGCCCATGTTGATCGCGCTGCCGGCCCAGGTGGAACGGGTGTCGTCGTCGGTGAGCTGCTCGACGATGTGGTCGACCAGGTCGCCGTACGACGAGATGCGGCGGCCGTCGATGCTGATGCCGCCCTCGGCCGGCGCGGCGTACCGGTTGAGGTGGGCGGTCACCGAGTGGACGACCATCGTGTACTGCTGGCGCTCGTCGTCGGCGTCGGCGAAGACGTACGGCAACAGCTTGCCGGCGCAGAACTCCTCGAGCGTCCAGTAGAACGCGTCGACGCCGGTCAGCCGACTGGACACGTCGGGCGCGCCGGACGAGTCGCCGGCCCGCGGCGGCGCGTAGACCCGGACGTCGGAGAACGGGGTCGCGGGCAGCTCGAGCAGCTTGTAGGCCGCCGTGGTCGGCTCATCGAGCTTCGTGTTCGCGTAGTCGAGGAACAGCAGGTCTTCGCCCTTGACGTTGAAGATCAGGGCGCGGGCGTTCGCGCCGTCGGCGCCGAGCTGACCCGAGCGGAACACCGAGTAGAGCAGGAACGTCGCGAAGCTCGTCTTGGTCGCCACGCCGGAGATGCCGGAGATGGAGACGTGCGCGCCGCGGGTGCCGTCGAGGAAGTCGGCGTTGAGGAAGACCGGAACGCCGTCGCGGCCGGTGCCCATCGGGATGCGCCGTTCCATGCGGTCGAAGTGCAGCGCGGCGTCGCGTGCCTCGCCCTCGGCCCGGTGCACCACCGCGCCCGGCGCCGGGGGCACGTAGAGCTCGGGGTCGACCCGGGTGGTGGTGATCTCGGCCGCCTCCTGCACCACGGCGGGGAGCGTGCCCTCGGCGATCGCGAAGACGTCGGAGTCGAACTGCGCGCCCTCGTGCCGCGCGCGGACCTGGGTGACCACGCCGGCGATCGTCACGGGCTCGCGGTCGGGCAGCTCGCGCTTGGTCACCACGACGTCGTCGAGCTGGAGGTAGCTTCCGGGCGCCACGGCCGTCCAGAACTGGAGCGGCGTGGCGTCGGCAGTGCCCAGCACCCGCCCGACGGGGGAAGTTTCGTCTGACACGCCGATCATCGTGCACCAGGGGTACGACAGAACGAGCAGGCGGCCGGGGTTGGCATGCGTTGTCCACAACTTCTGGTGGCCATCCACAGATTTATCCACAAGATCTTGCTGAAGCTGTGGAGGCGCGCCCCAGAATCGTCGACCGCGCCGGTCAGCTGCCCTGACGCTCGTACCGCAGGAAGAGCATGTCCTGCAGGGTGAGCACGTGCCGCAGCGACATCTGACGCGGGACACCCGGCGCCCCGGTCGCGATGCGGCCGGGGCCGCCGCCCACCAGCAGCGGCGAGACCGTCAGGCACAGCTCGGTCACGAGGTCCTTCGCGATCATCGAGCCGAGCAGGGCCGGGCCACCCTCGCAGAGCAGCTGGGTCGCTCCCCGGGCGTGCAGCTCGGCGAGGCCGGCGGCCAGGTCGATCTCGCCGTCGCCGACCGCGATCACGTCGGCGACGCCGGCGAGACGCCCCACCTTGGCGTCACGGTGGGTGAGCACGATCGGGCGGATCGGGGCGTCGCTGAAGATCAACTGGTGGAGGTCGAGGTCGAGCGAACCGGACACGACCACCATGAGCGGAAACTCGGGCAGATCATGATTCAGTCGCCACGACCGCGCCGAGGGCGACAGCCGCAGCGCGTCGTACTTCTCCGCCTTCATCGTGCCGGCGCCCACGATCAGCGCGTCGCACACCATCCGCAGCGAATCGAAGATCTCCTTGTCGCCCGGCCCGTGCAGACCGCCGGACAGCCCGTCGACCGTCACCGCGCCGTCGGCACTGGCGATGAAGTTGACCCGCAGCGCCGGCCGGGGGCAGCGCGGGTAGAGCTCGACCAGGCCGTCGAGGTCGGCCGGCCACGGGAGGAAGACGCTCACGGGCCGGGCGGGCCGGTGACCGGCGGCGTCGGCTGAGGCGCCTTGTGCTGGCAGTCGCACCACGAGCCGCCACGGCAGTCGTCGTGGCGGCGCTCCCGGCAGGCCTGGCAGATCACACCACGGACCCTACCGAGTTTCGCACCACCCGATCACCCCCTCCTCACCCACGGGCACCCTTACTACCCTGGTGTGACGCGGGTTATATCGTCGTGCCCTTGACCGGGGAGACACGGCCACGCAACCCGGTCGAAACGCCAATTTGGCAGGGTGGACAACTACGGGGGCGGCCTCGCTTCGCCGCCTTCTCGACGGGAGGAGTTGCATGTTGCTGCGGGTACGAGTCACCCTGCCGGACCGTCCCGGCGCCCTCGGCCAGGTGGCCCGCACGCTCGGCGTCGCCGGCGCCGACATCGTCCAGGTCGTCGTGCTGGAACGTCTCGGCGGCCGCGCCGTCGACGACTTCACGGTGGTCTGGCCGGGCGCCTCCCGGGTCGAGCGCCTCCTCGCCGGCCTCGCCGCCATCCCCGGCGTGCAGGTCGACGGCGTGTGGAAGGCGATCGGCGCCCCCGTCAACGGCGGCCACGACGCCGAGCTGCTCGCCCAGGTCGCCGCCAACCCCGCCGACGGCCTCGCCACGCTCGTCGACGCGGTCCCCGGCCTGCTGGCCGCCGACTGGGCCGCCGCGGCCGTGGTCCCGGCCGACTGGGCCGCCCGCTCCGGCGCGCCCCGCCCGCTGCCGGCCGAGCCGACGCTGAACCTCGGCGGCGACGCCACGATCGCGTACGCGAGCTGGCGTGCACCCGGCCCGCTGCAGCTGCCCGAGATCACCCCGCTGCGGGCCCGCCCGATCACCGGCCCCGAGGGCATCCGCTACGCGGTCGCGCCGTTCGGCCGGGCCGGGTTGGTGCTGGTGGTCGCCCGGCAGGACGACGACGAGATGCCCGCCGCGGGCTTCCACATCACCGAGGTCGACCGGGTCGCGCAGCTGGTCCGTGCGGCCGCGGTGATCCTCGGCGACCGCCTGGACGCGGCCGCTGTGCCGGCCGTCATGTGATCGGACTCTCCCCGGAAACCGCAGCTCAGGCAATGTCCGGTTAACACCGCCCAGGCAGTATTGAGGGAGGACAGCCGAAGGGAGTGCCTCATCATGGCGCTGTGGCGGATCCGGGCAACGGTGGACGACCGGCCGGGCTACCTTTCCGTACTGACCGCCAGCCTCGCGCTGAAATCGGTCAACATCCTCGCCGTCCAGGTGCACACCACCGAGGCCGGCGCGGTAGACGACTTCCTCGTCGACGCGCCCGACGCGCTCACCGAGGCCGACCTGCTCGGGGCGGTCGCCCGGGGCCGCGGCCGCGACGCGTTCGTGGCGCGGGCCGAGGCCGAGGGCCTCGCCGACCAGCCGACCCGGGCACTCGCCCTGGCCGGGCGACTGGTGCACGACCCGGACGCGTTGGGCGAGGCGCTGGTCGCCCTGCTCGACGCGGCCGAGGTCCGCTGGCGGCCCGACCCGCTGCCGGGCCGCCCGGGCTACGACGACTCGCGGATGATGCTGGCCGACCCGGCCGGCGGCTCCTACGAGGTGCTGCGCTCCCGGCCGTCGTTCACCCCGGCCGAGTACGCGCGGGCGCAGGCCCTGGTCGAGGTGGCCGGCACGATGGTGCGCCGCCACCAGGAGCAGACCGCGCTGCTGCTGCCCGACGGCGCCGAGCTCACCTTGCGCACCGCCACGGGTGACGACCTCGACGGCGTCCGCGGCCTGCACGAGCGCGCTTCGGCGGCCTCGCTGCACAGCCGCTACCTGGGCGGCGGCGCGCCGAGCGACGCGCGCCTGCGGCGGCTGCTCGAGCCGGCCGGCGGGCGCACCCTGCTCGCGGTCGACGGCGACGGCACGGTCGTGGCGATGGCCAACCTGCTTGCCGAGGGCGACCTGGGCGAGATCGCGGTCCTGGTCGAGGACCGCTGGCAGCGCCGCGGCCTCGGCACCGCCCTGGCCCGCCGGCTGCTGGCCTGGGCCGGCAAGGGCCGCTTCGCCGCGCTGGTCGCGCACACCGGCGCCGACAACGTGGCGATGCTGCGTACGCTGCGCCGGGTCGGCGAGGGCCCGGCCGAGCGGGACGGCGCCATGGTCAGCGTGACGCTGCCGGTGCCCGGCCGCGAGTCGATCGGCGACTCGGCCCCGGTGGCTAGCTAGTCCGCGTTCCGTGTTCGACGCAGGTGGCGGTCCACCCGGTCGGCACGACCTGCACCTTCAGGCGCCGGCGGCATTCCGGGCAGTAGCGGGGCGGCTCCAGCTTGCGGGCCGCCTCACATGCCCCGTGGTCGCCACCGGTGGTCGGGAAGCCGCAGCGGTCGCAGTACATCAGAGCGTCGCCGAGAGGGCCTTGACCGGCATCTTCAGGTCTTCGAGCAGGGCCAGGTCGTCGGTCGCCGGGCGCCCGAGCGTGGTCAGGTAGTTCCCGACGATCACCGCGTTGATGCCGCCGAGCAAGCCGTCGCGCGTCCCGAGGTCGCCCAGCGTGATCTCCCGGCCGCCCGCGTACCGAAGAATGGTCCTGGGCATTGCCAGGCGGAACGCGGCGATCGCCCGCAGCGCGTCTTTACCGTCGACCACCGGCTGATCGCCGAGCGGCGTGCCCGGACGCGGGTTCAGGAAGTTCATCGGCACCTCGTGCGGATCGAGCTCGGCCAGCTGCGCCGCGAACTCGGCCCGCTGCTCGACCGTCTCGCCCAGGCCGAGGATGCCGCCGCAGCAGACCTCCATGCCCGAGTCACGCACCATCGTGAGGGTGCCCCAGCGCTCTTCCCACGAGTGCGTGGTCACCACGTTCGGGAAGAACGAGCGACAGGTCTCGAGGTTGTGGTTGTAGCGGTGCACGCCCATCTCGACCAGTTCGTCGACCTGCGCCTGGGAGAGCATGCCGAGGCTCGCGGCGACCTGGATGTCGACCGCCTCCCTGATCGCCTTGACGCCCTCGCGCATCTGGTCCATGAGGCGCTGGTCGGGCCCGCGCACGGCGGCGACGATGCAGAACTCGGTCGCGCCCGTCGCGGCAGTCTGCCGGGCCGCCTCGACCAGCGACGGGATGTCGAGCCAGACCGAGCGCACCGGCGAGGTGAACAGCCCCGACTGCGAGCAGAAGTGACAGTCTTCCGGGCAGCCGCCGGTCTTCAGCGAGACGATGCCCTCAACTTCAACTTCGGGACCACACCACTTCATGCGTACGTCGTGAGCCAGCTGAAGCAGCTCGGGGAGATCCTCGTCGGGGGCTCTGAGGGCTTCCAGGATGCCCGCCTCGTCGAGGCCGACTCCGGTCGCTAGCACCTGTTCGAGGATCTCTTGCATGCCCGTACCCTACAGACCTTCGCAGGCGGTAGGACTGTCGGTGGTGGGTGGTAGTTTCCCTTTCTCGTGATCGTTGGGGGTGCCTTGACGGGCTGGTTGGAAGCGCTGGAGCGCCTCGCCGGGAGCAGGGCCAAGGCCGGGCTCACCCGTCAATTGCGCCCTCGTCCGGCCGGCGACGACGTCGTCGACCTGGCCGGCAACGACTATCTCGGGCTCAGCGTCCATCCCGCGGTGATCGCGGCTTCCGCTTCCTCATTGCACGCGTACGGGTTGGGCGCGACCGGCTCCCGTCTGGTGCGAGGCTCCACGCTCGCCCACGCGGCCTTGGAGGCGTCGCTCGCCGATTGGCTGTGCGCACCGGCCGCGCTGGTCTTCTCCTCCGGCTACCTGGCCAACCTCGCCGCCGTCCGTGGCCTGACCGCCGTCTGCGACCTGGTCGTCTCCGATGCCTACAACCACGCCTCCCTGATCGACGGCTGCAAGATCTCCGGCGCCCGCACGATGGTGGCGCCCCACAACGACCCCGCCGGGGTGGCGGCGATTCTCGACGCGCACCCCGGGCAACCCGCCATGGTCGTCACCGAGTCGGTCTTCTCGGTCGATGGCGACCTCGCCCCGCTGCGCGCGCTGCACGAGGTGACGTCGGCCCGCGGCGCGCTGCTGCTGGTCGACGACGCGCACGCGCTCGGCGTCCTCGGCCCGTCCGGCGCCGGCGGCGTCGTCGCGGCCGGCCTGGCGGGCAAGCCCGACGTGATCGTCACTGCCACCCTGTCCAAGTCCCTGGGCGGCGCCGGCGGCGTCGTGGCCGGCCCGCAACAGTTCATCGACCACCTGATCGACACCGGCCGCACCTTCATCTACGACACCGCTCTGCCGCCGGCGGTGGTCGGCGGCGTCACCGCGGCGGTCGAGATCGCCCGCGCCGCCGAAGACCGCCGCGCCCTGCTGGCCGCCCGCGGCGCCCAGATCGTGCGCCGGCTCGCCGCGGCCGGCTTCGACGTGCGGCCTCCCGCCGCCGGTGTGCTCTCGGTGATGGCCCCCGGCCCCGAGGCCGCCGTCG
This sequence comes from Actinoplanes sp. NPDC051513, assembly GCF_044454685.1. Lineage (NCBI taxonomy): Bacteria > Bacillati > Actinomycetota > Actinomycetes > Micromonosporales > Micromonosporaceae > Actinoplanes > Actinoplanes sp. NPDC051513. The sequence continues at coordinate 118,963 of NZ_JBITDW010000001.1, forward strand.
CCTGGGCCGCCGACTGCCGTGATCGAGGCGTGGCCGTCGGCTGCTTCCGCCCACCGTCCACCCCCGACGGTTCCTCCCGGCTCAGGCTTACCCTGAACGCAGGCGTTCCCGACGCCGCGTTCGCCCACGCCCTCGACGTCATCGTGGAGTGCGCCCCATGACCGCCAGCAGTTTCGACCTCAGCCGCCTCCGCGCCGCGAACCTGGTCTTCACCCCCGGCCCGGACGGCTTCACCAGCACGCCCGTGGCCGGCGTCGCACAGGCGATGGCCATGGCGCCCCCATCGGTCCCCATGCCCGAGGTCCGCCGAGCCGCGCCGGTGGTGGGTGGGCCGCTCCCCCAGGGCTCGCCCGGCGCGGTGGCCATCCGTCCCGCGGTCCCGTCACCGCGCCCGGCCCCTGCGTCCACATCGCTGCTCACCGAAGCCCGCAACGGCGACACCAGCCCGGACGACAACGCCACAAGCAGCGACGACCCCGCCCAGCCCCCGACGGCCGACTCCCCGGCCGACAAGCCGGCAGGCGACAAACCGGCGGACCCTGGGCCGGCGGATCCTGGTCCGGCGGACGCTGAGCCCGCCCTCGCCGACGCCGAGCCGCTGACCGCCGACGACTTCCTCGGCAGCGACGACGAGCCGGCCCTCGTCCCCGCGGATGACTCCGCCGCCGCTGACCAGGACTCCGAGCGGCCCGTCGCCCTTCACACCACTCGCGCCGTCGAAGTGGAGTCTGCCTCGCTCTCGGAGACGACCCGGCCGGCGGAAACCGCCCCGGCGGAGGAAGCACCTGGTCCCGCCGAGCCCGCGCCTCCCGCCCAGGCCGCGCCTCCCGCCCAGGCCGCCCCTCCCGCCCAGGCCGCCCCTCCCGCCCAGGCCGCCCCTCCCGCCCAGGCCGCCCCTCCCGCCGAGCCCGCGCCGCTCGCGGAGACCGCGCCGCCGGCCGAGCCCGTCCGCACGCCCGATGGCCCTCAGCCGTTCGAGCCGGCCTCGGCTCCCCTGGACGCCCCGGTGTCCCCGGCCCCGGCTCCCCCCGCTCCCGTGGGCCCCGAGCTGACCCCCGACGACTTCACCACCGGCGAATCCACCGGCGAATCCCTCGGCGAATCCCTCGGCGAATCCCTCGGCGACGAGGTCGCCACCGAGCTCTCCGCCCAGGCCCAGCCCGCCCCCCAGCGCCCCGACCACGGCGAGTGGCGCGGCATCGTCCTGGTCACCGGCACCGACACCGACGTCGGCAAGACCATCGTCACCGCCGCGATCGCCGCGGCCGCCCAGGCGTCCGGCCTGCGGGTGGCCGTCATCAAGCCCGGCCAGACCGGCACGGCCACCGGCGCGCCCACCGACATCGAGGTGATCACCCGCCTGGCCGCCCCCGACACCACCCGTACCCTGGCCGAATACCCCGAGCCCATGGCGCCCCTGGCCGCCGCCACGGTCGCCCAGCTGCCCCCGCTGGAGCTCTACGAGGTGGTCGACGCCATCCGCGCCGAGGCCGACAAGCACGACCTGGTCCTGGTCGAAGGCGCCGGCGGCCTCCTGGTCCCCATGGGCGTCCGCCCCTCCGGCGAGGCCTGGACGCTGGCCGACCTGGCCATCACCCTGGGCGTCAAGACCGTCGTGGTGGCCCGCGCCGGCCTGGGCACCCTCAACCACACCGCCCTGACCCTCGAAGCCCTGAACCGCCGGGGAGTCCCGGCCGGAGTGGTGATCGGCGCCTGGCCCGCCGACCCCGAGCTGGTCCACTGGGCCAACCTGTCCGAGTTGCTCCCACACCTGATGGGCGCTCTCCCCGACGGCGCGGGCCACATCGAACCCGGCGTCTTCCGCCGTTCCGCGCCCGGTTGGCTGACCCCACCCCTGTACGGCGTCATCGACAACTGGCGTGTCTGGGCCGAGGAAACCGACGGCCACTGACCCGCGGCGCGCTAGGACCAGGACTCGATCGAGGTCCTCAGGTCTTCCACCTCGTGGCGCCCCTGGTTGATCAGGCCGACCACGTCGCCGTGGAGGGAGTGCATCGCCTCGGTGGCCTCGCGGTGGCGGCCCGTGCGGGCGCGCATGTCGGCCGCCAGGAAGCGCAGCATCAGCGTGTCGTGGTGGGCCGCGCCGAGGACGCGCTCGTAGTCGTCGAGCAACCGGTCGACCCGGGACAACGCCTCGTCGAAAGCGCCCGTCTCGGCCAGCCACGACGAAAGCTCGACCTCGACCTCGAGGACCTCGGGGTGGTCGGGGCCGAGCACCCGGCGGAAGTCGTCCAGCAGCGGGCGCAGCTCGGCCACCGCCGCCGCCGGGTCGGCCGGGCCGACGATCTCGACCAGGGCTATCCGGGTGTTCAGGGTGTCGCGATGGTCGGGGCCGAGCGTGCGCTCGTAGTCGTCGACGAGCGAACGCATCGCGGCGGCCGCGCCGGCGTGGTCGCCGGTGGCATCCTGCCAGGTCGCCATCGCGTGGCGGGTGGCCAGCGTGTTCTCGTGGTCGGGTCCCAGCACGCGGCTGCGGGCTGCCAGCAGGTCGCGGAAGCCGTCGAGGGCACGTGCCGGGTCGCCGCCGCGCCCGTACGCCCAGAAGAGGTTGTTCTTGATGGTGAGCGTGTCGGCGTGATCGGCGCCGAGGCGTCCCGACGCGACGGGCAGCAGGCGTTCCCAGAATGCCGTGGCCGCGGGCAGCAGGCCCTGGTGGGAGAGGCTGTTGCCGGCCCGGAACACGACCGGATGCAGACCGCCCGCCCAGAGCGCGCCGCCGCCGTTGCGCAGCAGAGCCTCGGTGTTGGCGCGCAGCAGGTCGACCATGCCGGTATCGGACTCGACGTCGGGCCACAGCACCAGGAGGGCGTCGGCCGCCCCACCCGGATCGTCGTGCATCAATTGCTCGAAGTCGCGCTGCCACGACTCGCGATCAGGCCCGGGGGAAGGGGTCATAGCCGGATGTGATCACACAGCAACGCCCCGTGTCGATACATTGTGGACTTTTGATCAATGTCGCGGGAGACACACTTTCACCGCGCCCGGCGAGACCACGGCCGAGAAGCTCTTGGTCGACGAGCGGGCGCCGCCGTCCAGCTCGTACTCCATCTTGGTCTTGAGCTTGACGTCGATGCGCCGGGCCCGGGTGGTGCGGACGAACGGGGACCGGTCGGAGCGGCCGACCGCCATCGTGCCCAGTGCCCGCGCCCACTCGAGCGCGCCGTGGGCTGTGGCCACGCCGACGTCGAGCCAGCCGTCGTCAGGCTGGGCGTCGTCGAACGCCTGGATGCCGCCGGTGATCGTGCCGACGTTGCCGATCAGCACGCAGCTGGCCTCGTCGTCGAACCACTTCACGCCGTCGACCATGATGCGGGCGGAGGCGGGCTCCCCGTTGACGTGACGCAGGCCGGTCCAGACGTAGGCGAGCTTGCCGAGCCGGTCCTTCAGCTTCCGGTCGGCGTCGCGGATCATGGCGCCGTCGAAGCCGACACCGGCCATCACGCCGAAATGCTCGCCGCCGAGCTTCCCGAGGTCGATCCGGTGCCGACGGCCATGAAACGCGATATCAAGCGCTTCTTCCAGGTTGGCCGGTATGCCGAGATTGGTGGCCAGCAGATTGCCCGTGCCGGCCGGCATGATCGCCACTGGGGTCTTCGTGCCGGCGACGACATCGAGCGTCCGCTGCACCATCCCGTCCCCGCCCCAGACGATCAGCAGATCCGGCTTCTTCTTCAGCAGGGCGCGAACCTTCTTGGGCGCCTTCCGGCTCTTGGGCACCTCGTGCCAGAGCAGCTCCGACACTCCGAAGGACGAAAGCCGGCGACGCAACTCGTCGAGCCCACCGTCGAGCGTTTTCCGCTGATGGGCGACAACCGCGATGGTTCGGGGGGTGCGCATGCCTGCGCACTACCCGATATCGGCCGTCAGCTAACCGTCTCGCGCATCCGCTGCTCGGCCGCAGCGCTGCGAATGACCATCAGCCGCAGCTCGAGCTCGTCCGACACCATCGACGCCAGGTGCTCGAGCGCCCGCAGCTGGCGCGGCGTGGCGTCGCGCGGCCGGTTGTCGATCACGTTGACCGTCCCGAGCCGGTAGCCGTCGTGGGTGCGGATCGGCGCGGCCGCGTAGAACCGCAGGCCGAGCTCGCCGCGGACGAGCGGGTGCTCGAGCGTGCGCGGGTCGACGGCCGCATTGTTGATCACATACACGTCGTCCTGGGCGATCACCGACGCGCACAGGCCGGGCTCCTTGCCGACCTCGCGCACGCCGCCGAGGCCCTGGCAGGCGGCCAGCCACACCCGGTCCTGCTCGACCAGCGACACCGTGGCGATCGGGGTGTCGAAGATGGCCGCCGCGACGAACGCGATCCGGTCGTACGCGTCCTCGACCGGCTGATCGACGAGCCGGTAGCGGCGGACGGCCTCGAGCCGCGCCTGCTCCTCCGGACCGACGTTGTCCAGGTACTCATAGGCGCTCGACGATGTCGGATTGCTGTTGGTCATGGGTGGAGACCCCCTCGCACACCTGATCGTTGACGGAACACGCCGAGCCTAGAAACCGCCCCGGTGCGAAGCAATGGTCACGATGACCGATTTGATGCCACCCTCGCGTCCTGAACATGAAAGTCGCACAAGGTGTGAGACTCCACGCCGGAGAGCATCCCACCATTCATCACCCGTCCGTGGGTGCCAGTCCGGATGCCCGGGGGCAACCATGGGTCCATGACGGAGGAGACGACCTCGGCGGCCGAGGCGCTTCGGTCGTTCTGCTCGCGGCTGCGGCGCCTGCGCCTCGAGGCCGGCGGCCCCTCGATCGACTCGCTGGCCCGCAACCCGGCGATCCCGCGGGGCCGCAGCCAGCTCTACGCCGTCCTGAACGGCGAGGTCAAGGAGCCCCCGCAATGGGACTTCGTCCGGCCGTACGTCGAGACCTGCGTGACCTACGCACGGCAGCACGGCAACGTCATGAGCCTGCCGGTCGACCCGGCCCGGTGGCGCGCCGAGCTGAACACGCTGGTCGAGATCTTCGACGCCGAGCGCCGGCGGCGGCGCGTCGACGAGGACGCGCCGGTCGCGACCGAGTCACTGCCGCCGGACATCGTCTCGTTCGTCGGGCGGCATGCCGAGATCGAGGCGCTGCTCGCGGCGAAGGAGGCGGTGCTCCTCCTCGACGGGATGCCGGGCGTGGGTAAGACCGCGATCGCCGTCCACGCCGCGCACCAGCTCGGCGACCGTTTCCCGGACGGGCGGCTCTTCCTCAATCTCTGCGGCCACCGCCCCGACCGCAAGCCGCTGACGACCGCGGAAGCGCTGGCCGCGCTGCTCGGGGCGGTCGGGGTGCCGCCCGCGGTCATGCCGGTCGACACGGACGCCCGGGCCGCGATCTGGCGCCATCAGACCCACGACAAGCGTTTCCTGCTGCTGCTCGACGACGCGGTCGACGCCGCGCAGGTCGAGCCCCTCATCCCGAGCGCGCCCGGCTCGCTGGTGCTGATCACCAGCCGCAACCGGATGCCCGGCCTGGTCCACGCCCAGCCACTGCGGGTGGACACGCTGACACCCGACGAGGCGAGCGACCTGTTCGCCGCCATCGCCGGCGGCGAGAAGAACGAGGCCGTCCGCACCGTCGTGGCCCGTTGCGGCTATCTGCCGCTGCAGGTGTCGCTGCTCGCCGCCCGCCTGCGCATGCACCCGTCCTGGTCGGTCGAGCGGCTCCTCGAGGAGCTCGGCGGCGACGGCGCCGCGAATGCCCCGTTCGACGTCTCGTACGGCGCGCTCGACCCGACGTTGCGGGAGAGCTTCCGGCGCCTGTCGGTGCACCCGGGCGTCGACCTGGACGCCTGGGCCGCCGCGGCCGTCCTCGACACCCGCCGGGACGTGGCCGCGGCCCGCCTGGAGGGCCTCTACGCCAACCACCTGATCGACGAGGCGAGCCAGGACCGGTTCCGCTTCCACGACCTGATCCGCGAGTACGCCATCCGCCGCGGCGACGACGACACGCCGGCCGAACGGGAGCGGGCGGAGGGCCGGCTGCTCCGCTACTTCCTCCACACCGCCCGCGAGGCCTGCTCCTTCTATGCGACCCGCCCGCGTCCTGCGGAACGAGCCGCGCCCGGCCCGCCGGTGAACACGCACGAGTCGGCGACCCGCTGGCTGCGGGCCGAGGTCGCGAACATCGCCGGCTGCGTGGCCCGGTCCTGGGAGCGTCATCCGGCCGAGGTCGCGGCGCTGTCCGACGCGGTCTTCCCGTACCTGCGGCAGGCCGGCCCCTGGGACCTGGCTCTCCAGGTGCACGAGACCGGGGTGCGCGCCGCCCGCCGCACCGGTGAAGGCGTCGCCGCGGCCCTGATGGCGTACGGCCTGGCGTGCACCCTCGCGGACCGCTACGCCGACGCCATCGCCGCCCTGCGCGAGTCCGCCGATCTCGCCGAGTCCGGGGTGGACCGCGCCGACGCGCTGAACTACCTGGGCATGGCGCTGCGTTTCGACGGCCGGTTCGCCGCCGCCACCGCTGTGCTCACCGACGCGGCCCGCAGCTTCGCCGAGCTCGGCGACCCGACCGGCGAGACGATGGCGACCACGTCGCTGGCGGTCACGGCACGGCTGTCCGGCGACTACCAGCGCGCCCACGACATCGCCGCGCGCGCCGCCGCGACGTCACGCCGCTCGACCTATCTGCCGTGCCGGGCGACCGCCCTCGCCGAGTACGGCGTCACCCAGTACCTGCTGGCCCGCTACGAGCCCGCCGCCGCGACGCTGACCGCCGCCCGCGATCTGGCGCGCGGCCTGGAGAACCGGCTGGGCGAGGCGACCGCGCTGAACTATCTCGGCCCCGCGCAGTATCTCGGCGGCCACTACACGGCGGCGATCGACTCGCTGACCGGGGCGCTCGAGATCTTCCGGCAGCTCGGCGAGCGCCTCGGGTCGGCGGACGCGCTCTCGCAGCTGGGCGTCGCGCGTTGCCTGGCCGGGGAGCACGAGACGGCGGCGGCCTGCCAGCGGCGGGCGATCGAGCAGTTCCGCGACCTTGGCAACCCGCTCGGCGAGGCGGTCGCCCGCAACGAGCTCGGCAACGCCCTGCACCACCTCGGGCGCCCCGCGGACGCCCGTACGGAAATCATCGCTGCCATTGCCGTGTTGCGCGACCTCGATTATCGGCCGGGTCTCGAGGAGGCCCTGAACAACCTGGGCCGGGTGGAGCTGACGCTGGGCCGGCCCGCCGAGGCCGCCGCCCGTCACCGCGAGGCGCTCGCGCTCTCCGAGCACACCAACGTCCCGCTCGAGCGGGCCCGCGCCCACGAGGGCATCGGCCGGTCCTCGTCCGACCAGGCCCACCTCCGCGCCGCGCTCGCCACGTACCGCGAGGTGAAGAGCCCGCTCGCCGCGGCTCTCCTGCGCGATTTCCCCGAGCTGGCCGATTTTCCCGAGCCGGCCGGCTGAATCGGGTGGAGCCGCCGCCCCGGCCCCACCCGAAACCAGATTGCGCCGCCACGAAGATCCACAGGGTCGATCCCGGACGACACCGGACGAAATGAGGGCTGACAAATTCCCGATATAATCAATATGTCGGGATAGGCAATTTATATCGCTATATCGCCGCCGCCTTCAACCCGGCACGCTGAATCAAGACCATTTATTCGTACGAGGCGAGGGCCGCGCCCCAACCGCAGCTATCGCCGTCCCCGCCGCAGCGGACCGGCCGGCTGCACCTCCGGGCCGTCCCCGGCCACCGGGCCGGCGGCCACATACGCCCGATGCGCGCCCACGGCCAGCGCCACCCCCAGCACGTACCACGCGAGATCGGCCGGGTCGAAGCTCTCACCCAGCACCAGACGCGCCACCACGCTGTGCTCGGCGAGCCGCGCCGGAACATCCGTGAGTTGGAAGAGCTCCACGGCCCAGCAGAAGCCCACCGACGCAGCCGCGAGCACGGCCGCCCTCGCCCGCGGAAAGAGGAACAACAGGCCGCCGTAGAAGGCGGACGCATACAACGCCGTACCCGAGATCTGCTCCAGCGCCCCGGTGGTCTCGAGCGTCGAGCCGGTGATGACCCGGATCCCGAACGCCACCCGACACGACGATCATGCAAACGCCGAAGAACCTCACCCCGGCACGTCAGAGCACGAACGCATCCGTCCAGAGCTGCCGCGAGCGGCCGGAGAGGGCCTCCATCAGGCCGACGGCCTGGTTGTCGGTCAGCCCCGCCACGAAGTCGATCACCGCGCGGCCGCGGGCCTGGCCGATCCGGTCGGGCGTGCCCTCCGGCAGCTCGGTCTCGGCCAGCTCGACCAGGTCGCCCAGCCGGCGCGGGATCCGCTGCTCCTCGTCGGGGTCGGTGAGCCAGGACAGCAGCGCCTCCACCAGCGACGCCAGCAGCCGGGCCTGGCCGCGCTGGTGCAGCGCCAGGTCGGGACGGGCCAGCACGAACCGGTTCTGCACGAACTTGAGGATCTGCACCTCGTGCCACTGCGCGGTGGCCAGCTGCACGTGCCCGGACCGGACCGCGGGCTGCCCGACCAGCTCGATCGACTCGACCAGCCGCCGCGTCCAGGTCGCCGAGAACGCGCCGACCTGGGCCTCCGCCTCCAACGACCCGTCGAACGGCCGCGCCAGCAGCCCGTCGACCAGCTCGGCCCGCACCAGCTCGACCGCCGCGGAGAACGCCTCGTCGTCGGCCATCCACCCGTCCTTGCGGTGCAGCTGCCGCCGCAGCGACTCGATCGCCCCGCCGGCCCGCCCGAGATCGGTCGCCGGCCCCCAGCGCTGCCAGGCCATCAGCTCGGCGGCCACGGCGCCCTGCTGCAGCACGCCGACCCGGTGCACGTCTTCAAGATCGTGGATCGCGTACGCGATGTCGTCCGCCGTGTCCATCACCGACGCCTCGACGGTCTGCTGCCAGTCCGCGACCCGCCCGGCGAACGGCGCTCGCGCGGCGACCATGTCGTCGACCTCGGTCAGGTAGGCGCCGAACTTGGCCGATCCGCCCTCGGGGTCGTCCGGCGGCGGCGTGGCGCCCCGCGGCGGCGGGTCCATGAACCGGGCCTCGCCGTGCCGGGTCCACGGGTACTTGAGGATCGCGGCCCGGACCGCGTTGGTGAGGTTGAGCCCGATCGTGGCCTCGCCCCGGATCTCGGTGCTGGTCACGATCCGGTACGACTGCGCGTTGCCCTCGAAGCCGTCCGGAATCCGCAGCCGGTGCCGGGCCAGCTGATCGAGCACCCGTTCGCCGAGGTGCCCGAACGGCGGGTGCCCGAGGTCGTGAGCGAGAGCCGCAGCCTCCACGACATCGGGGTCGCATCCGCCCAACTTCTCCGACAAATCCGATTTATCGCGTTTTAGGACCCGCTCGGCGATCGCCCGGGCCACCTGGGCGACCTTGAGGCTGTGCGTCATCCGGTTGTGCACGAGCAGGCCGGCCCCGCCCGGGCTGATCACCTGGGTGACGCCCGCGAGCCGAGCGAAGAAGGGTGAGCTGACGATCCGGTCCCGGTCGACCCGGTACGGGCCGGAAGCGAGATCACCCGGCGCGACCAGGCTGTCCCCGAAGAGCCGTTGAGCCCGCGCGTCGTCCATGCCCCGCAACGTTACCGCCCCTGATCACCGGCCCCGCGCCCCGGCCACCGCCCCGGCTCGGCTTTCCGACCCGGCCGCTCCCCGGCTTTCCGACCCGGCCGCTCCCCGGCTTTCCGACCCGGCCGCTCCCCGGCTTTCCGGGCCGCCCTGCCTTAGCTTTCTGAAGGGTGTCGATAGTCACGGGCCCCATCGCCGTCACGCAGGTGGCGGACCACGACTCCGGTTCGTCAGACTGGGCGGATGGCGAAGCGAGGACGTACCGGAGCATTGGTGGCGCTGGCACTGGGCGCCGCGGCGGTGTGGGTGGCCAAGGACATCCCCCGCCAGATGGGCGGCAAGTCCAAGGGCGACCGCCTGGCCCGCGTCCTGGCCAGCCCGCAGTACTCCGGCGGCAAGTTCCACAACACCGTCCCCGCCGCCGAGGTGACCCCCGCGTCCATGCCGCGCCTGGCCGCCGCGGCCCTGCGCGACCGCGAGGCCCGTCACCCGCGCCTGCCGATCCCGGTGGTCGCCCCGATGCCCGGCCTCGACGCCGAGGGCCTGCACGTCACCTGGTACGGCCACTCCTCCGCGCTGGTCGAGATCGAGGGCCGCCGCGTCCTGCTCGACCCGGTGTGGAGCGAGCGCTGTTCCCCTTCGCGCCTCTCCGGGCCGAAGCGCCTGCACGAGCCGCCGGTGGCGTTGCGCGACCTGCCCCCGCTCGACGCCGTGCTGATCTCCCACGACCACTACGACCACCTCGACATGGAGACGATCCAGAACCTGGTCGACCTCCAGGCCGCGCCGTTCCTGGTCCCGCTGGGCGTGGGCGCCCACCTCGAGCGCTGGGGCGTCCCCGCGACCCGCATCATCGAGCTCGACTGGAACGAGCGCGCCAAGGTCGCCGGCCTCGAGTTCATCGCCACCGCGGCCCGCCACTTCTCCGGCCGCGGCTTCACGAGGGACGAGACGCTCTGGACCAGCTGGGTGATCAACGGCCCCACCCGGAAGGCCTTCTACTCCGGCGACACCGGCTACTTCCCCGGCTTCGCCGAGGTCGGCCGCGAGCACGGCCCTTTCGACGTCACGCTGATCCAGGTCGGCGCGTACGGCGACGCCTGGCCCGACATCCACATGATCCCCGAGGACGGCGTCGCCACGCACGTCGACGTCCAGGGTGGCCTGATGATCCCCGTGCACTGGGCGACGTTCAACCTGGCCCTGCACGAGTGGCCCGAGCCGGCCAACCGCGCGTGGGCCGAGGCCAAGGCCCGCGACGTACGGCTGGCCATCCCCCGCCCCGGCGAGCGCGTCGACGTCGACAACCCGCCCGCCGTCGACGGCTGGTGGCAGCAGATCGCCTGATCCCGGCTCAAAAAGGGCGACCGCTTCGGCGGTCGCCCTTTTTTCGTGTGCTCACTTGACGTTATGCAGGTGTCTGCCTGCATAATGGGTTCGTGAGCAGCGACATGGACAAGGTGTTCAAGGCACTCGCCGACCCTTCCCGGCGACGGCTGCTCGACAGCCTGCGAAGACAGGACGGCCAGACGCTGGGCCAGCTCTGCGGCCCCTTCGACATAGCCCGCCAGTCGGCGACGCAGCACCTGTCCGTCCTCGAAGAGGCCAACCTGATCAGCACGGTCCGTCGCGGCCGGGAGAAGCTGCACTACCTCAACCCGGTCCCGATCTACGACATCCAGCAGCGGTGGCTGGCCCCCTTCGAGGAGCCGAGGCTGCGCGCGCTGGCCGCCATCAAGCAGAACGCGGAGGAGCGAGACATGACCGAGAAGCCCGCGTACGTCTACGTCACCTACATCCAGAGCACTCCCGAGCGAGTCTGGGAGGCCCTGACCGACGCCAACCTCACGGCGAGTTACTGGGGCCACAGCAACGTCTCGGACTGGCAGCCCGGCTCACCGTGGAAGCACGTCCGCACCGACGACTCCGGCATCGCGGATGTCGTAGGGGAGGTCCTGGAGGCCATGCCCCCGAAGCGCCTGGTCATCACCTTCGAGGACCCCGCCGGCTCGGCCGGCGCCCCTTCGACGGTCACCTTCGACATAGAGCCCTACCACGAGATAGTCCGCCTCACCGTGACCCACGAGAACCTCGCCGACGACGAGGCAGTCCAGGCCATCTCCCACGGCTGGCCGGCCGTCTTCGCCAACCTCAAGTCCCTCCTCGAGACCGGCCACGTCCTCCCGCAGCCACCGTGGGAGATGCACGCCGCCCTCCGCGACGCCCAGATGGCGAAGCACGACTGACCAACTCCGCCCGCCGGCCTCCCCGCCCGCGTCTTTCCACCCGCGTGTTTCCGCCCCCAGCGAACGTGATGGCAGCAACCGCTGTAACGGTGTAATCCTGTAATCACGTTCGTATGGGGAGGTTGGAATGCGCTTTCGTCCCACTCCACCGGGAGGCCGAGTAGAGCCCCCCAACGCCGATGACGCCGCCGCCTGGGTAACCGGCGCCATCCCCGACGGTTGGTTCACCGAACGCCCCGAGGTGGTCGTCGACCGCGACGAGATCATCATTTGGGCCCGCGTGCCCGAGCCCGACCTGGGCCCCGACTCCACCGACGCCGACCGCGCGTCGGCCCAGGCAGGCCGCATCAACCAGTTCCGCGAAGACACCCGCGACGACCGCATCCGGGTGGCCCGCCAGATCGAACATCGCTACCAGCGAAAGGTCGCCTGGGGCCTACGCTGCGGCGACACCAACGAGCTGTTCACCCACCTGGCAGCCCCGGTGATGACCCGCCTGCGCCAGCCGGAGCGCCAGATCCTGGACACCCTGGTGGACGCCGGCGTGGCCCGCTCCCGCTCCGAGGCCCTCGCCTGGTGCGTAAAGCTGGTCGGCCAGCACACCGAGGAGTGGCTCTCCGACCTGCGCCAGGCCATGACAAAGGTCGACGAGCTACGCCGCCAGGGCCCCGACACCGTCTGACCGATCACCTCAATTCCTGTCACTCCGTCCCTGGGCCGCGGGCATCCACCCGCGGCCCAGCCGTTCCCCGCAAAACTCGTCGGCGCCCTCGCGGCCCGGGTGAAGACCCAGCCGCCAACAGCCTGGCGGGGAGAGCTGGCGGCCGAAGAGCCGGCGGGCCGAAGAGCTGGGTGGATTCACTGTCGGTTGCGGGGGCCGGGCCTCTCGTTGATCAGGGGCAGTTAGGGTTGGCGGCGTGTTTCGTCAGGTCAATGCTCTGCGGTATGTCACGCCCCTTCGTGAGGGTGGGTCGCTGCCCGGGGTCGTCGAGGCCGACGATCTCGGTACCTACGTGGTGAAGTTTCGCGGGGCGGGGCAGGGGCCCAAGGCGCTGGTCGCCGAGGTGGTCTCGGGAGAGCTGGGACGACGCCTCGGGCTGCCGGTGCCCGAGCTCGCCGTCGTGCACCTCGACCCGGTCGTCGCGCGGGCTGAGCCCGACGAGGAGGTGCAGGAGCTCATCAAGGCGAGCGCCGGCGCCAACCTCGGCATGGACTTCCTGCCGGGCTCGCTCGGATACGACCCGAACGCCCACCCGGTCGAACCGGCCCTGGCCTCCCGGGTCGTCGCCTTCGACGCGTTCGTCGAGAACGTCGACCGCAGCTGGCGCAATCCGAACCTCCTGATGTGGCACAACGCCCTCTGGTTGATCGACCACGGCGCCACCCTCTACTTCCACCACAACTGGCCGCGCGCCGAGAGCGTGGTGCACCGGCCCTACAAATGGGACGACCACGTGCTCAAGCCATACGCCACCGCCCTGGCCACGGAGGGTCCCGCCCTGGCCGAGCGCCTGACCCCGGAACTGCTCGCCGAGGTGCTGGAGCTGGTCCCGGACGAGTGGCTCGACGACGGCGACCGCGACGCCTACCTGACCCATCTGACCCGGCGGGCCGCTCAGCCGGAGGCGTGGCTGCCATGAGAATCCCGTACGAGTACGCCATCATCCAGGCCGTCCCTCGGATCGAACGCGGTGAGCTGATCAACGTCGGCGTGGTTCTCTACTGCCAGCGCCTCGACTTCCTGGCCGCCCGCACGCACCTGCACGAGGAACGGCTGCGCTGCCTCGACCCGCAGGCCGACGTCGCTGCGATCACCGCCGCACTGACCTCGTGGGAGGCGACCTGCAATGGCGCCGGCGCGGCTGTCGACATGAAGCCGGGCGAGCGTTTCCGCTGGCTGGTCGCCCCGCGCAGCACCATCTTGCGTGCCGGCCCGGTCCACATGGGCCTGGCCGCCGACCCGGCCGCCGAGCTGGAGCGACTGCTGGAGCTCTTGGTCAGATAGCCGCTGGTCAGGCAGCATCGCGCTGGAGGTCGGCCGTGACCACGTCGGCGGCGGCTGGGGACGCGCACTTCACGTACCTGCCCGGGCGCAGCCGCGGGTTGGTGGCGTAGTGGTCGGCCAGCTTGTGCTCGGCCGCCTTGTCGCCGGCGTCGGCGGCCTGGAGCAGGTCGGCCACCTCGTCGATCAGGGACGGGTCGCCGAGCAGCCCGCGGGTCGCGTCTCCCCAGAGGTCCCACAGCAGCAGCTCGTCGCCGCGGCGGTGGGCCAGCTCGTAGATGAGGTAGTTGCGGACGAACCAGGCCCCGCGGAGATCGTCGACGCCCGGGTCGACGCCGAACGTCTCGACGTCGATCTCGCCGCGCCGGTGGGCCGACCAGACCTGAGCCGCCGTGCGCAACCCGCCCGGGCCGAGACGCAGGTCGGCGATGTCCATCTGAGTGTCGGTGGCGATCCAGCGGCCGCCGTCCCAGTACTCCGCGACGACGTGGTCGTGGTGCCAGGTGGGGCTGAGATAGTCGGTGAAGCCGATGCGGCTGCGCGCCGGAATGCCCTTGTGCCGCAGCGCCGACACGGTGAGCAGCGTGAAATCTCGGCAGCAGCCGACGATGCGTTGCTCGGGGGCGCGCGGCTCGGCGAGCGGGGTGTCGAAGCGCCGACGGTCGGCGTCGATCAGCCGGTCGGCCCAGCGACTGTCGATCTCGGCCAGCCGGTCGGGCGGGAAAGCGATGCCGGACGCACGGTAGTGGGAGACGAGATTGCGGATCACCTCCCCGATGGCGTCGGGGTCGGCGGGCAGCGGGTCGAACAGCGCCGCGTGCGCCCGCGGGTCGGAGTACCTGGTCTGTCGCGTGTAGTCCATGACGTTCACTCCTCGATCGGCTGTGCGACGTGTACGAACGGATCGGTCCCGGAGACCCGGTCCCAGCGGTTGAGGTAGATCTCGCGCTCGGGCCCGCACGGCACGAGCCCGTTGGCCGCCACGTGGCTGGAGACGGCCTCGTAGGCCGGCCAGGCGGCCGAACTCACCGATCGCGAGGGTCTCGAGGTGTTGCGTGGTCATGCGACGAGTGTGTGGTCTCCCCCTGGGGGAGAGTAAAGGCCGGAAAACGGGGCTTCCGGATGGCGGCTCAAGCGGCAGACTGGGTGGCATGGATCTGCCGATCAGCCCGCCGGTCAAGCCGATGCTCGCCAAGCCCGTCGCCGAGATTCCGCCCGGCCAGGTGTACGAGCCGAAGTGGGACGGCTTCCGCTCGATCATCTTCCGCGACGGCGACGAGGTCGAGATCGGCAGTCGCAACGAGAAGCCGATGACCCGGTACTTCCCCGAGGTCGTCCGGGCCATCCTGGAAAACTTCCCCGAGCGGGCGGTGATCGACGGCGAGGTGATCGTGGCCGACACCGCGCGTAACACGCTCGACTTCGAGGCGCTCCAGCAG
This sequence comes from Actinoplanes sp. NPDC051513, assembly GCF_044454685.1. NCBI lineage: Bacteria > Bacillati > Actinomycetota > Actinomycetes > Micromonosporales > Micromonosporaceae > Actinoplanes > Actinoplanes sp. NPDC051513. The sequence continues at coordinate 134,180 of NZ_JBITDW010000001.1, forward strand.
CGCATCCATCCCGCGGCGAGCCGGGTCAAGCTGCTCTCCGAGCAGACCCCGGCCAGTTTCGTGGCGTTCGACCTGCTGGCGATCGGCGACGAAGATCTGACCGAGCGCCCCTTCGCCGAGCGGCGGGCACGGCTGGAAGACGTACTCAAGAATGCGCAGCCACCGGTGCACATCACACCGGCCACCGACGATCTTCCCACCGCGCAGCGGTGGTTCGCGGAATTCGAGGGCGCCGGCCTCGACGGGTTGATCGCGAAGAGCCGCGACCTGACCTATCAGCCCGACAAACGGGTGATGACCAAGATCAAACATAAGCGTACGGCGGATTGCGTCGTCGCCGGCTACCGCGTGCACAAGTCCGCCGAGGACAGGATCGGCTCCCTGCTGCTTGGCCTCTACGACGAGCGCGACGTGCTGGTGTCGGTCGGCGTGATCGGCGCCTTCCCCGTCGCCGTCCGCGAGGAACTGTTCCGCGAGCTCCAGCCCCTGGTCACCAGCTTCGAGGGGCACCCGTGGGACTGGGCGGCCCACGAGCAGGGCGAGCGCACCCCGCGCAAGAACGAGTACAGCCGCTGGAACAACGGCAAGGATCTGTCGTTCACGCCGCTGCGCCCCGAGCGCGTGGTCGAGGTGCGTTACGACTACATGGAGGGCATCCGCTTCCGGCACACCGCGCAGTTCGAGCGCTGGCGAACCGACCGCGACCCCCACTCCTGCACGTACGAGCAGCTCGAGCGCCCGGTCCAGTTCAACCTGGCCGAGGTGCTCACCAGCCGCTGAAGGTTCTTGTCAGACCGACCGGCTAGCCTCGGTCCAGCAAGCGTTGCCGTGGAAAGGCCGTGATCGTGCCGCGTCGCCTCCGTCTGGTCGCCGGACTTCTGTTCGCGACGGTTCTCGCCGTCTCGGGCTGCACCGTGCCCACCTTCGCCCCGGACGGGTCGAACGAGCCCACCCCGGAGGGCAACGGCTCGAGCGCGCCGCTCGGCGGCGGCACTGCCGACTGGAGCGACTGCTCCGACGTTCCCGAGCAACTGGTCGGCCGCGGCGCCGCCGGAATGACCTACGACTGCGCCACCGTCGACGTCCCTCGCGACTGGAACAGCTCGAACAGCGGCCAGACGTACGGCATCTCCGTGATCCGCATCCGTTCCAAGACGCAGAAGAACCGGATCGGCTCGCTGCTGATCAACCCCGGCGGCCCGGGCGGCTCGGGCGTCGACACCGCGGTCTACCTCTCCTACGGTGAGGCGCTCGGCGGCCTGCCCACCGCGATCACCGACCGGTTCGACATCCTCGGCTTCGACCCTCGCGGCGTCGGCCGCTCCGACCCGGTCAAGTGCATCAGCGACGCCGACCAGGACGCGAACTTCGGGGCGCCGCCCGACCCAGCCGGCCAGGCCCAGTTCGACAGCTACGTCGCGCTGACCAAGAAGATCGTGGACGGCTGCGGCCGGAAGTACGGCGGCCAGCTGGTCAACTTCTCCACCAATCAGGCCGCCAAGGACATGGATGCGATCCGCACCGCCGTCGGCGACGAGAAGCTGACCTACCTCGGGTTCTCCTACGGCACGCTGCTCGGCGCGACCTACGCCCAGCAGTCGCCGACCAACATCCGGGCGTTGGTGCTCGACGGCGCGATCGACCCCGAGCAGACCTACGTCCAGGGCTCCGAGTCGCAGGCCAAGGGCTTCGAGCGCGCCTTCACCAACTTCTCCGCCTGGTGCAAGCAGACGCCGGCCAAGTGCCCGATCGCGCCCGACGCGCGCAAGGCGGTCACCGACGCGATGGCCGCGGCCGACAAGAACCCGGTGCCCTACACCGACGGCCGCAAGGCGACCTCCGGCTGGATCTTCCTGGCGGTGATCTCGTCGCTCTACAACGAGTCGGGCTGGACGGCGCTCGCCGGCGCCGTGTCCGCGCTCAAGGAGGGCAACCCCAAGGGGATCTTCAACCTCGCCGACCAGTACGCCGAGCGCAAACCCGACGGCACCTACAGCAACCTCTTCGACGCCAACCTCGCGGTGAACTGCGCCGACACCAAGGACGTGCCGAGCGTCGCCGAGATCCGCAAGCTTCAGGGCGAATGGCGCGCGAAGTACCCGCTGTTCGGCGCGTCGCTCGCGGTCGGCATGCTGTCGTGCAGCGTGTGGCCCGGCGAGCGCGACCCGTACCCGGCCGGCCCGGCCACCGGCGCCCCGCCGATCGTCGTGGTCGGCACGACCGGCGACCCCGCCACGCCGTACGAGAACACCGCCGACCTGGCGAAAATGCTGGGCGTCGGTCACGTGCTCACCTGGCAGGGCGAGGGCCACACGGCGTACCCGAGCACCCCCTGCATCGTGAAGGCGGTCGACGACTACCTCATCGATCTCCAGGTGCCGCAGGAGGGACTGCGGTGTCCGGCAAAGTGACACCCTCCCGCTCGGCGAGGGCCTCGAGCAGCACTCGTACGCGTCGCAGGTTGTGCTTGAGCTCCTCCTGTTCCTCGTGGCGGAAGGCGTCGGCGTCCACGATCAGCTTGCTCGCGAAATGAGCGGTGATCAGCGGGATGACGAGGAGCACCATGACCGAGATGAGGATCCCGGCGAGCACCCGGCCCTCCCAGGTCGAGGGGGAGATGTCGCCGTACCCGACGGTGGAGGCGGTCACGATCGCCCACCAGAGCGAGTCGCCGTACGAGGCGCTCTTCTCGAAGTAGTGGTACGCCGAGCTGCAAACGATGATCAGCAGGGCGTAGGCAAGGATCAGGGTCCGCGGTGAGTTCGCCAGCCAGACGACCGCGCGATAGACCCTCCGGAAGGGCGTGAGCAGGACGTGCATGGCGACCATCGTGCCCCAGAGGCGCACGTCGAGGGGAGGCCGGAAGAGTTGAAGTTCCGCTCGGCCGGGCGGTCGGACGTGCCCGCCATCCTGGAATTGCTCGCCGACGACGACATCAGCCGGGCTCGCGGCTTCGGCGTCGTCCCCGAGGAGGTCGACGCGGCGACCTGGGCCGCGTTCGAGGCGATCGACGCCGACCCAGGCAACGAGCTGATCGTGGCCGAGGCAGGCGCGGCGGGCGAGGGGGGCGGCGAGATCGTCGCGACCTGCCAGCTCACGTTCACGCCGGGGCTGAGCCGCGGCGGCGGGTGGCGGATGACCATCGAGGCGGTCCGGGTCACGACCGACCGTCGCGGCGGCGGCATAGGGCGCCGTCTGATGGCGTACGCGATAGAGCGCGCCCGCGAGAAGAACTGCCGGGTCGTGCAGCTCACGACCGACAAGCGACGCACCGACGCGCATCGGTTCTACGAGTCGCTGGGCTTCACCGCCTCCCACGAGGGCATGAAGCTGACGCTCTAGGCGTCCTCCTTGGGCCAGTTCGCCTTGTTCATCTTGCTCGGCTGCACGCGCGGCGGCTCGCCCGGCATCTTCGGGTGGTCGGGCGGATAGGGCATGTCGCCCTGCCCGTTGCGCTCGTCGCGCTCGGACCACTCCAGCAGCGGCGTGATGTCGTGCGCCACGTCGTCGATCCCGGCGTGCGGGTCGCCGATCTTCGCAAACCGGGCCGGCAGGGTCCGGAGATCGAAATCGTCCGGCTCGACGGAAGGAAGCTCGTCCCAGGTGACGGGCGCCGACGCGGTGGCCCGGCCGTTGGCCCGCAGCGAGTACGCGCAGGCGATCGTGCGGTCACGGGCCATCTGGTTGAAGTCGAGGAAGACCTTCTCGCCGCGCTCCTCCTTCCACCAGGCCGTGGTGATCCGATCGGGAGCGCGCCGCTCGACCTCGCGGGCCAACGCGATCGCCGCCCGCCGCACCTGCACGAACGACCACTGCGGCGCTATCCGGATGTAGACGTGCACGCCGCGGCCGCCGGAAGTCTTGGGATAGCCGACCCAGCCCAGGTCGGCGAGCACCTCGCGGATCACGCCGGCGGTGGCCACCACCTCGGCGAAGCCGGTCCCCTCATGCGGGTCGAGGTCGATGCGCAGCTCGTCGGGGTTGTCGGGGGCCGAGGCCCGCACCGGCCACGGGTGGAAGACGATGGTGCCCATCTGCGCGGCCCAGGCGACGTGCGCGAGGTCGGCCGGGCAGAGCTCGTCGGCGCCCCGGCCGCTCGGGAAGGTGATCTTCGCAGTCTGGATCCAGGGCGGCACGCCGCGGGTGGGGATGCGCTTCTGGTAGAACGCCTCGCCCTCGATGCCGTCGGGGAAGCGCTGCAGCGTGGTGGGCCGGTCGCGCAGGGCGCGCAGGATGCCGTCGCCGACGGCCAGGTAGTACTCGAAGACGTCGCGCTTCGTGAAGCCCCGGCCGGGAAAGACGACCTTGTCGGGGCTGCTCAGCCGGACGGTGTGGCCGGCGATCTCATGCTCTTCCGCTGCGGCTTTCGGCATGCACCGACCCTATGCCGCCCGGCCCGGAAGATCCGCCCGGCAAGCCGGGCAAAACGCAGCCGGCCAAGCGCGGCCGGAGCCACGAAAAGGAAGCCGCGCACGGAAGCCGCGCACGGAAGCCGCGCACGGAAGCCGCGGAAAGGAACGGGCCGCCCGGCGTGTTGCCGGGCGGCCCGCGAAACCGAGAAGCCAAGATCAGACGCTGCGACGACGCCGCGTGTACCAGACCGAGGCGGCTCCGGCGGCCACCATCAGCGCGCCGAACGAGATGATCGCGCCCATCGGAGCGCCGGTCACCGGCAGGGCGTGCCCCGCGCTGACCCCGCCGCCCGTGCTCTGGCTCGGCGTCGGCGTGGCGGCCTGAACCGTCGTGCTCGGGGTGGCCGCGGTCGGTGGCACGGTGTCGACGTGCGCGGACGGGCTGGTCGGCACGGTCGTGGCCGGCGTCGTCGGCGTGTTGTAGCCGCCCTGGCCGCGGGTGTGGGCCGGCGTCGCCGCGCCCCCCGGAGCCTCGCCACCCGGAGCTGCGCCACCCGGAGCCGCGCCGCCGGGGGCTCCGCCGCCCGGAGTCCCCGCGCCGGCGTTGCCGTATCCGCCGGCGCCGGTGGCGCCGTAATCGCAGTTGTCGCGCGCGCCCGCAGGGCACGCCGAGGCGGTGGCGGCCGGGCGGGCGGCGTGGTCGCCCATCGCCATTGCCGGTGAGGCGGCGAAGACGAGGGCGGCGGCCGCGGGCAGTCCGGCGGCCAGAATCCGGCGAGTTGCACTCATGAGGAGTTATCCCGTTCTGTTGCGGTATTTCCAGGTCCGAACGGGAGCTTAGCGTCAATTGCCCGATTTACCCGCTAACGCCGCTCGGCGGGTCATCATCCCGGAAGACCACCGAAACGGTTACTTCGCCATATATGGGACAAAGCGAACATCTTTACTTCGAAACGAGGGTCGGCGGCGAACAGACCACCGTCGTACGGAGCCTGGAGCTGGACACTCGCCCCGGAGTCCAGATAGACCGACACCACCGTCCGGCCGCCCCGCCGCTCGGCCCGCAGATCCACCACCCGGTGCCACGGCGCCAGGTCATTGGCGAAGACCGACAGCGTACGGATCCCGCCCGCGCTGATCTCGGTGCCGGTGCAGCGCCCGGCCATCATGCCCAGCAGCCCCCCGGCCGCCGGCGGCCCGAAGGCCAGCATCGGCCACACCCACCCCGGCGGCGCCACGACCGCGGCGGCGGCCACGACGACCACGGCCACGACCCCGCCGAGGTAGAGGCCGCGGCCGAGAGCCTGCCGGCAGGTGGGACGGAAAGTCGCGGGCGATGCATCTTCCATGCACGGCCCAACGGGTGTGGCGATGGCAACGGCCGCACTCGGCGTGCGTCGGGACACATCGACGTACCTTTGGAGCATGGCAACAAACGACACCACCCTGCCCGCCACCGAGGACGAGTGGCGGGTCCGCCTCAGCCCGGAGGAGTTCCGGGTTCTCCGCCAGGCCGGGACCGAGGCGCCCTGGTCCGGCGAGTACGTCGACACCAAAACCGAGGGTACGTACGAGTGTCGCGCCTGCGGCGCCGCGCTGTACCCCAGTGACTACAAGTTCGACTCGCACTGCGGCTGGCCGTCCTTCGACGACGCCATCCCCGGGGCGGTCAAGGAGATCGAAGATCGCGCCCACGGCATGGTCCGCGTCGAGATCCGCTGCGCGCGGTGCGACTCGCACCTCGGCCACGTGTTCCGCGGCGAGCACTTCACCGACAAGAACACTCGCCACTGCGTGAACAGCCTGTCGATCCATCTGGAGCCGAAGGCATAATAAATCCAGAAAAATCGGGCAAGGTCGGCGTCGCCCAACCACGGCGCCGACAGCAACCACCGTGCCGACAGCAACCACCGTGCCGACAGCATCAGACGCGCGCCAGGTCCTCCACGACGTACTTCAGCCCGTTCGGAGCCGTTTGCCAGCCCGACGAATCCGTGACAACCCAGGAGTCGTCCAGCACCGGCGCCCGCGTATCTCCGGCAACGTCAAGATCGATGCGCGTACGCAAAATGTGCTCGGCTTTCGGCAGAAACGCCTCGTAGACCGCCGCCCCGCCCATGATCCAGACGTCCTCGGCGAGCGGGGCCTCGTCGACCGACCGCACAACCACGGCGCCCGGCGCGTCAAAAGCGGCAGCACGAGTCAGCACCACGTTCCGCCGCCCCGGCAGAGGCCGGACGGCGGCAGGCAACGATTCCCACGTCGCCCGCCCCATGACCACCGTCCCGCCCATGGTCCGCTCCTTGAACATGGCCTGCTCCCCCGGCAGCTTCCAAGGAATCCGGCCGGCGGCCCCGATCACCCGATCCCGGGCCTCCGCCCAGATCATGTGCACGGTCACACCGCCACCGGCGCCCGCAGAGCCGGGTGGTGCTGATAGTTCACCAGCGTGAAGTCGTCAAAGGCGTAGTCGAAGAGCGACGAGGCCGCCGCGATCTCCAGTGCGGGGAACTCGAATGCCGGCCGCGTCAGCTGTTCCGACACTTGCGAGACGTGGTTGTTGTAGATGTGGCAATCCCCGCCGACCCAGATGAAGTCGCCCGGCGCCAGCCCCGCCTGCTGCGCCACCATGCGGGTCAGCAGCGCGTACGAGGCGATGTTGAACGGCACCCCCAGGAAGAGGTCGGCCGAACGCTGATAGAGCTGGCACGACAGCTTCCCGTCGGCCACATAGAACTGGAACATCGCGTGACACGGCGCCAGCGCCATCGACGGCAGCTCCGCGACGTTCCACGCCGACACGATCATCCGCCGCGAGTCGGGGTCTTTGCGCAGCGTCTCGAGCACGCCGGCGATCTGATCGACATGCCCGCCGTCGGGGGTGGACCAGGACCGCCACTGCACCCCGTAGACCGGCCCGAGCTCACCGGATGGGTCGGCCCATTCATCCCAGATAGTGACACCCTGGTCGCGCAGCCAGCCCACGTTGCTGTCGCCGCGCAGGAACCACAGCAGCTCGACCGCGATCGACTTGAAATGCACCCGCTTCGTCGTGATCAGCGGAAACGTCTCCGACAGGTCGTAGCGCAGCCGCTCGCCGAACAGGCTCACCGTCCCGGTGCCCGTGCGGTCGGTCTTCGGAGTTCCGGTGGTAAGAACCCGTCGCAGCAGGTCCTCGTACTGGGTGTCGACAGCCATGCAGCAAACCTAGCCGCCGTGGCTCCGCCGGCGTCACCCCGGTGGCAGCGGAGGTGACGCACGACGGAGGTCCTATCCGGCCCAGGATTCCGACATCTGCGGAATTTGCTGATTCATCGCGCCGAGATCCTGCTGCTGCGCGCCGGCCTGAGCGGTCCCGGCCGCCACGGCGAACCCGAGCTCGGCCCCGATCTGCTGCCACCGCTCGTACAGCACCTGATCGAGCAGCACGGTCCGGATGTCCTGGTGGGCCGCCCGCAGCTCATCAACCGCCGCCTCGTACCGCGCGACACGCTTGTGCAGGTCCGAGGTCTCGTACATGGTCATGTCGCCAGATTAACCATAAATGAGAGCTTTTCCGGTTCGCTTGCGGTCAACAGACCCAAAAACCCCAAAACCATGATTCGTACGCGCAAAGCAGAACCACGCCGAGCAGCGGAAGCACCGCCACCACGCCCGAAGGGCGAGACACGCGCAGGTGCCGCGCGACCCTCTCATGACGGATACGGCCGCGCGCGGCCACCGGCCCTCACGGGCCGGAATCAGGGCTCACCAGAAGCGGCTACAGGCGCAGTTCGCTTCCGTCCGGCCCCACCACATCGGCGTGGTCGTCGTCCAGCCACACCCCGTCGGTGGCCAGGTACCGGAACGCGTGGTTGCCGGGCGGAAGCGGCACGCTGACCGTCCGCGTCCCGTCCCGGCGCAGCTTGAGCTCGTGCTCGCCGGGCTTCCAGCCGTTGAACGTGCCCACCACGCTGACCTGCCCCGGCGGGGCGTCGGCGGGCAGGCAGAAGGTCACCCGGGTCTTGTTGCCGAACAGCCGGCTCTTCTTGATCATGAAGACCTCCACAGCTCGGGCTTACATCCGTACAACGGGCGGCCACGATACGGGTGACGCCGCGCCGCAATACGATCTGCCACATGTCTCCGGAAGCCCGATACGACCTGTGTCACGCCTCGTTCGCCGACCTCGACGCCCCCACGCTGTACGCGATTCTCCGGCTCCGCAGCGAGGTCTTCGTGGTCGAGCAGAACTGCGTCTACCTCGATCCCGACGGACGGGACGCCGAGCCAGGAACCCGGCATATCTGGATCGAACGGGCCGGTGCAATCCGGGCGTACCTGCGTATTTTGGACGACGGTGAGGTTCCGCGCATCGGTCGTGTGGTCACCGCGCCGGACGCCCGCGGCAGCGGGCTGGCCGGCACGCTGGTCGCCGAGGCGCTGAAGGTCATCGGTGATCGCCCGAGCGTGCTGGACGCCCAGGCGCACCTCAAGAATTTTTACGCCAAGTTCGGCTACGAACAGACCGGCCCAGAGTTCGTCGAGGACGGCATTCCGCACATTCCCATGCGAAAGGCCTTGCTGACCGGCCAGGACCCTACGGCAGCGCCGCAACCAGTTCGCTGACCGAGCGGCGGCGGCCCGTGTAGAACGGAACCTCCTCGCGCACGTGCCGCCGTGCCGTCGCGGCCCGCAGGTCGCGCATCAGGTCGACGATCCGGTGCAGCTCGTCGGCCTCGAAGGCGAGCATCCACTCGTAGTCGCCCAGCGCGAACGACGCCACCGTGTTCGCCCGGACGTCCGGGTAGCCGCGGGCCATCTTGCCGTGCTCGGCCAGCATGAACCGCCGCTCGTCGTCGGGCAGCAGGTACCACTCGTAGGAGCGGACGAACGGGTACACGCACAGGTACGACCGCGGCTCTTCCCCGGCCAGGAACGCCGGCAGGTGGCTCTTGTTGAACTCGGCCGGCCGGTGCAGCGCCATCTGCGACCAGACCGGTGCGAGGTGGCGCCCGAGCGCGGTGCGCCGGAACAGCCCGTACGCGTCCTGCAGCGCGTCCGGCGACCCGGAATGCCACCAGATCATCACGTCGGCGTCGGCGCGCAGCCCCGACACGTCGTACGTGCCGCGGATCGTCACCTCCTGGCAGCCTTCAGTCCGCTCTTGGGCGGCGGGTGGGGCGGTTGGATGGGCGGCCAGCTGCTCGAAGAGGCCGTCGACCTCGCCGGACAGCTCATCACGAAGGGCCGGCAGCGGCGTCGCGGCCCGGAACACCGACCACATCGTGTACCGGATGGACGCGTTCAGCTCGTTGATCCTGGCCGCGTTCGTCTGCTCGCTCATCAACCCTCCAAGGTCTTGCTCACGTCTTCGGCGGCGCTATCCCCGCTGAGGCCCCTCATGCGGCCAACGCCTTGCTCACGTCTTCGGCCGCCCGCTCGCCGCTCGCGATGCACGCCGGAATGCCGACCCCGTCGAAGGCGGCCCCGGCCAGCGCCAGCCCCGGCGGCAGCTCGCCCCGCGCGAACGCCACCCGGTCGCGGTGCCCCGGCGCGTACTGCGGCAGCCCGCCGCCCCACCGCTGGATCCAGGACGCGGCCGGCGGCGGCAACTCCTCGCCGATCAGCTCTCCCAGCTCGCGCCGGGCCCGGTCGAGCAGCACCCCGTCGTCGAACTGCAGCCGTTCCTGCTCACCGAAGCGCCCCAGCGAGGCCCGCACCACGACCGGCCCGGCGTCCCGGGAGAGGTGCGGCCACTTGCGGGTGACGAACGTCGCCGCCTTGACCAGCGTCCCCTCGCTCGGCGGCACCAGGAACCCGGACAGCTCGGGCAACGGCGTCCCCGGCGGCAGCGCCAGCCCGACCAGCGCGACGCTCGCGTAGTCGAGCACGCCGACGGCCTCGGCGGCCTCGGCCGAGATCCCCGCGAGCAGCCGCGAGGCCGGCCGGGCCGGAACCGCGAGCACCACTGCGTCGACGTCGTCGGTCTGCGGAGCGGGCGCGGGCCCGAGCAGCAGCCGCCAGCCGTGCGCGGTGCGGGAGATGTCGCGTACCGGAAGACCGAGACTGATCCGCGCCCCGCCCGCCGCGGCCGCCGCGGCCACCAGCCGGGTCATGCCGCCCTCGACCGCCGAGAAGACCGGCCGCCCCGCGGTCTTGGCCCGCGCGCGCTGAGCGGCACGGACGGCCGCGCCCAGGGTGTGCTCCACCCGGGCGGCGGCGGCCAGCTGCGGCGCGGTCGCCTCGAGCGACAGGCCGTCGGCCCGGCCCGCGTAGACGCCGCCGAGCAACGGGTCGACCAGCCGGTCGACGATCGCGGCGCCGTACCGCGAGCGGACCAGCGCGCCCACCGCGATGTCGGCGCCCTCGGCCAGCAACGGATGGCCCTCGTCGATGTCGTGCCCGGACGCGCCGGCGACGCCGCCCAGCGACGACGGATCGGCCGGGACGCCCATCAGCGTGCCGCCCGGGATCGGCGTGAGGTGGCCCCCGATCGACAGCGCCGCCGGCACGGTGGCCGGGTGCACCAGCGACGGACCGAGGTCGAGACGTTTCGCGAGCGCCACGGCCGCCGACTCGCCGCCGTCCGGCGAGGAGGTCAGGAACGACTCGGCGCCGCGCTCGACCGGCAGGCCGCCCAGCTCGCCGGTGCGCAGCTTCCCGCCGAGGACGCCGCTCTGCTCGTACACGATGATGTCGGTCGCCGCCGGCGTGAGATCTCTCAGCCGCACCGCGGCGGCCAGGCCGGCGATGCCGCCGCCGATGACCGCAACCCGCTTCCGCACGTCATCCACCATCCCAGGCCACCACCCGGGGCCACCACCGGGGTCGGTGGGTGTGAGCCCGCCCCAAGACGGGCCGGGCCCAAGACGCGCCGGGCCCGGGACGGGTCAGCGCGCAGACGCGGTGTGCACCAGCTCGACGAGGCGGGTCAGCACCTCGGGCTCGGTCTCGGGCAGCACGCCGTGGCCGAGGTTGAAGACGTGACCGGGGGCGGCGCGGCCCTCGTCGAGCACCCGGCGAGCCTCCCGCTCGACGACCTCCCACGGCGCGAACAGCACGGCGGGATCGAGGTTGCCCTGCACCGAACGGCCCGGCCCGATCAGCTTCGTGGCGCTGTCCAGCGGCGTACGCCAGTCGACACCGACCACGTCGGCGCCGGCCTCGCCCATTGCGCGCAGCAGCACGGAGGTTCCCACACCAAAGTGGATCCGCGGCACGTCCTCGTTAGCCAGACCGGCCAGCACCTCGCGCGAGTGCGGCATCACGAACTCGCGGTAGTCGGCCTCGGAGAGCGCGCCGGCCCACGAGTCGAACAGCTGGACAGCGCTGACACCCGCCTCGATCTGCGTGCGCAGAAACGCCAGCGTGATGCCGGAGAGGCGGGTCAGCAGGGCGTGCCAGAGCCCCGGCTCGCCGTACATCATCGCCTTGGTCCTGGTGTATGTCCTCGACGGACCGCCCTCGATGAGGTAGCTGGCCAGCGTGAACGGCGCGCCCGCGAACCCGATGAGCGGGGTCTTGCCGAGCTCGCCGACGAGCAGCCGCACCGACTCGGCCACGAACGCGACGTCGTCGGCGGTGATCGGCCGCAGCCGGGCGAGGTCTTTCTCGGTGCGGATCGGCTCGGCGACCACCGGGCCGGTGCCGGCCACGATGTCCAGATCGACGCCGGCCGCCGCGATCGGCACCACGATGTCGCTGTACAGGACCGCCGCGTCCACGTTGTGCCGGCGGACCGGCTGCAGGGTGATCTCGGTGACCAGATCCGGTCGGCGGCAGGACTCCAGCATGCCGATGCCCTCGCGGATCTTGCGGTACTCGGGCAGCGAGCGCCCGGCCTGCCGCATGAACCAGACCGGGGTATGCGGCACGTCCTGGCCGCGGCACGCCCGCACCAACGGCGAATCGTCGAGAGTCACCGCGCAATCGTGCCATGTGCCGCCATCTCATCGATTACCAGGCGATCACCCGCGAAGGCACGGACGTTCGGCGCGGCGATCGACGACGGACACCGGGGATCGGCATAGGCTTCCGGCATGGCGACCCCCTCCGCTGCCCCTGACGCGTTCGCTCGCGCCGTGGACGGGCTGCGGGCGGCCGGGCCGAGACCCGAGATCCTCCTCGAAGAGATTCCGGCGCCGCAACGGCTGGCGCCGTTCTCGTACGCGTTGAGCGCGACCGTGCTGCGCAGCGGCGACGAGGTCGCCAGCGGCCGGCTGATCCTGCTGCACGACCCGGCCGGGCACGAGGCCTGGCACGGCGATCTGCGGCTGGTCACCCTGGTCACCGCCGAGCTGGAGCCCGACATGGCCGGCGACCCGCTGCTGCCCGCGGTGGCGTGGACCTGGCTGACCGACGCGCTCGAGCAGCACGCCGCGTCGTACACGGCGATCGGCGGCACGATCACGCAGACCGCGTCGACCCGCTTCGGCGAGCTGGCCGGGCCGGCGCCCACGGCCGACCTCGAGGTGCGCGCCTCCTGGACGCCGACCTCCACCGACACGGCCGCCCACCTGCTCGGCTGGTGCGCGATGCTCGCCTCGACCGCGGGCTTGCCGCCGCCCGGGGTGACCGCCCTGAACGACCGCCACCGCGTCGGCTAGCCGGGCCGAACCAGAGCCGGGCCGAACCAGAGCCGGGCCGAACCAGAGCCGGGCCGAACCAGAGCCGGGCCGACCAGAGCCGGGCCGACCAGAGCCGGGCCGACCAGAGCCGGGCCGACCAGAGCCGGGCCGACCAGCGGAGGGCTCAGCAGACGGCGAACGTGTCGCAGGCGGTCTTCACCGGGATGGCCAGGCCGATGCCCTCGGCGTCCTTCGCCTTCGCGGTCGCGAGCCCCACCACCTGGTTGTTCGCATTCACCACCGGGCCGCCCGAGTTGCCGGGGTTGATCGGCGCGTCGAACTGGATCGTCGGGCCGTCCGGGTCGTCCGGTCGATAGGCGCTGATCACGCCGGTGGTGACCGTGTCGTCGAGGCCGAGCGGCGCGCCCACCACAACCACCTGCTGGCCGGGCTTGACCTGGGCGGTCGCCGTGCCCAGGCCCGCGATCTCCTGGTTGGCGCGCAGCAGTGCCAGGTCCTTGCCCTTGCTGACCTTCACGATGGTGGCGCTGATCTTCGTGCTGCCGCGCTCGAGCGTCACCGCCTTGCCGCCACCGGTCCACACGTCGGCGACGACGTGGTAGTTGGTGAACAGGTTCGACTGCCCGTTCGCCGCCTTCGTGCCGACCGAGAACGCGGTGCCGGTGAACTCGCCGGCGCGTACCCGGAAGACGCTCGGCAACACCTTCGACGACACCGCCTCGGGGTCGAAGACCCCGGCCAGCTGCTTCTCCAGCCGGTCGGTCCGGTTCTTCTCGGTCGCGAGCACCGAGTGCAGCGAGGCGTTGTCGCTGTTCATGCTCTCGATCCGGTACGCCTGCCAGCCCGCCACCACCACCAGGACCGCCACCAGGCCCATCAGCAGCGGTTTCACCCGGGCCCGGCCGCGGCGGGAGGAAGGCTCGGGCTCGGCCGCCACCGGGAACGACCCGGTCAGCCCGCTGCTCTGCCACGACCGCGGATGCTGCGGCGGCTCCGGCTCCCAGCGTTGCTGCCCGGCTTCCCAGCGCTCGGGTGCTGACTCAGCTTCCCAGCGCTCCCGTACGGGTTCCGGCTCTGTGTACTGCTGTTGCTGCTGATATTGCGGCTCCCAGCGGGGCTCCGGCTCCCACGCAGGCCCGCCTCCCCGCTCCTCGGCGCGCCGGCGCCCGTCGTATCGGCGCTGGTCGGTGCCGTCGGCAGGGATGAACGGGTCGTACGTCGTGGTCATCCGGCACGGCCTCCCGAGTCTCGGCGCTGCGAGAGGTTATACGGACGAGAAGCCTTTTCGGATGAGTCGGCTTTAGATCGAGAACCGACGCGCCGGGACCCGGCTGCACATCGGTGGGGTGGTGCACCCGTACGGTTACGGAGTGACCGACGAAGCACCCCTGCGCCGTCGGGACGAGCCAGAGCCGGCAGGGGACGGACGACCGCTCCCCGAGCCGCCCGACCCGACGTCTGGCGGTCCCGACCCCCTGCCCGCCGCCGTCCCGCTGACCGCCCCCCGCGAGGGCACCCCCCGACCGGTCGAGTCCGCGACCGAGCTGGCCGAGATCGTGGCCAAGATGGCGGCCGGCTCCGGGCCGGTCGCCGTGGACGCCGAGCGCGCCTCCGGCTACCGCTACACCCAGCGGGCGTACCTGGTGCAGCTGCGCCGCGCCGGCGCCGGGACGGTCCTGATCGACCCACTGCCCCTCGACGACCTGCGCACGCTCGACGCCGCCCTGGCCGAGAGCGAGTGGGTACTGCACGCCGCCAGCCAGGACCTCGCGTGCCTGGCCGAAGTGGGCATGAAGCCGCGCCGCCTGTTCGACACCGAGCTGGCCGCGCGTCTGGCCGGCTTCGAGCGCGTCGGCCTCGCCGCGCTCACCGAGCAGCTTCTCGGGTTCTCCCTCGAGAAGCACCATTCCGCCGCGGACTGGTCCACCCGCCCGCTGCCGGAGTCGTGGCTGACCTACGCGGCTCTCGACGTGGAACTGCTGACCGACCTGCGCGACCATCTCGCCGCCGAGCTGGATCGCCAGGGGAAGTCGGCCTGGGCCGCCGAGGAGTTCGCCGCGCTCGTCGCGTCGGCCGACCGGCCGCCGCGGCTGCGGCCCGATCCGTGGCGTCGCACGTCCGGCATTCATCGGGTACGGGGAGCGCGCGCTCAATCTCGAGTGCGGGCGCTCTGGTACGCCCGGGACGGCGTGGCGGCCCGCCGCGACTCGGCGCCCGGTCGCGTACTGCCCGATTCGGCGATCGTCGCGGCCGCCGAATCGGATCCCAAGGAAGAGCGCACGCTGCTCGGCATACCCGGTTTCGGCGGCCGCTCGGTCCGCCGTCTGGCCCGGGTCTGGCTCGACGCGCTCGACGAGGCCCGGGCGCTGCCCGACGACGCGCTGCCGATCAACCAGCCGATGGACGGCCCGCCGCCGCCCCACCGCTGGGCCGAGCGCGACCCGATCGCCGCCGCGCGTCTGGCCCGCTGCCGAGGGGTCGTCGTCACCACCGCCGAGGCCAACCGCCTACCCCCCGAAAACCTGATAAGTCCGGACTACATCCGCCGCCTCGCCTGGTCACCACCCGACGAGGTGAGCGCGCAGACCGTCTCCGACACCCTGCGCGGCTTCGGAGCCCGCAACTGGCAGGTCACGCTGCTCGCGGTGCAGTTGGCCGAAGTACTGCCCGACCCCCCGCCAGCAGCCTGATCCTCGCGGACCGTCGCACCAAGCGACGGTCCGCATGGTTTTGGTAACCCACCTGTGACATATCTGCGGGGCGGTGGCACGCCTTAGTTACCGGTGAGTAGCATTGCCTCAAAATTGCGCTCGAGGAGGCTCCTGTGCCCCGTGAAGTACGTGAGGTCGTCTTCGTCGACGGCGTCCGCACACCGTTCGGCAAGGCGGGCGGCATGTATGCCGAGACCCGCGCCGATGACCTGGTCATTCGCTGCATTCGCGAGCTGATGCGGCGCAATCCTCAGCTTCCGCCCGAGCGGGTGGACGAGGTCGCGATCGCGGCCACCACCCAGATCGGCGATCAAGGGCTCACCATCGGGCGCACGGCGGCGCTGCTGTCGGGGCTGCCCAAGACCGTGCCGGGCTACGCCATCGACCGCATGTGCGCGGGCGCGATGACCGCCGTGACCAACGTGGCCGGCGGCATCGCGATGGGCGCCTACGACTTCGCGATCGCGGGCGGCGTCGAGCACATGGGCCGGCACCCGATGGGCGAGGGCGTCGACCCCAACCCGCGCATTCTGGCCGAGAAGCTGGTCGACCCGTCGGCGCTGGTGATGGGCTCGACGGCCGAGAACCTGCACGATCGCCTTCCGGAGATCACCAAGGAGCGGGTCGACCGGTACGGGCTCCATTCGCAGATCAAGACCGCCAAGGCGTACGCGGACGGCAAGCTGCAGCCCGATCTGGTGTCGGTGGCCGTTCGCAGCGCCGAGGAGGGCTGGGGGCTCGCGACCGTCGATGAGGCGCCCCGGGAGACTTCGCTCGAGAAGCTTGCGACGCTGAAGACGCCGTTCCGGCCGCATGGGCGGGTTACCGCGGGCAACGCCGCCGGCCTCAACGACGGCGCCACGGCGGCGCTGCTGGCCGATGAGGCCAGCGCTCGCTCACTGGGGCTGCCGGTGGCCATGCGGCTCGTTTCGTTCGGATTTGTCGGCGTGGAGCCGGAGATCATGGGCTACGGACCGATCCCGTCGACCGAAAAGGCGCTCCGGAAGGGCGGCCTGACGATCGACGACATCGGCCTGTTCGAGCTGAACGAGGCGTTCGCGGTGCAGGTGCTCGCGTTCCTCGACCACTACGGCATCGCCGAGGACGACCCTCGGGTCAACCCGTGGGGCGGCGCGATCGCGATCGGTCACCCGCTCGCCTCCTCGGGCGTGCGGCTGATGACGCAGCTGGCTCGGGAGTTCGCCGAGCACCCCGAGGTCCGCTACGGCCTCACCGCCATGTGCATCGGCATCGGCATGGGCGGCACCGTGATCTGGGAGAACCCGAACTGGGAAGGCGCGGCAAAGTGACCATCGAGCACCCGAATGAGGTCGTGACGAAGGCTCTCGTCCGGTTTGTCCAGGTGCCGGGGCTGGCCAGGAAGGCCGCGGTGATCACGCTGGACAACGGGCTCGACTACATGAAGCCGAACAGCTTCGGGCCCGGTGGGCTTGCGTCCCTGGATGCGGCGATCACCGCCGCCTCGGCGGCCGACCCGGCGTTCATCGCCTTGACCGGTAAGCCATACATTTTCTGCGTCGGCGCTGACATCACCGGCATTCCGTACATTTCAGACAAGGCGCAGGCAGTTGAGCTCGGCGAGCTGGGGCATCGGGTTTTCGCCCGGCTGAAGAATTCGACAATTCCGACTTTCGCCTTCATCAACGGCGCGGCGCTCGGTGGCGGGCTCGAGGTGGCGCTGCATTGCCACTACCGCACCGTCTCCGGCGGCGCGGCGGCCCTCGGCCTGCCCGAGGTCGCGATCGGCCTGGTCCCGGGCTGGGGCGGCAGCCAGCTGCTGCCCAACCTGATCGGCGCGCCGGGCGCGGCCCAGGTCATCCTGCAGAACCCGCTCACCCAGAAGGTCCTGCGCCCGAAGCAGGCGGCCGAACTGGGCGTCGCCGACGCGCTCTTCGAGCCGGCCGACTTCCTCGAGCGCTCGCTGGAGTGGGCCGCCGGCGTGGTGAACGGCGTTGTCACGGTCGAGCGCCCCGAGGTCGACAAAGACATGTGGGACGGGGTGCTGTTCTTCGCCAAGCAGCAGCTCGACCAGCGGCTGCACGGCGCCGTCCCGTCCGCGAACAAGGCGCTCGAACTGCTCGCCCTGGCCAAGGACGCGACCTTCGAGGACGGCGCCGCGGCCGAGACCGAGGCCCTCGCCGAGCTGATCATGGGCGACGAGGCGCGTGCTTCGCTGTACGCCTTCGACCTGGTGCAGCGCCGGGCGAAGCGGCCGGTCGGCGTGCCCGACAAGTCGCTGGCCCGCAAGGTCACCAAGGTCGGCATCATCGGCGCCGGGCTGATGGCGTCCCAGCTCGCGCTCCTGTTCGCCCGCCGCCTGCAGGTGCCGGTCGTGCTGACCGACCTCGACCAGTCCCGGGTCGACAAGGGCGTGGGCTACGTGCTGGGCCAGATCGAGAAGACGGTCGGCAAGGGCCGGATGGACGAGGGCACCGCCGCCAAACTGCGCGGCCTGGTGTCGGGCTCGGTCGACAAGTCCGTCTTCGCCGACGCCGACTTCGTGATCGAGGCCGTCTTCGAGAACCTCGACCTCAAGAAGCAGATCTGGGCCGAGCTCGAGAAGATCGTCTCCCCCGAGGCGATCCTGGCCACCAACACCAGCTCGCTGTCGGTGACCGAGATGGCCGCCGACCTCGAGCACCCTGAGCGGGTCGTGGGCTTCCACTTCTTCAACCCGGTCGCGGTCCTGCCGCTGCTCGAGATCATCAAGGGCGAGAAGACCGACGACGCGACGCTGGCCACCGCGTTCGCCGTCGGCAAGGAGCTGAAGAAGTCGTCGGTGCTGGTCAAGGACGCCCCGGCGTTCGTGGTCAACCGGGTGCTCACACGCTTCACCAGCGAGGTCTTCAAGGCCATCGACGCCGGCACCCCGCTCGAGGTC
Organism: Actinoplanes sp. NPDC051513; assembly: GCF_044454685.1. Classification (NCBI taxonomy): domain Bacteria; kingdom Bacillati; phylum Actinomycetota; class Actinomycetes; order Micromonosporales; family Micromonosporaceae; genus Actinoplanes; species Actinoplanes sp. NPDC051513. The sequence continues at coordinate 152,715 of NZ_JBITDW010000001.1, forward strand.
GTCGACACCACGTTCGACCCACTGGGCCTGCCGATGCGCCCGATCGCGCTGCTGCAGCTGGTCGGCCCGGCGGTCGCCTACCACGTCGGCGAGACGCTGCACCGGGCGTTCCCCGAGCGCTTCGCCGACAGCCCCACCCTCAAGCGGATCGTCGACGCCGGCCTGCCGCTCATGGACGACGACGAGATCAACCCCGAGGTGGTCAAGCTCGCTGCCGGCGGCCCCGCGCCGTTGTCCGCCGATGAGGTACGCGAGAACGCGCTGGCCGCGCTGGCCGAGGAGATCCGGATCATGCTGGACGAGGGTGTGGTCGCCGAGGCGCAGGACATCGACCTGTGCATGGTGCTCGGCGCGGGCTGGCCGTTCCACCTCGGCGGCGTGACCCCGTACCTGGACCGCAGCGGGGTCGCCGAGCGGGTGACCGGCCGGCGGTTCCTGCCGAAGGGCGTGGGTGGCCTCCCCGCGTGATCTTCGCAACGTAGTCGGATCGACGACGCCCCGCACCCACCTGGTGCGGGGCGTTGTCGCACTCCAGGGGGTTTTGTCCGGTCGGACGGGGCGTGCTGCCCCGGGTGGGGGGCGACTCCGTTTGGCGGCGACGGATAGGCTCCTGGGGTGGTATAGCCGATCGATGGAGCCCTGATGTCGCAGCCGCCGTACTCCGGCCCGCCCTATAACGGTCAGCCTTCTTCCGGCCAGCCTTCTTCCGGCCAGCCCTATGGCGGGCAGCCGTATCAGGGCCAGCAGTACCCTGCCCAGCCCAACCCGGACGTGCCGCCCACGCAGGCGTACCCGTCGTCGGGCCAGCCCGACTACGGCCAGCAGCCGCAGTACGGCCAGCCGCCGTCCTCGGGTCAGCCCGCGTACGGCCAGCCCTCCTACGGCCAGCAGCCGGGAACCTACGGCCAGCCCCAGTCGGGCCAGCCCCAGTACGGGCAGCCCGAATACGGACAGCCCCAGCCTCAGTACGGGCAGCCCGAGTACGGCCAGCAGCCGTACGCGCAGACCGACTACGCGCAGCAGGGCTTCGGCCAGCCGGGCTTCCCGCCGCCGACCCCGCCCAAGAAGTCGAAGACGCTGCCGATCATCCTGACGATCGTCGGCATCGTGCTGGTGCTCTGCGTCGGCGGCGGCACGGCGATCGCGCTGATCGCGAAGAACAACGACGACAAGACCACCGGCGCCGACCCGGTCGCCACGACCGAGCCGGCCGACCCGACGCCCACCCAGGGCGAGACCACCGAGCCGGCGCAGAAGGCCACCAAGACCACGATCGCGGCGCCGAAGACGCTGGGTGGCCGCCCCAAGCTCGACGACGAGCAGTTCGCCGGCATGGCCAACTCGCTCGAGTCGGCGCTGGGCCAGTTCCCCGGCGCGACCGGCTCGATCGGCGCGCTCTACGGCACGCCCGCGAAATCCGACATCGTGGTCGTCGCCGCGGCGCAGGCCCCGGTCGACGACCCGGCCGAGACGCTCGACCAGATGATCTCCAGCCTCGGCATCGGCGGCCTCAAGGTCTCCAGCATCTCGTCGGCGCCGACCGGCACCCTGGGCGGCTCCGCGAAGTGCGGCTCCTCCGAGGCCGGCGGCTCCGACATGGCGATCTGCAGCTGGGCCGACAACGGCAGCGTCGGCATGCTCATCTGGTACGACAAGTCGGTCGCCAAGGCCAAGGCCGAGTTCCCCAAGCTCCGGGCCCAGATCGAAAAGAAGAGCTGAGGCAGTCAAGCCGACACGCCGCGCGACTCGATCACATGATCGCAACGCTCCCGGCACGGACCGGACACGGTTCCGCGCCGGGAGCGTTCGTGTAACCCGCACCGGTCAGGATGGGTCGGTCTTGCCGACTGACTGAGGAGTTGTCCCGGTGGTGGTCCTGCAGCACCTGCGTCGCGTCCGGTGGGCGGTTCGCGCCACCCTGTTCCTCGGGGTGGCCGCCTCGGTGGTCGCCAACGTCCTGCACGCGCTGGACAACCCGATCAGCCAGGCCATCGCCGCCTGGCCACCGCTCGCCCTGCTCCTCACCGTCGAGCTGATCTCCCGCGTCCCGGTGCACCGCCGCTGGCTCGCCGCGACCCGCCTGCTCGCCACCGCGACGATCGCGGGCATCGCCGCCTGGGTCTCCTACTGGCACATGGCGGGCGTGGCCGCCCGCTACGGCGAGACGGGCGCCTCGCCCTACCTGCTGCCCCTGTCGGTCGACGGCCTGATCGTGGTAGCCAGCATCTGCCTGGTCGAGCTGGGCGGCCGCATCTCGTCCCTGGAGGACGAGAGCGCCGCCCCCGCCGCCGCAAGAGCCGACGCACGAGCCGCCCGGCCTGCAGACGCAGGAGCCGACCGGCTCGCAGGCGCAAGTGCCGACTCGCCCGCCGCCGCACCGGTCTCGCCCCGGCCCGAGGCTGTCCCCGAGACCACGATCCCGAGCCTGGTCCCAACCCCGGTCGCCGCCGGGCAGAACGCCCGCGCCGCGATGGACCATCGCACCCGCGCCGAGATCGCCGCCGCCCTCTCCCAGGACCGCGGCGGAATCCCTGCCTTCACCCCGGCCGTGACCCGCCAGCAGCGCCAGCCCGCCACCTCGGGCCGCGCCGTCCCGGCCCAGCGCGGCACCGCCGCCTCCCGAGCGGCCACGAGCCGAGCGGTCCCAGCCGCCCGCGGCGCCGGGAAGTCGCAGAGCGTTGCGAAGCCCGAGAAGAAGGAGCGCCGCTCCCCCGCCGAGACGGTCGCCCTTGCCAACCGCATCAAGGCCGAGCGCCCGTCCCTGACCGAGGCCGAGATCGCCGCCGAGCTGGGCATCAGCGCGTCCCGCTGGCGCACGGTCCGCCGCGAGGCCGCGGCCGGCGAACACACCCTCGCCGCCTGACGCACCACGCGGCGAAGCTGTCCGCCCGCGCCGCCTGACGCGTCCCGCGACGAAGCTGTCCGCCCGCTCGACGCGGGCTCAGGTCGCGAGGCCGACGTTCTTGCCGCGCGGTACCGCGGCCGATGCCGCCACCACCGGCGTCGCGTCGGCCGTCGGCAGCGACACCGTCACCTCGAGCCCGCCGCCCGGCTGGGCGACCGCCGACACCGTCCCGCCGTGCGCGTCGCAGACCGCCCGCACGATCGACAGCCCCAGCCCCGACCCGCGCGAGCCCGTGCGCTCCCAGCCGCCCCGGCGGAACGGCTCGAACAGCCCCGGCACGTCGGCCGGCTCGACCTCGTACCCGGTGTTGCCGACGATCAGGCGGGCCTGGCCGCTCACCATCTCGGTGCGCAGCCACAGCTTGCCGAGCAGGTGGTTGTAGCGGATCGCGTTCTCGATGAGGTTGCCGGCGAGCCGGTCGAGCAGGCTCGGGTCGCCCACCACCGGCGCCGGCTGAAGATCGGTGGTGACGTCCAGCTTGAGCCGCTCGGCCTCGGCCTTCACCGCCGACAGCGCGTTGTACACGCTCGTGGCCAGGTCGGCCGGCACCTTCCGCACCAGCCGCCGGCCGGACTGCGCCTCGGACCGGGCCAGCACCAGCAGCGCGTCGACCAGCCCGTTGGCCCGCTCGGAGGCGTTGCGCACGACCTTGGCCATGCGGCGGTACTCGGCCACGTCGGCCTCGTCGTCGCTGAGCGTCACGTCGATCTCGGTGCGCATCACGGCCAGCGGGGTGCGCAGCTCGTGCGACGCATTCGCCACGAATCTCTTCTGCGACTCGAACGCTCCGGCCAGCCGGTCGAGCATGGCGTCGAAGGTGCGGGCCAGCTCGGCCACTTCGTCGTCGGCGCCGGAATAGCGGATGCGCTGGTCGAGGGTCTCCTCGCCGAGGCGCTGGGCGGTCTGGGTGACCGCGTGCAGCGGCCGCAGCGCGCGCCCGGCCACGGCATACGCCCCGGCGATGCCGATGATGCCGATGGCCAGCAGTGCCACCAGACCCTTGACCAGCACCTCGCTGGAGGCCCGATTGACCACCGTGTTCTGCCAAGCGGTCGCGTCGCGGGTGGCGCCGTCGGCGAGCGTGACGGTCGAGCCCTGTTGGAGGGCGTCGACCGGGTGCATGGCGTCGCCGACCAGCAGCCAGGCGAGCAGCACGAGGATCGCGCCCGCGCCGACCAGCAGGATCCCGTTGAGCAGGGTGAGCCGCAGCCGCAGCGTGGGCCGGAGACTGAGCTCCAGCTTGCGCCGGCTGCGCCCGAGGTAGACGGTCATGAGAGGCCGACCGGTTCGGGCACGCGGTAACCGGCGCCGACCACGGTCTCGATCAGCGGTGGGTCGCCGACCTTCTTGCGCAAGGTCATCATGGTGACCCGCACCGTGGTGGTGAACGGGTCGGTGTTCGCGTCCCAGACCCGCTCCAGCAGCTCCTCGCTGGACACCACGCCGCCGCGGGCCTTGAGCAGCTCCTCGAGCACGCCGAACTCCTTGTTGGTGAGCTCGATGGGCACTCCGCCGCGGGTGACCACCCGGCGGGTCTGGTCGAGGATCAGGTTGCCGACCATGAGTACGGGCGGGGCGGCGGGGGTCGCGCGCCGGCCGAGCGCCTGCACCCGGGCCACCAGTTCCTCGAAGGCGAACGGCTTGGCCAGATAGTCGTCGGCGCCGAGCTGGAGTCCCTCGACCCGGTCGGCGACCGTGCCGCTCGCCGTGAGCATCAGCACCCGGGTCAGCGCGCCGGAGGCGACCAGGTCGGCGCAGATCTCGTCGCCGTGCTTGCCGGGCAGGTCACGGTCGAGAACCACCACGTCGTAGCGGGTTACGTAGGCCATCTCGTGGCCCTGGAGACCGTCGTACGCCACGTCGACCGCCATGCCCTTGCGCCGCAGTCCCCGGGCGATCGCGTCGCACAGGTTCCGCTCGTCTTCCACCACCAGCACGCGCACCGCACGACCTCCATAGCAACCGCAGGGCACCAGCCTCCCCGAGCCGGTGTGAAGAGGCCGTAAGAGAAGGCTACCGAAGCCGCCAGACGGCGACCGAGGCGTCGACGAGCCGGCAGACCATCACCTCGGCGCCCGTCTCGCAGCCGCCGGACACCCGGTCGGCGCGGCCAAGCACCTCTACCGACCGGTCGGTCGGGTCGAGCCGTCCGTAGAAGACCTGATAGCTGCCGGGGACATCGCGCTGGCCCCAGATCAGGCCGGTGTCGCCGGCCACGCCGAGCCCCTGCCAGGCGCCGAAATCCCCGAACAGGCGCCCGGTACGCGGGTCGAGCACCGACAAGGAAGCCCTCTCCTCCCCGCCGTCGGTCGCCAGCAGATAGGGACCCAGCGGCTCCGCGTATGCCCATTGGTCGGAGTCCCAGAGCAGGTGACCATCGGCCGGATCGAGCACGCTCATGCCGCGCTGCTGGCGGAAGGCGCAGATCACCGAGCCGCAATCGGTCTGCATCCAGCTCTGCCTGAGGTCGACCGGCGTGTGCCAGAGACGTCGCAGCTCGGGCAGGTGATAGCCCTCGAAGCCACCCGCGCCGGCGTTGATCAGCAGGAACGAGCTGACCGGCCAGATCATCCCGTCGAGGTGGTCGCTCGGCACGGTGGCCGAGGCGATCGGAAGGCCGGTGTGCGCGTCCCACGACCGCAGGTGGGCGTCGGAGAACGCGACCAGCCAGTCCGGGTAGCCGAGACCGGCGCCGCTCTCGGCGAGGAAGCCGGCGGCGGGGCGACCGACCCGCCAGCGCTCCCGCCCGGTCGCCAGGTCGATCGCGACGTCGCCGTCGTCGTCGCTGAGCAGGGCGATCCCGTCGGCCATGGAGGCGGAGACGAAACGCGCGGTCCGCTTCCACAGCATCGGGCCGCCGCCGGCCGGGTACGCGACGGTCGCCTGCCCACCGGTGGCGTCGAGCTGATAGCCCACGACGACGGTGCTCCCGGCCTGCTGGACGTTGACGACCGTGCCGGGGACCGGGACCGTGGTGCGGCTGACCACGTGCACCGACGGCAGCCGGTACGTGGTGATGACCCGGTCGCGCACCTCGTCGAAGCTGTCGACCCCGCCGGTGCCGATCACGTACATCAGGTCGCCGTCGAGGGTGAAGGTGTCGCCGAGCCGGGCCGGGATCACCGTGGGTTGCTGCGGGGGCGCCTGGTAGGCCGCGCCCGCGAGCAGCGCGAGCATCACCACCGAGAGCGCGCCGAGCAGCGCGCGGTAGGGCACCGGCGGCCGGCTCGCCGGGATCGTGGCCGGCGCAGCCCGGCGGTCCGGCACCTCACCAAGATCGATCATGGGGTGACTCACGGGTGGATCCATTGTGCAGCCGTCAAGGGCTGTAGGCCCAGACCTCGAGGCCCTCGTTCCCGCGGCACATCACGTAATGCCGGTCGGAGGTGCAGTCGCTGACGGGGCCGGTGCTGGCGCCGAGCAGCTGCACCTGGTCCTTGCCGGCGAGCACCACGCCGAACGCGCTCTTCCCGGCCTCGAGGCTGCGGCGCAGCACGAGCGGCAGGCTCTGGTCGGCGGTGAGGCCGGCGTCCCAGCCGGTCAGGTCGACCCGGGCGGCGCCGGTGGCCCGGTCGACCAGGCGCAGCGGCGCGCCGGTGTCGGGCTCTTTCTCGAGCACGTACCCGTCGTGCTCGCCGAGGTCGACCTCGGCCGGCGCCCGCCAGGCGGCCCGGCCGGTGGCGGGGTCGAGCACGTCGAGCGCGGCACGCGGCCCGGCGCAGAGCAGGTTGGCGCAGTCCGGCGGGTCGAGCAGCACTTCGGGGACGGACCGCTGCCAGCGCTTGGCGAGCGTGTCGGGCGCGTAGGCGACCTCCTGCCCGTCGAAGGCGTAGTCGCCGTACCGGACCAGCAGCAGGCCGTCGGCGAGCGAGCCGCCGGCCGGGCCGCTGTCACCGATCTTGGGAAGCCGGAGGGTCCGGCCGACCTCGCCGGTGTCGCCGTCGATCCGCTCGAGCCGGTCGGAGGCGAGCACGAGCACGGTCGCGGCGTCGCCAGGCGCGGTGAAGACGTTGACCGAGCCGCCCACCGCGTCGGTCCAGACCGTCGCGCCGGTGCGCAGGTCGACGCCGCGGATCTCGGTGCGCACCGGCGGCTCGACGTGCGGCTCGCCGGTGGACGAGAAGTAGAGCAGGCCGGGCTCGCCCGAATCCTGGTCGTAGACGGTGCCGGGCCGGAACACCTGGGTCTGTGTGACGCCGATCCGGCCACCGGCCAGCGGGGTGACGCCGACCGGGGAGCGCCAGCGGATCCCGCCGGTGGCCGCGTCGACGACGGTGGTGGCCGGCCCGTCGGAGAGCAGCAGCATGTCGCCGGCCGGCCGGGCCTCCACTCCGCCGAAGCCCACGTCGTCGGGGCCGGTCACCTGGGCCGGGAAACGCACGGTCCACAGCCGGCGCGGCGGCGAGTCGAGCTGCCAGGCCGTGGTGATCCGCTCGGCGCCGGCCGAAGCCATCGTGTAGACGCGGTCGCCGACCAGCCGGGACTGGGTCTCGGTACCGCCGGGCGGGGGCACCGCGCCGAGGTGCCGCCAGAGCGTGGGAGCGCCGGTCGAAGCGCCGCCGAGCGCCAGCAGCAGCACGGCGACCAGGAGCAGGCCGGGGATCCGGTAACGGTGGGCGGGTGGCAGCGATCTGAGCGTCGGGTCGGGCTGGATGGTCAGGTCCAGCTCGATCAGCGCCAACGCTCCTACCCCTCCCGGTACGCCCAGACGACCAGCTCGCCGTACATCGTCCGGCAGACGAGCCGGGCGGGCGCGGCCTGGCACTCGCCGGTGCCCTGGGGCAGGGTGTCCAGCAGGCGCGGTCTGGTGTCGCCCGGCCGGGCGACGGCGACCATGGTACGACTTCCGCCGTCGGTGGACCGCGTGAGCAGCAGCCCGCCGTCCTCGCCGGTGCCGTTGACCGGGCGCCAGCCCTCCAGCGAGACCTGCTGCGCGCCGGTGTCCGGGTCGATCACGCCGATCGGTGAGGTGCCGTCCGGGTCGCCGTACGCGACGAACATCTCCCCGTACTGGGTGATGCTGTGCCAGGTGGGCTGGGCCCAGAGGGTGTCGCCGGTGAACGGGTCGATCGCGCGCACGCCGTCCGCACCGCTCAGGCAGGCGTTGATGCCGCAGGCCTCGATCTGGTACGAGCTGCCGGCCGGCACGGTCCAGACCTGCTTGAGGGTGACCGGGTCGTACGCGGAGATCTCCGCCCCGACGACGCCGGGGTGCCGCAGCAGGATCCGCCCGCCGGCCACCACCGGGTTGGCCGGGTTGTAGTCGGCGGCCGGCACCTTGCGGCTGACCAGCACCTTGCCGGTCTCGAGGTCGTGGATCGCGAGCGTGCGGTCGTCGTGGACGAGCAGCATCCGGGACTCGTCGTCGCCGACGCCGGGCACGCCGAGCAGCACCGCGGTCGAGGGCACCTGCACCGTCCACAGGGTGCGCCCGGTGGTCGGGTCGACCGCGTCGATCGGGCCTTGCACCCGGCGGCCGGAGCCGCTGAGGCTGCGCACCGACGAGACGGCGAGCAGCGTCGACGAGCCGGCGAGGTTGACGACATTGCCGGGCCGCTCCCACATGGCGCCGCCGGTGAATGTGGAGACGGCCGTGGTGCCCGGCTCGGTCGCGCCGGTCGTCCACGGCCGCATCAGCACGATGTCGTCGGCGAGCCGCAGCCGGTAGGCGGGCGTGGACTGCCCGGCCTGCCAGCGCAGCCGCCCGTCGTCGAGGTTGTACGAGGTGAGCAGCCCGAAGGTCTGCGCGAGCAGTTGGCCGTCGCCGGTCATCGCGTAGGTGTCGGCCGGGCCGACCTGCAAGCGGAAGACTGTGGAGAGCGGCGACTTCGCGGGCGCCACCGACCCGGCCGTCAGCAGCAGCACGAGCGCCGCGAGCAGCGCGGCCGGAAGCCAGATCGGGGTGGTCCGTCGACCCGGCGAATCGTAGGTGGGTGGCTCGCCACGCTCGAGGCCAAGATCGATGACAACCGTGTCGCTCATCGCCCAAAAATAACGACTAGATAACGGAACCGCCGCGAAGCGGTCCCATTCCGGCGCCTTTAGGCTGTTTAGGCTTTCTCCCGTGCGACTTTGTGAGGCCCGTTCGTCAGAGGGCTCTCTGCGGCTCGGCCGCGTCCTCGAGGCGGGAGACCCACTCGGTGACGTCACGCGCGATGTCCTGCGCCGTGAGGCCCAGCGCGGTCAGGATCTCGGCCCGAGTGCCGTGCGGGTGGAAACCGGTGGGCACGCCGAAGTCGCGCAACGGCACGTCGATCGCCGAGTCGCGCAGCGCGCTGGCCACCGCGTCGCCGACCCCGCCGGCGCGGATGCCGTCCTCCAGGGTGACGACCATGCGGTGCTGGCCGGCCAGGCCGATCAGCTCGATCGCCACCGGACGCACCCAGCGCGGGTCGACCACGGTCACGCCGTAGCCCTGCTCGGCGAGCCGGTCGGCGACCTCGAGGCCGATCCCGGCGAATGAGCCCACGGCCACCAGCAGCACGTCCTTGCGGTCGCCCTCGCGCAGGACGTCGACCTGCCCGAAACGGCGCACGGCGGGGGTCTCGGGCGCCACCGAGCCGGTCGGGAACCGTACGATCGTCGGCCCGTCGTCGACCGCGACCGCCTCCCGCAGTTCCTCGCGCAGGGTGGCCGCGTCGCGCGGCGCCGCGATACGCAGGCCGGGCACCACGCCGAACACGCTCATGTCCCAGATGCCGTAGTGACTCGGGCCGTCCGGCCCGGTGATGCCGGCCCGGTCGAGCACGAAGGTCACCGGCAGCCGGTGCATCGCCACGTCAAGCAGCACCTGGTCGAACGCCCGGTTGAGGAACGTGGCGTAGACCGCCACCACCGGGTGCAGGCCGCCCATGGCCAGGCCGGCCGCGCTGGTCGCCGCGTGCTGCTCGGCGATGCCCACGTCGTACGCGCGAGCCGGGTACTTGCGGGCGAGCGCGGCGATGCCGGTCGGCTCGGCCATGGCCGCGGTGATGCCGACGATGTCGAGCCGCTCGTCGGCGATCCGCACCAGTTCCTCGGCGAAGACGTGCGTCCACTTCACCGACGGCTTGGCGAGCAGCTTGCCGGTCTCGACGTCGAAGGCGCTGCCCGGGCCGTGCAGGCGGTCGGCCTCGTCGAGCTCGGCGGGACGGTAGCCGTAGCCCTTGCGGGTCACCGCGTGCACGATGACCGGCGCGTTGAAGCCCTTGGCCCGGCGCAGCGCCGATTCCATGGCGACGATGTCGTGGCCGTCGACCGGACCGATGTACTTGATGCCGAGGTCCTCGAACATCGGCTGCGGGCTGACCGCGTCCTTGATGCCCTTCTTGACCGCGTGCAGCACCTCGTAGACCGGCTTGCCCACCACCGGGGTCGAGCCGAGCGCGTCCTTCACCAGATCGAGCACCCGCTCGTAGCCCGGGTTGAGGCGCAGCGTGGAGAGGTGGTCGGCCAGGCCGCCGATGGTCGGCGCGTACGAGCGGCCGTTGTCGTTGACGACGATGACCAGCCGGTTCTTCGCGGCGGCGATGTTGTTGAGCGCCTCCCAGCACATGCCGCCGGTGAGCGCGCCGTCGCCGACCACGGCCACCACGTGCCGTTCCTCGCCGCGCAGCGCGTACGCCTTCGACATGCCGTCGGCGTAGGACAGGGCGGTCGAGGCGTGCGAGTTCTCGATGTAGTCGTGCTCGCTCTCGGCGCGGCTCGGGTAGCCGGAGAGGCCGCCGCGCTGGCGGAGCAGGTCGAAGCCGTCCTGCCGGCCGGTGACGATCTTGTGAACGTACGCCTGGTGGCCGGTGTCGAAGAGCAGGCTGTCCCGCGGGGACTCGAAGACCCGGTGCAGGGCCAGGGTCGTCTCCACGACGCCCAGGTTGGGCCCCAGGTGGCCGCCGGTGCGGGACACCTTGGCCACCAGGAAGTCGCGGATCTCGGCGGCCAGCAGGGTCAACTGCTCTCCAGTGAGGCGCTTGAGGTCACCCGGAGAGGTGATGGACGCCAGCAGGCCGGTCGAGGCGGGGTGGGCTTCGCTCATGGGTGCGAAGTCTATCGGCGCTGGGTGGGGGCGCACGCCGCGCGAACGGACAGAGCCTGGTCCTACACACAACCTCCACATCACCGGGATCGGTGACTTCGCTCACATGCGAGGCGATATGGCATCCTGGGAAACCTCTGCGCGACTGGCGGCACGGGGATGGGTGACCATCGGGGAGCCGGCCACGGGAATCGACCGCCTGGGTTCCCGTGCCCTCGAGGAGTCTCCATGTCTTCCGCACGCCTCCTGCCCGGCGCGCCCGTCGCCGAGGCCGTCCTGGCCGACGTGACGGCCCGCGCCGCCAAGCTGCGCGAGCGCGGCATCGTCCCGAGCCTCGCCACCATCCTGGTCGGCGACGACGACGCCAGCGCCGGCTACATCCGCATCAAGCAGCGCCAGGCCGCCGAGCTGGGCTTCGCCTCGCCGCATCGCCACCTGCCGGCCGGGGCCGCCCAGGCCGACCTGCTGCGGGTGATCGACGAGTTCAACGCCGACAAGGACGTGCACGGCGTGCTCATCCAGTACCCGATCCCCGCCCACCTCGACTACGACGCCGCGTTGCAGACCCTCGACCCCGACAAGGACGTCGACGGCATGCACCCGCTCAACATGGGCCGCCTGGCCGTGGGCATGCCCGGCCCCCTCCCCTGCACGCCCGCCGGCATCGAGGCCCTGCTGGCCCACTACGAGATTCCCGTCGCCGGCCGCGAGGTGGTCATCCTCGGCCGCGGCGCCACGCTCGGCCGCCCGCTGGCCATGCTCCTGGCCCAGAAGCGCCCCACCGCCAACGCCGCCGTCACCGTGGTGCACACCGGCGTGAAGGACTGGCCCCGCTACACCCAGCGCGCCGAGATCCTGGTCGCCGCGGCCGGCGTCCCCGGCATCATCCAGCCCGAGCACGTGAAGCCGGGCGCGGTCGTCATCGGCGCCGGCGTCCGCTACGAGGGCCGCCGCCTGCTCCCCGACGTGGACGAGTCCTGCGAGGCCGTGGCGGGCGCGATCACTCCCCGGGTGGGCGGCGTAGGACCGACCACGGTCGCCATGCTCTTCCGCAACGCGATCCAGGCGGCCGAGCGCGCCAGCTGAATCCGACGCGCCCCAAGCCCAGCTCGCCAGCCCAGCCCAGCTCGCCAGCCCAACTCGCCAGCCCAGCCCAACTCGCCAGCCCAACTCGCCAGCCAGGCCCAGCTCGCCAGCCAGGCCCAGCTCGCCGGCTAGCCAGTCTGCCTGGTTAGCAGCTAGCCTACCTAGCCATGGTGAACGCACCACGGCCGTGGCTGCACGGCTTCCTCGACCTCTGCCTGCTGGCGATGCTGCGCGAGCACCCCGACTACGGCTACGGCCTGGCCCAGCGCCTGGCCGCGGCCGGCGTCGCCGAAGTGCCCGGTGGCACCCTGTACCCGGCCCTGCTGCGCCTCGAGCAGCAGGGCCTGGCCGAGCCCAGCTGGCAGCCGTCCGAATCCGGCCCCCGCCGCAAGTACTACGCGGTCACCGACGCCGGCCGGGCCACCCTCGACGCCCAGGTGGCCGAGTGGCAGCGCTTCCGCGACGGCATCGACCTGCTGGTGGCCGCGGGAGCCCCCCGATGAGCGGCGAAGCCCGCCCCGGCGACCCAACCGGCTGGACCGGACCGGGCAGCGGCTCGACCGGACCGGGCAGCGGCTCGACCGGACCAGGCAGCGGCTCGACCAGACCGGGCAGCGGCTCGACCGGACCGGGCAGCAGCTGGGCCGGACCGGGCACCAGCTGGGCCGGCCGCTTCGAGGACGAGCTGCTGCGGCTCGGCCTCCAGCCAGCCCGGGCGCGAGAGCTCACCGAGGAGACCGCCCAGCAGGCCGCCGAGTCCGCCACCGCGCCGGACAGTCTGTTCGGCCCCGCGTACCTGTACGCCCGGCACCTGCTCACCGAGCTCAACACCGCGGCGCACCCGGCGGCGTCCGACCCGCACCCCGGCGCCGTCCGGCTGCGCCTCACCGGCGTGGGCAAGCGCTACCGCCGCCGCACGGTCTTCTCCGGCGTCGACCTGACGGTCCGAGCGGGCGAGGTGGCCGCGATCGTCGGCGCCAACGGCTGCGGCAAATCCACCCTGCTGCGCATCTGCGCGGGCCTGACCCGCCCGACCGCCGGCACGGTGCACCGCGCCCGCCGCGTCGGTTTCGTCCCCCAGGACGGCGGCACCGTCGGCTGGCTCACCGCCGAGGAGCACTTCACTCTCTTCGGCGCGGCGGCCGGCCTGGCCTCCCGGCGGGCTCGCTCCACCGGTGAGCACCTGGCCGGCCGCCTGGCCTGGCGCCCCGATCGAGGCCAGCTCACCCAGCACCTCTCCGGCGGCACGCGGCAGAAGCTCAACCTGGTCCTCGGCGAGCTGCACGCCCCCGACCTGCTCCTGCTGGACGAGCCCTACCAGGGCTTCGACCAGGGCACCTACCTGGACTTCTGGACGCAGGTCCGTTCCTGGCGCGACGCCGGGAAGGCGGTCGTGGTCGTCACCCACCTGCTGCACGACCTGCAACACGTCAACCACGTCTACGACCTCGGAGCCGCCCGATGACCGCCCTGGTGGTAGCGACCCTGTCCGCGCGTGAGGTCGGGCGCCGGCGCGTGGCGCTGGCTCTCGTCGTCACCCTTCCGCTGTGGTTTTATCTGGTGCGCCGCGACCTGGAGGGCCAGTCGGTGCGCATGCTGACCCTCGGCATCGGCTGGGCGGTCTCCACCCTCACCCTCTTCGTCGTCAACGCCTCCCGCGGCATCGACCCTCGCCTGCGCCTGACCGGCGCCTCCACCCTCGCCGTGATCGGTGGCCGGCTCCTCGCCCTCACCAGCGGCGGCGTGGTCCTGGCGGCCGGTTACTGGGTGCTGGCCGAGGCCGACCAGCGCCTCGACCGCCCGTTGGCGGCCGGCCTGATGATGACGCTCACCGCCGCCATCGCCGCCCCGCTGGGCAGCCTCGTCGCGGCCCTCCTCCCCCGGGAGCTGGAAGGCGCGCTGGCCCTGCTGAGCATCTGCGCGGTACAGATGCTGGCCGACCCCGCCGGCCTGGCGGCCCGCCTGATGCCCTTCTGGTCGGCTCGCGAGCTGGGCACCTACGTCGTCGACGGCGCCGACAGCGGCTATCTGTGGAGGGCCCTCCTGCACGCCGCCGTGACCTGGCTTGTCTGCGCGGGCGGCAGCTACGCCCTCTTCGCCTGGCGCCTTCGCCTGCCTCGCTACCCCGAGCCTTAGACCTCACCCCCTCTGGCCTCCGAACAACGACGCTGCAGACAACGACGCTGCGGACAACGACGCTGCGGACAACGACTCCGCGAACAACGACTCCGCGAACAACGACGTCGCGGACAACGATGCCGGAGGACGGGCCGGGGCACATCGGACCCAGGTATGTCAGACCAGGGGCTGAGGCGCGGGCTCGAGGAGTGCGACACACTCGACATGCTGGGTCATCGGGAAGCAGTCGAAGGCGCGCAAGGCGGTCAGCCGCCAGCCCAGCGAGCCAAACGTGCCCACGTCGCGAGCCAGCGCGGCCGGGTCGCAAGCCACGTAGGCGACGGCTCGGGGGCGGGCCGCGGCGATCGCCCGCACCACGTGGGCGCCGGCGCCCGAGCGCGGCGGGTCGAGGACCACCAGGTCGACCGGGCCGGTCACGCGGCGGCGGTGCAGCGCGGTCTCCACGCGAGCCTCGACGATCTCGACGGCGGGAAGGTCGGCGAGGTTGGCGCGGGCGGCGGCGCAGCCGATCGGCGACGACTCGACCAGGGTCGTCCGGGCGCCCGTGCGATCGGTGACGGCCGCGGCGAACAGGCCGGCTCCGCCGTAGAGGTCCCAGGAGATCTCGCCGGCGGCGGGCCGGAGAAGGTCGACGACGGTCGCGGCGAGCGTGTCGGCAGCGGCCGGGTGAACCTGCCAAAAACCCTCAGGGGGTACGCGCCAGCGCCGTCCCATCGCCTCCTCGGCCACCTCGTCAGGGCCCGAAAGCCGGACCCGCCCGCCAGGCAAAACGCCGGACACCACGCCGGACCCGACGCCGGAATCGGTGGGATCGTCCACGGGCAGCGGCCCGCTGCCCGCGGGGCGGGCCAGCGCGGCCACGTCGCCGCCGGTCGAGGCCACCGCCTCCAGCGCGTCGACGTCCGGCCACTCGCGGTCGAGCAGGTCGAGCTCCTGGATGGCCGGATGGGCGATGCGGCAGCGGTCGATGGGGACGACCTGGTGGGAGCGGTGTTGCAGCAGGCCGGGACGGCCCGCGGCGTCGACGGCATAGCGAACGCGGCTGCGCCACCCCAGAACCGGGGACAGTGCTTCCACCCGTACGGGAAAATCAAGCCCGGCCAAACGCCGAAGCTGTTCCCGGACCACGTCGGCCTTCCAGCGCAGCTGGGCGTCGCTTGCGACGTGCTGAAGGTCACAACCGCCGCAACCACCGGGGTGGGCGTAGGGGCACGGTGGCTCGACGCGGTCCGGCGACGGCGTATGGATCTCGACGGCGTCGGCGCGCAGGTAGCCACGGTGACGCTCGGTGATCTCGGCGGTGACCCGCTCGCCGGGCAGGGCGTGCCGGACGAACAGCACGCGGCCGTCCAGGCGGGCCACGCAGTGACCGCCGTGCGCGGGCGCGCCCACCTCGACCTCCACCCGGTCGCCCTCGACGAGATCGAGGCTGGGATCGACGCCGGGATCGAGGCTGGGATCGGTCATGTGCGCACGTCCTCGGCGGGCTCGGCCGGTGGCTCGGGGCGGGCGCGCGGACCACGCTGCGGCGCATGGCTCAGGCCCCGGTCGAAGCGATCCAGATCGCGATCCTGGCTGGAGCGCAGCTGCCACGGCACGCTCGTCACCATCACGCCCGGCTCGAACAGCAGCCGGCTCTTGATCCGCAGCGCGCTCTGGTTGTGCAGCAGATTCTCCCACCAGCGGCCGACCACGTATTCGGGCACGAAGACCGTGACCACGTCGCGCGGGGAGCCGCGACGGATGCCCTTGACGAAGTCGATGATCGGGCGGGTGATCTCGCGATAGGGCGAGTCGACCACCGTGAGCGGCACCGGGATCTGCCGGCGCTCCCACTCCTGCTGGATGGCGCGGGTGTCCTTGTCGTCCACGTTGACCGTGACCGCGGTGAGCGTGTCGGGCCGGGTCGCCTGGGCGTAGGCAACGGCACGCAGCGTCGGCATGTGCACCTTGCTGACCAGCACGACCGCGTGGTTGCGGCTGGGCAGCACCGAGCGCTCGTCGGTGGGCTGCAGCTCCTGGGCGACCCGCGTGTAGTGCTTGCGAATGCCGAGCATGGTCACGTAGATGACCAGCATCGCGGCGATCGCGATCCACGCGCCGAGCAGGAACTTCGTGACCAGCACGACGATCAGGACGGCGCCGGTCAGGCCCATGCCGAACGCGTTGATCGCCCGGGAGCGTTTCATCCGGCGGCGGCGCGCGGGGTCTCGCTGGGTGCGCAGCAGCCGGTTCCAGTGCCGGATCATGCCGCCCTGGGACAGCGTGAACGAGACGAACACGCCCACGATATAGAGCTGGATGAGCCGGGTGGTCTCGGCCTGGAAGGCGAAGACCAGCACGATCGCGGCGCCGGCCAGGAAGATGATGCCGTTGGAGAAGGCCAGCCGGTCGCCGCGGGTGTGCAGCTGGCGCGGCAGGTAGCGGTCCTGGGCGAGGATCGAGCCGAGCACCGGGAAGCCGTTGAAGGCGGTGTTCGCGGCCAGGAACAGGATCAGGGCGGTGACCGCGCTGACCACGTAGAGCAGCGGCGAGCCGTTGCCGAAGACCGTCTCGGCGAGCTGGGCGACCACCGGTTTCTGGTCGTATCCGGGCGGCCCCGAGACGATCTGGGTGGTCTGGTCCTCGACGAACTGCAGGTGTGTCATGCGCGACAGCACCACGATGCCGACCAGCATGATGATCGCGGTCACGCCGAGCAGCAGCAGCGTGGTCGCCGCGTTCTTGCTCTTCGGCGGCTTGAACGCGGGCACGCCGTTGGATATCGCCTCGACGCCGGTGAGCGCCGCACAGCCCGAGGAGAACGTGCGTAACAGCAGATAGGCGAAGGCGAAGTTGGTCAGGTGGCCGTGCTCCGCCGTGATCACCAGGTCGGCCGAGGGGGCGCGCAGGTCGTCGCCGAGGATGAACTCGCGGAACAGGCCGGTGAGGATCACGAAGACGATGACGACGATGAAGGCGTAGGTCGGCACGGCGAAGGCCGTGCCCGCCTCGCGCAGGCCGCGCAGGTTGAGCGCGGTGAGGATGACGATCCCGGCGATGCAGAAGGCGACCGGGTTGTTCTTGGCCAGCGGCCACACCGCGCCCAGGGCCGCGACGCCCGACGAGGTCGACACGGCCACGGTGAGGATGTAGTCGACCAGCAGCGCGCTGGCCACGCCGAGCCCGGCCCGCGGGCCGAGGTTGACCGTGGCCACCTCGTAGTCGCCGCCGCCGGACGGGTAGGCGTGCACGTTCTGCCGGTAGCTGGCCACCACGGTGATCATCACGACCGCGACGGCGAGGGTGATCCAGGGCGAGATCGCGAAGGCGCCGGCGCCCGCGATCGAGAGGGTCAGAAGGATCTCATCGGGCGCGTACGCCACGCTCGACAGCGCGTCGCTGGCGAAAACGGGCAGGGCGATCCGCTTGGGCAGCAGGGTGTGCTGCAACTTGTCGGAGCGGAACGGTCTGCCCAGCAGCAGCCGCTTGGCGAGGGAGGTCGAACTTGCCACGAGTGCCAAGGGTACGGGCGGTCAACGGGCCGTGTACCCCGCCCCGGCGGCCGTCGCCCGGACGCGCATGGCACGCTCACTGATATCAGCATTGATCCGGGAGGGCGCGACACGTGCATGTGGTGATCATGGGGTGTGGCCGGCTCGGCTCCACGCTCGCGCACAACCTGGAGAGCCGAGGCCATTCGGTCGCGGTCATCGATCAGAACGCGGACGCGTTCCGCCGCCTGGGCTCGGACTTCGGCGGCATCACGGTCACCGGGGTCGGCTTCGACCGCGACGTCATGCGCGCGGCCGGCATCGAGCGGGCCGACGCCTTCGCCGCGGTCTCCAGCGGCGACAACTCCAACATCATCTCGGCCCGGCTGGCCCGCGAGACCTTCGGCGTGTCCCGCGTCGTGGCCCGCATCTACGACTCGCGCCGCGCCCAGGTGTACGAGCGGCTCGGCATCCCCACGGTGGCGACGATCCGGTGGGCCGCCGACCGGATGGTGCGCCACCTCGTGCCGGAAGGCACCGTCGAGGTGTTCCGCGATCCGACCAGCGTGGTCTCCATCGTCGAGGTGCCGATGCACCGCGACTGGGTAGGCCGCCCGCTCAAGTCGCTGGAGGATGCCACCGGCTCCCGGGTGGCCTACCTGATGCGTTTCGGGATGGGCACGCTCGGCAACCCGTCCACCGTCATCCAGGACGGCGACCAGATCTTCATGCTGGTCACCGACGACACCGTGGGCGATGTGCTGGACATCGCCGCGGGCTCGGGCTCGCTGAGGGAAGGGAATTGACCATGCGCATCGCCATCGCTGGGGCAGGCAACGTCGGCCGGTCGATCGCGCAGGAGCTGATCGGCAACGGCCACCGGGTCATGCTGATCGAGCGACAGCCGCGCCAGCTGCGACCGGAGCGGGTGCCCGAGGCCGAGTGGGTGCTCGCCGACGCCTGCGAGTTGTCCAGCCTCGAGGAGGCCGACGTGGCCGGCTGCGACGTCGTGGTCGCCGCCACCGGCGACGACAAGGCCAACCTGGTCGTCTCGCTGCTGGCCAAGACCGAGTTCGCGGTGCCGCGGGTGGTCGCCCGGGTCAACCGCGCCGAGAACGAGTGGCTTTTCACCGAGCAGTGGGGCGTCGACGTGTCGGTCAGCAAGCCCCGCCTGATGGCGGCGCTGGTCGAGGAGGCGGTAACGGTCGGCGACCTCGTCCGCCTCATGACCTTCCGCCAGGGCGAGGCGAACCTCGTCGAGATCACGCTGCCTCGGAACGCTCCCTACGAGGGCCAGCCCGTCCGCAACGTCCCGCTCCCCCGCGATTCGGCCCTGGTGGCCATCCTGCGCGGCAAGCGAGTCGTGGTCCCGACCGCCGACGACCCCCTCGAGGCCGGCGACGAACTCATCTTCGTCTGCACCACCGAGGTGGAAGACCAGATCCGCGCCGTCGTCCTGGGCAGCGAAGGCCGAGAAAACACCCCGTAAATTCAACCCCATTTTCCGTACGCGGCCGCCCAGGCCCCCGCCGAGCCGGGCGCGCTAGCTGCCGTCCCGGCCCCGGTGCCGCCCGCTGCGGGCTGAGCTGCAACAAGGGCAGATCAGGCCGGGGCCGGGGTTTTCTGCTCGGTGGTGACGCGGTGGATGGCCCACGCCGTGTAGGCGAACGTGGCGGCGTAGATCGGCCAGCTGATCAGGATGCGGACGATGCCGAGCGCGTTCGCCTCGCCGAGCGCCCACAGGTAGTACTGGATGCCGGCGCGGAGCGACAGCGAGACCACCCAGACCAGGGTGAGCCATTGGAACGTACGGAACAGCCGGGCGTTGCCGAACCAGTCCTGGTGTCCCTTGTTGGCCATGATGCCCCAGGCGTACCCGATGATCGGCTTGCGCACGACCACGGAGAGCAGCAGCACGGCAGCCTGGCCGAAGGTCAGCAGGATGCCGGGGAGGTAGAAGTCTTTGGCCTCGCCGGTGCGCCACGCCAGGAAGGCGCCGATCGCGATGCCGAACAGGCCGTTGACCGCGTGCCGGACCGGCTGCTTGCGGATCAGGCGGAAGACGCCGATGCCGACCGCCGAGATCACCGAGCCGGCGATCGCCCAATACAGGGCGGTGCGCTTGTCGAGGCCGAGGACGGCGTCGCCGAGCAGAACGTTGAGCAGGACGAACGCGAGGACCGGAAGGCTCGACTCGATGAGGCCGCGGACGCCGCCGAGCTGCTCGGCGATCTGCTCGCTCATCGAGGGAAATGGTTCCTCGTCATCTGAGGAAACTTCCTTGAGGTCCAGCTCCTCGACCACCTCTTCGGCGATCCGTTCCTCCACGGTTTCCTGCGCGGCGTGACGCGGCGGCTCATTGCCGGGTGTCACCGGGGCGCCTCCAGCTCGTAGTACGGGTTGTAGATGACCTTGCGGTCGTCCCGGATCGCTATTCGGCCACGCGCGGTGAGCTGCCTGCCCGGCTCGATGCCGGCGATCGACCGGCGGCCCAGGAAGACGAGCGTGACCACGTCGCTGCCGTCGTAGAGGTCGGCCTCCAGCGTCGGCAGGTTGGTCCGAGGAGTGTACGCCACCGTGCGCAACCGGCCGGACACCGAGACGACCTGCCCCCGGGTGCACTGGCCGGCCGGCATGGCGCCGCACTTGGCGCTCTCCCGTTGGAGATGCTCCGCATCGAGTTCCGAGTCGCTGGCGGTCAACCGGTCGAAGAACTTCCGCAGACCGGTGCGCTCATCGGTGGACATGTGGTCCACGGTACGCCGTCAAGCGGGCCGAATCACGGGCGGTGGCCGTTGGGACCCTGCTGCTCCTGGGCCTGGGCGGCGGCGGCCTCGTCGTGCATCTCCTTGGGCAGTTGCAGGGGCAGCGCCTCGCGGACCGGGCGGGCTTCGGCGTCGCGGACCACCACGAGCCCGGAGAGCACCTCGCCGAGCGCGCCCTCGCGGCCCGGGTCGGCCGCCGCCGCGCCCTGGTAGAGCGCCCGCACCATCCAGCGCGGCCCGTCCACGCCGACGAACCGCACGTCGGCCGGCCCTTCCGGGGTGTTGACCCGCGCGGTGAGCTCGACGCCGTACGGGCCCTGAAGCTCGCGCGGCGAGACCCCGTCGGCGGTCATCGCCTGGGCGATCTCGGCACGCACCTCGTCCCAGATGCCGTCGGTACGCGGAGCGGCGAACACCCCCAGCTGGAGCGCGCTGTCGCCGTCGACCAGCACGACCTGCTCGACGCCACCGTCCGGGTTGGCCTGCACCCGCACCTCGACGCCCTCGATCGCGGGGATCTGCAGGCTGCCCAGGTCGAGCCTCTGCACCCCCTCGGGGGCGTGCCTGGAGTCCCAGGGGCCGCGCTCGGGCGCCGGGGCGTCGTTGTCGGCCGCAAGGCTCTGCGCGAGCGCCTCCGACGGCGGCGCATCGGTGGCACGCACGTGCTTGGGGCGCTTACGGGAGAACATCACTGCCACCTTCCGTGGTCAAAGACTGGTGCCCACCGGTCGACCCCGTGCCGCCGGCACCGCGCGCGGTGTCGTCGAGGGTGTCGACCACGTGGAACACGGCGCGCTCGACCCGCTGGACGACCAGCTGGGCGATGCGGTCGCCGCGAGAGATCTTGACGGTCTGCTCCCGGTCGTGGTTCACCAGGATGACAAGAACCTCGCCGCGGTAGCCGGCGTCGACCGTACCGGGCGCGTTGAGCACGGTCACACCCAGCCGGGCCGCCAGGCCGGAGCGGGGATGCACGAGGCCGACGTACCCCTCCGGGATCGCCACCGCGACGCCGGTGCGCACGGCGGCACGCCCGCCCGGCGCCAGCTCGGTGTCCTCGGCGGCGACCAGGTCGGCGCCGGCGTCACCGGGGTGGGCGTAGGCCGGCAGCGGCAGGTCGGGGTCGAGCCGGCGGATCGGGATCACTACGTCGGTCAAGGCAAGCTTCCTTCATCAAGGCAGGGCACCCCACCCTGCCATCCTGCCGTGCCCGGCTTCGGAGGCGCGCCGTACCCTTCCAGGGTGACACCGGAGTCCCCCGCGCGCAGCACGGCACCGGCCGCTTACACCGAGCGGCTGGGGCTCACCGTGTGGGCCTGGCTGGCCGCGCTGGCGGTCGACCTGATCGTCGGATTCGAGATCCTGCTCGGTTTTCCCGAGTTCCCGGCCTGGCTGCCGTTCGTCGTGCTGCTGCCCGCCACCGCGGCTCTGCTGGTCTGGTTCGGCCGCATCCGGGTGACCGTCACCGCCGACGAGCTCCAGGTCGACGACGCCCGGCTGCCGCTCGCCGTGATCGCCGACGTGGTCGCGCTCGACGCCGCCGGCAAGCGGGAGGCGCTCGGCGTGGGCGCCCACCCGATGGCCTTCGTCATCCAGCGGCCGTGGATCGGTCCGGCGGTGCAGGTGCTGCTCGACGATCCGGCCGACCCCACGCCCTTCTGGGTGATCAGCACGCGGCGCCCGGTGGAGCTGGCGACCGCGCTGCTCGACGCGGTCGAGCGCGGTGGGCTCAAGAAGACTCGATGATCTTCGGCCGAGAACGGCGCAGGTCCTTGCCCACGCGCTCGCCCAGCGACCGGGTGGCCCGCCGGTTGAGATAGCCGGCGACCGCGGCGCCGGTGAGCAGCGGCCCCAACGTGCTCAGGCTGCGGCCGAAGCGGCGCAGGATGCTGTTCTGCAGGTCGCGGCGGGCGGCCGTGCCGAGCACGGTGGCCACTCCCACGCCGGGCAGCAACGGGTTGATCCCACGCTGCTGCGACCACGCCTGGAGCAGCGCGAGGGCGCGTTGGCTGGGGGTGCCGCTGATCGGCCGCCCGTAGACCTCGTGCAGCTCGCCCAGCAGTTTGAGCTCGATCGCCACCACCGCCACCGTCTCGGCCGCCAGCAGCACCGGCATGGAGAGCAGGGTGGGCGTGGCGACCCACTCGACGGCGGCCACGCCGCCGCCGACCGCGCCGATGCTCGCGGTGGACCGCGCGGCGTTGCGGATCAGGCGCTCGGCCAGGTCGTCGTCGTCCAGGCCGGGGAAGTGGCGGTGGAGCATGGCCCGATCGCGGATCGGGACGTGCGGCGCCACGTCCGTGACCACGTCGGCCATCCAGCGCAACGCGGCCTTGGGACGGAACAGCTGGCCCAGCCCCCGCCGGCGGATGTCGCCGACCAGGCGGCCGAGCAGTTCCCGCCGGGAGGTGGGCTCGAGATCGTCGGCGGTCAGCGCCGCGACCGTCTTGCCGAGGTCGGCGTCGCCGTCGACATCGGGCTCGATGGGCGTGGCGGCGCCCGGCTCGACGTCAGGTGAAGGGTGGCTCATGGTCGTCCTCCCCATGGTGCGTGGCATCAGCTGTGAAGCCGAATGCCCGGTCGTGTCCCCCATTGAAACCAGCACGGTCCAGTCGGGGGAACGCGGCCGGGTGGCGCACTGCGCGCGAGCCGCCGGTCAGGCGCACTCGCGGCAGATCAGCTCCCCGTTCCGTTCCGCGGCCAACTGGCTGCGGTGGTGAACGAGGAAGCAGCGGGCGCAGCGGAACTCGTCTTGCTGCATGGGCAGCACCTTGACGGTCAGTTCCTCGTCGGCCAGGTCGGCGCCGGGCAGCTCGAAGCTTTCCGCCACCTCGACCTCGTCGACGTCCACTGAGCCCGACTGCGAGTCGGCGCGACGGGCCTTGAGCTCCTCGAGGCTGTCCTCGCCGAGGTCGACCTCATCGCGACGCGGGGCGTCGTAGTCGGTGGCCATCGGTTTTCACTCTCCTGTATCGATGAGTCACTTGGCGTTAGTAACGCCTGTGACGAGGTTTCGGTTCCCGCTTCCGGCGGACGATTTCTGACACTCGGACTGACCTGTAGAAACTGCCCCGGCGAGCGCGGAACCTTACCTGCGTCGCGGCATCGTTGTACGCATACAGGCGGCCCATTGTTCCCGATGTGACCGAGGCGACATCAAAGTAGGGGCGAAACGCTCTGGATCATCGTCGGCGCGCCGGAGGGATTCCCTGTTTCCGCATGCCTGGCGCACAGACGCTAACCTCTCGACAGGCACCGCGTCCCCCGCGGCCGCCTTAGTCAAATCCTGGAGCCAGCCCCATGAGCTTTGCCCGCGTCCGAGCGCTCGTCGTCGTTGGCGTGCTCGCCGTGGCCGCGGTGGTCTTCGTCGTGACCGCCCTGGTCCGCGACACGCAGGGCGACGCAGTGACCGGCGAGGACTGCCCCGCGGGCTCCCCGCTCGCCGACGTGACGCTGCCGGACGACCCGGCGGAGGTCACCGTGAAGATCCTCAACGGCACGAACACCCCCGGGCTGGCCGACAGCGTCACCAACGAATTCAAGAACCGGCGCTTCACCGTGCAGAAGCCGGCCGAGAGCAAGACCAAATACAAGGGCGTCGCCGAGATCCGGTTCGGTCCGGACGCGGTCGGGCGTGCCCAGCTGCTGCGGGCCTACTTCCTGGCCCAGTCGAAGATGGAATACAACGCCAAGCGCAAGGGCGCCGCCATCGACATCGTGATCGGCAGCCAGTTCCGGCAGCTCGCCACGACGACCGAGGTCAACCAGTCGCTGGTCGAGGTCGGCGAGCCGACGCTGCCGCCGGGCGCGTGCATCAAGCCGATCAAGAAGAAGGACGACGACTCCTAAGCTCCTCCGGCGGCATCCAGCTCCACCAGCAGGTCCTGAAGGGGCCCGAAGATCGCGGGCGGGGCCGCGACCACCATGTCGAGGCTCGGCGGCGCGCCGTCGAGGCCGCGGACGATCGCGCCGGCCTCGGTGGCGACCAGACCACCGGCCGCATGATCCCAAGGATTGAGACCCTTCTCGAAGTACGCGTCGAGCACCCCCTCGCCGACCGAGCAGAGGTCGAGCGACGCCGCGCCGATGCGCCGGATGTCGCGCACTCGGGTGATCAACTGGGCGACGACGGCGCCCTGGTGCGCCCGGCGCTTGGCGTCGTAGCCGAAACCGGTGCCGAGCAGAACCTGGGACAGGTCGGTCCGGGACGAGCACCGCAGCCGCCGCCCCGCCCGCCGGGCGCCGCCGCCGCGGGTCGCGGTCCACTCGTCTCCGGTGGCCGCGTTGATCACCACGCCGGCGACCACCATGCCGTCCGCCTCGGCGGCCAGCGACACCGCGTACGCCGGGATGCCGTACAGGTAGTTCACCGTTCCGTCGATCGGGTCGAGGATCCAGCGCACCGCACCGGATGACGACTCGCCGTATTCCTCGCCCAACACGCCGTCCGCGGGACGCGCGGCACGCAGGGCCTCGACCACCTGCCGTTCCACCGCCCGGTCGGCCTCGGTGACCACGTCCGTCAGGGTGCTCTTGGTCGACACATCGGTGATCGCCTCGGCCCGCATCCGCCGCGCGGTGGCCGCGGCCTCCCGCGCGATCGGCACGGCGATCGAAAGCAGCTCGTCGGCCGCCGGAAACTCGCTCATTTGTTCGCCCTTTCCGCCGATACCATTCTCGCGCCAAGCGTCTCCGGCGAGGTCGGCGACCCCCTGCGGCGTGCTGCGGCGGGAGGATCTAGCTGGACGGCGCTACAATTCACCCCTGCCCACCGCTTCGCGGACATCAGATGCTCCGATCGTCCGTGTTCCGGGGGTCCCCACACCAACACCGGCCAGCCTCTTCGCCGTGCGCTGCGCTGGGCTCATGGCCGTGCAACTCATCGCCTCCGGAAGGTCTTTCGTGACAGAAGCCCACCAGAACGGTGCCGACGTTCGTTCTCTCACCGAGGCCCTGATCGCCCATGCGCAGGGCGCCGGCGGGCAGCTCACATCGGCCGAGGTCGCGCGCACGCTCGAGTCCGCCGAGGTGAACCCGGCTCAGGCCAAGAAGATCTTGCGCGGGCTCGTGGACGCGGGCGTCACCGTGGTCGTCGACGGCTCGGCGAGCACCCGTCGCAAGGTCGCCGCGGCCCGGGCCGCGACTCCCGCCTCCAAGGCCACCACCGCCAAGGCGGCTCCGGCCACCAAGAAGGCCGCTGCCCCGAAGCAGAGCGCCTCCGCGGCGCCTGCTGCCGAGGCCGAGGCCGCTCCGGCGAAGAAGGCGGCCCCCGCCAAGAAGGCGGCCAAGTCCGCCGCTCCCGCCAAGAAGGCCGCGCCCGGCAAGGCCGCCGCTCCGGGCGAGGAGGGTGCGCCCGGGGAAGCCGCCGAGGACATCGATCCCGAGGAGCTGGCCGCCGAGATCGAGGACGTGGTCGTCGAGGAGCCGGCCGCCATGGTCGCGGCCGCCGCGACCGACGCCGCGAGCTCGGCCACCGACGGCGACTTCGAGTGGGACGACGAGGAGTCCGAGGCCCTCAAGCAGGCCCGCCGCGACGCCGAGCTCACCGCGTCCGCCGACTCCGTACGCGCGTACCTGAAGCAGATCGGCAAGGTCCCCCTGCTGAACGCCGAGCAGGAGGTCGAGCTGGCCAAGCGCATCGAGGCCGGGCTGTACGCGGCCGAGCGCCTGCGCGCCGGCGACGAGGGCGAGGAGAAGCTCGAGCGGACGATGGAGCGCGACCTGCGCTGGATCGGCCGCGACGGCGAGCGGGCGAAGAACCACCTGCTCGAGGCCAACCTGCGTCTGGTGGTGTCGCTGGCCAAGCGCTACACCGGCCGCGGCATGGCCTTCCTCGACCTGATCCAGGAAGGCAACCTCGGCCTGATCCGCGCGGTCGAGAAGTTCGACTACACCAAGGGCTACAAGTTCTCGACGTACGCGACGTGGTGGATCCGGCAGGCGATCACCCGCGCCATGGCCGACCAGGCCCGCACGATCCGCATCCCGGTACACATGGTCGAGGTCATCAACAAGCTCGGCCGCATACAGCGTGAGCTGCTCCAGGACCTGGGCCGCGAGCCCACCCCGGAAGAGCTGGCCAAGGAGATGGACATCACCCCGGAGAAGGTGCTGGAGATCCAGCAGTACGCCCGGGAGCCCATCTCGCTCGACCAGACGATCGGCGACGAGGGCGACAGCCAGCTCGGCGACTTCATCGAGGACTCCGAGGCGGTCGTCGCGGTCGACGCGGTCTCGTTCTCGCTGCTGCAGGACCAGCTCCAGCAGGTGCTCCAGACGCTCTCCGAGCGCGAGGCCGGCGTGGTCCGGCTGCGCTTCGGGCTGACCGACGGCCAGCCGCGCACGCTGGACGAGATCGGTCAGGTCTACGGCGTCACCCGCGAGCGGATCCGGCAGATCGAGTCCAAGACGATGTCGAAGCTGCGTCACCCGTCCCGGTCGCAGGTTCTTCGGGATTACCTGGACTAGATCAAGCAGTCAACACTGCGTGTCTGTTTGGTCACCACCCGTACATCGACGGGTGGTGGTCAGACCGTTGTGCAGAAGTGATCGTTGACGTGGCACCCTTGGATCACGGCACACTAGCCGGAACACGTGTGACCCCGGTCCCCCTGGGGCACAGTGGGAAGGCTGCAACGGTGCAGGGTGTTGCACGATGTGAGCAGTAGCCGAGGAACGTGTTCATCGGTTCGAACAGAGGAGGAAGGCGATGACCCCGACTCTCACGCCGCCGGCGGGTAGTTTGGCCGGCACCGCAGCCGATGAACGGTGCGACCGCTGCAATGCAGCAGGAAAGCTCCGTTTGACCCTGGCTGGTGGCGGTGAGCTGGTGTTCTGCGGACACCACGCCAACCGGTACGCCGAGGACCTGGTGAAGATCGCAGTGCAGTACGCGGCGGACCCGGAGTTCACCTGGCGTGGCGCGGACATGATGTCTAACTCCAACTAAATCCCCCGCAAAGACGTAGCAAGAGGGACGCCCAGGTGTGGGGCGTCCCTCTTCACGCGTCCCAGAGGCTTTCCACGGTGACGCCCAGCGCGCGGGCGATCTTGATGGCCAGGTACACCGAAGGGGCGTAATCGCCGGTCTCCATCGCGATGATGGTCTGCCGGCTCACCCCGACCGCCGCCGAGAGCCCCTGCTGGGTGAGACCGGCCTCCTTGCGGGCCGCCCGGATGCAGGCGCCCGCCGCGCCGTCGGCCTCCGCGGCCCGCACCGGGCCGGAGGGTGGCGCCATCAGTCGTCGTCCTTGGCGAGCGCCTCGCGCCGTCGCCGCTCCCGGCCCTTGACGGTCAGGGCCACGACGCTGATGGCCGCGCCGAGCGCGCCGCCCATGATCGCGCCGATCCAGGTCGCGCTGTCGGGGTTGTGGACGTAGAACGCCCCGGCCACGAACACCCCGTAGGGCAGGGCGGCCAGGGCGGTCAGCAGAGCCCGCTTGGGGCTCCAGCTGCGCGGAGCGGTCTCGACCTTGCGGGCCCGGACGTAGACCGTGCCGAGCACGGCGGGGAGCCAGAACGCGAGCAGCATGAGCGCCAGCGGCACCACCGAGTCCTCGCCGAGCGGCCACACCGCGATCGCCGCCGCCCAGGGGATGAGGATCGCTTGGAGCTGGGAGGCGGTGGCGATGCCCTCATACCACCGATACCGCTCCCGCTCGTCGCCGTAGAGATCGCCGTCCAGATCGAGATTCCACCGCACCACGCGGTCGAGCACTGATGTCGCCATGCGTCCATCATCATGTTAAGTCCTCTTGACGTCAAGAGGACTTAACACCACGGCACGGCCGCCGGGGTTCCGGGCGCGTCGAGGCGGGCGAGCCAGCCGGCGATCCCGGCGGCCCCCTGCATGAAGCCCGGCTCCGGCGGCAGGTCGGGCGGCGTGGCGGTGTGCTCGGTGTTCGACCAGGCCACGCCGTGCGGCATCGTCACCGTGCGGGCCAGGACGTCGTCGGCCAGCCGCCGCGAGAACGCGAGCAGGGCCGGGTCGCCGGTGGCCTGGTAGCGGTCGAGCAGGACCTGGCCGACGCCCGCGGTGCCGCAGCAGCGGGCCACGTTGTCCCAGTAGCCCGGGTGGAGCCGCGCCGGCAGCCGGGCGGCCCCCAGGGCCCCCAGACAGGCCTGGGCGCCGGAAAACCAGCGTGGGTGTGGGTCAACCTGCTCCAGGAGCCCGAAGAGCCGCAGCGTGCCCGTGGGGCCGTGGCACCAGCCGAAGTTCACCGCCGGCCGGCCGGGCTCGGGCGGGATCAGCAGCGGGACCGCCCAGCCGTCCGGGTGGTGACCGAGGGCCAGCAGGCCGTCCGCGGCGCGGACGGCGACGTCCACGAGGTCGGTGCGGCCGAGTGCGATTCCGGCCCGCAAGATTGCGTACGCGACGCCGGCCGTCCCATGGGAGAAGCCCGGCATCAGGTTCGGATAGTCGGGGCGCATCCACCAGTGCAGCCCGTCCGGCCGGTCGTCGGCGAGCGCGACCAGCCCGTCGGCGAGCGTGGCGACGGCCTCGGGCTGCAGGGGGTCGAGCAGCGCCAGCAGGATGCCCGCGTCGCCCGAGATGATGTCGGTGCAGCGGGCGGGGTCGGCGTCCCGCCGCAGGATCCGCTCGGCGAGGCCGGCGGCCGCCGGAGCGGCGGCGTCGTCTCCCCAGGCGCGCAATGCGACCACGATCCCGGCCTGCCCGTCGAAGAGCCCGTCGTCGGCCAACGACAGCCCGATCAGGCGGTCTCGCGCCCGGCCCGCCAGAGCATCGACGTCCAGCCCGGCGGCACGGGCCTCAGCGCAGCCGAGCAGCACACCGGCCGCGCCCGAGTACAGGAAGTCGACGACCTCGCCGCCCTCGAGCCAGGCCGATCCGCCGTCGTCGCCCGGCACCCCCACCGACTCGATCCACTCGAACGCCTGACGGGCCACCGACGACACAACGACCTCACAATGTCTGGATTGTCGCGATCCGCTCTTCCAACTGCTCAATGGTCGCCTGAGCGCTGGGCGGGCCGCCGCAGAGCCGCCGCAACTCGGCGTGGATCTTGCCGTGCGGCAGGTTGGTGCGGTGGTGATGGGCCGCCACCAGCGTGTTCAGCTGCCGGCGAAGGCTGTTGCGCCGTTCCCCCGCGGTCATCGGCACGGGCGCCGGATCGCGCTGGGCCGGCACCGACGCCGGCTCGGCCGCCCTTTGCCGCTTCTGCGCCGCCATCTGATCGGCCTGCCGCTTGTTCAGCACCACCGACACCTGATCGGGCGTGAGCAGGCCGGGAATGCCGAGGTACTCCTCCTCCTCGGCGGTGCCCGTGCGGGCGCCGGTGCCGAACGAGGTGCCGTCGTAGATGACCTGGTCGAGCTCGGCGATCGAGGACAGCGCCTCGAACTGCTTCTCCAGCTCGCCGGAGGCGTCCTCCTCGCGCTGCGCCCGCTCCATCAGGTCGTCGTCGAGGCCGTCCTTCTGCTTCGGCGCGCCCAGGATGTGGTCGCGCTGCGCCTCCATCTCGCTGGCCAGCCCGAGCAGGTGCGGCACGCTGGGCAGGAACACCGTCGCGGTCTCGCCCGGCACCCGGGCCCGCACGAAGCGGCCGATCGCCTGCGCGAAGTACAGCGGGGTCGAGGCGCTGGTGGCGTAGACGCCGACCGCCAGGCGCGGGATGTCGACGCCTTCGGAGACCATCCGCACCGCGACCATCCACCGATCCTCGGAGGCGGCGAACGAGGCGATCCGGCCCGAGGCGCCCTCGTCGTCGGAGAGCACGACCACGGCCGGCCGCCCGGTGATCTCGTGCAGCAGCTTCGCGTACGCCCGGGCGGTCTGCTGGTCGCTCGCGATGACCAGGCCGCCCGCGTCGGCAATGCCGTGCTCGCGCAGCCGGGAGAGCCGGGCGTCGGCGGCCCGCAGCACCTGCGGCATCCAGTCGCCGCGGTGGTCGAGCGCCGTACGCCACGCCTGCGCCACCAGATCCTTGGTCATCGGCTCGCCGAGGCGCGCGGCCAGCTCGTCCCCCGCGTTGGTGCGCCACCGGGTCTCGCCCGAGTACGCCATGAACAGCACCGGCCGCACGACCCGGTCGCGTAACGCGTCCGCGTACCCGTAGACGGAGTCGGCCCGGGAGCGCTGCATCCCGTCCTCGCCGCGCTCGTAGGCGACGAACGGGATCGGGTTCTCGTCGGAGCGGAACGGGGTGCCGGTGAGCATGAGCCGGCGGGTGGCCTCCTCGAAGGCAGACTTGACCCCGTCGCCCCAGGTGCGCGAGTCGCCGGCGTGGTGGATCTCGTCGAGGATGACGAACGTGCTGCGGGTCATCGTGCGCCGCCGGTGCACGGCCGGGGCCATGCCGACCTGGGCATAGGTGAGGACCGCGCCGTGGAAGTCGCGCGAGGAGTGCACGTCGGCGTTGCGGAAGGTCGGGTCGAGCTGGATGCCGACCCGGCCGGCGGCGGCCGCCCACTGGGACTTGAGGTGCTCGGTGGGGCAGACCACGGTGACCGCCTCGACGGTGCCGTCGGCGAGGAGCTCGGCGGCGATCCGGAGGGCGAAGGTGGTCTTGCCGGCCCCGGGTGTCGCCACGGCCATGAAGTCATCGGAACGGCGGCGGAGGTACTCCACCAGCGCCTTTCGTTGCCAGGCCCGCAGCGGCGGGAACGTCTCCAGATCCGGTAAAGGCGGGCTCACGAACTTCCCTTCAGTTCCGGCACAGAGACGCCAGCATAGCCAGGTACGGGTCAGGGCACGGCGATCGGCGCGGACCACCGGCGATAGAGAGCGAGCAGGCGCACACCCGTGATGAGCACGGCCGCAGCCACCGTCGGGATCGGACCGACCAGCCCCAGACCGTGCACAATCGTGATGAGGATCGCGCCGCCGAGCGCGGCGACCGCGTAGATGTCACGCTGCAGCACCACCGGGATCTCGCCGGTGAGAAGGTCGCGGGCGAGACCGCCGCCGATCGCGGTGATCATGCCGATGAGACACGCCCCGACCGGCGGCACGTTCGCGTCCAGCGCCTTGAGCGTGCCGGTGACGGTGAACAGGCCGAGCCCGGCCGCGTCCAGCAGCAGCACCGCGCGGCGCAGCCGGGAGAGCTGAGGGTGCAGCCAGAAGACGGCGACCGAGGCGGTGACCGCGGTCACCGCGTACCGCCAGTCGGCGAACGCCAGCGGCGGCACCGCGCCGATCACCAGATCGCGCAGGATGCCGCCGCCGAGCGCAGCCACGAAACCGACGAAGGCGACGCCGAACAGGTCGAGGCGCTTGGCGATCGCGGCCGACGCGCCGGAAGCGGCGAAGACCGCGACGCCGACGAGATCGCCGACGAGCAGACCGCTCAGTGCGTCATCGCTTCGTAGATCTCCTTGCACTGCGGGCAGACCGGGGAGCCGGGCTTCGGCGTCTTGGTCACCGGGAACTTCTCGCCGCACAGCGCTACGACGAAGGTGCCCATGACCGCGCTCTCGGCGATCTTCTCCTTACGGACGTAATGGAACATCTCCGGTCCGGTGTCGGCGTCCTTGGTCTCCGGCCGCTCCAGAATCTGCGTGCTCACGACGAATCTGCCCTTCCGTCTTCAACTCGAGTCATACCGCCGGCGCCCCCAGCCCGGCGGAGGGTACGAAGCTCCAACCAGCAAGTCTGACACCTCACAGCGGGACGGTCCAACGGCACCGTACGGTTGCCTCGTGACTGACTTCGCGATTCGATACGGCGAGCACGTAACCCGCGCCCGCCGGGACGGGCGGCCGGTGGTCGCGCTGGAGAGCACGATCATCTCCCACGGCCTCCCCCACCCCGACAACCTGCGGGTGGCCCGCGAGATCGAGCAGACTGTCCGGAACAACGGCGCGGTGCCCGCGACGATCGGCATGATCGGCGGCGAGCTCGTGGTGGGCCTCGACGACGACCAGGTTCAGCACCTGGCGCTCGCCGAGGGCGTGGCCAAGCTCAGCGTCCGCGACCTGGCCGTGGCCGCCGCCCGCGGGGCCGACGGCGCCACCACGGTCGCCGCGACCAGCGCGGTCGCCGCGGCCGCCGAGATCGGCGTGTTCGCCACGGGCGGCCTCGGCGGCGTGCACCGGGAAGCGAGCGTCACGTTCGACGAGTCGGCCGACCTGGTCACCCTGGCCCGCACGCCGATCGTCGTGGTCTGCGCCGGGGTCAAGTCGATCCTCGACGTGGGAGCGACGCTGGAGCGCCTCGAGACGCTGGGCGTCGCCGTGGCCGGCTACCGCACGAGGCGCTTCCCGGGCTTCTTCATCACCGACGGCGGCTTCGACATCGACTGGGAGCTCGACTCCCCCGAGCAGGTCGCCGACGTGATCCGGGCCCGCACCGACCAGGCGGTCGGCGCCGGCGCGCTGATCCTGGCCAACCCGCTGCCCGCCGACGAGCAGCTCGACCCGGCGCTGCACGACCGCACGCTGCAGGAAGGGCTCGCGCTGCTGGCCCGCGACGGCGTCACCGGCAAGGCGGTCACCCCGTTCCTGCTCTCGCACTTCCACGAGAGCACCGAGGGGCAGAGCCTGGCGGTGAACGTCCGGATCATCCTGCGCAACGCCGCGCTGGCCGCCGAGATCGCCGTGGCGAGCACCGCGACGCCGGCCACGCTGGGCTTCTCCGTACCCGCGTGATCGTCGTCGGCGACCTGGTCACCGACGTGCTGGTGTCGCACGCCGGCCCGATCGAGATCGGCTCGGACACGGCCGCGGCGATCACCGTGGGCGGCGGTGGCCAGGCGGCGAACACGGCCGCATGGCTGGCCCACGCCGGCCGCCGGGTGACGCTGGTGGCGGCGGTGGGCGACGATCCGGCGGGCCGCGAGCGGGTGGCCGAGCTGACCGCGACCGGGGTGCGCTGCGTGGTGCGGGCGCACGCCGGGGCCGTGACCGGGAGCGTGGTGGTGCTGGCCGGCCCCGAGGAGCGCACGATGGTCACCGACCGGGGCGCCTCGCTTCTGCTCGACCCCGCCGACGTAATCGCCGCGATCAAGGCCACCGACGCCACCCACCTGCACCTTTCCGGCTATCCGCTGCTGCATGACGGCTCGCGTCCGGCCGGCCTCGCCGCCTTGGCGGCCGCCTCCGAGCGAGGTCTCACGACGAGCGTCGATGCGGCCTCGGCGGCGCCGCTGCGGGCCGTGGGTGCGCGGGCTTTCCTGAATTGGGTACGCGGTGCCGACCTGCTCCTGTGCAACGCGGACGAGGCCGAGGTGCTGGCCGGTCCGGGCGCGCCGGCCGAGCAGGCAGCCGGGCTGACCGCGCACGTGGCGAACGCCGTGGTCAAACGGGGCGCGGCCGGGGCGTGCTGGGCGGATCGCGCCGGGCGGATCTGGCATGGGACGGTCTCGCGCGTACCGATGAAGGACCCCACGGGCGCGGGCGACGCTTTCGCGGCCGGTCTGCTCGACGCCTGGTGTTCCGGTGCGGGGCCGCAGGCAGCGCTCGCGGCCGGGGCGGCTCTCGGCGCCGAGGCGGTCGCCCAGATCGGCGCCCGGCCTCGTTAGTGCTGCTTGCGCTCGCGTTCCGCTTCGGTGGTCGCCCAGTCGACGTCGATCGTCAGGTACTCGACCTGCTCGTCGGTGTGCTGGGTGAGCGACGGCTGGGGTTTCTCGCGCTCGGCGGCGGCCGCTGCCCGCTCGGCCTTGCTGCGGGCGGGCCGGTCGTTCGCGATCAGCACGGCCATCCACGGCAGGCTGACCATGCCGACCACGCAGAGGATGAGCCAGAGCGCGAGCAGCGGGGGATGGACGCTGATCAGGATCGCGCCCACGACCAGGCAGACGGCACGCAGGCCCATCATCGTCACGTAACGGACCTGCCGGCTGTGGAACTGCTCGTCCTGACTGCGGGCGGCGTCGGTGATCAGGACCGGCTGCTTCTTCACGGTGGAACTCCGATCGACCCCTCATCCTTGCACCGAGAAGCCATCGATGCCCACCCAGTCCGCGGATGCACGCCCCTCGAAGCGATCATCACCCCGCGGCCCGCCTCCTGAATGTCACCCCTTGGCCGCGGCCTTCATCTCCTTCTTGTAGGCGCGCACCTTGCCCAGAGACTCACCGTCGACGATGTCGGCCACCGACTTGAACGATCCGGCCTCGCCGTAGCCGCCCGCGGCCTCGCGCCACCCGGCTGGCTCGACCCCGTACTGCTTCCCGAGGAGCGCCACGAAGATCTGCGACTTCTGTTTGCCGAACCCCGGCAGCGACGCCACCCGCTTGAGCAGCTCCTTGCCGTCCGTCACCCCGGCCCAGAGGTTGGCCGCCTCCCCGTCGTACTGCTCGACAAGCGCCCGGCACACCTCCTGAACCCGCGCGGCCATGGCCTTGGGAAACCGATGCAGCGCCGGCGGCTTCGCGAAGATCGCCACCAGCGCCTCCGGATCGAACTCCGCAATCTCCACCGCGGTCGCAGCGTGCCCGAGCCGCTGGCCCAGAACCCACGGCGAGGTGAACGCCTTCTCCAGCGGGATCTGCTGGTCCAGCACCATCCCGATGAGCAACGCCAGCGGATCGCTGGACAGCAGCTTGTTGGCCTCGGCGTCGATCGGCAAGCTGAGCGTCATGCCCCCATCTTGCCGCCAACCGCTCCCCTCCCGTCCAGACGCACCGACCCTCCTTCAGCACATGCCCCCTTTCAGCACATGCCGACTCTCAGCGCACGCCCCCTTTCAGCGCACGCCCCTCTTCAGCGCATGCCGGCCTCGTAGGCCAGGGCGACCAACTGAGCCCGGTCGCGGGCGCCCAGCTTCGCCAGCAACCGGGTGATATGGGTCTTGACGGTTCCCATGCTCACCTGCAGATCGGCGGCGATCTCCTCGTTCGACCGGCACCGCGCGATCAGCTCGAGCACCTCTCGCTCCCGGGCCGTGATGTGCGGCAACGGCGTGACCTTGCGCTCGGGCAGCTCGGTGTAGGCCTCGATCAGCCGCCGTGTGGCCCCCGGCGTCAGCAGCGCTTCACCGGCCGCGACCACCTTGATGGCGTTGATCAGATCGTCCGGCAGGACCTCCTTCAGCAGAAAGCCACTGGCCCCGGCCCGAATCGCCCCGAACACGTACTCGTCGAGGTCGAAGGTCGTCAGCACGAGCACCCGCGTGCGCAGTCCGGCGTTGCCCTGGCAGATCAGCCGGGTCGCCTCGATGCCGTTCATCTGCGGCATCCGCACGTCCATGAGGATCACATCGGGCCGCTCCCGGCGCGCGATCTCGACCGCCTCCCGCCCGGTCGCCGCCTCGCCGACACAGACCAGCCCCGGCGTGTTGTCGATGAGCAGCCGGAAGCCGGCCCGCAACAGCGGCTGATCGTCGGCCAGCGCCACCCGCACGTCGTCGCTCATGCCGAGTACCGCAGGGTCGTCGCCACCCGCCAGCCACCCTCCGGCCCGGGCCCGGCCACGAGTTCCCCGCCGAACATCGCGGCCCGCTCCCGCATACCGATCAACCCCTGCCCCGTTGTCCCGCCCGCTTCGTCTCCCCCACCACCGTCAACGCCACCGCCCACGCCGCCACCGCCCACGCCGCCGATCGCCACGCCGCCACCGCCCACGCCGCCGATCGCCACGCCGCCACCGCCCGCGCCGCCGATGCCATAGCCCGCGCCCGTGCCGCCGATGCCATAGCCCGCGCCCGTGCCGCCGATCGCCGTGCCCGTGCCGCCGATCGCCGCGCCCATGCGGCCGGTGGCGCGGGTCGCCATGGCAGTCGCCGCTCCCGCGCCGCCGCTGCCGTCGGCCGCTGGGCCGACGCCTTTGCCGTTGTCGGTCACCTTTAGCCGGACCTCGCCGGGCGCGAGGTCGACCTCGATCCGGCATGTCGTCGCGCGGGCGTGCTTGAGCACGTTCGTGACCGCCTCCTGCACCAGCCGGAACACCGCCACGCCGACGCTTTCCGGAACGGCCCGATCACCGCGGACCTCGAGATCGACGGCGAGCCCGGCCGAGCGAGCCGCCGCGACCAACTCACCGAGATCGGCCAGGCCCGGGGTGGGCGCGACGACCGCCTCGGCGCGCAGCGCCCCGACCGCACCGCGAAGCTGGGCGAGCGTCTCCCGGCTGGTGGTCGCGATCAGTCGCAGCGACTCGCGCAGCTCCTCGGGGCGCACCTCAGCGATGTGGTCAGCTACCGTGGCCCGGACCACGATCACGCTCATGTTGTGCGCCACGATGTCGTGCAGGTCGCGGGCGATGCGCAGCCGTTCCGCGCGCAGCGCCAGCTCGGTCGCCTGGGTGGCGCTCTGCGCGGCGTAGGCCCGGCGCTCCCGGATGGCGCGGCCGAGAGTCCAGCAGATGCCCAGCACCCACAGCACCAGCCCGGCCTGGTACGGCTCGCGGGTCGACCAGACGAACGCCACCCCCAGGACGGCGATGCCCAGGATGACAACCAGCACCGACCGGCGCCGCCGGACGTCGGTGCCGACCGTGTAGAGCACCAGCCCCAGCACGAGGCTCGGCGCTATCCCGGCGTAGTCGGGTATCGCCCCGGTGCCCGAGGCGAACACGCAGAGCGCGATGGCCGACCAGGCCGCGGCCTCGGGCCGCAGCCGGCGCGCCGCCACCGGCACGCCCAGCAGCACGCCGATCAGCACCGACACCCAGGCCGGCTCGTGCCAGGAGACCCGCGAGGACGACAGCGGCACCTCTGCCGCGGCGAGCCAGCCGAGCACCGCGACCCCCACCGCCAGCACCGCGTCACAAGCGATCAGCTGGCGGCGGCTGAGCCCGCGGAGGAAAACGGAGGGCGCGGCGGTCGTCATGCCGCGACAGTAATCAGAAGTCCCGCCGGGCGCGTCAGACCACGGTCTGATGTTCGCGATCTCCAACTGTGGACCAGGGTTTGACGATTTTCGCCCGGCCACGCGGGATCGTCGACAGCCATGACGACAGCAACGGTCGCGCTCCACGACTTACGGATGGAGTACCGCTCCGGCCGCGATCGGGTGACGGCCCTGAACGGTGTCACGGTCGATCTTCCGGCCGGCACCTTCACGGCCGTCATGGGCCCGTCCGGCTCCGGCAAGTCCACCCTGCTGCACTGCGCCGCCGGGCTCGACCGGCCGACCTCCGGCGAGGTGGTCCTCGACGGCGTGCGGTTGAGCGAGCTCGACGAGACCGGACTCACCGTCCTCCGGCGCGAGCGTGTCGGCTTCGTCTTCCAGGCCTTCAACCTGATTTCCTCGCTCACCGCGGCACAAAATGTCGCTCTCCCCGCCCGCCTGGCCGGCCGCCGTGTCGCTTCCGGCGAGACGGCCGCGGCGCTGGGACGGGTGGGTCTCGCCGACCGGGCCGGGCACCGTCCGGTCGAGCTGTCCGGCGGCGAGCAGCAGCGGGTGGCGATCGCCCGCGCGCTGCTCACCGGCCCGTCCGTGCTCTTCGCCGACGAGCCGACCGGCGCGCTGGACGCCACCACCTCCCGCCAGGTGCTCGCCCTGCTGCGTGGCCTGGTCGACGAGCGCGGCCAGACGATCGTGATGGTCACCCATGACCCGGTGGCGGCGGCCGTGGCCGATCAGGTGCTGCTGCTGGCCGACGGCCGTCTGATCGATCGCCTGGCGGCGACCTCCGCCGAGTCGATCGCCGCCCGCATGGCCGCGGTGGAGGCGACATGCTGACGAGAGACCGGCTGGGCGCTTTTGTCGCGGTCCTGTTCGGTACGGCCGCCGTAGCCCTGACCCTCACGCTCCTGGGTTCGGCCCACCCGCGTGTGCCGGACCGCTACGCGGCGGTCGCCGTGGCCGTGCAGAGCCCTCGGGTGACGACCCCTGCCGACCCGTTCCCCGAGCCCCGGCCCTGGTCGTCCGCCGAGGCGACCGCGCTGGCGGCCCGCCTGGCCGCGGCCCCTGGCGTCGCGGCCGCGATCCCCGATCGACGCTTCTACGCCCAGCCAGTGCTCAACGGCCGCCCATCGCCGGCGGTGCAAGAAGGCCACGGCTGGGCGAGCACGGCGCTGGCGGCCGACACCCTGGTCGCCGGCAGGCCACCGACGGGCGAGCGCGAGGTCGTCCTCTCCCGCGGCTCCGGAGTTCCGGTCGGCGGCTCGGTGCCGATGCTGACGGCGACCGGGCCGTCTTGGTGGCGGGTGACCGGGCTCGTCGACGCGGACCGGCTCTACGTCTCGGATGCGACCGCGGCGCGCATGGCGCCCGGCGTACGCGTCATCGGCCTCACCGGAAGCCCTCGCCTGCCGCAAGTCCGCGCTCTCGCCGGTGGCGCGACGGTGTTGCACGGCTCGGCGCTGGGCGAGCTCGAACCGCGGTCCGACGCCCGGACGCGGTGGATCGGTCTTCAGGTGATCACCGCCATGACCGCGTTGTCGGCGTTTGCGTGCGCCTTCGTGATCGCCTCGACGTTCGCGCTCACCGTCCACCAGCGACGGCGCGAGATCGGCCTCCTGCGGGCGACCGGCGCCACGCCCGCCCAGGTGCGCCGCTCGGTGATCCGGGAGGCCGCGCTGGTCGGGATCGTGGCCGGAACCGCGGGCACGCTGCTCGGGGTCGTCCTCTCACCGCTGATCGGGAGGGTGCTGGTCGATGCCGGGTTCGAGCCGCGATCGTTCGCAGTCGGCTTCCATCTCTGGGCTGTGCTGGCGGGCGTCGCGGCGGGCCCGCTGCTCGCCGTCGCGGGATCATTGACGGCCGCCCACCGTGCGGCCCGGGTCGGCCCGCTGGAGGCGCTGCGGCAGGCGCAGGTCGAGCCGCGGCCGATGACGCGGCTCCGCTGGATCACCGGGTTGCTGTTCACGGCCGGGGGCATGGCGGCCGGCCTTGCCACCACGGTGACCGACGACGTGAGCGACCTCGCGACGTTTGCGCTGCTGGGGGCGATGGCACTGGTGGTGGGGGCGACTGTGCTGGCGCCGGCCGCCGTGCCGCTGCTCGTGCGGGTCCTGCTGCGGCCGGCTCGGGGGCCGATCGCCACGGTGATGCGGGAAAGTGCGCTGGCCGGGGCCCAGCGCACCGCGTCGACAGCTGCGCCGGTGCTGCTGACGGTCGCATTCGCGGTCTTCATCGCGGGCAATGTGCAGACCTCGGCTACGGCGTACGCGGACAAGCGCGCCGGTGCGATGCCGAGCGGCACGGTCCTGGTTCCGGACGGGACGCCCGGTCTGAGCGACGCGGCAGCGCCGTCGGCGCCGCTGCCGACCGGCCTCTACCTGACCGACACCGTGGTGGCCGCCGCCGGCGTGGATCCCTCGGCGCCGTCCACTCCTGGACCGGAGCGTTCCCTCGCGGGGCCGGACGCGGTGGCCCTCTCCGCGTCGTGGGCTGCGCAATCGGGGCTGGGGATCGGTGACACGCTCGCCGCGACTTTCCCCGACGGGCTGCCGGCTCGCTTGCGCGTGGTGGCCGTCCTTCCCGACGACGCGGCTCCGGCCGAGGTGGTGCTCGCCCGCGCCACCGTGCGCGAGCACGACCCGTCGGCGCTGGCGACGGCCGGCGCCGAGCCGGACGCGACGCCCAGCATCGGATCGAACGCGGCGCTCGGCGCACGCGTGGTCGATGTGCACGCTTACGCCCGGCAGGCGGACGCCGAGGAGGACCGTCTCATCTGGATCTTTACGCTGCTACTGATCGGGGTCTCGGTCGGTTACGGCGCCCTCGCGGTGGCCAACACCCTCTTCATGGCCACGGCCCGCCGCGAACCCGACTACCGGCTGCTACGGCTGGCCGGCGCCACACCGCGCCAGGTCCTGCTGGCCGTCGCGGGCGAGTCCGCGCTGGTCGTCGCAATCGGCGCGGCGCTCGGCAGCGCCGCGGCGATCCTGGCCCTGTGGGGCAGCGTGGCCGGGCTGCGCGAGCAGACCGGCGCCGCCGTGCCTCTGACCGTGCCGTGGCCGACCGCCGCCATCGCGGTCGGCGTCTGCCTCGCCCTCGCCCTGGCCGCCGCCGTGCTCCCCGCCAGGGCGAGACTGACCCGCCTCGATCCTGCCCGGGAGCTGTCGTGAAGCCGCACCCGCTCGACCCCGGACCCGGAGCTGCCGTGAGGTCTCACATGCCGGCGACGTCACGGATCGAGCGTTCGGCCAGCGAGCCCAGCACGAGGTCCGCGCCGTCCAGAGCGAGATCGGCCGTCAACGGATTGGGCACCGCCACACAGAACAGCCCGGCCGCCTTGGCCGCCGCCACGCCGTTCGGCGAGTCCTCGACTGCCAGCGCTTCGTCCGCCCGTACGCCGAGGTCGCTCAGCGCCAGCTCGTACAGGTCGGGCGCGGGCTTGCTGCGCGCGACCCGGTCGCGGGTGGCCAG
Organism: Actinoplanes sp. NPDC051513; assembly: GCF_044454685.1. NCBI lineage: Bacteria > Bacillati > Actinomycetota > Actinomycetes > Micromonosporales > Micromonosporaceae > Actinoplanes > Actinoplanes sp. NPDC051513. Next base: position 193,310 of record NZ_JBITDW010000001.1, read on the forward strand.
TACCGCGAACCGGTCCCGCAGGCCGAGCGCGTCGAGGAAGCGCGACACCCAGGCCGCGCCGGAGCTCGAGGCCAGGCCTACCCGCAGTCCGAGGTCGCGGGCCTCGTCCAGCCAGGCGACGATCCCCGGCCGGGCCTCGGCCGCGGCCATCAGGTCGTCGAAGCGGGCATGCCGCGCCGCCTGCAGCGCCATCCGATCGACCGGCCTGCCCACCAGGGCCTCCAGATGGTCGTACGGATCCCAGCCCGAGTCCGAGGTGCCGATCGTCTGCGACCAGACGGCGGCGTCGAGCGAGGCACCGTGGGCGCTGTACGCCTCCTGCCACGAGGTGAACTCGGGGGTCTCGGTGTCCAGGATCGTCCCGTCTAGATCGAAGATGATCGCCTTCAGCACACAAGCATCATCCGCTGGGCCGACAAACACGGCGGCCGCCAGCGCAGGGACGCGGATCACAGAGACGAACGCCACCGTCCCGGGTCCAAGGCGCCAAGCCGGGATACACCGCACGCGGGTAACGTCGCGGCGTGTGACCGGTCCGTAGAAAGGGGTACGAAGATGAGCGACTCGTACGAGAGCATCGAGCGGGAGATCGCCGGCGGCGACTACGGTCCGGGGGTCTTCGACGAGCCGGACACTCCCCGGCCGGAGAAGGGCGACGACGAGGCCGGCCTGTCGAGCACCCTGGCCGCGGGCACCGACGTCGACCAGCTTCAGGACGGCGGTCCGCACCCCGAGCACGGCGTGATGACCACGACCGGCGGCACGGCCGGGCCGAACAGCTTCCGCACCCACCCGCGCACGGGACCGGGTGTCGCGAACACGACCACCGGCGACGCCACCACCGGCGCCCTGGAGACCCCGGTCGACAGCTACACGAGCGACGCCAGCAGTAACGCGGTCGACTGACCTGGCCGCCGCTCGCTACCGTCGGCGGCGTGACGAACCAGCCGCCGGCCCCGACCCCGTCCGCCGGCCAGCCGGCCACGGGCTGGACTGCCGCGGGCCGGCCGTCTGCGGGCCAGCCGTCTGCGGGCCAGCCGTCTGCGGGCCAGCCGTCTGCGGGCCAGCCGTCTGCGGGCCAGCCGTCTGCGGGCCAGCCGTCTGCGGGCCAGCCGCCTGCGGGCCAGCCGCCTGCGGGCCAGCCGCCTGCGGGCCAGCCGCCTGCGGGCCAGCCGCCTGCGGGCCAGCCGCCTGCAGGCCAGCCGCCTGCAGGCCAGCCTGTCGCGATTCGGCCTGTTGCGGACGAGCCGTTCGCCGCGGGCCGGGAGGCCGATGTCTTCCTGCTCGATGACGGCAGGGTGCTGCGGCACTATCGCACCGCGGCGGACACCGCGCACGAGGCCGAGATCATGGCGTACGCCGCGAGTCACGGTTACCCCGTCCCTGAGGTGTACGCCGCGAGCGGGCCCGACATGGTGATGGAACGACTGCACGGCCCGACCATGGCGGAGGCGGCGCTCTCCGGCGACCTGGCTCTGGAGGACGCCGCCGTGATGCTTGCCGGGCTGCTGCGCCGCCTGCACGAGCTTCCGGCGCGCGCTGCCGGCCGTCAGGAGACGATCATCCATCTCGACCTGCACCCGGAGAACGTCCTGATCACCGAGCGCGGCCCGGTGGTGATCGACTGGCGGAACGCGGACGACGGGCCCGCCGACCTCGACACGGCGCTGAGTGCGCTGATCATCGCGCAGGTCGCGATCGGCTCCATCGAGCATCCGCTCGGCGCGTCGATCGACGCCATGCTCGACCGGTTCCTCGAGCTGGCCCCGGGCGACCCGGTGCGTCTCCTCGACGACGCTGCCGCATACCGCCGCCGCCAGCTCACCATGTCCCCCGAGGAGGTCGCGATGATCGGCACCGCGGCCGCCCGGGTGCGGGCCGGCGTTCGATGACAAACGACCGCCCGGCGGAAGGGGAGGCTCCGCCGGGCGGTCGAGAGAGTCGACAGAATCGGAAAGCGGGCGGGGGTCAGCCCGCGTAGGCCTCCAGGCGGGAGGCCCGCTCGGGGTCGCGGAGCTTGAGCATCGTGACCTTCTCGATCTGGCGGATGCGCTCGCGGGAGAGCCCGAACTCGCGACCCACCTCGTCGAGGGTGCGCTGCCGGCCGTCGTCCAGACCGAAGCGGAGGCGGATCACCGCGGACTCGCGCTCGGAGAGCGTGGCGAGAACGATCTCCACCTCGTTGCGGAGCTCGCCCCTGCCGATGGTGTTCGCCGGGTTCGGGTCGACCGCCGCGACGAAGTCGCCCAGCGCGCTCTCCCCGTCCTCGCCGACGGCCTGGTCGAGGCTGACGGGCTCCCGGTCGTACGAGATGAGCTCGATGACCTGGAACTCCTGCACGCTCATGGCCTGGGCGATCTCGGCGATGTTCGGCTCGCGGCCGAGCGTCGCGGCGAGGTCGCGCCGGGCCCGGACCATGCGGTTGACCTGCTCGACCATGTGTACCGGGATGCGGATCGTACGGGCCTGGTCGGCCATCGCGCGGGTGATCGCCTGCCGGATCCACCACGTCGCGTACGTCGAGAACTTGTAGCCCTTGGTGTAGTCGAACTTCTCGACCGCGCGGATCAGGCCGAGGTTGCCCTCCTGGATCAGGTCGAGGAAGGCCATGCCGCGGCCGGTGTAGCGCTTCGCGATGCTGACGACCAACCGCAGGTTGGCCTCGAGCAGGTGGTTCTTCGCAGCCTTGCCCTCGATGATGATGATCTCGAGCAGGGGGGCAAGGTCGTCGCCCGCCTCGGGAAGTTTCTCCTCGGCGTAGAGCCCGGCCTCGATGCGCTTGGAAAGCTCAACCTCCTCGACGGCGGTGAGCAGGCGGGTGCGGCCGATGCCGTTCAGGTAGGCCCGCACCAGGTCGGCGGAGACTCCACGCTCGTCCGTAGCGTCCAGGTCGACCAGGATCTCGACACCGTCGGTCATGCTGTTCTCGTCAGAGGCCTTCATCTGCAGGACCACCTTTCAGTCCCCTCCCCGCTGATAAACCGTCTCGTGCTTCCCAGCCGCTTCGTGCCGGTGATCGATAGCTTGGCCCGGGACGCGTTAAGCGGAGGTGAGGCAAGCGTCCAGGTGGCATGAATCAGGGAGAACCCTGACGTCACCAAGCCGACAAGTGGGTGGAATGCCGGATCTGGGTTGTTGTGATGCGCCGATAATGTTCTGCAAACGCCGTCCAGGAGGGTTCGGTTCAGTGGTCTTCAAGAAGATGTTGCAAGCGATGGGTGTGGGTGGTCCGTCGGTCGAGACGATCCTCGCCAACGCGAACTGCCGGCCCGGTGGATTCCTCGAGGGCCAGGTGCACGTGCAGGGCGGCGATCACGCGGTTGACGTGGAATATCTCGCCGTCGGACTGATCACCCGGGTCGAGGTGGAGAGCGGCGACAGCGAGTACAACACCGATCAGGAGTTCCACCGGCAGCGCTTGACCGGCTCGTTCCGGCTCGACCCGGGCGCGCGCTACGACGTGCCGTTCCGCTTCGATGTGCCGTGGGAAACACCGATCACCGAGGTGTACGGCCAGCACCTGCACGGCATGACCATGGGCCTGACGACCGAGCTCGAGGTAGCGCGCGCCGTCGACAAATCAGATCTCGACGCGGTGGCGGTACACCCGCTGCCGGCGCAGGAGAGCATTCTCGACGCGCTGCTCAGGCTGGGCTTCCGATTCAGCCGGGCCGACGTCGAGCGGGGCCGGGTCTACGGCGTGGAGCAGCAACTGCCGTTCTACCAGGAGATCGAGTTCCACCCGCCGTCCGCCTACGCCCACGGCATCAACCAGCTCGAGCTGACCTTCATCCCGACGCCGCACCGCCTCCAGGTGATCCTCGAGATCGACAAGCGTGGCGGCATGTTCACCGAGGGTCACGACTCGTTCGGCAAGTTCGACGTCGACTACGCCACGGTCGACCGCGTCGACTGGGCCGGTCAGCTCGACAACTGGCTGCGGCAGTCCGCCCAGCGGCGAGGGCTGTTCTTCTAGATCTCCAGCGGCAGCGTGTCTTCTAGATCTCCAGCAGCAGCGTGCGCGGCCCGACGTTGACGCTCTCGACGAGCATGTGCGCCCGGAAGCGGCCGGTCTCCACGGTCGCTCCCCGGGCGCGCAGCGCTTCGACGTACGCGCTGACCAGCGGTTCCGCGATCTCGGCCGCCGCCGCCGCGCTCCAGGTCGGCCGCCGCCCCTTGCGCGCGTCGCCGTAGAGCGTGAACTGACTGATCACCAGCAGCGGCGCGCCCACATCGGAGGCGGACGCCTCGTCGTCGAGAATCCGCAGCTCGTAGGTCTTGCGAGCCAATTCGGCGGCCTTGGCCGGCGTGTCGTCGTGGGTGACCCCGACCAGCACGAGCAGCCCGTCCTCGATCTTGCCGATGACCTCGTCGTCGACCGTCACACCGGCCCGGCTCACCGTCTGCACCAGCGCCCGCATCGATCTCCCCTCTCCGGCGTTGCCGCCGCCGTCGGCAAACGGCAGCGGCAATCAGCTCAGCGCCCGATTTGCCGCCGAGGCCCGCTTGGTCCTTTGGCGCCCTGCCAGCCTAAAGGTTCAGCTCCTCATGGACTGCGCAGGCGTCGCGGCCCCGTATCTGGCCGGGACATCGGCGGCCCCAACTCGGTCGCCGCGTGCAGCACCGAGATGCCGTCGGGCCGCGCCAGCACCGGGTTGAGCATCAGCGACCGCAGCCGCGGGTGATCGTCCGCGAGCCGCCCCACCCGCAGGAGCAGGTCGATCAGAGCCGCGCGGTCGACCGGCGCCGACCCCCGATAGCCGTGCAGGAGCGGCGCCGCCCGCGGCTCGCCGACCAGGGCCTCGGCCGCACGGTCGGTCAGCGGCGCCGCCCGCCACGCGAGATCGCCGAGCAGCTCGCTGGCCACCCCGCCCAGCCCGAAGCCCACGACCGGCCCGAACGCCGGGTCTTCCACCACCTCGACCGTGCAGGCGACGCCCGGCGCCACCATCGTCTGCACCAGCACGTCCGGTCCGAAGCCGGCGGCCAGATCGCCGTACGCCGCCCGCACATCGTCTTCGTCGGCCAGCGCCAGCCGCACCGCGCCGAGGTCGATGCGATGCCGCAGCGCGCTCCTGGCCGCCTTCAACGCCACCGGATACCCCAGCGTCGCGGCCGCCGCGACCGCCGCCTCGACCGAGGTGACCAGAGTGGACGGCACCACGTCGATCCCGTACGCGGCCAGCAGCGCCGCCGGCGGCCCCTCGAGATCGACGGCCGACGGGTCTATGTCGGACAGCGCCGGCAGCACGCCCGGCGGTCGGCGCAGCCAGTCCGCGTAGTTCGCCACCCGGGCCAGGGCCCGCACCGCTTCTTCGACCGACGGATACGACGGCACCCGCGGCGCCAGATTGCCCAGCAGGAAAGTCGCCACGGTCGGTTTCTCCCCCGCCAGGGCGACGCTCGCCAAGGCCGCGGCGAAGTCGGCGTCCTCATCGGGGAGCTGACCGGGCAGCGGCGGCGCGAAGACCACCACGAGCGCGTCGGCCCGCGCGTCGACGGCGGCGTCGGCCAGCGCGTCGGCGAACTCGTGCGCCCCGGCCTGGGGGCTGATGTCGTGCGGGTAGCCTTCGGCGACCACCAGACCCGACGCACTGCAGGCGGACACGGCGAGCTGCGAGAGGGCCGACGAGTTGCCGACCACCGCCACGCGCCGGCCGGCGGGCAACGGCTGGTGGGCGAGGAGCAGGCCGACGTCGAAGAGCTCCTGCACCGTGTCGACCCGGATGACGCCGGAGCGGGCGAACAGCGCGGTCACCGCGTTGGCATCGGGGCCCGGCAGGTCGCCGGCCAGGCCGGGCGGGCGGGTCGCCGAGGCCACCGCCACCACCGGCTTGACCCGGGACATACGCCGGGCGAGGCGGGCGAACTTGCGCGGGTTGCCGAAGGTCTCGAGGTAGAGCAGGACCACGTCGGTGCCCGGGTCGTCCTGCCAGTACTGCAGCAGGTCGTTGCCGGAGACGTCGGTCCTGTTCCCGGCCGAGACGAAGCTGGACAGCCCCAGCCCGCGCCGGTCGGCCTCGGCGAGCAGCGCCACCCCGAGCGCGCCGCTCTGGCTGAAGAACCCAACCCGGCCCGGCGACGGCAGCGTCGGCGCGAGCGTCGCGTTGAGGCGTACGGAAGGGTCTGCGTTGGCTATTCCCATGCTGTTGGGCCCCACCACACGCAACCCCACGTCGTGCGCGCGCTCGACCAGCGTCCGCTGGGCGGCCGCGCCCGCGGCGCCCGCCTCGGCGAAGCCGGCCGAGACCACCACCAGCCCACCGGCGCCGCTCGCGGCGGCATCCTCGACCGCCTCGCCGACCGCCTCGGGCGGCACCGCGATGAGCGCCAGGTCGACCGTGACGCCGGCCTCGGTCGCCGACCGGTACGCCGGAAGGCCCGCGACCCGCCGCGCCCGCCGGTGCACGGGCACGATCGTCCCGGTGTAACCGCCGTCGCGCAGGTGCCCCAGCATGGCCGCGCCGATGCCCTGCCCGCTCGCGCTGGCGCCGTAGACCGCGACCGCTCGTGGAGCGAGCAGCCGGGCGATCGACCGGGCCTCGGTGCGCTGCTCGCGCGATTCCTGCACCTCGCGCGACTTCTCGGTCGGCTCGATCGGGAACTCGAGGTGCACCACGCCGTCCGCGTAGCGGCGCTGGATCAGATAGCCGAAGTCGCTGAAGACGCGCAGCATCCCGCCGTTCTCGGGGAGGACCTCGGCCACGAACCGCTTGATGCCGTTTTCGCGCGCGGCCTGGGCGAGGTGCTCGAGCAGCACCGAGCCGATGCCCCTGCCCTGGTGCGCATCTTCCACCACCAGGGCCACCTCGGCCTCGGGCGAGTCGTGCCCCAGGCGCTCGTAGCGGCCGACGGCCATGATGCGCGGGCCACTCACGACGACGAACGCCTCGCGGTCGCCGTGGTCGACGTTGACGAAGCGCTCGAGATCGCGCTCGGGTATGCGCGGGTACGGCGAGAAGTAGCGCAGGTAACGCGTGCGCTCGCTCATGCGGGAGTGGAACTCCACAATGGCCGGCGCGTCTTCCGGGCGGATCGGCCGCAGGTGGGCGGCGGATCCGTCGGAGAGCAGGACGTCAGCGCTCTTGTCCACTACGCCGCCCTAGTCGCGAGGGTCGTGTGGGTCGAGGCCGTGCAGCGGGAACACGGCTGTGCGGGTGGCGAGGATGGCCCGGTCGACCGCGTCGGGGGTGGTGCCGGGCTGCCAGGGCTCGATCGGCGGATCGGCGCCGTCGGTCATCGTCTCGGGCACGTGATGGCCCGGGCACCGTTCTGCCGCGTAGGCGCGCCAGGCCGCGGGGGTACGGGTCGCCGGGTCGAGCGGGTCGCCGGTGGCCACGGCGAGCAGATGGGTCCAGGCGCGGGGGACGACCTCGACCAGCGCGTAGCCCCCGCCGCCGGTGGCAACCCATCGGCCATCGCAGAGCTCGTCGGCCAGGTCGCGCATCGCCAGGTAGGCCGCGCGCTGGCCGTCGACCGACAGGCGCAGGTCGGCCAGCGGGTCGAGGCGGTGGGTGTCGGCGCCGCACTGGCTGAAGATGATCTCGGGTGCGAACGCGCGCACCACCGACGGCACGATCGCGTGGAACGCGCGCAGCCAGCCCGCGTCGGACGTGCCGGGCGGCAGCGGCACGTTGACCGCCATGCCCTCGGCGCCCGGGCCGCCGATCTCGTCGGAGAAACCGGTGCCGGGGAAGAGCGCGAGCGGCGACTCGTGCAGGCTGATCGTGAGCACCCGCGGGTCGTCGTAGAACGCGGCCTGCACGCCGTCGCCGTGATGAACGTCGACGTCCAGATAGGCGACCCGCTGGGCGCCGCGGGCGAGCAGGCGGGCGATCGCGACCGCCGGGTCGTTGTAGACGCAGAACCCCGACGCTCGGGCGGCCATCGCGTGGTGCAGGCCGCCGGCCACATTGACGGCGCGCGTAGCCGCGCCGTCCCAGACCGCCTCGGCCGCCGCGATGCTCGCGCCGCAGATGCGCGCCGACGACTCGTGCATACCGTCGAAAACGGGATTGTCGGGGGTGTTGAGGCCCCAGCCGCGGAAGAAGGGGTCGCTCGGGGCGAGCCGGACGGCATCGAGATAGTCAGCATGGTGAATGCGGGTGAGATCGTCGTCGGTCGCGGGGCGAGGCGTGATCATTTGCACGCCGGGGCGATCGAGGATGCCGAGCTCGCGGGCGAGGGCCATGGTCAGCTCGACGCGCACCGGGTTGAGCGGATGGTCGCCCATGTCGTAGTCGAGCAGGGCTTGATCCCACACCACGGCGGTCGTCCGGTCTGCCATGACGGTCATGCTGCCACGGTCCTCCGACAGTTTCCCGGAGCGCGGTCGGGTAGGGTCGGGGCCACACAAGTTCGGCGCGGCTGTCAACCCCTGTCAACGGGGTAACATCGCTGCTGGGAGGGCCGCACCGTGAATGACCTTGTTGATACTACGGAGATGTATCTCCGCACCATCCTCGAGCTGGAGGAGGAGGGTGTTCCGGCGCTGCGCGCGCGGATCGCCGAGCGCCTCCATCAGAGCGGCCCGACGGTCAGCCAGACGGTGGCGCGGATGGAGCGCGATGGATTGCTCACCGTCGAGGGCGACCCCCATCTGGTGCTGACCGGGGCCGGCCGGGTGGCCGCCGTTGCCGTCATGCGCAAGCACCGCCTGGCCGAGCTGCTGCTGGTCAACGTGATCGGAATGCCCTACGAGGAGGCCCACGAGGAAGCCTGCCGCTGGGAGCACGTCATGAGCGACACGGTCGAGCGCAAGGTCTACGAGCTGCTCAACCGGCCGACCCGCTCGCCGTACGGCAATCCGATCCCCGGCCTCGACAAGCTGGGCCTGCCGGAGGACGACGAGCTCAGCGAGGGCGCCGCGACCAGCGTGAGCAGCCAGGGCGAGCGCAACCTGGCGTTCCCCGGTCTCACCGGCAGCGTCGTGGTGCGGCGTATCTGCGAGAGCGTGCAGACCAACTCCGATGTGCTGCGCCAGCTGCACGCCGCGGGGATCGACCCGGGCACGACCGTGACCGTGGCCCAGGAACGCGACGCCGTGACCATCGACCGCTCGGGCGACAAGATCCGCCTGCCGCGCGAGGTGGCGTCCCGGGTGTTCGTCGCGGCGCACTGAAGGCCGGCCCGCACTGAAGGCCGGCCCGCACTGAAGGCCGGACCGCACTGAAGGCCGGACCGCACTGAAGGCCGGACCGCACTGAAGGTCGCGCGCCGAAAGGACGGAAGCGCTAGCCGGCGGTGGTGTCCATCACCTTCGCGAGGGCGAGCAGCTTGGTGTTCATGGCCGTCACATCGGCGGTCTTGGCGGTCTTGGCGAAGGTGAAGCGCAGCGTCTGCAGCTGCTTCGCCTCGCTGAGCCAGCCGATCTCGATGACCGGCCCGTGCCCGCCGCTCGCCGCCGTGTTCAACCGATAGGCGGCCTTGCCCAGACCCTTGAGCTTGGTCGCCTTGTCGGGCTTGAGGTCCGACAGGAACAGCTCGGCGTCGGCCTGGGTGCTCTCCACGACGGAGAGCGCCAGGTCGGGCCAGTCGCCGTTCACCGTCTGCACCACGCAGGTCGAGGTGTCGTCGACCTGGTCGGAGGCGGCCACGTCGAACGTGACACCGATCTTGGATTTGATCAGCTGGTAGTCCCAGAGGATGCACGCGCCGCCCGCCGAGGCCGCCGGCTGCGTGATCAGTTCGACCGGGGCCAGCGGCTCCTGCTTGCTCGCCTCGGCGCGGTTGTCGCAGGCGGCCAGGCTGAGGAGCAGGGCGGCGCCGAGCACGACGGAACGCGAACGCACGAGTGATCCTCCCGAGGGTTTTCGGGGCACACCGTACTTTGCCCGGCGATCGGGCGAAAGGCCGAGTCAGGCACCAAAGGCACACGCTGCGTAGGACTTGACGGGGAGCGTCAAGTAACATGACGGCATGACCGACCTCGTGGAGCAGATCGTGCGCCTGCTCGACGTGCGCCTGCTCGACCCGCTCGAGGTGCTGCTCGACGGCGACGACGCGGTCGACGCGGTGCGCGAGCTCGTGCGGCTGCGTGCCCGCCGCTGGGCCGACACCATGCAGCACGGCGACGACCGCACGGCCGTGCTGACGGCGGCCCGGCTGATCGCCACGCTCTACCCGAGCGACCGCGCCTTCGACCCACCACCCGACTGGTGGACCAGCCCGCTCGGCCAGGCGGTGGCCGTCCGCGCCGGGCACCCCTGGTCCGAGTCGGTCTCGTACGCCACCGCCGGCGCGATGCTCGGCATCACCCGGCAGGGCGTCCACGACCTGGTAAGACGCGGCCGCCTACCCCGTCATCCCGACGGTGGCGTGCCGTCCGAAGCCGTCCGCGACCGCTTGCGCGGCCGCAAGAACGAGGAGACACCGTGATCAACGACCGCCTGATCGACGCCGGGGAGCTTCCGCTCGCGGTCCGCGACTTCGGCGGCGACGCGCCCCCGCTGCTGCTGCTGCACGGCGCCGGCGGCAACCTCGCCCACATGACCACGCTGGCCCGCGCGCTCCGCCCGCACCACCGGGTCATCACCGTTGATCTGCGTGGCCACGGCCGCTCCGGCGACGGGGTCTGGAGCTGGGATGCCGCGCTCGGCGATCTGGCCGCCGTCTGCGTCCAGATGGAAGTCGACCGCCCCGCCGTCGTCGGCCACTCGCTGGGCGGCATGCTCGCCGCGCTGTGGGGCCAGCGCCACCCCGAGGCCGCCGCGGTGATCAGCCTCGACGGCAACCCACCGCCCACGCGCCCCGGCCACCTGCCCGGCCTCGACCCCGAGAAGGCGGCCGCCGAGCTGTCCCGCCTGCACGCGATCTTCGACCAGATGGAGGCGGCGGCCGGCCAGGTGATCGAGGCCGACCAACTCCCCGACCTGGTCGAGCGCCAGCAGATGGCCGCCCGCGACATGGGCGCCAACGAGAAGGTCTGGATCGAGGGCTTCCGCCGCAACCTGGTCCACGAGAACGGCGAGACCTCGACCCGCCCGTCCGCCGCCACCACGTCCCAGCTGCGCAAACTGATGAACGAGCTCGACCTTGCGCCCGTCTACGCCGCCACGACCTGCCCCGAGCTCGTTGTGCTGCCCACCCGCGACCTGCCCGAGCAGGAGCCGTTCGCCGAGCTCTACGCGGCCCACCGCCGTTACCTGGTCGACCAGGCCGCGGCCTCCGGCGTCCGCTACCTCTCCCTGGCCGACGCCTCACACGCCATGGTCATCGAGCAGCCGACCGTCCTGGCCGGTCTGATCACCGACTTCGTCACGGGCAGCCGCTAGCGGTTCGGGACCGGCTGGCCGGGCGGGGCCGCGGATCTGCGACCGGGGCAGCGCGTCCGAGCCATCGATGGAAGGGTGAGCGGATGGAGCATGACGAGTCCGCGGTGATCTCGACGCACGTCGAGGCCACGCCGGAACGGGTGTGGGCGGCGCTGACCGACGCCGATGCGCTGGCGGCCTGGTACTGGCCGCAGTCGGTGCATCCGATCGCGAAATCCGATCCCGTCGCCGGCGGGCGGTTCGGGATCAGCGGCGATGGCATGGGCTTCGAGGGCGAGTACGTCGAGCTGGACTTTCCGGAACGGATCGTGCAGGCGTGGCGCTGGCTCGGCGACGACCGGGACAGCCGCGTGACGATCTCACTCACGGCGCGGGGCCGCGGCACCGACCTGGTCGTCGTGCACGACCTGGTCGACGCCGCCACCGCCGAGATGTACCGGGCCGGCTGGGAGAGCTGCCTTGGCCGACTGCCGGCACATCTCGGCTAGTAACCGGCGGTCGGCGCCCGCACACCGCGAAAGCCGACCGCCTGCGCCCGCACACCGCGAAAGCCGACCGCCGACGGTCAGCTCCCGCTCGATGCGAGAGACGAGATCTCGGCCACGCTCAGCGCGCGGCTGTAGAGGCGCACGTTGTCGAGGGCGCCGTCCAGGTAGGGGTCGGCGTACTGCGACCGGCCCAGCCAGTTCTGCGTCGTGTTGCCCAGCGAGGCCGGGGTGATGGTCAGGGCGGTGTTGCGGGCCACCTCGGCGCCGTTGACGTAGAGCACGCCCAGGTTGCCGCTGCGGGTGATCGCTACGTGCGTCCACGCGCCGGCGGGCAGGGCCGAAGGCGCGTCGATGCGCTGTTCACCGCCCGCGCCGCCGGCGGTGATCGCGAAGCGGGCCGTGCCGGTGCTCGAGCGCGGGGTCAGGAACATGTTGGCGCCCGTGCCGGTGCCGAAGTCGAAGATCCGGCTCCATGTCGTCACCGTGTCGAGGCGGGCCCACAAGGCCACCGTGAAGTTGGTGGCGCCGGCCAGGATGCCGCCGGGCAGGGCCGCGTACCCGCTCGTGCCGTTGAGGTCGAGCGCGTTGCCGCTGCGGCCGGCCACGTAGCCGGCGCTGTAGACCGTCGCCGTGCGGCCGTTGCCGGAGGCGTCGGCGGGCGAGCCGTCGAAGGGGTAGTGCGCGACCAAAGTCGATCCGGTTATCGACCAATAGACGCTGTAGCGCTGCCCGTGCACCTTGTAGAAAGGAGCCAGAGAGACACCGTTGGCGGTGTACTGAAGCGGCGTGGTCGTGGGTGACAGGGACGCCGGGTCCAGCATCGGCAGCGCCGTCAGATTCGATGTGCCGAAGAGTCCGCCGAGGACGATCGGCCCGACCTTCACCGCCTGGACGTTGCTGTTGTCGTTTGTCGCTTCCCGGGTGAGCGCCATCGGCAGCGTCACGTCGACCACGTCGCCGGACGCCCAGGTGCGGGTGACCGTGGCATAGGCGCCCGCTGCCGGTGACGAGAAGACCGTGCCGTTGACCCTGATCTGCGCGCCGGAGGTCCACGCCGGGATCCGGATCCGCATGGTGAAGGCGCCCGAGCCGGTCACGGTCAGCTTGGTGCTGCCGGCCTCCGGGAAGGACGTGTCCTGGCGGATCGTCACGCCGCGAGCCGACCACGTGAGAACCGAGGGAATGAACAGATTGACGTAGAGGGTGGTGCCGTTGTCATGGAAGTAGATGCTCTCGCCGTACTTCGTGTTGCTCTCCATGCCCGTGCCGTGGCAGCAGACGAAGCTGTTGTAGTCGTTGCTGTAGGTCTTGATCCCGCCGGCCCGCAACGGGACGTAGTAACACTGGAAGCCGTGCGCCGACGACGGGTCCTGCGAGGCGAGGATGTGGTTGTAGAGCGCTTTCTCGTAGAAGTCCATGTAGTCGGCGCGGGCCGGGTTGGTGAGGAACAACTGCCGGGTCAGCTTGAGCATGTTGTACGAGTTGCAGCACTCGGCGGTGGTGTCGGAGAGCTCGCCGGCAATCCGGTCCGGCGCCTTGAAGTACTCGCCGTTGGAGTTGCCGCCGATGGCGTACGTGTGATGCCGGGCCACGATGTCCCAGAAGTTGACCGCGATGTCGCGATAGCGGGTCGTCCCCGTCGCGTGGTATTCGCGGATCGCCCCGACGATCTTCGGGATCTGGGTGTTGGCGTGGTAGTTGTTCAGGCTGTCCACGTTGGACGCGAGCGGGTCGAAGATCTCGGCGCGGTCGAACTGCTGCGCCGCCGCCAGATGCACGGCGTCGCCGGTCAGCTGGTAGAGGTTGGTCAGCACCTCGTTCATCCCGCCGAACTCGGTGTCGAGCATGTTCTGCCGCTGGGTCTGGGTGAGCCGGTCGTTGCGGAACTTCACCCACGCGGCCATCCCGGTGAGCACGGTCAGCGCCTGCGCGTTGCCGGCCAGCAGGTGCATGTCGAGCAGGCCCGCCATGATCTTGTGAAGCGTGTAGTAGGGCGCCCACACGCTCTGCCGCTGCTCGACCCGGTCGATGAAGCTCTCGGGAAACGCGCTGAGGTATCCGGTGTTGAAGCCCGCGGTCGCGGCCCGGGACTGGCACTGCGCCAGCACGGTGACGATCGAGTCGCCCTTGGTCTTGTAGGACGCGTCGCCGGTGCTCACGTAGGCCTGGGCGAGCGCTGAGAGGTAGTGCCCGGTGGAGTGCCCCCGTAGCTCGGTCGTCGGGGACTCCCAGCCGCCGCAGGCGGTGGCCGTGGACGAGAGGCCGACGTTCAGCCGGAAGGTGTGCAGCAGCCGGTTGATGTCGAGGAACTGCAGGTACGACTGGGTGCGCCCGGCATTGGCGGTGAACGGGCTGGTCAGCAGACGGACGGCGGTGAGGGGAAAGGCATAGGCGGAGACGCCGGTGTCCGGCCGGGCGGCGGCCGCGGCGGGGGTCGCGGCCAGGGGAAGGGTGGCGACGGCGCCGACGGCCGCCGAGCCGGCTAACAGGGTTCGGCGGGACAGATGCGGTGACACGAGGGACCTCCCAGGCGAAACGGGGACGGGGGTATCGCCGGGCCGCCCGCGGAAGTGCGGGCGGCCCGTTTTGGGGAGTCGAAAAGCTCAGGACGCCTTGACTTCGAGCAGCCCGACCGATCCGGCGCCGCTCTGCAGCAGCACCCGCAACCTTGTGGTGCCGACCGAAGTGAAGGTGACGTGGTTGTACTGGTTGAGGGCGGTCGGGTAGCCGGACGCGCCGGCCACGTCGACGTAGGCCGTGCCGTTCCAGTACTGCAACTTCCAGGACGCGGGTACGCGGACGCCCCCCGTTGTCGTCGAAGAAGTAGATGTCGGCACTGGACAGGGACTGCGCCGATGACCAGGTCAGCAGGCCCCACTGCTCACCCGTGTTGGGCCAGGTGCCCCATCGCGGGTTCACGGTGTCGTTCGACGAGGGCGGATCGATGCCGTCGTTGAGGGCGGCGACGCTCTCCCAGGACGAGGTGTAGCTGGCGCTCGGTGTCGCGGTGAGCGCCTTGTTGGTGTCCGTCGGCGGCGTCACCACTCCCCCGCGGTTGTAGGCCTTGACCTCGGTGAGGGCGGTCTTGACCCCGGAGGCGTGCGTGACCTGCACCCGCAGCCCGGTAGTGCTGACCGCGCCGAACTGCACCACGTTGTAGTTGGACTGCGGCGAGGCCGGTGTCTTCACCGCCGAGCCGACGTTGGTCCACGTGCTGCCGTTGAGATATTGGATCTGGTACGACGCGGGCGGGCGGTAGTGGTTGGTGGCCCGGTCGTTGCGGAACCAGAGGCGGACCTCGTTGACCGTGCGGGCCGTGCCGAGGTTGAGCTGGAGATAGTCGGTCGCGTTCGGCGACCCCCAGGTGCCCCAGGTCGGTTCGTTGATCGGGAAGCCGTCGACCGCGTTGGCCCCGGAAGTGCCACTGGCCGTGTACGACGCCGCGGTCGAGACGCCCTGCGCGTAGTTCGGCAGGTCGGCGGTCAGGTCGACGCCGGCCTTGTTGAACATGTCGACCATCTGCGAGCTGGTCTGCGACACCCCGGTGGGTGACTGCAGCCCGGCGTACGCGGCATTGAAGTTGATCGTGGCCCCGCCCGCCGGAAGCGTGACCGCGCCGGTGTCCGGATTCCAGACCAGCCGGACGAGTTTGTCGACGGTCGCGACCCGGGTGCCGTTGATGAAGATCGAGTAGCCCTGCGGGATGCCGGAGTACTTGACCACGCCGTCGGCCGGGTCGTCCCAGACGATGCTGAGGTCGGCGTTGCGGTAGCGCACGTTGTTGATCGCGAAGTTGGGCCAGCCGATGTTGATCGGCCACAGCTCGACCTGCTTGTCGGTGCGCGGACGCAAGCCGGCCACATCCTCGATGACCGTCCAGTTGCTGCTGCCGAGGATGTTGTGGTGGATCCAGGACCGGTAGTCGATGTTCTTGGTCCCGGCGTTCCAGTCGGCCCAGAACTCGTTGGCGTCCGGCCAGGCCGTGTTGCCGCCGACGTACTGCGCCCAGGTGTTCCAGTACAGCAGCTTCTTGTAGTCCTCGGCGCTCATCCACTGGTTGGGGTAGTTGCGCAGCACCGAGGAGTAGAGGCGGAACTGGACCGTCGAGTTGATGGTCGAGAAGTTGTTGCTGCCCGGGAAGCCGGCCGCGGCCGCGGTCGCCTTGTCCCTCTGGTTCGCCGTGTAGAACGGAAAGATCGGGTACTCGGCGGGGTCGGCGAACAGGCGCAGCGCCTGGCGGTACTCGTCCGTGTTCGGCATCGCGCCGACCGCGTACGGGTAATAGTTGTTGATCTCTTTCCAGGGAACCAGGGCGTTGGTGGCCACGTGCCGGTGCTCGATGAGTTTGTTCGTCGAATCCCACAGGTACGTGACGATGGCGTTCTTGATGCGGTCGGCCACGGCCTGCATCTCGGCGGCCTTGGTGGTGTTGCCGATCGCCGCGTAGGCCTGGGCCGAGGCGAGAGCGCCGCTGTAGACGTACGCGGACTCGGCCCTGTCCATGTTGCCGGAGCGCCAGTCGAAGGAGACGGCGTCCGCATCGTTGCCGGTGAGCGCGCCCCAGTCGTACTCGATCAGGCCGTCGTTGTTGTGGTCGTAATAGGACAGTTGACCCTTGGCGTCACCCTCGGCGTACTTCGCCAGGTTCCCGGCGATCGCCGGCTGGCCGCCGTGCAGCTCGTAGCTGCGCCAGGCCGCCTCGGAGATGTACTGCGTGTAGCTGTTGGACCAGTTCTCGGGGTCGCCGGGATTGTCCATGAACCGGCCGCCCTTGGAGACCTGGCCGACCGAGAGCCACGGGCCGTACGAGTAGGCGGGGTTGCGCAGGTACTTGAGGTCGTCGATGTGCATGGGCTGGGTCAGCGCGATCGCGTTGTTGTATCCCAGCGCGCCCTCGACGCTCATCGGGAACTGGAAGTCCTGGCCGGGGATGTTGGCGTCCAGGTAGTTGAACCGCATCAGCCACCAGCGGTAGTAGATCTCTTTCTTGATCGCCGGCTCGGGCACGTCGATGTACGGCAGGTTCTGCGCCCACCAGAGGTTGTACGCCCGCACCTGCGTCGCGAAGGCTGTGTCTGGATTTAAAGCCTTAAAGCTATTATATTCGGACAATGAGTCAGGGATCTCGTTGGCGATGAAGCCCAGCTGGACCTTGACCGTGGTGGTAGCGCCGGCGGCGATCGTGATCGATCTTGTGAGCGCGCCGCTCGCCGCCGTGAACCCGTCGCCGCTTAGACGGGGATAAATAGTAGTAAGTGCGTTTTTAACGTTCACTTGGCCGGTCAGTTCGGTGCCGCTGCCCGACGTCGCGTACGGCGAGGTCACCCTCAGCGCGACGGTGGCCGAACCCGTACCCGTGTTGGTGATCGCCAGATTGTCGACGGCCACGTCGTTCTGCGTGATGAACTTCGTCTGGTTGACCCGCAGCGAGCCGTTCGTGTGCACGCTCTTCCAGTGGCTCGGCGCCTGCCAGCGCGACGCCACCTGCTCGGTCCACGTGCCCGACCCGGCGGTCACCGTGAACGCCGGCTGGTCGTTGATGCTCTCCCAGTACGCGACCGTGCCGCCGAAGCCGAGCACCGAGGGAGTGTGCGTCTTCATGAACACCGCCCGGCCCCGGCTCATCAGCCAGGTGCCGGCGGGGTCGTTGCCGGAGCGGGACAGCAGCCGATCCATCCAGAAATCGGTGCCGCCGGATTCCGCGTTGTAGATGGCCTGCATGGTGTTGCCGGTGGTCATGGCCACGGGCGGGTTCGGGATCGCCGACCCGGAGAACGTCGGGTAGCCGATCGTCTGTGCCGCGGCCGCCGCTGTGGGAGTCAGCGTGATCGCGGCGGTGGAGCTGAGGAGAACTGTTGTCAACGCGAGTGCCAGCCGGGGATGCGGCATCGCGTCACCTCCCTTTCGGTTTCCTTTCAGGACGGGTTGACGGGCAACCAGATTCGCATCGTGGACGGGCCGCGACGGGCCCACCGGTGGTACGGGAGTAGCGGAACCACGACCGGATCGGGGCGTTCGGTGGCGGTGCGGTGACTCTGGTACGGCCAGCCGGGATCGGCCGGGTGGACGCGATGACCCTTGACGGCGCCGGCCTCGGGAGTGACCGACGTGTCGACCTGGATCTCGTCGAGGCGCACGCCGTCCTCCTGGTCGGTCGACTCGGCGCACATCACGATCGGGCCCACCTCGACGGCCGCGCAGCCGCGCAGCGCGTCGACCCGCGGGTCCGGAAAGGTCCACCGTGGACGCATCGGCAGCTCGAGCCGGATCTGCTCGTTCTTCTCGAAGACGCGGCGGTGTACGCCTTCCGGACCCGCGGCCCACTCCGGGATCCGGAAGGTCAGCGTGCGCGGGGTCGGAGGGGCCTCGACCACGGTCACGGTGACCACGCCGGCGTCCGGGTAGTCGGTGTCGACGTCCAGCACCATCCCGCCGGCCTCGACGCGCATCGGCGCGTACTGGTGCAGCTGCACGCCGCCCGGGTCCTCGGTGACGAAATAGGTGCCGAGCGAGGCGGTCAGCCGGCCCACGTTGTTGAGGCAGCAGGACACCTCGAACCATGGCGCCCGCGCCCCGCCGCTGAAGCGCAGTTGCTCGCGGTCCGTCCGCGGGGGCTCGGCCGGAACCCGCTGGTGCAGCGTGTGCGCGTAGAAGAAGGAACGGCCGTCGTCGGCGACCGCGGTGGCGATCACGTTGTGCAGCACCCGGTCGACGATGTCGCCGTAGCGCGTCTCGCCGGTGGCCAGCAGCAGCCGGTGGGCGAGCTGGATCGTTGCGACCCCGGCGCAGGTCTCCGAGTACGACCGGTCCGACGGCAGGACGAAGTCCTCGCCGAACGCCTCGTCCTGGTGGCGCGAACCCATCCCGCCGGTGATGTAGGTGCGACGCGCGAGCGTGCGGTCGAACTGCCGGGCCACCGCCTGGAGCAGCTCGTCGTCGCCGGTTTCCACCGCGACGTCGACCGCGCCGGCGGCGAGATACAGCGCGCGTACGGCGTGGCCGTGGAACACTTCGCCGTTGCGCACCGGCACCGCGTCCTGGAAGTACTGCCAGCCGAACTCGTGCTCGGGCAGCGTGCGGTGGCCGCGCCGGGCCACGAATTTGGCGGCCTGGTCGAGGTAGCGCCGTTCGCCGGTCACCCGGTACAGCTCCACCAGGCCGGTCTCGACCACGGGGTGGCCGCAGAACCCCTCGTCGGCGAACTGGACGCAGATGTGGTCGGCCAGCCGGGTGGCGATCTCGAGCAGCCCGGGCGCCGCGCCGGTGCGCGCCCCCGCCACGGCCGCCTGGAAGAAGTGCCCGGCGCAGTACAGCTCGTGCCCGAAGTTCATGTCGCTGTAGCGCGCCGGCTGGCCGGGCCGGCCGTACGCGGTGTGCAGGTAGCCGTCGGCGTCCTGCGCTCCCCCGATGAGCGACGTGAGCTCGGCCAGCGCCTCGTCGTGCCGGACGCCGCCCGGGCGGCCGGTCTCCCAGCACAGCGCCTCGGTCATCTTGTAGACCTCGGAGTCGCTGAACTCCCACCCGCGACGCCGTTCGGCGAGCGGGTTGCGGAAGTTCCCGGTCCAGCCGAGCCGGTCTTCCCAGGTGCGGCTGTGCTCCATGGTGGCGGCGCCGTTGATCTGCTGGCGTCGGCCCCAGAAGCCTCCGGCCAGCCGTACCTGCTGCGGTCCCACGGGCCGCAACGCACCGCGCGACGGCGCGACAGGTCCCGTCATGGCCACCACCCCCGAAATGTTCGAAAACCTTTTCGGGAATAGTGGCAGGCCTCACTCCGCAGTGTCAACGATCGATTTCGAAGTAAGGCTGCTATGCTCCCGAAAAGGTTTCGGGAGGCATTCGGTGGGCAGGAAACGCGCACAGGTGACGCTGACCGACGTCGCCAAGCGGGCCGGGGTCTCGGTGGCCACCGCCTCCAAGGCGATCAACGAGCGGGCCGAGGTCGCCCCCGCCACGAGGCACCGGGTGCTGCAGGCGGCCGAAGAGCTGTCGTTCCAGCCGAATGTGCTGGCCCGCAGCCTGATCTCCGGCAACACGCGTACGGTCGGGCTGCTCACCGACGAGCTGTCGGAGGCCCGCTTCGCCATACCGGTGCTGCTGGGCGCCGAGAACGCGCTCGGCAACGAGCAGATGAGCGTCCTGCTCTGCGACGCCCGGGGCGACGCGATCCGCCGCCGCCATTACATTCGCGCGTTGCTGGCCCGACAGGTCGACGGCTTCATCATCCTGGGCGACAACAACGAGATCCGGCCGTCGCTGTCCAAGGAGATCCCGGTCCCGGTCGTCTACGCGTACTGCGAATCCGACGACCCGGCCGACCTCTCGATAGTGGCCGACGACGCCGGCGGCGCCCGCCTCGCGGCCGAACACCTGGTCACCCTCGGCCGCAAGAAGATCGCCCACATCACCGGCGACCCCGGCTACCGCGCCGCCCGCGACCGCTCCGCGGCCATGATCGAGGTGCTGGACGCGGCCGGCCTCCCGCTGGTCGGCGAGCCCCTGTTCGGCCAGTGGTCCCAGCGCTGGGGCCGGCACGCGACGGCCCGCCTGCTGGCCTCGCACCCCGACGTCGACGCCATCTTCTGCGGCAGCGATCAGATAGCTTCCGGCGTGACCGAGGCGCTGCGCGACATGGGCCGCACCGTCCCCGAAGATGTGGCGATCGTCGGCTACGACAACTGGGAGGTCCTCGCGGCGGAGTGCCGGCCGCCGCTGACCACGGTCGACCTCAACCTCGAACAGCTGGGCACGACGGCCGTACGGCATCTGTTCGCCGCCCTGGACGGCGACCGCCACTCCGGGGTGATCCGCCAGCCGGGCCGCCTGGTCGTCCGCGAGTCAACAGCCGTGGCCGGCCCGATCCGCCCACGCTAGAACAGCTGGTCGAGGACCGTAGCGAAACGTGCCTCCCACCCGGTGCCGGGTGGGAGGCATCGGCCGTCCCGGAACTGGAGGGTCAGGCGTTCCGGGCCGCCTGCTGGGTCTCCTGCTTGGCGTCCTGCGCCGAGGACTGTGCCTGCTGCTTGGTGGTGTCGACGGCGTCGCGCGCGGTCGACTTGACCTCGCCCACCGCCTGCTGCACCGAGCCCGACAGATCGTCCTTGACGTCGCCGGCCACGTCCTTGACGCGGTCGGTCAGGTCACCGCTGCGGTCCTTGAGCTCCTGCCCGGCGCTTCGCTCGGCCTCGGTGACCGGGATCAGCGTCGCCGCGAGCATGCCCACGCCGAACGCGATGATTCCGGCCGCGATCGGGTTGCCCTGCGTCTGGCCGGCCACCGCCTGCGGCGCGGATCGGACCGCGTCCGCGGCGTCTTGGGCCTTCTCCCCCACCGTGCTCACGGCGGACGAGGCGGTGCCCTTGGCGGACGACGCGACGTCGCCGACCGCGTTCTTGCCGTGCTCGGCGCTTCCCATGACCTTCTCCCGGATCGATGTCCACTGCCGTCGTGCCGCCTGCCGCGGGCTGGCCTTCTCGGCCAACAGGTCGACGTCGCGGGTCAGGGTGGCTCGGGTGCTCTCGATGTTCTGCCTCAGCCGGTCGGGTTCTTCAGCCACTGCGCGTCCTCCTTGATCGTGTCGACCGTCTGCCGTGGAACGGGGTTCACGGTCTTGAGCCTCTTGCGGCCGTTGGCATAGAGGACGGCGCCGATGACCGCCCAGATCACGGCCACGATGAGCGCCGCCCAGCCGGCGTCGATGACGTTCGCCAGGGCGAAGACCAGGGCGAAGCTGAGCAGCACGACGGCCAGGTAGCCGGCGAATCCGGCCACGCCGAGCATGCCCGCGGCCTTGCCCGCCTTCGACGCCTCCTGCTTGAGCTCGGCCTTGGCGAGCTCGACCTCCTGGCGGAAGAGCCGGGACAGGTCGTCGCTGATATCGCCGATCAGCTCGCCGATCGACGTCTCAGCGACCTCGTCGGAACGGTTCCGGGGGGCTGTCATCGCCGCGGCTCCGGTGAGGTCGGTGGGTATTCCTCGGTCACCGGGATCGGTCGGCCGGTGCCGGTCGCCGCGTATTCGGTGCCGGCCGCGTACCCGCTGTCGGCCGCATACCCGGTGCCGGTGGCCGGCGGATACGCGCTGGTGGCCGGCGGATAGGTGGTGGAGAACTCGTCGGCGGCGGGCTTCGCGCCGCCGGTGCCGTCGCTGCCGGAGGACCCGGCCTTGGCGACACCCTTGCCGAGCCGGCCCACGACGAAGCCCGCCGCGAGCGCGGTCGCCAGGAACGCGCCGGGCCGACGCCGAGCGAAGTCCTGCACCTCGCGCAGCACCCCCTCGGGCCCGTTCCGATCGAGATAATCGGCGAGCTGGCGCCCGCCATCGGCCACCCTCGAGACGATCGCGGCGGCCGGCGTGTCGCCGCGGTCGCCCCGCATCTCGTCGAGCTGGTCCGCGGTCTGGCGGATGCTGCCGGAGAGCCGGTCGTTCTGCGTGCGCGCCTGCTCGCTCAGCCGGTCACGCACGTCGCCGGCCAGGTTACGCGCCTGGGCCTTCGCCTCGGCGCCCACTCGTTGTGCCTGCTGCGTGGCGGTGTCCTTGACGTCCGTCGCCGCGTGGCCGGCCGCCTGAGCGCTCCGCTCGGCGACCTGCTTGGCCTTCGACGACTCGCCACCAGGGGAACTGTCCGGCGTGTAAGCGCCGGTCGGTAGGTCGGTCACGTTGCCTCCAGGATGGAAGTGATTCTGCGACCGAATCCCCCGTCCCACGCTCCTCTAATCCATGAATCGATGAGCGAAAAAATCTGCTAGTTAATATCGCTGCACGGTGGGTAGCCAGGGCATACGCCGGACTCTTGTCGTCAGGCAAGGATCAAGAAAAGCGAAATGCCGCCCACCCGGAATCCGGGTGAGCGGCATTCACGCGCCTATTTTTTGATCAGCTGCAGCCTGAGGTGGAGCCGCAGCCCTCGCACACGTAGCAGCTGCCCGCCCGCCGCATCTTGGTGCCGCAGGTGAAGCAGAGCGGCGCGTCGGCCGACTGGCCCGTCACGGCCTCGAGCAGTTCGGTCGACGAGCCGATCGAGACCGGCACCGCCTTCTCCACCTCGGCCGTGGGGGCCGGGGCGTCCGAGGTCGCCGCGCCCACCGGGGCGGAGACCGGGGCCGACGCGGCCATGCCGGCCAGGTCGGCCGATGCCGCCTGGGCCTCGGCTGCGGCCTCGGCCTGCACCTGGGCGGCGCGCTCCTTGGCCGTGAAGATGCCCAAGTCGGCGCGGGTGTCGTACGGCAGGAAGTCGAGCGCCAGGCGACGGAAGATGTAGTCCATCACCGACGCCGCCATGCGCACGTCCGGGTCGTCGGTCATGCCGGCCGGCTCGAAGCGCATGTTGGTGAACTTGCCGACGAACGTCTCGAGCGGGACGCCGTACTGGAGCCCTATCGAGATCGCCACCGAGAACGCGTCCATGACGCCGGCCAGGGTCGAGCCCTGCTTCGACATCTTGAGGAAAACCTCGCCGAGGCCGTCGTCGGGGTAGGACGACGCGGTGAGGTAGCCCTCGGCGCCGCCGACCGAGAACGACACCGTCTCCGACGGGCGCTTCTTCGGCAGCCGCTTGCGGACCGGGCGGTACTCGACGACCTTCTCGACGACGGGGGCCGAAGCGACCTCGACCGGCGCCTTCTCGGGCTTCTTCGAAGTGCCGGCCGCCGACAGCGGCTGGCCCACCTTGCAGTTGTCGCGGTAGATCGCGAGCGCCTTCAGGCCGAGCTTCCAGCCCTGGTAGTGGATGTTCTCGATCTCTTCGATGGTCGCCGTCTCGGGCATGTTGACCGTCTTGGAGATGGCGCCCGAGATGAACGGCTGGACGGCCGCCATCATCCGCACGTGACCCATCGGCGCGATCGCGCGCTCGCCCATGGCGCAGTCGAAGACCGCGTAGTGCTCCGGCTTGAGGCCGGGGGCGTCGACGACGTTGCCGTGCTCGGAGATGTGCTCGACGATCGCCTCGACCTGCTCCTCGGGGTAGCCGAGGCTGCGCAGCGCGCGCGGCACGGTCTGGTTGACGATCTGCATCGAGCCGCCGCCGACGAGCTTCTTGAACTTGACCAGGGCCAGGTCGGGCTCGATGCCGGTGGTGTCGCAGTCCATCATCAGGCCGATGGTGCCGGTCGGGGCGAGCACCGACGCCTGGGCGTTGCGCCAGCCGTTCTTCTCACCGATCTTGATGCCGTTCTGCCACTGCTTGGTGGCCTCCTTGACGATCGAGGTGGCGACCGGGTTGGTCGACTTGATCTCGTCGTTGGCGGCGGCGTGCTTGCGCATGACCCGCTTGTGGGCGTCGGCGTTGCGGGCGTAGCCCTCGTACGGCCCGACGACCCCGGCGATCTCGGCGGAGCGGCGGTACGCCGTGCCCGTCATCAGCGAGGTGATCGCGGCGGCGACCCCGCGGCCGCCCTCCGAGTCGTACGGCAGGCCGGTCGCCATCAGCAGGGCGCCGATGTTCGCGTACCCGATGCCGAGCTGCCGGTAGGCGCGGGTGGTGACGCCGATCTTCTCGGTCGGGAAGTCGGCGAACGCGATCGAGATCTCCATCGCGGTGATGATGAACTCGACGCTCTTGACGAACTTCTCGACCTCGAAGCCGCCGTCGGCCTTGAGGAACTTCATCAGGTTGAGCGAGGCCAGGTTGCAGGACGAGTCGTCCAGCGACATGTACTCCGAGCACGGGTTGGACGCGGTGATCCGGCCGGTCTCGGGGTTGGTGTGCCAGTCGTTGATGGTGTCGTCGTACTGCAGGCCCGGGTCGGCGCACTCCCAAGCGGCCTGGGCGATGTCGCGGAACAGCTTCTTCGCGTCGACGGTCTCGATGACCTCGCCGTCGAGCCGGCCGCGAAGACCGAACTGGCCGCCCTCCTCGTACGCCTGCATGAACTCGTCGGAGACGCGCACCGAGTTGTTGGCGTTCTGGTACTGCACGCTGACGATGTCGGCGCCGCCCAGGTCCATGTCGAAGCCGGCGTCCCGCAGCGCGCGGATCTTGTTCTCCTCGCGCGCCTTGGTGGTGACGAACTCTTCGATGTCGGGGTGGTCAACGTCGAGGATGACCATCTTGGCGGCCCGGCGGGTCGCGCCGCCCGACTTGATGGTGCCGGCGCTCGCGTCGGCGCCGCGCATGAAGCTCACCGGTCCGCTGGCGGTCCCCCCGGACGACAGCAGTTCCTTGGACGAGCGGATGCGCGACAGGTTGACGCCGGAGCCGGAGCCGCCCTTGAAGATCAGCCCCTCCTCCTTGTACCAGTCGAGGATGGAGTCCATCGAGTCGTCGACCGAGAGGATGAAGCAGGCGCTGACCTGCTGCGGCGACTTGGTGCCGACGTTGAACCACACCGGCGAGTTGAAGCTGAACACCTGGTGCAGCAGCATCCAGGTCAGTTCGTGGTCGAAGAGCTCGGCGTCCGCCTTGGTGGCGAAGTAGCCGTGCTTCTCGCCGGCCTTGCGGTACGTCGAGACGACACGGTCGATGAGCTGCTTGAGCGACCACTCCCGCTCCGGGGTGCCGACCGCGCCCCGGAAGTACTTGGTGGTGACGATGTTCGCCGCGTTCACGCTCCAGAACGCGGGGAACTCCACGCCCTTCTGCTCAAAGTTGATCGAGCCGTCCCGCCAGTTCGTCATCACGACGTCCCGGCGCTCCCACTCGACCTCGTCGTACGGGTGGACGCCCTCGGTGGTCCAGACCCGCTCGACCCGCAGCCCCCCGACGGCCGCGCTGCCGTTCGCCCGGCTGCGCTGCCGCCCTGCTGTGATGCCGTCCCCGGCCATACTGCTCCCCCTCATAGCTGCTACCACTCGTCTGTGTTCCGTCAGTTGCTCTGGCGTTCGCGCAGCTCTGCGATCTCCTTCTCGAACTCGTCGAGCGAGTCGAAGGATTTGTAGACGCTGGCGAACCGGAGGTAAGCCACCTGGTCGAGTTCCCGCAACGGGGTGAGGATCGCCAGCCCCACCTCGTGACTCGGGATCTCGGCCGCTCCCTTGGCCCGGACGGTCTCCTCGACGCGCTGTGCGAGTTTCGCGATCGAGTCCTCGTCGACGGGCCGGCCCTGACAGGCCTTGCGGACCCCACTCATGATCTTTGTGCGGCTGAAGGGCTCGGTCACGCCACTGCGCTTCACAACGGCGAGGACGGCCTCCTCGACCGTGGTGAAGCGCTTGCCGCACTCGGGGCACGAGCGACGACGCCGGATCAGCGCGCCATCATCGGCCTCACGCGAGTCGACCACGCGCGAGTCGGCGTGGCGACAGTACGGGCAGCGCACCGCGATCTCCTTCCGGAGTCCTCTTCCATGGTCTCTCCGGACACGGCAAAGCACGGCGTAGCGAAGGTCACTACCAGCGCTCCGCCGTGGACGGCCTGTGGATAACCTGGGGAGGAAAACCCCAACCTGTGGATGACTTACACCCTTGTAACTACTAGATGTTGGGGTAGACGCTATGCCTCGGCGGACGCGTTCGCAAGCGCAGCGGCGTGCCGACGCGCCGTATTTTGCGACTCAACACGTGCGGTGTACCACTCGACTACCGACCGCCGTTCACGCAAGATCAACGCGGCGTTGGCCGCATGATCACGCGCGCGGGACGACCAGAACCTGGCCGGGCTGGAGATCACCGCTGCCCAGATGATTGAGCCGGCGGATCTCGTCGACCCGGGCCCAGCCGTCACGCCGGGAGGGCAGCGAGGCCGCGATGTCCCACAGCGTGTCGCCGGGCCGGACAGTGATCGTGGGCAATGGCGTCGAGGGGTCGTCGGAGGCCCGCGACGCGGTGGTGAACAACACGGCGCTCGCCCCCGAGGCCATCAGAGCGAGCAGGACCAGCACCACGACCCGGCCGCGGCGGGTCAATCGCAGCGACGGCCCGGCCCGCCGAACAGTGTGCGCGACCATCCCAGGACCCCCAAGATCCACTATTGGAACACTCGTTCGATAGAACGCCCGTACGACGGTTTACCAGAACACACGTACGGAAGTCGAGCACCTTCGGGCGACACGCCGAAGGGAAAGTCGTACAGATGTTTGAATATGTCGGACCCCACCACTACGGTTTCCCGACAAGAGGGGTCAGCCGGGCGATCGCCATCCCCACGGCATTCCGCGCCGGCTCCGCGAGCGCACCACGTGCCGACAAGGCACTTGGCCGACAGGGAGGGCGGACGTGTCGACCGACGACCGGACGAGCCGGCAACAACAGCAGATCTCCAAGCCCGAGCCGGCGAACACGCTGCGCCGCCGCTCACCGAGCCGGGCGCGGGGCAACGAGTCGCCGCAGCTGCGGTCGGTCACGCCCGTGGTCAGCCACTTCCCCGACCTGGTGACCGCCGACCTCACCGCACGCCAGCGACGCATCCTCGAGTTCATCCGCGACTGGGTCGAGCGCTACGGCTACCCGCCCAGCGTCCGCGAGATCGGCGAGGCGGTCGGGCTGGTCTCCCCGTCCAGCGTGGCCTATCAACTGAAGGCGCTCGAGACCAAGGGCTTCCTGCGCCGCGACCCCAACCGCCCGCGCGCCGTCGACGTGCGCGCGCCCAGCGAGCTCGTCGACGACGAGACGGTCCGCCACGCGCGACCCCAGCCCGCCTACGTGCCGCTGGTCGGTCGCATCGCCGCCGGCGGCCCGATCCTCGCCGAGCAGGCCGTCGAGGAGTTCTTCCCGCTGCCGCGCGAGCTGGTCGGCGAAGGCGACGTCTTCATGCTCGAGGTCAAGGGCGAGTCCATGATCGACGCCGCGATCTGCAACGGTGACTGGGTCGTGGTGCGCCAGCAGCCCACCGCCAACGCCGGCGACATCGTGGCCGCGATGATCGACGGCGAGGCGACGGTGAAGAGCTACCGGCAACGCGACGGCCACGTCTGGCTCATGCCGGCCAACCCGGCCTTCGACCCGATTCCGGGCGACGACGCCACCATCATGGGGCGAGTGGTCGCGGTCCTGCGTCGCGTCTGACCCCTATCGGCCCCACACAAGACCAAGGCCGGCCCACGCGGTGGGCCGGCCTTGGGAGAAGGAACTCTCAGCGGCGGTAGCCGGGGTTGTCGAAGCGGCCCTCGGGCCGGAAGTCACGCTCGTCGAAGCGACCCTCGGACCGGAAGTCGCGCTCGTCGCCGCCCCGCTGAGGCGGGCGAGGAGCACCGTCCCTGCCGTTCGGCTGGCCGTAGACGCCCTGGCCGCGCGGCGGCTGCTGGCGACCACCCTGTGGCGGGCGCGGACCCCCACCCTGCTGCGGGCGAGGCTGCTGCATGCCGCCCTGACCGCCCGGCGGCGGGCCGGCCGGCCGCTGCGGACGCTGGCCCTGCTGCGGCCCACGTGGCGGCTGCCCGTACTGCTGACCGCCGCCGGGCGCGCCGTACACGCCGTTGCGACCGGGCTGCTGGGGACGCTGCGGCCCGCGCGGGGGCTGGCCGCCACCCTGGCCGCCACCCTGCGGGGAGCGCGCGTACTGCGGCGCGCCACCGCCGTAGGCCGGACCGCCACCACGCTGCTGGGCGCCGCCGTAGACCGGGCCGCTACCCCCGGCGACCGGGCCCGACCGGGCCCCGCCGTAGACACCGGCCCGCTGACCGGCCGCACCACCGACGCCGATCAGCTCGGTCTCGGGATCGCCCGGCGGGTCGTCCAGGTCGACCGTCGGCGGCATCTCGGCCAGGCGCTTGCGGTGCCGCGCGATGCCGAGCACGCCCACGCCGACCAGCACCAGTCCAACCAGGCCGATCGCGCCGACCCCGTACGTGATCTGGTCGATCGTCAGGTCGGAGTACCACGCCTTGCCGCCGCCCTCGGCGGCCGCGGAGCTCTTCTTGATGACCGCGGCCTCGGTGGACGGCGTGTACTGCAGGATGTTGTTGGCTGTTTCCTCGTCACCGTTCATATCGGACACGGTGTAGTAGTACTTGCTGTCGGAGCTGTAGGTGATCGCCTCGCCGAGCGGCTCGTTGGGCAGGCCCGTGTAGCGCGGCTTTCCCTTCAGCGCCGCGAGCACGTCGTTGCCCTGGACGTCCCACTCCAGCGCGTCGGTGTAGGTGCGCAGCGTCACCTTGCCGCCGCCGGGGGCGATCGCGCCGCCGTCGATCGACTTGTTGCCGATGCGGGCGATCGGCGTGCCGTCCGTCTCGGTCGCCGAGATGGTGAGCGTGGCCACTTTCTTGAGCGCGACGGCGTCCTCGCTGTTCGCCACCAACGGGCCGGACGGCTCGTAGACGTTCGCCTTGCCGATCTCCTTGGTGACGATCAGCGGGATGTTGTTTCCGGTGAGCAGCAGCGCCTCGGCGTCGTGATAATCGCCGGCCGGGTACTTCACCCGGTAGAGCGCCGGCTTCTTGGAGCCGTCGGCCGGCATCTTCCAGAGCGCGATCTTCTCGCGGCGGGTGCCGTCTTCCTTGTTGTAGTTGTTGTCGCCGATGTCGGCGATCCACAACGTCTTGCCGTCCGGCGAGAGGATCAGATCTTCGGGGTCGAGCGGACCCTTGCCCGAGTACGGGACGTCGTCGGTGACCTTGCACTTGGTGTCGAGGAAGAACACCTTCTTGTGGCTGTCGACGTTCGTGCTGTCGTTGATCACGATGAATCCGGTTTTGGTGGCCACGATCCCGGACAGCTCGTCGAGCCGGGGATCGGTGACCTTGCACATCTTCTTGCCCGCCGTCGCCTTGACGCTGACGGTGGGCGCCGGATCATCCGCAAACGCACTGGAGGGACCGGCCATCACCAGGCCAACGGCCGCGATGACCGGAAACACGAGACGCCGCATCCGATCAGTGTCGCATGCGGCGTCCCAAACCGGTGTTACGCGTGGATCAACCCAGCTCAGCCCGCCCACTCTCAGTCGCGGAACGACTCCAGCTCGGCAGCGAGCCTCTCGTCGACCCGCGCCTGCAGCTCAGTCCCCTCATCCGTATAGCGGGTGTTGAGTACCTGACCGGACCTATGAATCCGTGCGACCAGGTCACCCCTGTCATACGGAAGGAGGACCCGCAGATCGACCGCCGGGCGGGGCAGCCGCTGCGCGATCGCGGCGTGCAGCTCGGGGATGCCGGTCCCGCTGTGCGCCGAGACGAAGACCGCGTCGGGCCAGGCCCGCTTGAGCCGGAGCAGGCTCTCCTCGTCGGCGGCGTCCACCTTGTTGATGACCAGCAGCTCGGGGATCTTGTCGGCGCCGACCTCGCCCAGCACCTCGCGCACGGCGCTGACCTGACCCTCGGGGTCGGGGTGCGCGCCGTCGACCACGTGCACGACCAGGTCGGCCTGAGCCACCTCTTCGAGCGTCGAGCGGAACGCCTCGACGATCTGGTGCGGCAGATGCCGGACGAAGCCCACCGTGTCGGACAGGGTGAACACCCGGCCGTCCTCGGCCGCGGTGCGCCGGGTGGTCGGGTCGAGGGTGGCGAACAGCGCGTCTTCGACCAGCACGCCCGCCTGGGTGAGCCGGTTGAGCAGGCTGGACTTGCCGGCGTTGGTGTAGCCGGCGATCGCCACGGCCGGGACGCCGCTGCTCTGGCGGCGGGACCGCTTGGTCTGGCGTACGGTCCGCATGGCCTTGATCTCGCGCCGCAGGCGCGCGATGCGGTTGTTGATCCGCCGGCGGTCGGTCTCGAGCTTGGTCTCACCGGGGCCACGCGTGCCCACACCGCCACCCGCGCCGCCACCGCGACCGGAGCCACCGCTCTGCCGGGAGAGCGTCTCGCCCCAGCCGCGCAGACGCGGCAGAAGGTACTGCAGCTGGGCCAGCTCGACCTGCGCCTTACCCTCTTTACTCTTCGCGTGCTGGGCGAAGATGTCGAGGATCAGCGCGGTGCGGTCGACGACCTTGACCTTGGTCTGCTGCTCGAGGTTGCGCAGCTGGGACGGGGAGAGCTCGCCGTCGCAGATCACGGTGTCGGCGCCGGTGGAGACCACCACGTCGTGCAGCTCGTCGACCTTGCCACGGCCGATGAAGGTGGCCGCGTCGGGCCGGCCACGCCGCTGGATGAGGCCCTCGAGCACCTGGGAGCCCGCAGTCTCGGCCAGCGCGGCCAGCTCGGTCAGCGAGTTCTCCGCGTCGGCGATCGAGCCCTCGGTCCAGACGCCGACCAGGACGACCCGCTCGAGCCTCAGCTGGCGATACTCGACCTCGGTGATGTCGGTGAGCTCGGTGGAGAGCCCGGCGACGCGTCGCAGCGAGTGCCGCTCCTCGAGCTCGAGCTCGCCGGTCGTGGGGTCCGCCTCGAACTCGTCGAGGACGGGTGCCTGGTAAGTGTTTCGCAAAAAAGTGACCTCCTCGGCCCGATCGTGGCACGTCGCGAGGGCGGGCGCATCCACATAACGGGGCCAGGCCCATCCAACCGCCCCGCCCCACCACCCATCACCGGATCAAAGCGTTATCCCTGAGTGAGTGACTCTGGGGTAACCACCGGATTGGAAACCGATATTCCGGAAGAGCAACAATGCGGTGAAGCATTCGCCCGATCCGGAGGACACACCGTGGTGACCACCCGCCTGCCGAGCGCAGGATTCTCGATCACGATTCGCATCGCCGTTACCGCGGACGCCTCGTCGATCGGCCGCCTCACGACCTGCGTCGGGGAGGCGGGCGCGATCGTGACGGCGCTCGACGTCGCCGACTCCGACCCGACCCACGTGCTCGTCGACCTCACCTGCGACACGGCCGACTCCGGCCACGCCGACCAGGTCGTCAAGACGCTGGAAGAGCTGGACGGCGTCGACGTCCGCAAGGTGTCCGACCGCACGTTCCTGCTGCACCTCGGCGGCAAGATCGAGGTGAACTCCAAGGTCGCGCTGCGCAACCGTGACGAGCTGTCCCGCGCGTACACGCCCGGCGTCGCCCGGGTCTGCATGGCGATCGCGGAGAACCCGGCCGACGCCCGGCGGCTCACCATCAAGCGCAACACGGTCGCGGTGGTCAGCGACGGCTCGGCGGTGCTCGGCCTCGGCAACATCGGCCCGGCGGCGGCCATGCCGGTGATGGAGGGCAAGGCGGCGCTGTTCAAGCGCTTCGGCGGGGTGGATGCCTGGCCCGTGGTGCTCGACACGCAGGACACCGACGAGATCGTCCGGATCGTGAAGGCGATCGCCCCGGCCTATGGCGGCATCAACCTCGAGGACATCGCCGCCCCGCGCTGCTTCGAGATCGAGGAGCGCCTGCGCGAGCAGCTGGACATCCCGGTCTTCCACGACGATCAGCACGGCACCGCGATCTGCGTGCTGGCCGCGCTCACCAACGCGCTGCGGGTGGTCGGCAAGCACCTCGAGGACGTGCGCGTGGTGGTCTCGGGCGCCGGCGCCGCCGGCACGGCGATCATGAAGCTGCTGCTGCGCCAGGGGGTGGGCGACATCATCGCGTACGACCGGAAGGGCGCCCTGCACCGCGGCATGCCCGACATGACGCCCACCTGGCAGTGGCTGGCCGAGAACACCAACAAGGCCAACTACTCGGGCGACCTGCCCGGCGCGATCGTGGGCGCCGACGTCTTCATCGGCGTGAGCGCGCCCAACCTGCTGACCGGCGACGACATCGCGAAGATGGCCGACCGCTCGATCGTGTTCGCGCTGGCCAACCCCGACCCCGAGGTCGACCCGCGCGAGGCCCGCAAGCACGCCGCGGTGGTGGCGACCGGCCGCTCCGACCAGCCCAACCAGATCAACAACGTGCTGGCCTTCCCCGGCGTCTTCCGCGGCATGCTCGACGCGAGCGCCGAGGAGTTCACCGAGGAGATGGCGCTGGCCGCCGCCAATGCCATCGCGGGCGTGGTGGGCGACGACAAGCTCAACCCCACGGTGATCATCCCCAGCGTGTTCGATCCCAGGGTCACTCCCGCGGTGGCGGCGGCGATCCGGGCCGTGGTCCGAGGCGCCGCGGCGCCGCACAACCCGGCCGCGATGCCCGAGGCCACGCTGGACGAGGCCCCCGAGGAGAGCTTCTAGTCGCGGGGCGATCGCGGTTGCCGAGCGGCGGACCAGCCGGTCAGTTCGGCGACGTGGTCGGTGATCAGGCCGGCGACGCCCGCGGACGCCAGGGTGGCCCACTGGGACATGTCGTTCGCCGTCCAGGGCATGACCTCGATGCCGGCCTCGGTCAGCGCACGCACGGCGCCGGGGCCGGCCAGGACGTCGTCGACCGACGGGTTGCAGCAGACCACCTCGAGCTCGCGCGCCAGGGCGACCGTCTCGGGGCTGAACCCCTGCCGCAGGAGGCCACGGCGGACGCCGGGCGCCGCCTCGCGGGCCTGGCGGACCACGTCGGGGTCGAAGCTCTGGATGATCGTGCGGGACAGCAGCCCGCGCTCGGCGACCAGCGCGACGATGGCCTTGACCTGGTCGATCGTCGCGGGCGGCTTGATCTCCAGAAGAATCTGGCTTCCGGCCGGGGCGAGCAGGTCGAGGGTGGCCGCCAGGGTCGGCACCCGCGTGCCCGCGAAGGCCGGCGAGAACCAGGATCCGGCATCAACCGCCAAAACACTCGAAGCTGGCGAATCCCATACATATCCGGTGCCGGTCGTCGTGCGATCGAGGGTGCGGTCGTGGATGACCACGGGGACGCCATCGGCGGTGGTACGCACGTCGAACTCGACGTGGGTGGCGCCGCCGCGCACGGCCGACGCGAACGCGGGCAGCGTGTTCTCGGGCGCCGCGGCCGCATAGCCGCGGTGCGCCACCCGGTGCCGCATCAGTCGAGAACCTCGCCGCCGGCCACCAGCACCGCCGGACCGGCCAGCCACCAGCGGCCGGCCTCGTCGTGCGTCACCGTGAGGCGCCCGCCGGGCACGTCGATCGCGACCACGCCCGACTCCAGCCCCGCGTCGCGCAGCGTCACCGCGCCGACCGCCAGCGCCCCGGAGCCGCAGGACAGCGTCTCGCCCGAACCACGCTCGTACACCCGCATCGTCACGTGCCGCGAGACGCCCTCGATCGGCTCGGCGGGCACCATGAACTCGACGTTCACCCCGGCGGTGAACAGCGCCGGGTCGAAGCCCGGCGCCGCCGAGAGGTCGAGCGAGGGCAGCTCCAGCCCGTCGTGCAGGGCGCAGACCAGGTGGGGGTTGCCGCAGTCGACGGCCATACCGGGGAACGTCAGGGGACCCACGGTCGCGGTGCTGGCCGCGTACACCCTTGGGTCTCTCATCTGCACCCGGATCTCGTCGCCCTCGACGACCGCGACCACGACGCCCGCTCGCGTCGCCACCGGCAGGCCCTCGGGGCCGGGCGTGGCGAGGCCGCTCGAGACCAGGTACCTCGTGAAGACGCGCACGCCGTTGCCGCACATCTCGGCGATCGAGCCGTCGCTGTTGCGGTAGTCCATGAACCACTCGGCGTTCGCGGCGAAAGCGGCGCCGTCCGCGTCCTTGGCGGCGCGCACCACACGCAGCACGCCGTCGGCCCCGATGCCGAACCGGCGGTCGCAGAGCTGCGCGACCCGCTCAGGGGTCAGCAGGAGAGCGCCGTCCGGGTCGGGGACGATGACGAAGTCGTTGCCGGTGCCGTGGCCCTTGGTGAATAGCACCCGCCCATCATCCCGCAAGCGCCAGCGCGTCCGCCACGAGTGTGTCCGACGCCCCGTCCAGCCAGTGGATCGCGGGGTCACGCTTGAACCAGGACCGCTGGCGGCGCACGAACCGGCGGGTCCCGCGCACGGTGTCGTCCTTCGCCTCGGCCTCGGACATCGCGCCGTCGAGCTGGGCGAGCGCCTGCTGGTAGCCGAGCGCGCGACTCGCCGTACGCCCCTCGCGGAGCCCCTGCGGCAGCAGCCGCCGCACCTCGTCCAGAAGACCCGCCGCCCACATGAGGTCGACCCGCGCCGCGATCCGCTCGTCCAGCGCTTCCGTCTCGCGGTCGACCCCGATCTGCACCGACCGGTAATGCGGAGTCGGCGACGGCAGCGTCGCGGTGAACGGCTTGCCGGTCAGCTCGATCACCTCGAGCGCCCGCACGATCCGCCGCCCGTTCGAGGGAAGGATGTGCGCCGCGGCGACCGGGTCCCAGTGCCGGAGCCGCTCGAACAGCGGGGCCGGCCCGTTCGCCGCCAGGTCCTCCTCGAGCCGCGCCCGCACCTCGGGGTCGGTGCCCGGGAACTCGAACTCCTCCAGCACCGCCCGGATGTACAGCCCCGAGCCGCCGACCAGCAGCGGCACCCGCCCCCGGGCCAGGATGTCGTCGATCGCGGCCCGCGCCAGCGACTGATACTCCGCGACGGCGGCCGGGACGGTCACCTCCCAGATGTCCAGCAGATGGTGCGAAACGCCCGCACGCTCGGGGACCGTCAGCTTGGCCGTGCCGATGTCCATGCCCCGGTACAGCTGCATGGAGTCGGCGTTGACCACCTCGCCGCCCAGCTCATGGGCGAGAGCGATGCTCAGGGCGGACTTACCCGCCGCGGTCGGTCCCACGACGGTGATCACGCGCGGAACCAAATCGAACGGCACGGAGCAACCGTAGGACAAGGTTGTGTCACGGTCATCGGCGGGCGCTTCCCCATAACCGGGTTGGACCTGTGACAATGCGCGAGAAAGAATGCCGATGAGACGCTTTGGCGTTCGACTGCGCTGTGGCGGCGGTCGCCGGCCCTTCCGGGCGGGTGGCTACCGGGAGACTTGAGGACGGGTTATGAACGACTGGACGGCCTTCGGGCGCGTGGATGCCGACGGCACCGTGTACGTGAAGACCGCGGAGGGCGACCGTGTGGTCGGCTCCTGGCAGGCCGGCACGCCCGAGGAGGGCCTGGCCCACTTCGCCCGCCGGTTCGCCGACCTGGTCACCGAGGTCGACCTGGTCGAGGCACGACTCAAGTCCGGCGCGGCCGATGCGTCGCATTCGCTCGCCAGTGTGAAACGCCTGCGCGCCCAGCTCGACGAGGCGCACGTCGTCGGCGACATCGACGGGCTCGCGACCCGGCTCGACAAGCTGGCCGGTATCGCCGACGAGAAGGCCGGCGAGGCTCGCGCGGCCCGCGAGGCGGCCCGCGGCGAGGCCCTCGCCCGCAAGACCGCCCTGGTCGAGGAGGCGGAGAAGATCGCCGCCGACGCCACGGGCTGGAAGTCGGCCGGCGACCGCCTCAAGGAGATCCTCGACGAGTGGAAGACCATCCGCGGCGTCGACAAGAAGACCGACGGTGAGCTGTGGAAGCGCTTCGCCGCCGCCCGTGACGGCTTCACCCGCCGCCGCGGCGCCCACTTCGCCACCCTCGACGGGCAGCGCAAGCAGGCTCAGACGGCCAAGGAAGAGCTGGTGAAGGAGGCGGAGGCCCTGGCCGAGTCGACCGAGTGGTCGACCACGGCCAACCGCCTCAAGGAGCTCATGACCGAGTGGAAGGCCGCGCCCCGCGCCGCCAAGGAGGCCGAGCAGCGCCTCTGGGAGCGGTTCCGCGCCGCGCAGGACGGCTTCTTCACCCGCCGCAGTGAGGTCTTCTCGGCCCGCGACGCCGAGTACAAGGGCAACCTCGACAAGAAGCAGGCCATCCTCGCCGAGATCGAGGCCGTCGACGTCGACGTCGACCCGCGCGCCGCGCAGAACAAGCTGCGCGACGCGCAGGCTGCCTGGCACGACGCCGGCCGCGTCCCCCGCGAGAACGCGACGTCGCTCGACCGCCGCTGGCGCGCGGCCGAGGAGCGCATCCGGGTGGCGATGGACTCGGCGTGGCGCAAGACCACTCCGCAGGACAACCCGCTGCTCCAGCAGATGCGCGAGCAGGTGGCCGAGGCCGAGGACAAGCTGGCCCGCGCCCAGGCGGCCGGCGACGCCCGCCGCATCCGCGAAGCGGAGCAGGCGCTCTCCTCCAAGAAGCAGTTCCTCGCCCTGGCCGAGCAGGCCAACTAGCTCCCGCCAAGTTTCGCCGGGTGCGGAATCATCAGTCCGGTGAGGATCGAACCGCGGCAGCAACTGTTGGAGACCTGGGCGGCGACGGTCCGGTCCTCGTGGCGAGGCGGCGTCTGGTATTGGGGCGGGCGCGACGGGTCCAACTCGATCGCCGATGCCGAGCAACTGCTGTGCATCCTGCTGCCGGCGACCCGCGTTCAGCCTTTGGCCCTCGACCGCCCGGACTCCACATCGGAGGGTGTGCGGACGGCTCTGGCGCCGCTGGGCGACGCGAACGACATTCCGGTGACCCTGGTCCGGATCGCCACCCAGTACTTCGAGCGGTACGCCGGGCCCGACGGCCATCCGGTCTTCGCGGGCGGCAGTTACTTCGGCGGGGACGAGCTGCACGACTGGCAACGCGAACGCGAGGTCGTCGACTCCTTCGCCGTCGGCCTCACGCTGTCGCTGACCGTCCTCGGCTTCCTCCGGATCTTCCAGCCCTCGGTGCGCCGGGCAATGCTCCAGGAGGAGGTGCGCAGGCTGGAACGACTGGCGAGAGCCCGGCTCACCGCGGCCATGGTCGGCCTGCTGCGCAGCTTCTCGACGGACGTCTTCGACGCGGACAGCGAGCCGGGTCAGACCCTGATCGCCACGGTGAACCGGAACGGCCGGCCCGCCCGGCAGGTCGTGTCCGAGCTCCGCACGGCGCTGCGGGAAACCATCGCGTCGTTCGATGAGGTTCTGATCGGGTCGGGTCAGACCGTCGATCTCGGCCCCGACTCTCGTCTGTTCGCGTGCGGCTGGTCGTGGGGAGTCGTCGCCGACGCGCCGCAGGTCTACCTCGAAGACACGGCCGACATCGACGGGAGGGCCCGCTGATGCTGGTCTTCGCGACCGCCGGCGCGGACGGCGCCGGACGCTCGGTGACCAGCGGCAACATGCTGTACCGAAGCGCGCTGGCGGGCAACGACGTCTGCTACCTCGACTTCGACTTCGGTTCCCCCACGGCCGGCGCGGTCTTCGCCATGGGACGAGCCGCTGACGGCACGACGTCCGGCTACGGCACGCACCGCTACCTCCGGGGAGAGACGCCTTCGCCGGAACGCCTCGACGTCTGGTCGGAGGCCTTCGCACACCGCCCGGCCGGCTCGGGACAACTGGTCCTGATGCCCGGCGACCGCGGCGGCGGCGACCTCGCCAACGACAACCCGGGACCAGTGAGCCGATGCGTCAACCTCTTCCTGCGGCTCAACGAGGAGTTCAGCGTCATCGTCGTCGACCTCAGCGCCGGCCGCAGCGGCGCCGCGGAGATCGCCCTGGCCGCGACCGCCCAGCCGGCGATGCGAGACGTTCGGTCCCGCTGGCTGGTGTTCCATCGATGGACGACCCAGCACGTGGCCGCCGCCAGCAAGCTGGCCTATGACGCCCGCGGCCTGATCGACACGGCCGTGATGTCCGGCCACGAAGGCGGCGAATTCGCGGAGCACCTACGCTTCGTCCGCACCGCCACCCCCTCCGGGCTCCGGAACACCGATCGCCTGGGCGCCCTTGCGAGTAAGCGAAGGGCCGGCGTGGAGCGGG
This sequence comes from Actinoplanes sp. NPDC051513, assembly GCF_044454685.1. Lineage (NCBI taxonomy): Bacteria > Bacillati > Actinomycetota > Actinomycetes > Micromonosporales > Micromonosporaceae > Actinoplanes > Actinoplanes sp. NPDC051513. The sequence continues at coordinate 231,429 of NZ_JBITDW010000001.1, forward strand.
TGCTGGGAAGCGTGCCGTGGGATGCCGTGCTGCAGCAAGGGGAACGGCTCATCACCGACACCGATGTCGCTGAGGGAATCGCCCGCCCCGAAACCCGCGATGCCTTCGACAGGCTCGCCATGCGCCTCGCCGACGACGCGGCATGGGAAACGCTGTGATCAGAGGGCGCAGCCGCCCGTGGTGGCGGGCAGCGGGGCGGGGACCCCGATCGTGGGCAGACCCAGGGACACGCCCTGGAGACGCGGGGCGCGGCCGGCCTCGTGCGCGTCGCCCGCCCGGGTGCGGCGGTAGGACAGCGGCGCGCCGTCGGCGTTCAGGTGGTGGGGGGCCGCGTACGTCACGACGGTCTCGACGATGTCGCCGGGGCGCGGGGACAGGTCGCCGGTCGCGAAGTGGACCAGGCGGCCGTCACGGGCACGGCCGCTCATCCGGCCCGTGCGGTCATCCTTGCGTCCCTCGCCGACGGCGACCAGGACCTCGACCTTCTCCCCCACCAGCTTCTTGTTCTCGGCCCACGTGATCTCTTCCAGTTCGGCGATCAGCCGGTTGTAGCGGTCTTGGACCACGGCCTTGGGAATTTGGTCTGCCATGGTGGCGGCGGGAGTGCCGGGGCGGATCGAGTACTGGAACGTGAACGCGCTGGAGAAGCGGGCCCGCCGGACGACCTCGAGGGTCTGCTCGAAGTCTTCCTCGGTCTCGCCGGGGAAGCCGACGATGATGTCGGTGGTGATCGCCGCGTCGGGCATGGCGGCCCGCACCTTGTCGATGATCCCGAGGTATTTCTCCTGGCGGTAGCTGCGGCGCATCGCCTTGAGCACCCGGTCGGAGCCGGACTGCAGCGGCATGTGCAGCGAGTGGCACACGTTCGGCGTCTCGGCCATGGCGGCGATCACGTCGTCGGTGAAATCTTTGGGGTGCGGGCTGGTGAAGCGCACCCGCTCGAGGCCTTCGATCTCACCGGTGGCGCGCAGCAGCTTGCCGAAGGCCAGGCGGTCGCCGAACTCGACGCCGTACGAGTTCACGTTCTGCCCGAGGAGGGTGACCTCGAGGACGCCCTCCTGGGTGAGGGCGGTGACCTCGGCCAGGATCTCGCCGGGGCGGCGGTCCTTCTCCTTGCCGCGCAGCGACGGCACGATGCAGAACGTGCAGGTGTTGTTACACCCCACCGAGATCGAAACCCATCCCGCGTACGACGACTCGCGCTTGGTGGGCAGCGTCGACGGGAACACCTCGAGCGACTCGAGGATCTCGACCTCGGCCTCCTCGTTGTGCCGGGCGCGTTCGAGCAGCGCCGGCAGCGAGCCGATGTTGTGGGTGCCGAAGACCACGTCGACCCAGGGCGCCTTCTTGACGATGTCGCCGCGGTCCTTCTGCGCGAGGCAGCCACCGACGGCGATCTGCATGCCGGGGTGCTTGAGCTTGGTGGGGCGCAGGTGGCCGAGGTTGCCGTAGAGGCGGTTGTCGGCGTTTTCGCGTACGGCGCAGGTGTTGAAGACCACGACGTCGGCGGCGTCCGGATCCGGGGCGCGCACGTAGCCCGCATCTTCCATCAGGCCGGAGATGCGCTCGCTGTCGTGGACGTTCATCTGGCAGCCGTAGGTGCGCACGTCATAGGTGCGCGGGCCGCCCTGGATTTCAACAGTCATGGCAATTGACCAGGGTACTGCGTGTGACCAGGGTACTGCGTGCCTGGCTCGAAGCGGGAGCCACCGCAGCCGGGGCCGAGCGCGCACGCGGGGTCGGTGCCCGTGCAGACGCGGAGGTGGCGGCGTTCCGAACCGTCGTCCGTCTCGATCTCGTCGACGTGCACCGGCCGCAGCGTCCCGTCCGGCTCCGCGAGGACGTACCTGGTGGGATTGAGCGTGTCGTCGGGAAGCAGGAGCGCCTCGCCCAGCCGGACCGAGACGGCGCTCGCGGCCGTGGCCTCGGCGACGCCGGCGGGCGCGAGGAAGACATCGACAAGCGTCGGGAATTCGCCACCCACGTGGTAGACGTCGCAGAGAATAGCGCCGTCGTCACCCAGCGGAACGACGCTGCGCTCCAGCGCGCCGGCCAGTGCGCCGCGGACTCGATCCGCGTCAATTAGATTTCCCAACGCCCAGTTCCACAGGCCGGGTGTCGGATCCCCGTCAGCCATACCGAACATGGTGGACAATGCGAGGACCTTCCATCGGTTAAGTTACCGCTCCGTGACCATTCTCGTGGTGAACCGATACTACGGTCCACTTAGAGTTGGCCCATCCGGGTGATCCGCAACGAACGGACGGTGGTCTCACAGTGTCCGACGATGCTCTCATCGTCCTCGAGAACGTCAACAAATGGTTCGGCCCGCTGCACGTGCTCGACGACGTGAATCTTTCCGTCGCACGCGGCGAGGTGGTCGTCGTGATCGGACCGTCCGGGTCCGGCAAGTCCACCCTGTGCCGGGCGATCAACCGACTCGAGCCGATCAGCTCCGGGACGATCACCTTCGATGGCCGGCCGCTGGCCGCGGAGGGCCGGGCGCTCGCGCGGCTGCGCAGCGAGGTGGGCATGGTGTTTCAGTCGTTCAACCTCTTCGCGCACAAGACGATCCTGCAGAACGTCATGATCGGCCCGGTCAAGGTGCGTAAGGAGAAGACCGTCGAAGTTCGCGAGCGGGCCATGGCGCTGCTCGACCGGGTCGGCATCGGCAACCAGGCGGAGAAATATCCCGCCCAGCTCTCCGGTGGCCAGCAGCAGCGCGTCGCGATCGCCCGGGCCCTCGCCATGCAGCCGAAGGCGATGCTCTTCGATGAGCCGACCAGCGCGCTCGACCCCGAGATGGTCGGTGAGGTGCTCGACGTGATGACCTCGCTGGCACGTGACGGCATGACGATGGTCGTCGTCACGCACGAGATGGGATTCGCCCGGCACGCCGCCAACCGAGTGGTGTTCATGGCCGACGGTCAACTCGTCGAAGAGGCGCCGCCGGCCGAGTTCTTCGCGAGTCCGAAAAGCGACAGGGCCAAAGACTTTCTCTCCAAAATCCTTACGCATTGACCGTGCGAACACTCTTCGTCCAAACGCAAGCAACTATTTCGAGGAGCGTAATGATGCGCACCACCCGATTGGCAGCGACGTTCGGTGCAATGGCCATGTTGTTTGCCGTGGCCGCGTGCGGCGGGGACGACTCCGACGACGCGAGCGGCACCGGTAGCAGCGGCGGCGGCTCGGGCATCGTCGGCAAGGCGTCGAGCGGCAAGCTGACCTTCGGTGTCAAGGCCGACCAGCCCGGTCTCGGCCTGCAGACCGGCAGCACGTACACCGGCTTCGACATCGAGATCTCGAAGATCATCGCCAAGGGCCTGGGCGTGCCGGAGAGCGGCATCACCTGGAAGACCACCGTGTCGGCCAACCGTGAGCCGTACATCCAGCAGGGCCAGGTCGACGTCGTCGTGGCCACTTACACGATCAACGACGAGCGCAAGCAGAAGGTCAACTTCGCCGGGCCGTACTTCGTGGCCGGGCAGGACCTGCTGGTGCCGGTGAGCTCGACGATCACCGGGCCGGAGGCGCTGGCCGGCAAGAAGGTCTGCTCGGTGAGCGGCTCGACGCCCGCCAAGCGGATCCAGACCGACTACAAGGACGCTCAGCTCCAGCAGTTCGACTCGTACTCGAAGTGCGTGACGGCGCTGGCCGGCGGCCAGGTCGACGCGGTCACGACCGACGACATCATCCTCGCCGGGTACGCCGCGCAGGAGCAGTACGCGGGCAAGTTCAAGGTCGTCGGCAAGCCCTTCAGCACCGAGCCGTACGGCATCGGCGTCAAGAAGGAAGACACCGCGGGCTGCAACAAGATCAACGAAATCCTCAAGGCGGCCGCGGCCGACGGGTCGTACAAGAAGGCCTGGGACGACTCGCTCGGCAAGAGTGGCAAGGCCGCACCCGAGCTGGACACCTCCAAGCTGACCAACTGTTCCTGAGGTTATTAGGTGGCGGGGCCGGGTAACTCCGGCCCCTCCCTTTTTGAGGTGACAATGGACGTTTTTTCCGATCCGGCCAATCGCGACGTCTATGTGACCGGGTTCCTCTGGATCCTGAAGCTGACGCTGGCGTCGTCGGTGTGCGCGCTCGTGCTCGGCACCCTGCTGGCGGCGATGCGGGTGTCCCCGGTTCCGGTGCTGCGCGCCTTCGGCACGGCCTGGGTGAACATCTTCCGGAACACCCCGCTCACGCTGATCGTCTTCTTCTGCTACTTCGGCCTGTACGCGGTGCTCGGCTTCACCGCCTCGGACGACCTCGAGCTCAACAACTACTGGCTCGGTGTGATCGGCCTGTCGGTCTACACCGCGGCGTTCGTCTGCGAGGCGATCCGCTCCGGCATCAACACGGTGCCGCCGGGACAGGCGGAGGCGGCCCGCGCGATCGGCATGAGCTTCCGGCAGACGCTCACGATGATCGTCCTGCCGCAGGCCGGGCGTGCGGTGATCGCGCCGCTGGGCAGCATCTTCATCGCGCTCAGCAAGAACGCGACGATCGTCGGCACGATCGGGCTCATGGAGTCGTCGAACGCCATGAAAGATCTGATCAACTCGAACGGCAACGCGGTCTTCACGATCTTCTTCGTCTTCGCCGGCACCTTCGCCGTGGTCCTCATTCCCACCGGCTACGGCTTCGGCTGGCTGGCCAACCGACTGGCGGTGAAGCGATGAGCGCCGATGCTGTCCTCTACGACCACCCCGGGCCGCGCGCTCGCGCCCGCAACCGGATCCTCACGGTCGCCTTCGGGGTGTTGCTGCTCGCACTGCTGTACTGGATCTACTCGAAGTTCGACGAGAAGGGCCAGTGGGCGGCCGCGCTGTGGGAGCCGTTCACCAAGTCCAGCACCTGGACCGACTACATCCTGCCCGGCCTGCAGCACACGCTCGAGGCGGCGGCGGTCGCCATGGTGTTGTCGCTCGTGTTCGGCGTGTTCTTCGCCGTCGGCCGGCTCTCCGACCACTGGTGGCTGCGCATCCCGTCCGGGGTGGTGGTCGAGTTCTTCCGGGCCGTGCCGTTGCTGCTGCTGATGTTCTTCATCTTCTTCGGCATCCCGTTCGTGACCGAGAAGCCCATGTCGAACTTCTGGGCGGTCGTGATCGCGCTGACCCTCTACAACGGATCGGTGCTGGCCGAGGCCTTCCGGGCCGGCGTGCGGTCGGTGCCGATCGGGCAGAGCGAGGCCGCGTACGCGATCGGCATGCTCAAGAGCCAGGTGATGGCGCAGATCCTCATCCCGCAGGCGGCGCGGGCGATGCTCCCGGTGATCGTCAGCCAGCTCGTGGTGCTGGTGAAGGACACCGCGCTGGGCTACATCATCTCCTACAGCGAGCTGCTCCAGCTGGGCGTCAACAACCTGGCGGCCAACTTCGGCAACGTGGTGCAGGCCGCGATCGTGGCCGCGATCATCTACATCACGATCAACTCGGCGCTGACCGCGACGGCGGGCTGGCTGTCACGGCGGACGCGACGCAGCGGGAAGGCACCGCGGCGCACGACGGGGCCGCCGGCCCTGGTGGAGGCCGCCGAGCAGTGATCCTCAGCGGGCGAGCTCGGTGACCCGGGACTCGCGGACGACGGTGACGCGGATCTGACCCGGGTAGGTCAGCTCCTCCTCGATCTGCTTCGCGACGTCGCGGGCGAGGACGGCGGCGCCGATGTCGTCGATGTCGTCGGGCCGCACCATGACCCGGATCTCGCGCCCGGCCTGCATCGCGAAGACCTTCTCGACGCCCACCTTTCCGGCGGCGATCTCCTCGATGCGCTCCAACCGCTTCACGTACGCCTCGAGGCTCTCCCGGCGCGCACCGGGACGACCCCCCGAGCACGCGTCGGCGGCCTGGGTGAGCACGGCCTCGATCGTCTGCGGGGGCACCTCGTTGTGATGCGCTTCGATGGCGTGCACGACGTCTTCCGATTCGCCGTACTTGCGGGCCAGATCCGCGCCGATCAGCGCGTGGCTGCCCTCGACCTCATGGGTGAGCGCCTTGCCGATGTCGTGCAGGAAGGCGGCCCGCTTCATCGACGGGACGTCGAGGCCCAGCTCGGCCGCCATGATCCCGGCGATGTGGGCGGTCTCGACGAGGTGCTTCAGCACGTTCTGCCCGTAGCTGGTGCGGTAACGCAGCCGACCGAGAAGCTTGGCCAGCTCGGGGTGGATGTCGGTGATCCCGACGTCGACCAGCGCCTCCTCGGCGGCCCGGTCGCAGAGGACCTCCACCTCGTTCTTGGCGCTGTCGTAGACCTCTTCGATGCGGTGCGGGTGAATGCGGCCGTCGAGGACCAGCTTTTCCAGCGTGAGCCGGCCGACCTCGCGGCGGACCGGATCGAAGCAGGAGAGGAGCACTGCCTCCGGGGTGTCATCGATGATCAGGTTGACGCCGGTGACCGACTCGAAGGCCCGGATGTTGCGACCCTCGCGGCCGATGATCCGGCCCTTCATCTCGTCGCTGGGCAGGTGCAGGACGCTGACCACGCTCTCCGCGGTCTGCTCGCTGGCGATCCGCTGGATGGCGTCGACCACGATCCGGCGGGCCCGGTTGTCGGCGGTGCTCTTCGCCTCGTTCTCGATGTCCCGCACCATGATCGCGGCCTCGCGCTTGGCCTGGACCTCGATGTTCTCGACGAGCTCGGCCCGGGCCGCCTCGGCGGTCAGCTTGGCTATCCGCTCCAGCTCGCGGCGCTTGCGCTCCTCGGCGTCGATCAGCTCGGACTCACGGGCGGTGAGAGCGTTCTCACGAGAGCTCAGATCGGCATCCTGGGCGGCCAGCCGGCGCTCCCGCTCGACCAGTCGCTCCACCTCTTCGGCGTGCAGCCGCTCCCGCTCGTCGATCCGGCCGGCGCGGCGCTCGACCTCGGCGGCCTGCTCCTTCGCGGTCGCGTTGAGCAGGGCGACCTCGCGCTCGCCGGAGCGGCGGGCGGCCGAGCGGACCTGCTCGGCGTCGGCCTCGGCCTGGCGGTGGGCGCGCTCCAGGATCGTGTCGGCCTCGCTGTGCGCGTCTTCGAGCACCCGGCGGGCCTCGGCGCGGGCGGCGGTGGCCTCGGCCTTGGCGGCGGCGACCTCGGCGCGTACGGATGCGGCCTTGGCGTTCGCGTCGGCGACTTTCGCCTGGGCGGCGCCGACGGCCTGGTCCTGCCGCTCCTGAGCGTCGGCACGGTCGGTCCGCATCTGGCGCAGCGCCCGGGCCCCGAGCACCAAACCGGCCACCACCAGGGCGCCGAGGACGACGATAGCCACCACCAGCACCCAGTCCAGGGCGGTCATCTCGCCGCGTCTCCCTTCGCCGCGCCGCGCGCTTCGTGCGCGCCGCGCGCCTGGCACGCGGTAGCGCGCACAGGCCGTCTGCGGGATGCCCGACCAAGGCTGGCTGAACGCAGGCTATGCCGGACCGCGGCGCGCCAATTCATGGCACGCCCGGTCTCCCGTTCTCCAGTTGTGACCCTTCGTTCGGTGACGGTGGGGATCACAAGTGATGCCGTAATGTAATGCGATCTATGTTGTGAGTGTTGCATGCGATGGTCGAACAAACCTTGTGTAACGCGAGGCTAGGTCGCGAGTGCCACTTCGGTCAAGGATCCATGATTGGGTCCGGGATGGGACTTAGGGCACAGACCCGCTTACGCGCAGCTCACGAACTTGGTGGGCATTTCAGGCGTACCGGGACCAGAGATCGCGCATCGGCTCCCAGCGCTCGCCCAGCCCATCCTTCCAGTAGGCGAGAAGGTAGGCAGCGGTGGGCGCTTGCGGGTCCTCCCACCACATCCCGGCGACCGTGCGGGTGACGCCACCCTCGGTCAACCGATATGCGTACTCAACGTAGTTGCCGCTGGTCTTCGGGGCGGTCTGGGTCACGCCCGGAGCGAGGGTGCGGGCGTCCTCGGCCTGCTTCTTGAGATCGGCGCGGGCTTTGTCGCGGTCTGCGGTGGTTTTGTACTGCACGAAGAAGGCACTCATGCCGCTCGCGGTGCAGCGGATCCTGACCGATTCGCCGTCGCCGGCGTTGGGGGTGGAGCGGGCACAGGTGGAGAGGTAGGGAAGCCAGCCCTGGGCCAGCGGCAGGAGGCTGCTGTTGGCGAACTTGGGGCGGTTGAGGCTCGCCTGGGTCTGCTCGAAGAGGCTGGGGGTGGGCTCGGGCGCTCGGGGCGGTTCGGGCTGGGGGGCCGTGGTGCGGCCCACCAGGACGCCGGTGACGCCGAAGAGGAGGAGGCCCGCCAGGAGGCCGATCAGCAGGCCGGCCAGCAGACGCGTCGGCCGGGGCGGGGGCGGGGTGGGCTCTATGCGGGGCATCGGGGTGACGGGGAGGCCGTAGGGGTCGGCGCTCGGGGCTTTGTTCACCGCCGGCGTGTAGAGGCCGGAGTCGGACAAGGCCGGATAGAGGGCACTGCTCGCCGAACGGTCTTCGGTCAGCGGGGGTGCGTAGGGGTCCCACGGGTCGTAAGGGGCGTCGCTCGCCGGGCTTACCGGCGCGGAGCGGATCGGGAGGGGATCCCAGGCGTCCAGGTCGTCATAGGGGTCCGGGGTCTCCGGCGCCGGGTGCGCTGCCTGCGGGGCTGCCGGGTGCGCTGCCTGCGGGGCTGCCGGATGCGCTGGCTGCAGGGCTGTCGGCGCGGCTGTCGGCGCGGCTGCCGGTGGGGCGTCGTCGGCTGGGGCTGGGGGCGCGGCGTCCTCGGCCGGGTCGGCCGCCCACGGGCCGCCGGGCTCCGCGGGAGCGGGGCTGCTCGGCGCGAAGTAGGGCCCGCCCGCAGCAGACAGGTGTGTCATCTGCTCGGGGTGCTCGGTCAGCGAGTCGACTCGGCCCGGTGGGCTGTCGGGGCGGGACCTCATGGCCGGCCGCTCCGCGCTGCCCGCCGACATGGAGTAGGTATTCACCGGGTGTGGGGCTGGAGCGATGTCCAGAGGCTCGTCCCACTCGGGCGGCGCGTGGGGGTCGCGCGGCGGGGCGCTCCAGGGGTTGGAGGGCCGGGCGGCCGACGGGGTGAGGTGCGGGATGGGGATGCTGGGGTGGGCGGATGACGGCGAAGCAGGCTGGTCGGCCAACGGGTCGCCACCCGCGATGCGCGCGGCGATCTGCTCGGTCGGCTCGGAACCCTCCGGGAAGGAACCGTAGCCCCGCACGTGGTTCCGCGAGTCCTCGGTCACGCCAACTCACGCTAGCAGCCAGTGGCGAATGTCGATCTCTTCAATCGACGTGCAGCTATCGCCTGCTCGCTTCCCGGCTGGTCAGTTCGGTTCGGTTGTCTCGTCGGCCACGGCGTCGGGGTCGATCTGGTCGGCGAACTCGGCCGCCCCGGCGTCGCGGGCCGCGAGGGCGTCCTTGACCGCGCGGATCGCCACACCGGCCGGGTAGCCCTTGCGAGCGAGCATGCCGACCAAGCGCCGGAACACGGCCTCGGGAGTGCCACGGGCGGTCCGCAGCTTGCGATCCACCAGCGCACGCGCCGTCGCAGCCTCGTCCTCGTCGTCGAGGGTGTCGAGCGCCTCGCCCGCCACCTCGGCGTCCACCCCACGCTGCCGGAGCTCGTTGGCCAGCGCCCGGCGCGCAAGCCCGCGCCCGTGATGCCGGCTGGAGACCCACGCCCGCGCGAACGCCGCGTCGTCGATGATCCCGACCTCGTCGTAGCGGTCGAGAACCTCGGCGATCACCTCCTCGGAGATCTCTTTACGGGCCAGCACCTTGGCCAGCTCGGCCCGCGTGCGCGGCCGGAGAGCAAGCTGCCGCAGACAGATCTCCCTCGCCCGCTCGGCCTCGGTCTGCTCCGGCCGCGCGTTGCCCTCCTGCTCACCGCGGCCCCAGCGGCCCCGGCCGCCGCGCCCTCGCCCCTCGCGCCCCAGGTCTTCGCGCCCCAGGTTCTCGCCGCGCCCTCGTCCTTCGCGCTCCCGGTCCTCGTCGCCCCCCTGCCCCGAGTCTGGACCGTCCACGTCAGTGCCGCGGCGGCCCCATCGCCCGCTCGACTTCCTGCTCAGGCCGGCCCCGGTCTCCCCCGCTGCCGAACCGGCCCCGCGCCCGCGTGATGGCTGCTCCCGGACGGCCTCGGCGTGCTGCTCGGTGGCTTCCTGTCCGGCTCTCAGCGCTCGCGCGGCCCTGGCCCAGCGGTCGCCGAAGCCTGAGTCGCGGTCGCGTAAGCCGTCGCGGGAGCCGAGGCCGTCGGGGTCGGCGGCGAAGCCCCGCTCTCCGTCAGGGCCCGAGTCGCCGCCGTCGGCGGAACCCTGATTGGCGTGGTCGGCGAAGGACTGGTCGTCGCCGAACGTCGGGTCGGTGGGGTAGCCGCCCGGCGAGGGGCGCCGGCGGCGGGCGGGAACGTTGCCGCGTTCCGCCGCGCCGCCGGGGGTCTCGTCGGGCGGGTGCTCATCGGAGGGATGGCGTGGCGGGCGGGGTGGGAGTGCGTCCCACCCGCGCCCGGACCGTGCGCCGCGCCGTCCGGCCATCTGGCGTTACCCCGATCAGAAGTCGACCGGCGGGAGCTCGGGGCCGCCGGCGGCGTCGCCGGTGGTCTGGCCCACGCCGAGCTTCTCGAGGATCTTCTTCTCGATCTCGGCGGCGACGTCGGGGTTCTCCTTGAGGAACTCCCGTGCCTTCTCCTTGCCCTGGCCGAGCTGGTCGCCGTCGTACGTGTACCAGGCGCCGGACTTGCGGATGATGTTCTGCTCGACGCCGACATCGATGAGCGAGCCCTCGCGGGAGATGCCCTTGCCGTACATGATGTCGAACTCGGCCTGCTTGAACGGGGCCGCCACCTTGTTCTTCACAACCTTGACGCGGGTGCGGTTGCCGACCACGTCGGTGCCGTCCTTGAGGCTCTCGATGCGGCGCACGTCGAGACGCACGGACGCGTAGAACTTGAGCGCGCGGCCACCGGTCGTCGTCTCGGGCGAGCCGAACATGACGCCGATCTTCTCGCGGAGCTGGTTGATGAAGATCGCGGTGGTGCCGGAATTGCTGAGGATGCCGGTGATCTTGCGGAGGGCCTGGCTCATGAGACGGGCCTGCAGGCCGACGTGGCTGTCGCCCATCTCGCCCTCGATCTCGGCGCGCGGCACGAGCGCGGCCACCGAGTCGATGACGATGACGTCGAGCGCGCCGGAACGGATCAGCATGTCGGCGATCTCGAGCGCCTGCTCACCCGTGTCGGGCTGGGAGACGAGCAGGGCGTCGGTGTCGACGCCGAGCGCCTTCGCATAGTCGGGGTCGAGCGCGTGCTCGGCGTCGATGAACGCCGCGATGCCGCCGTTGCGCTGCGCGTTGGCCACCGCGTGCAGGGCGACGGTCGTCTTGCCGCTGGCTTCCGGCCCGTAGACCTCGATGACCCGGCCGCGCGGCAGGCCGCCGACACCGAGCGCCACATCGAGGGCGATGGAGCCGGTCGGGATGACCGCGGTCTGGATGACCGGACGCTCCCCGAGCCGCATCACCGAGCCCTTGCCGAACTGCTTGTCGATCTGGGCCAACGCCAGATCGAGCGCTTTGTCTCGGTCAGGTCCTGCCACCATGTCCGCCACCCCTGTATTCGATTTCGCAGGCGTCTTCGCCGATGAGCCTCTGTTCACCACGGCTACAAGGTAGGCGGAGGGTATGACAAAAATCTGCCGCCCTGCCGCGAGCTGTGGATAACCGGGCTGCTGTGGACAATAACCGAACACTTGTACTAGATCGAGGCGACACGCCAGAACAAGCGTACGAAAATGGGTCAGCGCAGGCGGGAAGGCACCCGATCGGGGTAAGCGTCCACCACGGCTCGCCAGATAGTAGCGGTGTCGATACCGTCCGCTATTGATTGGGCGATCGTCCGGTCGCCGAGAGCCGCGAAAGATTGGTCGGCCGCGATGCTCCGCGCGTAGGTGGCGCCGAAAGCTTCGTCGAGCCGCGCCCAGAAATCCGTCAACCGCACCCCACGAGCCTACTCAGTGCTCAGTACACAGAGCCGCTCAGTACACCGCCGCCGCGGCGACCTTGAGGTCGTCGACCAGCCCGCGGTACGCCGTGTCGCGGTCGTCGGCGCGTAGCACCGCGGACGGGTGGATCGTGGCCATCGCCCGGATCTCGGCCACCGGGAAGTCCTCCGGATGCTGAGCCGAGGCCGGCCACGGCAGCAGGCGACCGCGCTGCTGGGTGACCCGGAACGACGGGCCGATCAGGGCCTTGCCCGCGGTCGCGCCGAGCAGCACCACCAGCTCCGGCTTGAGCAGCGAGAACTCGGCGACGATCCAGGGCCGGCAGGCAACGATGTGCGCCGGGCCGGGCGTCTGGTGGATGCGTCGCTTGCCGCGCAGTTCGAAACGGAAGTGCTTCACGGCGTTGGTGATGTAGAGGTCGGCCGGGTCGATTCCGGCGTCGTCGACCGCCTCGCGCAGGAGCCGGCCGGCCGGCCCGACGAACGGCAGGCCCTGCTGGTCCTCCACGTCGCCCGGCTGCTCGCCGACGAACACGATGCGCGCGTGCTCGGCGCCGCGGCCGAATACGGTCTGCGTGGCGTGTTCGTGCAGTTCGCAGCCCTCGCAGCCGGCGGCGGCCGCCTTGAGGTCCTCGATGTTCCGCGGCTGGGCCGGCACCCACTCCTGCGCGCCGACCGGCGCATCGGTCCTTGGCATCCCACCGTTTTACCCGAACGGGCACGAGCCATACACAGCGGGCACTCCCCTGACAGACCGTTCATCTCCCTGGGTCGCTACGGGACGGTCATCGGGACGGCGCGGTCAGGCCGGGTCGGCGGGCCGCGATCGCCACCGCGTCGGCCAGGGCGGGGATGGCGTCCTCGTCGAGCGGGCTGATCGTGATGCGGACGCCGGGCGGGGTGTTGATACGGAACAGGGAGCCGGGAGCGACCGCGTAACCCGCGTCGCGGAGCAGGCCGATCGCACGGGTCTCGTCGGGAACGCGTACCCATGCGTTGATGCCTGTCGCCCCCTCGGCCGTAAGCCCGCGCTCCTGGAACGCGTCACGCAAAGCCTCGCGGCGCCGGGCGTAGCCCGCGGCCGCACTGAGCACCAGGGATGTCACCTCCTCGTCGAGCCAAAGACAGACCAGCAGGCGCTGCAGCACCGTGGAGACCCAGCCCGTGCCGAGGCGCATGCGGCCGACCACACGGGCGATCGTGGTCTCGTCGCCGGCGACCACGGCGATGCGCAGGTCGGGGCCGAACGGCTTGGAGGCGGAGCGGATGAACGCCCACGCCTCGGTCACCGGGCCGAGGCAGTGCAGCGGCGCGCCGGCGAGCTCGGCGGCGTGATCGTCCTCGATCAGCAGGATTCCGCGGTGGCCGGACAGCACCTCGCGGAGCTGAGCTGCGCGGCGGGCGGAGACGGCGGCGCCGGTCGGGTTCTGCGCGCGCACGGTGACGACGAACGCGCGGGCGCCGGAGTGGAGAGCGGCGGCGAGCGAGTCGGGGTCGGGACCCTCCTGGTCGATCACGACGGGGAGGGCGCGCAGGTCGAGCGCGGCCAGCAGGTCGAGCAGGTTGGCCCAGCCGGGATCTTCGACCGCGACCGCGTCGCCCGGCCGCAGATGGGCGGTGAGCAGGCGCTCGATCGCGTCGAGGGTGCCCGAAGTGGCGGCTATCGCGGCGTTTTCCATCGGGACGCCGTCGGCGGCGAGGCGCGGTCGCGCGATGTCGATCAGCTGAGGCATCGCGATCGCGGACGCGTAGCCCTTCGGCGGGCCGCTGTCGTCGGCGATGTGGCGCAGGGCGGGGCCGATCGGGGGCAGGAGCCGCACGTCGGGCTCGCCGGAGGAAAGATCGAGCACACCATCGGGGACCGGCAGGCGCATCGCCGACCGCTCGCTCGCGATGGGCGGCCGGGAGCGGACCCGGGTGCCCTTGCGCCCGTCGGCCTCGACCACACCGCGTCGTCGCAGCTCCTGATAGGCCTTCGCCACCGTGGCGGGACTGACGCTCAGCTCGCCGGCGAGCCCGCGGATCGGCGGCAGCGGGGCGCCCCAGACGAAGTCGCCGCGGAGGACGCCCGACTCGATGCTGGCGGAAATCGAGGCGGCGCTGTCACCGCTGACCTGATACTGTGCTGACACAAGAAGGAGTCTGTACTAGCACAGGCCAGTTGGCAAGCACGAGGGAGCCGGAATGTCCGACCTCTACCCCCAGACCGACCGCACGACCGCCACCCGCTATCGCGACCGCATGGCCTACGACCGCGAGGCCGCGCACGCCATCCTCGACGAGGCGTATGACTGTTCGGTCGGGTTCGTCGTGGAGGGCGAGCCCCGAGTGCTGCCCACCCTGCATGTCCGCGTCGGCGACACCCTCTATCTGCACGGCTCGTCGGGCGGCCGCCTCGGCCTGTCGGCACGAGGCGAGGGAGTCCGGGTCTGCGTGAGCGTCACGCTGCTCGACGCCATCGTGTACGCGAGGTCGCAGGTGCACCACAGCGCCAACTACCGGTCCGTCGTCGTGCACGGCGTCGCGCGCCCGGTCAGCGACCCCGAGACGAAGCTCGCGGTGATGAGCACGCTCGCCGACAAGGTGGGCGCGGGCCGCGCCGCCGACACCCGCCCGCCCAGCAGGAAGGAACTGGCCGAGACCGCCGTGCTGGCCCTGCCGCTGGTGGAGGTCTCGGTGCGGTCCCGCGCGGCCGGGGTCATCGACGAGCCGGAAGACGTCTCCCTCCCGCAATGGGCGGGAATCCTGCCGGTGAGCCGGGCCTTCGGGCCGCCCGAGCCCGACGCCGGGGTCGCGGCCGCGCCACCCTCCTACCTCCCGGGCGGCGGGTCGCCCTGGGTCAACCCGGTGATCCTCGAGGGCCGGCACGTGCGGCTCGAGCCGCTCGCCCCCGCCCACGCCGGCGGGCTGGTCGAGGCGCTCGCCGACGAAGAGGTCTGGCGATATCTGCCGACGGTTCAGCCACGCACCCGCGACGAGATGGCCGCCTACGTGGGCGACCTGCACCGTCGCCAGTGGACCGGCTTCCAGGTTCCGTGGGCTCAGGTCGAGCCCGGCACCGGCACGGTCATCGGCATAACGAGCTATCACGACATCGATCCGGTCAACCGCTCGCTCGGCATCGGGCACACCATGGTGGGCCGGCGCTGGTGGCGCACCGGGGTGAACACCGAGGCGAAGCTGATGCTGCTGGAACACGCCTTCGAGACGCTCGGCGCCGAGAAGGTGTTCTGGTACACGGACATCCGCAACGAGCGGTCCCAGCGGGCCATCGCGCGGCTGGGCGCGACCCGGGACGGCGTGATCCGTCGGCAGCGGCTGCGGCCCGACGGCACGTGGCGTGACACGGTGCTGTTCGCCATGACGGTCGAGGAGTGGCCGGCCGCGGCCGAGCGCCTCCAGGAACGGCTGGCCGCGGGTGGGCCGTCCACCCTCGCGAACGCTTAGGGTCGACGTCGTGCTGGGCGCTCTCGGCGGCCGGGGTGGCCTCGCTGTTACGGACGTACCCGCCGCTGTTCCTGCTCATCAAGCACGCGGACGCCGCCTACCTCTTCTGGATCGGCTTCAACATCGTCCGCGGCGCGTGGCGCAAACCGCGGGCGCGAGCCGAGCCGGCCGCGTCCGGTCCGGTGCCGGGCTCGGGGGCGGCGGACGGCGAGGCGCCGGGCGACCTGCGACACCCGTTCCGGCGGGCGGCCGTGATCAGCCTGCTCAACCCCAAGGCGATTCTGTTCTTCGTGTCGTTCTTCATCCAGTTCGTGGAGCCGGGCTACGCGCATCCGGCCCTGTCGTTCCTGGTGCTGTCGTTCCTGGTGCTGGGCGCGGTGGTGCAGCTGTTCAGCTCGCTCTATCTGACGGCGCTGATCTTCGGCGGTAAGTTCCTGGCCAGCCAGTTCCGGCGCCGCCGCAAACTCGCGGCCGGCGTCACGACCGGCGTGGGCGCGCTGTTCGTCGGCTTCGGCATAAGGCTGGCCACGGCCAGCATCAGCTGACCGCGCCCAAGCGCCGGGCACGAGCGACAGCGGACGCGGGCCCGGCCGACAGCGGGCACGGCGCGGGCACGGCGCGGGCGCGGCGCGGGCGCGGCGCGGGCACGGCGCGGGCACGGCACGAGCACGGCACGAGCGCGGCGAGGGCACGGCACGAGCGCGCGGTGGCGCCCCGGGTCGATTCGGAACGCCACCGCGGGCAAACGGCTACTCCTCGCCGAAGTCGCCGTCGTCGTCTTCGAAGATCTCCTCGGCTACCTCGCCCAGGACCATGCCGCCCAGGACGCCTCCGGCGATGCCCGCGGCCATCGCGCCCGCGCCCGAGCCGCCCCGGCGGTAGTGACCGTGGTGGCCGCCGTAGCCGTGGGAGCCGTGCCCGCCGGAATAGCCGTGCCCGCCCGGGTAGCCACCGTGGGAGCCATGCCCGCCGGCGCCGCGTAGGCCCTGGTAGCGGCCCGTCGCCTCGCGGACCCAGGACTCCACCACCGCCGTCCAGTTCGTGGTGTCGGCCTCGGCGTGGGAGACGCGGAAACGGCCGTACGCGTCGTGGCCTGGCGCCAGGAAGCCGCCTCGCTTGTCGAACTCGAGGATCACCTCTACGCCCTGCGGGTCGGCGACGAAGGTGAGCTCCACCTCGTTGATCGTGCCGGCGAACTGCGGGGCGGGGTAGAACTCGATCTCCTGGTAGAACGGGAGCTGCTGGTGGACACCGTAGATGCCGCCGTGCTCCAGGTCGGCCTTGGCGAATCGGAAGCCCATCTGGGCGAGGGCGTCCAGAATCCGCTCCTGGGCGGGCAGCGGGTGCACCGCGACCTCGTCCAGGTCGCCCTTGTCCACGGCCTTCGCGACCGCCAGCTCGGTGCGCAGGCCCATGGTCATGCCGCGCAGGCGCCGGCCGTAGACGTCCGTGATGGGGGTCTCCCACGGCACGGCGAAAGAGAACGACAGGTCGCGCTGCTCGCCCGCGCGCAGCTGGAACGCGCCGGCGACCGGGACGCGGTGGAACTCGACGAAACCGTCGCCGTGCTCGTGCTCCACACGGGTCACCAGGCCGAAAACCACCTGTTCGATGGCGGCGTCGTGGTCGCCGCCGAGGATGCGGACCTGACCGTGGAGGGCCAGGCCGGGACGGGTGTTCGGGTTGGCCAGCACGGTGTCGACGGACGGTCCGCCGACGCCGAAGGCGCGCATCATCTTCTTGAAAACCACCGGGTCATTCCTCCTCGAACAAACACGGGGGTGGCAACAAATCAGGGTCTTGTGGAGACAACTATCGAAACAAGGGAGCCGAAATTGATCACGGGACCGGCACCGGGTCGGTCTCGTCGTCGAAGCGGCCCAGCACCTGCTCGAGCAGGTCCTCGAGGGCGACGAAGCCGGCCACCGCATCGTCGTCGCGGACCAGCGCC
This sequence comes from Actinoplanes sp. NPDC051513, assembly GCF_044454685.1. NCBI lineage: Bacteria > Bacillati > Actinomycetota > Actinomycetes > Micromonosporales > Micromonosporaceae > Actinoplanes > Actinoplanes sp. NPDC051513. The sequence continues at coordinate 248,716 of NZ_JBITDW010000001.1, forward strand.
AGCTGGGCCCGGCCCGAGCGCATCGCGACCACGGCCTCGACCACCCGGTCGCCGGCCGCGAGCGTGAAGACCGGATCCATCAGGTCGGCGGCCGTGGAGCCGTGCCCGGCCGCGGTGGCCCGGACGGCCTCCCGCACGTGGACGAAACCGATCACTTCGCCCGAGGGAGACGTCACGCCCAGGCGGGAACGGCCGCCACCCATCGAGGCCAGCTCCACCTCGGCGGCCGAGACCGGCGCCGGAACGGTCACCAGCTCGGCGAACGGGAAGGCGACCTCGCGCACCGTCAGCGATTCCAGGCCGAGCACGCTGGTCAGCAGCTCGGTCTGCTCGGCCTCCAGCAGGCCCTCCTCGCGCGATCGGTCGAGGAGGATCTTCATCTCGGCGGGGCCGTGCGAGACCGCCAACTGGTCTTGCGGGCGCACCCCGAACGGCCGCAGCACCGCGTTGGCCAGCGCGTTCAGCACCCGCAACACCGGGCCCACGACGCGCGCGAACGCCCGGAACGGCACCGCCAGCAGCGTGGCCGAGCGCTCCGGATCGGTGATCGCCCACGACTTCGGCATCATCTCGCCCACGACCAGGTGCAGGAAGGTCACCACCGCCAGGGCGATCAGGAAGGCGACCGCGTGGCTCGCGAACGACGGCAGGCCGAGCGTGTGCAGCAGCGGGTCGAGCCAGTGCGCCAGCGCCGGCTCGGCCAGGGCGCCCAGGCCCAGCGAGCAGAGCGTGATGCCGAGCTGGGCGCCGGCCAGCATCAGCGGCAGCTCGCGGCTGCCGGCCAGGGCCGCCTGCGCGGCCCGGCCACCCGACGCGGCGGCCTGCTCGAGACGGTGGCGCTTGCTCGCGACCAGGCCGAACTCGGCGGCCACGAAGAACGCGTTGCCGGCGAGCAGCAGAAGAGCCCAGACGGCGTTCATCGGGACAACCTCACGGTGTGCGGGACGTGGCGGGCGACGCTCTCCACCCGTACGGAAAGGTTGTCGAGCTCGAGCGAATCGCCTGCCTTGGCCACCCGCCCGAGCCTCGCCATGACCAGGCCGGACACGGTGTCGTAGTCGTCGGAGACCGGAAGGTCGACGCCGGTCGCGTCGCTGATCTCGTCGAGCCGCCAGCGGGCGGGCACCAGCCACGAGCCGTCGTCCTGCCGGACCGGCGCAGGCTCGGGCAGATCGTCCTCGTCGCGGATCGGGCCCACCAGCTCCTCGGCGATGTCCTCGAACGTGACGATGCCGGCGAAGCCGCCGAACTCGTCGACCACACAGGCGATCTGGCTGTGGGCGGCCCGCAGGCGCTCGAGCACGTGCGGCAGGCGTAGCGACGACGGGATCAGGATGGCCTCGCGGAGCAGCGAGGACACCGGCGCCGACGAGCGCGCGGCAGGCGGCACGGAAATGATGTCCGAGATCGCGATGATGCCGAGAATCTCGTCGGACGTGGCGCCGCGCACCGGGAAGCGGGAGTGCCCGGTGGACAGCAGCGTCACCACGTCGGCGGCGGAGGCGGTCGCGGACACGAACTTGACGTCGACCCGGGGAATCATCACCTCGGCGGCGGTGCGGCCGCGGAAGTCGAGCCCGCGGTCGAGCAGCGTCGACAACTCGCCCGACAGCTGCCCACCCTCGCGGGACGAGGCAATGATCTGCGACAGATCTTCATTCGTTGCGCCCTCGGGCAGCTCCTCCACGGGCGTGATCCCGATGCGGCGGAGCAATCGCGAGGCGGCGCGGTCGAAGAGGCGGATGACCGACCCGAAGACGGCCAGATACATCAGCGTCGACCGGCTCAGCCCCTTGGCCAGCGCCTCGGGCCGGGCAATGGCCAGGTTCTTGGGCGCGAGCTCGCCGAGGACCATCTGCACGACCGTCGCCACCAGCAGGGCGAGGGCCACCGAGACGGGCATGCTCACCGCGGCCGGCACGCCGGCCACGCCGAACAGCGCGGCCAGGCCTTCGCCGAGGAACGGCTCGGCGACATATCCGACGAGCAGCGCGGTGACGGTGATGCCCAGCTGGGCGCCCGAGAGGACGAAGGAGAGACGCTCGGTGACCCTGAGAGCGCGTGCCGCGGCCCGATCGCCCTGGGCGGCCTCGTGGCGAAGGCGCCCGCGGTCGGCGGCGACATATCCGAATTCCTGGGCCACGAAATAGCCCGTGACGGCCGTGACGACCAGGACCAGCGCCAGCCCGATGAGGATCAACATGGCCGGGGGAAGCAGCAGGAGACGAAGAGCCGGGCCGAGCCCGGCTGGGTACTGCCGATCATGGGACAAGACGGTAACAATGCCGGCTGAGTGGTTGCTGTGAGCTAACTGGGTCTGTCGGTGTAGAAGGTGCTCAGGACCATGTTGATCTTGCTGAGGTCGGCCGACCAGTCGATCTCGCGGGTGGCCCAGCTGAGCGCGAAGCCGCGGCCGTTGTTCGTGAACCAGCGGGTCTGCGCGTGCAGCGCGACCCCGGCCGGGTCGCGGTACTGGTATTCCCAGTCGGCCGCCTTGTTGAGCAGCGGCCGCTTCTCGATGGAGATCTCGTGATATTCCGGCAGCGCGCCCACCGCCACCAGCCGCGACGCCTCGGTGCGGCAGGCCTTCACCGGGTCACCCAAGGGATTGCGCCCGGTGTCGAGGCTCAGCACGCGATCGCCCTGCGTATCCCTAAAACAGTACATCGTGCCAGATTTCGTATATGTCCAACCGTCCGGAACGGGGATGTGGAAGCCGGAGCCATCGGTGAAGTACGACCAACCTGGCAGAAGCCGCCAACCGTTGACGCCCGTCGCGGCGCTCCTCTGCGGCAGGCGGGGCGCCGTGGACGGGATGGTCGATGAACACGAGGCGGGCGAGAAGCCGACGGTCACAAAAGAGGGTGCGACCGCCGACGACGAGGGCCGGGCCACCGGATCGTCCTCGGCGCGGCTGAGCAGGAATCCGCCGGCCCCGATCAGCACCACGCCGGCCAGCCCCACCGCGATGAGCAGCGCGATCGGCCGCGAACGCGAGGGCTGCGGCTCGGGCGGAGCGGGCGCGGCCGGGGCCGGCGACACCGGCGCTGTCGCAACCCGTTGCGCCGGCAATGTGCGTACGGAAACCGGCGCAGCCGCCGACGCGCTCACCCGGGCGCGCCGCGGCGACGGCACGTTTCCCCCACCCGGCGCCGCGGCCACCACCATGCGCAACCGGCGCTCCACCTCGCTCGCCGTCAGGCGGGCGGCCGGATCGTGTCGCAGCAGGCCGAGTAGCACCGGCCCGAGCGTCCCGGCGCGCTCCGGCTGATCGGGCGACTCGGTCGCCAGCGCCATCAGCGTCGACATCGCGTTCTCGCGCGCATAGGGCGACCGCCCTTCGACGGCCGCGTACAGCGTCGCGCCGAGCGACCACATGTCGGATTCCACCGTGGATGCACCGTCGCGCGCCCGTTCCGGCGAGACGTACTGCGGCGAGCCCACCACCAGCCCCGGCCCGGTCACCGCGCCGTCGTCGACGAACGTGGCGAGCCCGAAATCGGTCAGCACCACGCGCCCGTCCTTGCCGATCAGCACATTGTGCGGCTTGACGTCGCGGTGCAGCACACCCGCCCGGTGCGCGGCGCTCAGCGCGTCGAGCACCGACAGCCCGATGCGGGCGGCCGCGACCGGCGAATACGGCCCGTCCTCGTTGATCACCTGGTGGAGCGACCGCGAGGGGACGTACTCCATCACGATCCAGGGCAGCCCCTCGGCGTGCACGACGTCGTAGACGCGGACCACGTGCGGGTGATTGAGCCGCCCGGCGCTGCGTGCCTCGCGCAGGGTGCGGTCGCGCAGCCGCGTCTTCTCGTCGTCGGTCATCCAGTCCGGCGGGACGAACTCCTTGACCGCGACGTCCCGGTCGAGCATCTCGTCGCGGGCCAGCCAGACCCGGCCCATGCCACCGGAGCCGACCGGCTCCAGCAGGCGATACCGACCGGCGATGAGCATGCGTCTGACCGCCATACTCCCCCCACCCGTCGACTCGCTTTCAGGATAGTCAAGCCGCCCCGACCAGCGGAACGGCGATCACCCGGCCACCGCGTAGACCACGAGGTTGTCCTTGTAGGAACGCAGCCGGTGATCGAAGACGCCGCCACACGTGATCAGCCGGAGCTGACGGTCGGGAGTGGGGCCGTACACCTCCTCGGTCGGAAACGCGCTCTTCGGGTACCACGCCGTCCGGGTGACGACGAAACTTACGACCTGACCGCCGCGCACCACGTCGATCCGGTCTCCCACGGTGAGCTCGCGCAGCCGGTAGAACACCGCCGGCCCCGCCTTCGAGTCGACATGCCCCGCGATCACAGCCGGCCCCACGTCGCCCGGAATGGTCCCGTCGGCATACCAGCCCGCACGGTCGAATCGCTTCGGCGGCTGGAGCGCGTTCTTGGTTATGCGCAGCGTCTCCAGCCCGCTGTCGAGGCCGATCGCGCCGATACGAACCCGGGTCGGCACGCCGCTGGCGACCACATCAGCGCTCCCGAAGGGATCGCCCGCCGACCGGGCGGCGTTGCCGGCGCCCTGGACCGCCTGTCCCGTAGCTGCCCATCTGCCCAAGTCAGGGCTGGTTTCTGGGTCGCGTGCCTCGGTGGTACGGGTGGCAAGAGCGACATAGGTGGTGCCGACGACAAACGCGGCCAAAGCGGCGGCCAGGGCGGGCAGCGCGGCGCGGCGTCCGAGACGTTTCAGAAAACCCCTATTTCGTACGGGTTTTCGGGGTCTATCGCCGGATTCGGCGTTTTCGTCCGTTGGAGCGGTGGTGGGTGCGGGTGCGCGGATCGGCGGCGGCTTTTCCCTGTTTCCGGCCGCCTTCTCGTTGGCTGCCCTCTCGTTGGCTGCCCTCTCGTTGGCTGCCCTCTCGTTGGCTGCCCTCTCGTTGGCTGCCCTCTCGTTGGCCAGTGCCTCGAACAGTTCCTTGACCGGCGCCTCGAACAGGACGGGCGGCGGCGGGATCGGCCGCGCCGGCGGCGGGCGCCGGGGCACGGAAAGCGCACCCGGCACCGCCGCCACGCCCACGGCGTGGACCGTCTCGTCGTCCATCCCGTCGGCCATGGCGTGAAACCTCAGGCGGCCCGGAGGCGGCGCCGGAGCACCACGACGAGACCGCCGGTGAGCACGGCCGCGACGCCCGCGAGCAGCAGCGCCATCGGCATGGGCGAGGCCGGCTGGCTGCCGCCGTCGCCGGTGGCCACGCCGCCCAGCGGGACGGTGCCCTGCCGTTCGGCGTCCACGTGCAGCTCGGGTTTCAGGCCACCGCTGGTGTCGTCCAGCACGAGCAGCGAATACACGCTGCCCGCACCGAGTGTGCACGGCAGCGTGCTGGTCTTGCCGCCGCCGGTCGGCACCACCTCGACGGTCCACTTGCCGGGGCTGACCTCCCGGTAGTCGGTGGTGGTCGCGAACTCGACGCCGCCGGCGATCTTGTTGCCGTTCGGGCTGGTGACGTCCAGGACCGGTGCCTTGACCGAGGCCTGGATGATCCGGACCTTGGACTTGCCCGGGTCGGGGAGCTTGAGGTCGTCCTCGATCACGCGCAGCCCGAGGTCGGCGAAGCGGCCCACGCCGGCCACCGTGTAGGCGGCGCCGTTCTCGACGCCGACCTGGGTGGTGAGCACCGGCGCGCTGGTCGCCGGCGCGCCGGCCTTGCGCATGGCGACCTGGTAGGTGCCCGTCGGCAGCCGCAGATAGGCCGACATGTCGCCGTAGCCGACCGCCTTGAACGTCTGCGGCTTGATCGTGTTGGAGGTGGAGCGAAGGTAGACGTCCACCGCCGGGGTGTCGGGAGAAAGGTGGGCGAGACGTACGTAGCCGTCACCGGCCGCGCGGGCGGGCGAAGCGAAGAGGGCGACGACGGCGACCGCGGCGAGAACCGTGGCGGCGCTGCCGAGGCGCCGGACATGTGGTGCGCGGATGAACACGGAGCCTCCTGTCGGGGTGGGGGCCTCTTGTGTCTCTCAGGTGCTGATCTGTATATGCCTCGCTCACCGACCCCACCATGGTCCGCTGTGTCAGTAAAGCTCGATAGACGGTCATCCCTGCGCGACTTTTTGTCGTACCCCCGAGAGAGGATGGTCGGGTGCGAGACGTGCTGGACGATTTCGGCCTGGCCACCAGGGAGTGGTTCACGGCGGCCTTCGCCGCGCCCACCGCCGCCCAGGCCGGCGCGTGGCAGGCGATCGGCGATCGCCGCAACGCGCTGGTGGTCGCCCCGACCGGCTCCGGCAAGACGCTCGCCGCGTTCCTCTGGTCGCTCGACCGGCTGGCCCACGAACCCGCGCCCAAAGATCCGAAACACCGCTGCCGCGTCCTCTACGTGAGTCCGCTCAAGGCCCTCGCGGTCGACGTCGAGCGCAACCTGCGCGCCCCGCTCACCGGCATCCGCCAGGCGTCCGGCCGGCTCGGCATCCCGCCGCCCGACATCACGGTCGGCATGCGCACGGGTGACACCCCGGCCGACGAGCGGCGCCTGTTCACCCGCACCCCGCCCGACATCCTGATCACCACGCCCGAGTCGCTGTTCCTGCTGCTCACCTCGGCCGCGCGCGAGTCGCTGCGCGGCGTCGAGACGGTGATCGTCGACGAGGTGCATGCGGTCGCCGCCACCAAGCGCGGCGCTCACCTGGCGCTGTCGCTCGAGCGGCTCGACGCGCTGCTGCCCCGCCCCGCGCAGCGCATCGGCCTGTCCGCCACGGTCCGCCCGATCGACGAGACCGCCCGCTTCCTCGGCGGCGCGCAAGACGTCACGATCGTCCAGCCGCCCAGCGCCAAGACCATCGAGGTGTCCGTCGAGGTCCCGGTCGAAGACATGACCCGCCTCGACGAGGCGCCGGAAGATGGCCTCGACGATCCCGACGGCAACCGGCGTACCCCGTCGATCTGGCCCGCGGTCGAGGAAAGGGTGCTCGACCTCATCCAGGAACACCGCTCGACGATCGTCTTCACCAACTCGCGGCGCGGCGCCGAGCGGCTCTGCGCCCGCATCAACGAGCTCGCCGCCGAGCGGGCCGGCGAGGTGCTGCCGGTCCCGGCGCGGTCGCCCGCCGAGGTCATGGCGCAGTCCGGGCAGGCCGGCGGCGCCCCGCCCGTGGTGGCCCGCGCCCACCACGGCAGCGTCTCCCGCGAGGAACGCAAACAGATCGAGGAAGCGCTGAAATCCGGCCGCCTGCCGGCCGTGGTCGCCACCTCCAGCCTCGAGCTCGGCATCGACATGGGCGCGGTCGACCTCGTCGTGCAGATCGAGGCGCCGCCCTCGGTCGCGGCGGGCCTGCAGCGCATCGGCCGGGCCGGCCACCAGGTCGGCGCGGTCTCGCGCGGCGTCGTCTTCCCCAAGCACCGCGGCGACCTGGTCTCCTGCGCCGTGGTGGCCGAGCGGATGAGCGCCGGCGCGATCGAGGAGCTGCACTACCCGCGCAACCCGCTCGACGTGCTGGCCCAGCAGATCGTGGCGATGGTCGCGCTCGACGCGTGGCAGGTCGACGAGCTGGCCGCGCTGGTGCGCCGGGCCGCGCCCTTCGGCGAGCTGCCCGAGTCGGCCCTGCACGCGGTGCTCGACATGCTCTCCGGCCGCTACCCGTCGACCGCCTTCGCCGAGCTGCGCCCGCGCCTGGTGTGGGACCGCGGCGCCGACGTGCTGACCGGCCGCCCCGGCGCGCAGCGGCTCGCCGTCACCAGCGGCGGCACCATCCCCGACCGCGGCATGTTCGGCGTGTTCCTGGCCGGCGCCGAGCGCGCGTCGCGGGTGGGCGAGCTCGACGAAGAGATGGTGTACGAGTCGCGCGTCGGCGACGTCTTCCTGCTCGGCTCGACCTCCTGGCGCATCGAGGACATCACCCCCGACCGGGTGCTGGTCTCCCCCGCGCCCGGCGCCCCGGCCCGCATGCCGTTCTGGAAGGGCGACAGCCTCGGCCGCCCGATCGAGCTGGGCCGCGCCATCGGCAAGCAGCTGCGCTCGCTGGTCAAGGCCGGCGACGAGGCGGCCACCGCCACGCTGCGCGACGCCGGGCTCGACGAGTGGGCCGCCGGCAACCTGGTGGCGTACCTCGGTGAGCAGCGCGAGGCGACCCGCCACCTGCCCGACGACCGCACGATCCTGGTCGAGCGCTTCCGCGACGAGCTCGGCGACTGGCGGATGACCGTGCACTGCGTGCTCGGCGCCCGGGTCAACGCGCCGTGGTCGCTCGCGATCGCCCGCCGCCTCTCCGAGCGGTACGGCGTGGACGGTCAGGTCATGCCCTCCGACGACGGCATCGTGGTGCGGCTGCCCGACACAGCCGAGGAACCGCCCGGCGCCGAGCTGGTGGCGTTCGACCCCGAAGAGATCGCTCAGCTGGTGGAAGAGTCGGTCGGCGCGTCGGCGCTGTTCGCGTCCCGGTTCCGGGAGTGCGCGGCCCGGTCGCTGTTGCTGCCCCGCCGCGATCCGCGCCGCCGCCAGCCGCTCTGGCAGCAGCGCCAGCGCGCCGCCCAACTACTCGACGTCGCCCGCGAGTTCGCCGACTTCCCGGTCACGCTCGAGGCGGCCCGCGAGTGCCTTCAGGACGTCTTCGACGTGCCCGGCCTGGTCGGCCTGATGCGCGAGGTGGCCGGGCGCAAGGTGCGGCTCGTCGAGGTCGAGACGCCGCGGCCGTCGCCGTTCGCCCGGTCGCTGCTCTTCGGGTACGTGGGCGCGTTCCTCTACGAGGGCGACGCGCCCCTCGCCGAGCGGCGGGCCGCGGCGCTCGCGCTCGACTCGACGCTGCTCGGCGAGCTGCTCGGCCGGGTCGACCTGCGCGAGCTGCTCGACCCCGCGGTGGTCGCCGAGACCGAGACCCAGCTCCAGTGGCTGACCAGCCGCCGGCAGCCGCGCGACGCCGAAGACGCGGCCGAGCTGCTGCGCCTGCTCGGCGACCTCTCCCCGGCCGAGCTGGCGCTGCGCGGCGTCGACGAGGCATGGCTCATCGAGCTCGAGGCGGCCCGGCGGGCGATCCGGGTGCGGGTGGCCGGCGAGGAGCGCTGGATAGGCATCGACGACGCCGGCCGCTACCGCGACGCGCTCGGCGTGGCGCTCCCGGTCGGGTTGCCCGAGGCGTACCTGTCGCCGGTGGCCGACCCGCTCGGCGACCTCGTCGCCCGCTATGCCCGCACGCACGGCCCGTTCGCGGCGGCGACCTGCGCGGCCCGGTTCGGGCTCGGCGTTTTCGTCGTCGAGCAGGCGCTCAAGCGACTCGCCGCGACCGGCCGCGTCGCGTCGGGCGAGTTCACCCCCGGCGGCGCCGGCAGCGAGTGGTGCGACAGCGAGGTGCTGCGCATGCTGCGCCGCCGGTCGCTGGCCGCGCTGCGCCGCGAGATCGAGCCGGTGCCGGCCCGGGTGCTGGCCGCGTTCCTGCCCCGCTGGCACCAGATCGGCGGCAACGCCCGCGGCATCGACGCGGTGGCCGCCTCGATCGAGCAGCTCCAGGGCATCGCGGTGCCGGCCTCGGCGTGGGAAAGGCTGGTGCTGCCGGCCCGGGTCGCCGACTACGCGCCGCCGCAGCTCGACGAGCTGTGCGCCGGCGGCGAGGTGCTCTGGGCCGGCTCGGGCTCGATCGGCGGCAACGACGGCTGGGTCACGCTGGCCTGGGCCGACAGCGCCCCGCTGCTGCTGCCGCCGCCCGACGACGAGCTCGCGCTCACCCCGTTGCACCAGCGCGTCCTCGAGGCGCTCGTCGACAGCCAGGCGCTGTTCTTCCGCAACCTCTCCGACCGCATCGGCGCCACCGACGACACCGAGCTGGCGGCCGCGGTGTGGGACCTGGTGTGGGCCGGCCACCTGACCAACGACACGCTCGCCCCGCTGCGCGCCCTGCTCGGCGGGAGCGGCGCTCACAAGGCCAAGGCCGCGCCGGCCCGCGCGCGCTACCGCCGACCCGGCCGGCCGGGCAGCCTGGGACGCCCGGCGATGCCCGCCCGCGGCGGCCCGCCCAACATGGCCGGCCGCTGGTCCCGCCTGCCCGACCGCGACCTCGACCCGACCCGCCGCGCGGCCGCCCTGGCCGACCTGCTGCTCGAGCGGCACGGCGTGGTGACCCGGGGCGCGGTGATGGCCGAGGGGGTGACCGGCGGCTTCGCGGCGGTCTATCCGGTGCTCGGCGCCCTGGAGGAGCGTGGCGCCGCCCGCCGCGGCTACTTCGTCGAGGGCTTGGGCGCGGCCCAGTTCGCGGTGCCCGGCGCGGTCGACCGGCTGCGCGCCCTGGCCGACCCCGACGAGCTGTCCCGCCGCGCGTCCCAGGCTCAGGTTCTGGCCGCCACCGACCCGGCGAACCCCTACGGCGCGGCCCTGCCGTGGCCCGACCGCATAGTCGACAGCGGCGACGGCGAGCCCACCACCCGGGCCGGCCACCGTCCGGGGCGCAAGGCGGGCGCCCTGGTCATCCAGGTGTCGGGCGACCTGGTGCTCTATGTGGAACGTGGCGGCCGCACCCTGCTGAGCTTCACCGACGACCCCGAGACATTGATCGCCGCCGGCCGGGCCCTGGCCGATGCGGTTCGCTCGGGCGCCCTCGGCCCGATGTCCGTCGAACGCGCCGACGGCGATTCGGTCCACGCCTCACCGCTGCGCGACGCTCTGACGACGGCCGGCTTCCGCGCGACACCGAGGGGGTTGCGCCTGCGCGGCTGAGAACGCGCGGGAGCGAACGTAGATTGGGCCAGTGCCTGAAACCCGGACGGTCGCCACGGCCGACCTGACCACCGCCGAGCGATCGGCGATCCGCAAGCTCCTCGACCTGGCGTTCGTCGGCAACTTCGACGACGACGACTTCGACCATGCCCTCGGCGGCCTGCACGTGCTGATCCTCGAGCGCGGCGAGCCGATCGCGCACGCCGCCGTGGTGCAGCGCCGCTTCCTGCACGCCGACCGCTCCTGGCGCGGCGGCTACGTCGAGGCCGTCGCCGTGCACCCGGGCCGGCGCGGGCAGGGCTACGCGGCGACCGTGATGACCGAGGCCGAGCGGATCGTCGACCACGGGTACGACCTGGGCGCGCTCTCCGCCGCACACGCCGGCCGCGGCCTCTACCTGCATCGGGGCTGGCTGCCCTGGCAGGGTTCGACGTTCGTGCTCGCGCCGGACGGCCTGACCCGCACCGAGGAGGACGACGACAGCACGTTCGTGCGGGTCGTCGCGGGCGGCGCCGAGCTGCGCCGCACCGGCACGCTGGCCTGCGACTGGCGGCACGGCGACGTCTGGTGACCATTCGTCGTTCCCCGTGAGTTTCCGATCACGATCCCTGTTGCGCACGGCTCGGCTCCTCGGCGCCGGCGCGGTTGCTCTTGATCCTCAAGGGATGTCGCGGCGTGGGCTGCTCATCGACGTGGCGTAGCCGCCGCACGGAGTGACCGCCGGGAGGCGTCCCGCGAGGAACGCCCCCGGCGACACCCCCATCATCGAGCGGAAGTCGCCGATCATGTGGGCCTGGTCGAAGAAGCCGGCCCGCGACGCGACCTCGGCCCACGGCCGGCTGCCGGCCAGGTCGAGCACCGTGCGCACGCGGCTGATGCGGGCGTAATGCTTGGGCGACAGGCCGACCTCGCGGGCGAAGAGATTACGCAGATGGCGCTCACTGACGCCGAGCCGATCGGCCACCTCGGACAGTCGGGCACCCGGCCGCGAGATCGCCCGCGTCGCCGTGGTCACGAGCGGATTGCCCGGTCCCGGGCGAAACCCTTCGGCCAGCCGCTCGACTGCGAGACCGATGTCGTCGCCGGCCGCCGCCATCCGCTCGGTCAACTCGCGCGCGGCGCGGCCCCACAGATCGGTCAGCGGCACGGTCCGGTCGACGAGCTCGTCGGCCGGCACGCCGAGCAGCGCGCGGGCATGACCCGGCCGAAGCCGCAACCGGATGCATACGGGCAGCGCCTTGTCCGGGTTGTAGCTGCCCCGGGTGCGCGGGCCCACCACGATGAGATCGCTGCGCCGATCGGGGGCGGTGCGGAAGGCGACCACGGTGGCCACCTCGGGCTTGTGCACGAACGTGCCCTGGCCGGCCGCCTCGATCACCTCAACCTCCACGACGCCCACGCTAGCCCGGTGACGCCGTGCACCGCACTGCCGAAACCTCCAAGACCCACGGCCGGGAAGCCGCAAGTCTCGAGGAATGATTCTCGTAACCGGCGCCACCGGCACCATCGGATCTGCCCTGGTCGGGCAGTTGCTCGCGCGGGGCGAAGAGGTGACCGCGCTGACCCGCGACCCCGCACGGATCGAGCCACGGCCGGGTCTCACGGTTACCACGGAGATCCGCAAGGCGAGTGCCGTCTTCCTGCTCGCGCCGGCCGGACCGGCCATCCCCGGCATCGACCGGGCGCTTCTCGGCCGGGCGATCGAGGCCGGCGCCGAGCGCGTGGTCAAGCTGTCGGCGATCGCGACCCCGGAGGCCGGCCTGAACATCTGGCACCGGCCCGGCGAGGAGGCGGTCCAGGCGAGCGGCCTGTCCTGGACGATCCTGCGCCCGACGACGTTCGCCTCGAACACCCTCGCGTGGCGCGACGACATTCGCGCCCGGCGAACGATCCCCAACATCTTCGGCGAGGGCCGCCAGGGCATCGTCGACCCCGCCGACGTGGCCGCGGTGGCCGTCGAGGCGCTGACCACGACGGCGCACGACGGCCGGATCTACACCCTCACCGGCCCTGAGCTGCTCAGCGTTCCCGAGCAGGCGGCTCATCTCAGCGCCGTGACGGGAACCACGATCACCACGGTTGACATCCCGCCCGCCCGGGAGCATTTCCCGGCCGAGATCGCCGACATGGCCCTCGCCGGCGCTCTTCTCGTCCGCGCCGGCGGCAATGCGATCGTCACCGACGACGTGGAGAAGGTCCTCGGCCGCGGGCCCGGGACGTACCGGGCCTGGGCCGAGAAGAACTTCTAGACCTGCGGAGCCACCGCGGAGGCGACCAGCTCGATGTGGTCGAGGTCGGCGAGGTCCAGCGTCTGCAGGAAGAGGCGGGTCGCGCCGGCCTCCGCGTACCTCTGGATGGCCTCGACCGCCTCGCCGGGCGTGCCCACGATGCCGCCGTTCTCGCGCATCTCCTCGACCTCGCGGCCGATGGCCGCGGCACGGCGCCGCACCTCCGCGTCGTCGCGGCCCACGCAGAGCACGGCGGCCGCCGAGAACGCCGGGGGCGTCTCCCGCCCGATCTCCGCGCCGGCCCGGCGGACCCGCTCGAACGTCGGCGCCACGTCTTCGATCTTGGCGAACGGGACGTTGAACTCGTCGGCGAAGCGGGCCGCGAGCGCCGGCGTGCGCTTCTTGCCGTGTCCGCCGACGATCACCGGCGGGCGCGGCGACTGCACGGGCTTCGGCAGCGCCGGCGAGTCGATCAGCTGGTAGTGCTTGCCCGGGAAGTCGAACGACCGGCCCGCCGGCGTCGACCACAGCCCGGTGACGACCTCGAGCTGCTCCTCGAGCCGGTCGAAGCGCTCGCCGACGGTCGGGAACGGGATGCCGTACGCGGTGTGCTCCCGCTCGAACCACCCGCCGCCCAGGCCGAGCTCGACCCGCCCGCCGCTCATCTCGTCGACCTGCGCCACCGCGATAGCCAGCGGCCCGGGCAGCCGGAACGTGGCCGACGTGACCAGCGTGCCGAGCCGGATGCGGGACGTCTGCACGGCCAGCGCGCCCAGCGTGACCCAGGCGTCGGTGGGGCCCGGCTCGCCCGGCGCGCCCATCGCGACGTAGTGGTCGGAGCGGAAGAAGCCGTCGAAGCCGGCCGCCTCGGCGGTCTGCGCGACCTTGACGAGGTCGCCGTGGGTGGCCCCCTGCTGGGGCTCGGTGAAGATCACAAGACGCATGACTCAAAACTGCCAGATGTCATCCGGCGCGCCCAGTCGGGGCTGTCACACACGAAGCGTGGCGGGGCAGTAACGTTGGCCACCATGGCCGGATATGAATGGATCAGCCTCACCACCGACTACGGAACGTTCGACGGGTTCGTCGCGGCGTGCCAGGGGACGATCGCGCGCATCGCCCCCGCCGTACGCGTCATCGACGTGACCCACCACGTGCCGCCGGCCGACGTGACCCGCGGCGCCGCAGTGCTCGCGCAGACCGCGCCCTACCTGCCGGCGGCGGTGCACGTCGCGGTGGTCGACCCGGGCGTCGGCACGGCCCGGCGCGGGCTGGTCCTCGAGACGCCGCACGGCCTGCTGGTCGGGCCCGACAACGGCCTGCTGATCTGGGCGGCCGACGCGCTCGGCGGTGTCGACCGCGCCTTCGAGCTCGCGAACAAAGACTGGCTGCTCGGCGACGTCTCACGTACCTTCCACGGCCGCGACGTCTTCTCCCCGGCCGCCGCCCACCTCGCGCTCGGCGCAAACCTGGTCGATGCCGGCCCCGCGATCGACCCGGCCGACCTGATCCGGCTGCCCGACCCGGTCGTCACGGTCGGCGACGGCTGGATCGAGTCCGAGGTCGGCACGATCGACCGCTTCGGCAACGTGCAGCTGGCCGCCGGCGGAGACGTGCTGGCCGGCCTCGGCCACGAGCTCACCGTCAACGGCTCGGTCCGGGCCCGGCGCGGCACGACGTTCGCCGACGTCGAGCGCGGTGACCTGCTGGTGTACGAAGATTCGGCCGGCCGCGTGGCGATCGCCGTGAACAACGGCCGCGCCGTGGTCGTCCTCTCGGTCCGCCCGGGCGACATGATCAGGATCGCGGAACGAACGGAAAGCGCCGACCGCCGCTAGCCATGCCGCAACAAATCGCGATATGACCGATAAGTTCGTTCACCAAGAAGGCGCGCCCTCGACGGCATCCCGCTCGCCCCGGAGCTGGCCGCGGCCCGCTGCCGGGTGCTCGGACTCGGCGAGCTCGCCGACATGCTCGACAACCGCTTCCCGGCGCTGGGTCCGGTCCCGCGCGGCGCGCTGCGGGCGGCGGTGCGCCTGTTCGAGGAGGAGGACGACGTCGGCAACACGCTGGGCTGCCTGCTCGCCGGGGCGCTCGCCCTGCTCCTGCTGGGCCGGGACGACGACGGCACGACGCTGGCCGCCGCCGTGCGCCGGGAGGCGGATCGGGTTGCCATGATCGCGCTGCTCGACGCCGGCGCGGAATGATGGAGCCATGCCCGAGGGTGACACCGTCTGGAACACGGCCCGGGTGCTCGAGCGCGCGCTGGTCGGCGACGTCCTGACCGGAAGCGACTTCCGGGTGCCGCGGCTCGCCGCCGCCGATCTGAGCGGGTGGACCGTCGCCGAGTCGGCCAGCCGCGGCAAGCACCTGCTGCTGCGGCTCGCCCGAGACGGCGAGAAACCGCTGACCCTGCACTCCCACCTGCGGATGGACGGCGCGTGGCGGGCCTACGCGCCGGGCGAGCGCTGGTCCGGCCGGCCCGCCCACCTGATCCGGGTCGTGCTGCGCACCGCGCGCTCGGTGGCCGTCGGCTACCACCTGCACGACGTCGCCGTGGTGCCCACCGCCGACGAACAGACCCTGGTCGGCCATCTCGGGCCCGATCTGCTCGGCGACGACTGGGACCCGGCCGAGGCCGCGCAGCGCATAGCGGCCAGACCCGAGGCCACGATCGCCGAGGCCCTGCTCGACCAGCGCAACCTCGCCGGCGTCGGCAACCTCTACAAGGCCGAGACGATGTTCCTGCGTGGACTCTGGCCCTGGACTCCGATCGCCCGGGTCCCCGACGTCGACGGCGTGGTCACCCTGGCGCAGAAGCTGGTCGCTTCGAACAAGGGCCGCTGGACCCAGACCACGACCGGCTCGCTGCGGCGCGGGGAAACCACCTATGTGTACGGCCGACGCGCCCAACCCTGCCGCCGCTGCGGCGCCGCGATTCGCCGGGCCGAACAGGACGAGCGCGTCACCTACTGGTGCCCGCGCTGCCAACCCGAGCCGACGGATTAGAGACCATCCGGTGTCGGGGTCGTCGGCCGCCGCCTGTGGACGACGGCCCGAGATTGTCGTACCCAGCTGTTCTACTCGTCCCCACCCAGAGGTGCGGGGCGGGGGAGGTCTGTGGGCCGCCGGGTGATCCAAAAATCTTGCGGTGATCAGTGGCTGGGCGGGGCGTGCCATGGCCGGGGGCCGGGGGTGGGTGCGGTGGGTCCGGCCCGTCGCGCTGAGCCTCGGGGATCCCGCGATGTGGTGGTTGCGGTCAGTTGGTGGGACGCGCTCCCACGGGCTGGCGGGGTGTCCCGGTCGGTGGGCGGGTGGCCTACGGTGCGGGAAGGATCCCGGCCGAGCGACGGGAATATCCGCTTATATCGACCGGCTGTTGATCGAGGACGGCCAGCGCTGATGAGTTTCCGTTCGCGGCGAACCGCCACTTATCAAGATCTGTGCACCAGGGCGCGGCAGCCGGGGCGAGCCGAGCTCGAAGCCGGCGCCGAAGACGGCTACCACCGATGACCGCGACGGGCCGCACTCACGTTGACCATGCACGACCCCGGGCCACGGCGCGCCCACGCCCTGCCGACGCCTCACCGCAACAGGCCGCACCACCCCGAGGCGGGCCAGCCCACCCTCACCCAGACAGGTGTCTAGATCGAGGTGGCCGGCGGGCGCTTCAGCTCGGCCAGGCCCTCGGCGAGGCCGCGCAGCCGGTCGGTCGCGTCGACCAGGCCGGCGAACGCCGGGTGCTGCCCGTCGGTCATCGGGTGGCCGTCCTCGGCGACGTAGCTCGCCGCGGCGGCAACCAGCCGCTCGTAGGCCGTGACGCCCTCGGTGAACTGCTGGGCGAGGCTCGCGTGGGACTGCTCGATCGAAGTTCGCCGGTCGCCGGGCGGGCTGAGCGGGATGGCCCGCTCGACGCTCGCCACCCGCTGGCCGAGGTCGCGCAGCCACTGCTCGGCCACCGCCGCCTCGAGGACGGCCGCCTCCCCCTGGCCGGTTAGCCGGCCGGACAGCACGCTGAGCGTGGCCGACGCGCGGTCGAGCCGGTCCCAGGCCTGGGTGATCGCCGAGCCGCGCAGGGCGTGGCGGTTCTTCTGACGGCGCATCTCGTTCATCATCGTGCGGCCGGCCGGGAAGCGCTCGATCGCCGCGGTCAGCCGCTGGCCGGCGAGCGCCGGGTCGGGCGGGGGCGGCGGCGGGATGGCGGCCAGCGCGCGGTGGTCGCTCCACCGCCACCAGGCGAGCGCGACCGAGGAACCGGCCGCGCCGGCCCAGATCGCGTCGACGATGCCTATCCCCGAGTACGGAGTGAGGACCGCGGTGGCCGCGACCAGGCCGCCGCCCAGCACGCTCCACCGCCGCGCCGAGCTGCGCAGCCGCTTGAGCCGCCGGAAATACCTGGTCCGCTCGTCCACCGCCGGTCCTCCCCCTTCGCCGAAAAGCCGGCTCAGCCGAAACGGCTCAGCCGGCCGCGGTCGTGTCGCCCCGCTTCTGGTTCATGCTGGCGCGGATCTCGTCGAGCCGGGCGACGCTGGCCGGGTCGGAGGCCGGCGGGGCCTGCTCGACGGCCGGCTGCTGCGGCGCGGCCGCGAGCTTCTCACCGGCCATGCTGGCCCGGATCTGCTCGAGCCGGGACGAGCCCGCCAGGTCGAGACTGGACTTCTGCACCTCGAGCATGCGGCCCTCGACCGAGTTCGACGCGAGCTCGGCGCGGCCCATGGCGTTCGCGTACCGCTGCTCGATCTTGTCGCGGACCTCGTCGAGCGACGGCGTGTTGCCGGGCGCGGCGAGCGACGACATCGACTCGAGCGACTTGGCCACCGTCTCCTGCATCTTGGCCTGCTCGAGCTGGCTGAGCAGCCGGGAGCGCTCGGCGATGCGCTGCTGGAGCACCATCGCGTTGTTCTCCACCGCCTTGCGGGCCTGGCCGGCCGCGCCGAGGGCCTGGTCGTGCAGGGTCTTGAGGTCTTCCATCGACTGCTCGCCCGAGACCAGCTGGGTGGCGAGCGTCTGCGCGGTCGACTCGTACTTCTGCGCCTCGGACTCGTTGCCGTCGGCACGCGCCTTGTCGGCGAGGACCAGCGCCTGGCGGGCCATGCCCTGCAGCTTCTCGACCTCGGACATCTGGCGGGACAGCTTCATCTCCAGCTGCCGCTGGTTGCCGATGACCGCCGCCGCCTGCTGCACGAGGGCCTGGTGCTGCCGCTGCGCGTCCTCGATGGCCTGCTGGATCTGCACCTTAGGGTCGGCGTACTCGTCGATCTTCGCACCGAAGAGCGCCATCATGTAACGCCAGCCCTTGACGAACGGGTTCGCCATCTCCGCGGTATCCCCTCAATGTCGCTCAGTCTTCGGCGCCACCGACCGGAAACAAAGGTGCTCTCCCGATGGCGCGTGAACACCATCGTGACAGCTCGTCGCCACCGGCGTCACGTGACCTCGGGGGGATATCAGGGTCTCCCCCACGGCATCGAGGCTACGCCGCTGACCGGGTCAGGGTCGATCCCGTACCGGAGACGACCAGACGCGCAGGGCCGGACCGCCCGATGGCGATCCGGCCCTGGTGAGACTGTGAAACGCGCTATGCCGCGTACACCACTTCCCGTGGCTTGCGCGTGGCTTTGAGCGTCGCCTTGAGCGGCGAGTCCTGGCGCACCGACACGGAGACTTCTCCCCCGCGGGCGACCTTGCGGACTGCGGCGGCCTCGTCGGCCGGCTTGACCGGCGTGAGCACGCCGTCCATCTCTTCGGCCAAGGACAGCGTGTCGCTGACCTCGCCGAGCACCTCGGACAGGCGCGCGCCGAGCGCTTCGCAGATCGCGGCGAGCAGCTCGCTCGACGCCTCTTTCTGACCGCGCTCGATCTCGGACAGATACCCCAGGCTGACATTCGCGGCGGTGGACACCTCGCGCAGCGTGCGGTGCTGTCCCTGCCGGCGCGCCCGAAGTGCGTCGCCGATAACCCGGCGTAGCAGGACCATGGCACCTCCTCCTGCGGCGGGCCGCCGGCACACGCCGGAGGCTTCCCGCAACCGTACCCGTTGCCGGCGATGCCGACATCCCGCCCCGCCGAATTCCGGGCGGGGCCGGTGGCGAGACGTCGGTTCAACAACCGGGGTCACTGGAGCATTCCCCAGCTCAGGCCGGGTTCGGTGTCTCTTGCAAGGTGTCTGAGAGGAGTCTCAGAACACTCATCACACTTTCGGTTCGGATGGCGGCCCGGTTTCCGTCGAGTTTCAGCTCGCGTACGGCGGACCCGGCCGCGCCCGCCACGGCGACGTAGACCAGCCCCACCGGCTTGCCGTCCTGCGGATCGGGCCCCGCCACCCCGGTCGTGGCCAGGCCCCAATCGGCGCCGCAGCGCTCCCGGCAGCCGGCCGCCAGCGCCACCGCAACCTGCGGGTCCACCGGCCCGCGCTCGGCCAGCAGCACCTCGGGCACGCCGGCCAGCGAGGCCTTCAGATCGGTGGCGTACACCACGAGACCGCCGCGGTAGACCGCGCTCACCCCGGGGATCTCGACGATGGTGGCTGCGACCAGGCCACCCGTGAGCGACTCGGCAGTGGCCAGCGTCTCAGAACGCTCGACCAGCCGATGGACCGCGGCCGCGGCCGCGAGACGAGCTTCCGACAGGTCCACGCCCCGAGTTTAGTGATCGCGGCGGAGACGCAACGCCTGGACCAGATAGTCGCCGCCGGTGACCACCGTCACGACCAGCGCGGCGCCCATCAGCCACGGCCCGACCGCGTCGAACGGTTCCGGCACCGGCCACAGGTACCACGCGATCGCGGCGATCTGGAGCACGGTCTTGAGCTTGCCGCCGCGGCTGGCCGCGATGACGCCGTACCGGATGACCCAGAAGCGCAGCGCCGTCACACCCCACTCGCGGGCCAGGATGACGATCGTCACCCACCACGGGAGCCGGTCGTACGCCGAGAGCAGGATCAGCGCCGTGCCGGTGAGCGCCTTGTCGGCGATCGGGTCGGCGATCTTGCCGAACGAGGTGACCATCGACCACTTGCGGGCGATCCAGCCGTCGACGTAATCGGTCGCCGACGCCAGACAGAAAACCAGGCAGGCGGCGATCCGCGCGCCGGTGCCGGTGAGCCCGGAGGCGACCACGATGGCCACGAAGACCGGCACCAGCACGATCCGCAACACGGTCAGCACGTTCGCCGGGTTGTACAGCGACACCACCCGTGCCGGGGAAGCCGGGGCCGGCTCGTCGGTCACGGCCGGGGCACCGGCGCCGCGTCGATCATCTCGACCGGCACCGCGATCAGGTCGACGCCTTCGGTCGCGGTCACGCGCGCACGCACCAGGTCACCGGGCCGCAAGACAGCAAGATCTACGGCGGCTTCCCCCGAGATGAGAGTGGTCGAGCCGTCGACCTCGGGGGCCTGGTGCTCGGCGCGGCCCTCGATCTCGCCGTCGGCGATCGAGTCGACCAGCACCTCGACCGTGGCGCCCAGACGCTCCTCGGCCCGCTGGGCGCACAGCTCGTCGGCGAGCGACACCAGCCGGTCGTACCGCCGCTTGATCGTGTCTTCCCGCACCTTGCCGGGCAGGCCGGCCGCCTCGGTGCCGTCCTCGTCGCTGTAGTCGAAGACGCCGATCGCGTCGAGCCGGGCGTCGGTGAGGAACCGGACCAGCTCGTCGACGTCCTGCCGGGTCTCGCCGGGGAAGCCGACGATGAAGTTGCTGCGCGCGCCGGCCGCGGGCGCGAGGGCCCGGGCCGAGTCGAGCAGCTCGAGGAAGCGCTCGGTCGAGCCGAAGCGGCGCATCCGGCGCAGCACCGGCTCGCTCGAATGCTGGAACGAGAGGTCGTAGTAGGCCGCGACGCCGGGCGTGGTGGCGATCACCTCGACCAGGCCGGGGCGGGTCTCGGCGGGCTGCAGGTAGCTGGCTCGCACCCGGACGATGCCGTCGACCACGGCCAGCTGGGGCAGCAGCTTCTCGAGCAGGCGCGGGTCGCCGAGGTCTTTGCCGTAGGAGGTGCTGTTCTCGCTCACCAGCACCAGCTCGCGCACGCCGGACTTGGCGAGCCACTCGGCCTCGGCCAGCAGTTCCTGCGGGTCGCGGGAGACGAACGCGCCGCGGAACGCCGGGATCGCGCAGAACGAGCAGCGCCGGTCGCAGCCGCTCGCCAGCTTCAGCGAGGCCACCGGGCCGGAGTCGAGCCGGCGGCGCAGCACGGTGCGCAGGTGGGCGGGGGTGTGCTCGTCGACCGTGGCGTGGCCCGGGATCACGACCTTGGCGGACTGGCGTTGCACCGGCGTGATCGGCAGCAGCTCGCGGCGGTCGCGCGGGGTGTGCGCGTCGAAGCGCTCGCCGGCCATCACCCCGTCGAGCCGGGAGGCGATGTCGGCGTAGTCGTCGAAGCCGAGCACGGCCTGCGCCTCGGGGAGGCTGTCGGCCAGCTCCTTGCCGTACCGCTCGGCCATGCAGCCGGCCGCGACCACCTTGGCGCCGGTGTCGGCGGCGGCGAGCAGGGTCTCGATGGAGTCCTGCTTCGCCTTCTCGACGAAGCCACACGTGTTGACGAGCACCACGTCGGCCCCGGAGGCGTCGGTGCTGACCTCCCAGCCGCCGGCGTCGAGACGAGCCGCGAGCTCCTCGGAGTCGACCTCGTTACGAGCGCAGCCGAGGGTGAGGAGGGCGACACGGCGGGGGGAAGGGGTTACCGACACTCCGCCAAGGTTACCGGGCGCCCGGCGGGCGCCGTTCCCCCGCACGGACGGTAACGCCGCAGTTTGATCGGCGCGGGCCCGGCGGCCGTAATACTCAGCACGATGCCGAACGTCAGAAAACAGCCCCCGTATGCCGAGGCCCTGCTGGTGGGCGCGCTCGTGGTGTGCGCCGGGCTGGCCCGCTCGGCGGGCTGGGCAGTGCGCACGAACGACATGGCGATCTTCGACATGTGGTACCACCAGATCGCGGCCGTGGGCCCGTGGCACGGGGTGGGCGACGAGATCGGCAACTACAACGCGCCGTTCGTCTACCTGCTGGCGGCCCTGCTCTACGTGCCGGGGCCGCTCGTCCTCAAGCTCAAGGCCCTCTTCGTCGTGTTCGACGTGCTGCTCGCCTTCTTCGCGTACAAGATCGTGGGTCTGAAATTCGCCGGGCGCCGCATCCCGATGGCGGCCGCGCTGGTGGTGGTCCTGCTGCCGACCGTGGTGATCAACGCCTCGTGGTACGGCCAGATGGACGCGATGTGGGCGGCTTTCGCCCTCGGCGGGGTCTACTTCCTTTTACGCGACCGGCCGTGGCCCGCGGTGGCGCTGTGCGCGGTGTCTCTCGCGATCAAGCCGCAGGGGATCTTCATCTTTCCGCTGCTGTTGCTGCTCGCGCTGGGCGGGCGGCTGCCCTGGCGGACGTTCCTGGCCGTACCCGCCGTCATCCTGACGCTCGACCTGCCCGCGCTGGTGGCCGGCCGCAGCCCGGTCGAGCTGTTCACCATCTACGACCTCGGGCGCCAGGCCAAGAACATCCCGGTCCTCACCTATCGCGCGCCGAGCCTGTACGCCTTCATGCCGGCCGGCCCCGCCGCCGGCACGGTCCGCACGCTGGGCTACGTCTTCACGGCCGTGATCATCTTGAGCCTCTGCTACATCCTCATCGTGCGAGATGTCCGGGTCGTCCGGGGCCGGCTGGTCGCGATCGCGGCGCTCTTCTCGCTCGCGATGCCGTTCTTCCTGCCCGGCATGCACGAGCGCTACTTCTTCCTCGCCGACGCGTTGACCGTGGTGCTGGTCTTCTACCGGCCGAGGCTGTGGCCCGTGCCGCTGCTCGTCCAGGCGGCGTCTCTGCTCTGCTACGAGCCCTACCTCTTCGGCGGCCGCTCGCCGGCCATGCTTCCGCTGATCGTCCCGGCGGCCCTCATGCTCGCCGCCCTGGGAACGCTGACTCATCACGTACTCAAAGAAGCCTTTGATCTTGAAAAGCCCGAGATCCCGGACACGCCGGCCGAGCTCGAGGCCGAAATCAGTCCACGCGGAGCCCGGCGAGGGCCTCTTCCAGCCCGTCGGGCTTGACCAGCACGTCGCGCGCCTTGCTGCCCTCGGACGGCCCGACGATCTCGCGCTGCTCCATCAGGTCCATCAGCCGGCCGGCCTTCGCGAAGCCCACCCGCAGCTTGCGCTGAAGCATCGACGTCGAGCCGAACTGGCTGGTCACGACCAGCTCGATCGCCTGGAGCAGCAGGTCGAGGTCGTCGCCGACCTCCTCGTCGATCTGCTTCTTCTTGCTCGGCGGCGCGTCGGTCACGCCCTCACGGAAGTCCGGTTCGCGCTGCTCGCGGCAGAACTTGACGATCGACGCGATCTCCTTCTCTTCCACCCACGCGCCCTGGATGCGGGTCGGCTTGGAGGCGCCCATCGGCAGGAAGAGGCCGTCGCCGCGACCGAGCAGCTTCTCGGCGCCCGGCTGGTCGAGGATGACCCGCGAGTCGGCCAGCGAGGAGGTGGCGAACGCCAGGCGGGACGGAACGTTGGCCTTGATCAGGCCGGTCACGACGTCGACGCTCGGGCGTTGGGTCGCGAGCACGAGGTGGATGCCGGCGGCCCGGGCCAGCTGGGTGATCCGCACGACCGAGTCTTCGACGTCGCGCGGCGCGACCATCATGAGATCGGCGAGCTCGTCGACGATCACCAGCAGATAGGGGTACGGCTTCAGCTCGCGCTCGCTGCCCGGCGGCGCCGTGATCTCGCCGCTGCGCACCTTGCGGTTGAAGTCGTCGATGTGGCGTACGCCGTTGGCCGCGAGGTCGTCGTAGCGCATGTCCATCTCGCCGACGACCCACTCGAGCGCGTCCGCCGCCTTCTTCGGGTTCGTGACGATCGGCGTGACGAGGTGCGGGATCCCCTCGTACGCGGTCATCTCGACCCGCTTGGGGTCGACCAGCAGCAGCCGCACCTCGTCGGGCGTGGCCCGGGTCAGGATCGACACCAGCAGCGAGTTGAGGCAGGAGCTCTTGCCCGCGCCGGTGGCGCCCGCGATCAGGATGTGCGGCATCTTGGCCAGGTTGGCCACCACGAAGCCGCCCTCGATGTCCTTGCCCAGCGCGACCAGCATCGGGTGGTGGTCGCTGGTGGCCGCCCGCGAGCGCAGCACGTCGCCGAGCGAGACCATCTCGGGGTCGGTGTTCGGGATCTCGACGCCGACCGCGCTCTTGCCCGGGATCGGGCTGAGGATGCGCACGTCGGCCGACTTCACGGCGTACGCGATGTTGCGGGAGAGCTGGGTGATCCGCTCGACCTTGACGCCCGGGCCGACCTCGACCTCGTAGCGGGTGACCGTCGGGCCGCGGGTGAAGCCGATGACCACGGCGTCGACGTTGAACTGCTCGAAGACGACGCCCAGCGCCGCCATCACCTCGTCGTTGGCACGGCTGCGGGCCTTCGCGGGCGCGCCGGTGGCCAGCAGAGAGGGCGGGGGCAGGTGGTAGTCGCCCTCGAGCGCGGTGATCTCCAGCTGCTCGGCGCGGGTCGGCAACGGGGAATGGTCGGGCGGCGACGGCTTCTTCCGGCTCTTCGGAATGGGGACGACGTCGTGCACGATGTCGTCGTCGACCGGCGGCGGCTCTTCCTCGGGGGCCAGGCCGAGATCGGCGAGCGACCCCTGCCGGCGACGCGCGGGGCGCCGGGGCTTGGCCGGTGGATTCTCGTCCTCGTCGAAATCGAGGTCGAGATCGATGTCGGGCGCGGGCAGCGGCGCCCGCTCGGTGTTACGGCCCAACAGCACGTCGACCAGCAGCAGAACGCGTTCCGGGATCTTGTTGATCGGCGTGGCGGTGATCACCAGCAGGCCGAAGACGAACAGCAGCACCAGCAGCGGCACCGCCACCCACGCGGTCACCGCCCGCTCGAGCAACCCGCCGACGCCGAAGCCGAGCAGGCCGCCGGCATTGTCGGTGGCCAGGTCGCCGCGGGTCTCGGGCTTCTGAGCGATGTGCAGCAGCGACGCGGTGGCCAGAATGATCGCCGTCCAGCCGACCACGCCGCGCCCGCGGTGCTCGGGGTCGGCGGGGCGGCGCATCAGCCGGATCGCGCCGTAGAGCAGCAGCAGCGGGAGCAGCACGGCGAGCCCGCCGAAGAACAGCCGGACCGCGTCGGCCAGCCACTTGCCGACCGGGCCGGCGCTGCCCGCCCAGACCGCGACGCCGATCAGGATGGCCAGGCCGAGCATGAGCAGCCCGGCGCCGTCGCGGCGGTGCTCGGGGTCGATCTCCTTGGCCGTCGCGGCCTGGCGGCCGACGCCGCGGGCCACCCAGCCGACGCTGTGCGCGACGCCCATCCAGAGGGCGCCGACGCCGCGGCCGACCCCGGCGGCCAGGACCGAACTTGCCGAGGGGCGCGCGCGGGTCGCGCTCGGGCGACGCGTCGTTGTCGCCCGGCGCGGCGTGGCCTTTCGCGAGGCCGCTTTGCGCGGGGCTGCCTTGCGCGGCGCCGGCTTACGAGCCGGGGGTGTGCGGGCAGCCATGGAATACACCGTAGCGTCGATGCGCCCGGCGAACGTGAAGGCGCACCGCGGGCTACTGTCGTCCCGTGCAGGCTTTGACCCATGAAATGATCAAGTCGGTGCTGGACGCGCGCGAGTTCAGCTACATGATCGACGAGGACGGCGACGTCGTCGGCAACTTCCAGGGCAACCTGGTCTACTTCTTCCAGATCGGCGAACAGGGCGAGATGCTCCAGGTGCGCGCCATGGTGCAGCACGCGTTCGGCATGGAAGACGTGGTCCGGCTCTACGAGTTCTGCAACTCGTGGAACCACGACCGGCTCTGGCCGAAGGCGTACGTGCACGTCCAGGACGACGGCGTGGTCAACGTCATCGGCGAGGTGCTCGCCGACTGGGAGAAGGGCGTCACTCCCGAGCAGCTCGATCAGGTGATCATCTGCGGGATCGCGACGGGCTGTCAGCTCGCTGACGCCGTCGCCGAGCTGAAACAAAACCGGCCCACGAGCTGAGCACCACGAGGGCCGCGACGATCTGCGCGGCCCGCTCGTGCCCGACGGGGTAGAAGAGCCCGGCCACATGGTTGGCGAGGAAGCCGCCCTCGTGCGCGGGCAGGCCGGCGTGCGCGCGGGCCCGGTCTTCCACCCAGGTGAGCGGGCAGGGCAGGTTCGCGGCGACCACCAGCAGCAGCCACGTGGCCGCGGCGACCTGGAACCAGATCAGCCACGGCCGGCGCCACGCGGCGAAGCCGCCGAGCAGTCCCAGGGCCAGGAACGCGAAATGCAGGCCCACGGCGACTTGCGCGACGGCTTCGAAGAACACATCAACCACGGTAAGGCGGGGCGCCACCCTCGGCAGGTGGGGTGGGCCCCGCCTTGTCCGTTACGGGGTGGAGAACCCCAGGGTGTACGAGCCCGTGCCGGAGGTTGCGCGGACCACGTACCGGTAGGTGCCCGAGCGCGCGTTCACCCTCAGGGTCTTGTCGCCCTCCCCGGTCGCCCGGGCCACGGTACGGAAGCCGTTGCCGGTCAGGCGCTGCAGGAAGAGGTCGAAGTCGGCGCCGTCGGGGGCGTCGAGGCAGGCGGTCTGCCGGCCGGCGTTGGCCCGGAAGGCGCCGTTGCCCGGGGTGGCCTGCGCCGACCCGGAGCGGTTGATCGCGCCCTCCCGCTGCACGGGCAGCTGGGAACACGCGCTGGCCTCCTCGGCCGGCGGAGCGCTCTCAGCTGGCGGGGCGCTCTCGGCCGGTGGGGCGCTCTCGGCGGGCGGGGCGGCAGCATCGCCGCTCACCACCAGCGTGAGGTTGTCGGCCGCCAGGATCTCGTTGACCGGCTGGAAGAACGTCTCGCCGCCGACCGTGCAGTCGCCCGAGCCGCCCGAGGTCACACCCTGGGCCTGGTCGCCGGAGAGCCACGGCCCGCCGGAGTCACCGCCCTCGGCGCAGACGTTGGTCCGGGTCAGGCCGGTGACCGCGCCCTCCGGGTACACGACCGTCTGGTTCTTCGCCAGGATCGTGCCGCAGTGGGTGCCCGTGGTCGAGCCGGAGCGGCAGATCGCCGCGCCCACCGGCGCCTCGGTGCTGCCCGCCACCGGGAGCTCGTTGCCCTGGAAGTCGTTGACCACCGCGCGCGGGGTCCAGTCGCCGTTGACCTCGACGAAGCCCATGTCGGCGTCGCCGGGGAAGACCGACGCCTTGACGACACCCTGGGCCTGCTGGTTGAAGCCGGACGTCTCGTCGCCCGGCGTGCCGCAGTGTCCGGCGGTCACGAAGCCGCCCTCGACCGAGAAGCCGATCGAGCAGCGGGCGGTGCCGCCGTCCAACGAGATGAAGTACGGGTCGGCGCCACGCACGTCGAACAGCGGCTTCGGGGTGGCCGAGCTGCTCAGCACGGTGACCGCGTCGCTCTTCACGCCGGCCTCCGACGCGAGGCTCTTCGCCGCCGCGGTCCTGCCCGGCTTGGCCACCACGACGAGCTTGTTGGTCTGCACGTCGACGTACCAACCGGTCACTCCGGCCGCGTCCGCGCGCACCGCGTCCAGCTTCTCCTTCGCGGTGATCAGCGTCTGCTCGCTGCGCTTGACCAGCACCGGCACCGCGCCCGCAGCGCGTACCGCTTCCTCCGCGGCCGGATCGGTGATCGCGATCTTCAGCGTCGTGCCATCGGTGGCAAGCCAAGCGCCGCCGAAGTCCGAGCCGGTCTTGGCCGCCAGCGTGGCGGACACGCCGGACGCCCATTTTGCCCGCTTGAGCCGGGCCGTCGCCTGGTCACCATCCAAGCCCAGGTCGCGTGCCATCGCCGCGAGTATCTGCGGGGACACATCGGACCTGGTCGGAGCGGCCTTCGTCGACGACGTGGTGCCGGCCATCGACGGCAACGTGAAGGCCACCGCCGCTCCGACCGCCGCCACGACCGCCGCCGCCACGGCGATCCTGCTGCGCTGCATCTCGAGGAACTCCCCTCAGCCACAGGTGCCGTGGGGGCGGCACCGTGACCTGAGGTACGGACCTCGCGTGCGGAAGGTTCAGACTTCGACGACCGTCGGCACAATCATCGGCCGTCGTCGATAGGCGTCGTTGACCCAGCGACCCACCGTACGGCGCACCACCTGCTGCAACTGGTGGGTGTCGGTGATGCCGTCCTCGGCCGAGCGGTGCAGCGCCGCGGTCAGCAGCGGGATGACCGGGTTGAACGCCTCGGGGTCTTCGGAGAAGCCCTTGGCCGAGATGCTCGGCTCGCCGACGACCTTGCCGGTGACCGAGTCGATCACCACGGTGGCCGAGATGAAGCCGCCGTCGCCGAGGATCCGGCGCTCGGTGAGCAACGACTCGCTGACGTCGCCGACCGCGAGGCCGTCCACGTACACGTAGCGGTTGGCCACCCGGCCGACGTGCCGGGCGTGCCCCTCGACCATGTCGACGACGTCGCCGTCCTCGCAGAGCACCACCCGGTCGGCCGCCACGCCCGACTCGATGCCGAGCTGGGCATGCGCGCGCAGGTGCCGCCACTCGCCGTGCACCGGCATGAGGTTGCTCGGCCGCACCACGTTGAGCAGGAACAGCAGCTCGCCGGCCGGGGCGTGGCCGGAGACGTGCACCCGGGCCGTCTCCTTGTGGATCACCGTGGCGCCGGCCCGGGAGAGGCGGTTGATCACCCGGTAGACCGAGGTCTCGTTGCCCGGCACCAGCGAGCTGGCCAGCACGACGGTGTCGCCCGGCTCGATGGTGATGTGCCGGTGATCGCCGGTCGCCATGCGGCCGAGCGCGCTCATCGGCTCGCCCTGCGACCCGGTCGACATGAAGACGATCTCGTCGCCCGGCATGTTGGTCGCTTCGTCGAGGCTGACCAGCAGGCCTTCCGGGATGTTCAGCAGACCGAGGTCGCGGGCGATGCCCATGTTGCGCACCATCGATCGGCCGATCAGGGCGACCTTGCGGTCGTATTCCCAGGCGGCGTCCATCACCTGCTGCACGCGGTGCACGTGCGAGGCGAAGCTGGCCACGATGATGCGGCCGCGGGCCTTGCTGAAGATCGAGCTGAGCACCGGGCCGATGTCACGCTCGGGCGACACGAAACCGGGCACCTCGGCGTTCGTCGAGTCGCTCAGCAGCAGGTCGACACCCTCGGCCCCGAGCCGGGCGAAGCCGGCCAGGTCGGTGATGCGGCCGTCCAGCGGCACCTGGTCCATCTTGAAGTCGCCGGTGTGCAGCACCAGGCCGGCCGGCGTGCGCACGGCGACCGCCAGCGCGTCGGGGATGGAGTGGTTGACCGCGAAGAACTCGCACTCGAACGGGCCGAGCCGCTCGGTCTGCCCTTCCCGCACGGTCAGCGTGTACGGGTCGAGCCGCCGCTCGGCCAGCTTGGCCTCGACCAGCGCGAGCGTGAACTCGGAGCCGACCAGCGGTATGTCGGCCTTGTGGGCCAGCAGGTAGGGCACGGCGCCGATGTGGTCCTCGTGGCCGTGAGTGAGCACGATCGCCTGGACGTCGTCGAGGCGGTCGAGGATCGGGGTGAAGTCGGGCAGGATCAGGTCGACACCGGGCTGCTCGACGTCGGGGAAGAGCACCCCGCAGTCGATGATGAGCAGCTTGCCGTCGAACTCGAGCACGGTCATGTTGCGGCCGATGGCCCCGAGCCCACCGAGCGGTGTGACGCGCAGGGCGCCCTCCGGCAGCGGCGGTGGCGGATCCAGCTCCACGTGAGCTTGACTCATTCGCGTCTTTCTCTGATTAGAGGACGATGCCGGCTTTCGCGGCGTCCTCGCGCAACTGGTTCAGTTCTTCGTCGCCGGCGTCGACCAGCGGAGACCGCACCGGGCCGGCGGGCAGCCCGCGGACTCGCAGGCCGGCCTTCACCAGCATGGTGCCGGGTGACCGGAAGATGCCGGTGAACAGCGGCAACGCCTTCCGGTGCAGGGCCAGGGCGGCGGCGACGTCGCCCCGCTCGTACGCCTCGATCATGTCTTTGGCGATGGGCCCGGTGAAGTGGGTGGACGTGCCGACGAGGCCGACCCCGCCGACCGCGAGCAGCGGCAGCGTGGCCGCGTCGTCGCCGGAGTAATAGGCCAGGCCGGTGCGGGCGGTGACCACGGAGGAGGCGGTGAAGTCGCCCTTGGCGTCCTTGACCGCGACGATCCGCTCGTGCTCCGCTATCTGGAGCATGGTCTCGGTGGCGATCGCCGTGCCGGCCCGGTGCGGGATGTCGTACACCATGATCGGCAGGTCGACGGCGTCGGCCACGGTCAGGAAGTGCCGGGCGACGCCGGCCTGCGGGGGCTTGTTGTAATACGGCGTCACGACCAGCAAGCCGTTGGCGCCCGCCTTCTGCGCGGCGTGTGCCAGCTCGATCGTGTGTGCCGTGTTGTTGGTGCCGACGCCCGCGACCACCCGGGCACGGTCGCCGACCGCCTCGATGACCGCGCGGAGCAGCGTCTCCTTTTCGGCGTCGGAGGTGGTCGGGGACTCGCCGGTGGTCCCGCTGATCACGAGCGCGTCGTTACGCTGCTCGTCGACGAGATAGGTGGCCAATTTCGCCGCGCCCTCGACGTCGAGGGAGCCGTCCGGAGCGAACGGGGTGACCATGGCGGTCAGTAGCCGTCCGAAGGGTCGCGGGTCGTGCGTCATACCGACAACCTATCGGACGCGCCGCTCAGACGTAGAAAGCGGTGAACGGGGCCCAGGGCAGGTTACGCAGCACGCTCCAGACGCCCCAGACCGCCACGAAGGCGATCATCGCCCCCGGACCGATCCTGAGCTGCGGCAGGTTCCAGTTGAACAGCCGTTTTCCGGCCCAGGCCACGTACATGTACAGCAGGAACGGGACGGCGAACGTGAAGACCGCGTGGTGCCGGGCGGCCGCGGGGACGTCGCCGTGCAACAGGTACCACGCCGCCCGGGTGCCGCCGCAGCCCGGACAGACGAATCCGGTCGTGTACTTGAGCAGGCAGGTCGGCGCGTCGCCGGCGCCCGCGTCGGCCGGGTGGGTGGCCAGCGTGTAGCCCACCGCGCCGGACATGCAGACGAGCAGCGCGACCGGGGCGGCCCAGACCGGCGACTTGGTCCAGACGCGCTGGACGAACCGGGTGACCGGGTCGGGGCGTGGCGGCGCGTAACCCCACCCCGGTGGCAGGGGCGGACCCTGCACGGGCTCATCTGCCAGGGTCATGGCTGCGACGGTACACCCGCGAGCGCAGCGCTCAGCGGGCCGGCGAAGTCGCCCTTGGCCGGGGTCGTGATCGTGTGCAGGCCCAGCCAGCCGGCCAGCCGATGGAGCTCGACGGCCAGCGCGGCAGCGGTCTCCTCTTGGTCGGCCGTCGGCTCGAGCCAGGCGGCCGGGATCTGCAACTCGCCGGCCTTGCGGTCGGCCTTGAGATCGACCCGGGCCGCGAAACGATCACCCAGCAGGAACGGCAGCACGTAGTAGCCGTAGAGGCGCTGCGGCGCAGGAACATATATCTCTATACGATAGGACAAATCGAACAATCGCTCGGTTCGGCCGCGCTCCCAGATCAGCGGGTCGAAGGGGCTGACGAGAGTCGCCGCCCGGACCCACCGCGGGATCTTGGCGAGATGGTGCAGGTAGGCCGGCTGCTTCCACCCCTTCACCGTCACGGGGATCAGCACCTTGTCTTCGACGAGCTCGGACACCGCCTGCTTGAAGCCCTCGACCGGCAACCGGAAGTAATCGCGGATCTCCGGCTCGGCGGCCACCCCGAGCGCCCGCGCGGACATCTCGACCAGCGCCCGGATCGCATCGGGATAGGCCGGGGTCGGAGCGTCGAGCACCGACGCGGGCAGCACCCGTGACGGCAGGTCGTAGCGCCGGGCGAACGACGTCGTGCGCTCGGCCGCAGTCACCTGGCCGGTGAAGAACAGCCACTCGAGCGCCTGTTTGACCACCGACCAGTTCCACCCCCAGTGGTCCTTGCGGCGGGGCGCGTCGTGCTCGATCTCGGCCGCGGTGATCGGCCCGCGGGCACGCACCTCGTCGAGCACCCAGGCCACCAGCTCGGGCTGCTCGGCCACGACGCGTTTCATGTTGCCCCAGGCGAAATCGGCCGCCCGGGCCATGCGCCAGCGGAACAGCGGCTGGAGGTCGGTGGTGATCAGCGAGGCCTCGTGACCCCAGAACTCGAACAGCTCCCGGGGCTTTCGGTAGGCGGCCCGCTCGAGCAGATCGACCGGGTAGGGGCCGAGGCGGCTGTAGAGCGGCATGAAGTGGGCGCGCTGCAGCACATTCACCGAATCCATCTGGATCAGATGCAGCCGGCGCAGCACGCGGCGCAGGTGACGCAGGTCGGTGGCACCGCCCGGTTTCGGGTCGGTGAAGCCCTGGGCCGCGAGCGCGACGCGCCGGGCCTGAGCGACGGAGAGCGATTCGAGTGCCATCGCTGAGCACGCTAGACCGGGGGTACGACAAAATCACTCGCTCGAGCCCGCAGTGCGCGCCGATCACTTGCGCACCCGGCCGGTCACGCCCGGATCGCAGACCCTGGTGGCGCCGCGCGGCACGACGGCGGAGCTGCCGGAATTGCGCTACGCCACCCCTCTGTAGGCTCGCGGCATGGCACTCGGTTTCGTCCGTCCCGCGCGTCCCGAGGACGCCGCGGAGATCGCCCGCATCCAGCTCTCCACCTGGCGCACGGCGTACCGGCGGATGTTCCCCCCGCACGTCCTGGCCGGCCTCGACGAGGCGACCCTGGCCGGCGCCTGGCGCCAGACGATCCAGCAGCTCCCGTCGCCGCGCCATCGCGTGCTCATCGCCGTCGAGCAGGGCGAGTCGGCCACCGAGGTGGTCGGTTTCGCGGCCGCCGGCCCCGCCGACGACGAGGCCCTGGCCCCCGAGGAGCCGTCGCTGCCCGACGACTTCGCGGCGATCACCGACATGCTGGTCGAGCCGCGCTGGGGCCGCCGCGGCCACGGCAGCCGGCTGCTTTCCGCGACCGTCGACCTCTGGCGCGAGGACGGCTTCACGCACGCCGTGGCCTGGGCCTACGAGCAGGACGCGGCGACGCAGAAGTTCCTGGCCTCGGCGGGCTGGTCCCCCGACGGCGCCGGCCGCGCGCTCGACGTCGACGACATGCTGGTCCCCCAGTTGCGCCTGCACGTCGACCTGAGCGCAGAATTGCCGTCGTGACCGCCACCTTCGTCTACGACGGCGACTGCTCCTTCTGCACCACCTGCGCCGAGTTCATCGAGCGCCGCATCCCCACCCGCGCGCGGATCATCCCGTGGCAGTTCGCCGACCTGGACTCCCTCGGGCTCACGCAGGAGGAGTGCGAAGAGGCTGTCCAGTGGGTCTCCGGAGAAACGCAAGCCTCCGGCCCCGACGCCATCGCCCTGCTACTGAAGGACGCCGGCCGTTTCTGGCAGGTCGCGGGCGGCGCCCTGGGGATCGCACCCGTCCGGCTCGCCGCCTGGCCGGCCTACCGCTGGATCGCCGACCACCGCCACCTGCTCCCGGGCGGCACGGCGGCATGCTCGCTACCTCAAGCTCAGCGCGACTTGCTCTTCGGAGAAAATACCTCATAGGTACGGGCAGCGACAGGCACCCGTTTCGCCACCCCAGCCGGCTGCAACTCACCGTCCCTCGCGGGAGCGCCGGGCTGTGTCCGGTGGCGCCGGCCCGGCACGGGCTCAACCGATCTTGACGACGCGGGCCCATGACGGCGGCGGTTCGCGGTAGGTCTCGGGCCGCGGAAACAGCCCGATCACCGTCGGCCGTCCCGGTGGCGACTCGGGCCACGGCGTCTGCCCATCGGTCAGCACCACGAGCACGTCCGGCCGGGGCCGCGCCGACAGCGCCCGGTCGAAGCCCTCACGCAGATCCGTCCCGCCGCCCCCGATCAGCGGAATCCCCTCCGCCCGGCACAGCGATTGGGCGGCCCCCGCCGCCGCGTCGCAGGACAGCACGCTCACGTGATCGCGCCGCCCGCCGGCCGCCCGCCCGATGGCGGCCACCTCGAGCAGCGCGCTGCCCAGCGCGGAATCGCTCACCGACCCGGAGGTGTCGATCACCACCGTTCCCCGGATGCCCGGCGATCCCCTGCGCCACCCGGAACCGGACGGCGTCGCGCTCCTCGGCGGTCAGCCCGTGCGCGCCGTCCGGCCCGAGGTCCCACTCCCGGTCCAGCCCGTCGGCCCCGCTCCCGCAGTCCAACCAGGCGAGGTCCCGCGTGTACGGCCCGAGCCGGAACCGCCCCAGGTACTCCTCCATCAGCTCGCCCTCGGGCAGGTTGAGCCGCCGGGGATGGGCCGCGCCGGACGGTTCGGCGAGGCCGTCGCCGTACACGTCGTCGTTGATCTCCAGGTCGGCGGCGATGTTCATCCGCAGCCGCTCGCCCCGCCCGCGCAGCTCATGTCGTTGCGCATACCGGTCGCTGCACCCGTGATGGTCGCGCAGCAGATGCGAGACCTCGTGCACCCAGACCCCGGCCAACTCGTCGAGCGGGGTCACCGCCACGAACGCCGGCGAGATGTAACAGCGCCAGTGGCGATCCACCGCCATCGTCGGCGCCCGCTGTGACTCGACCGGCCGCAGCGCGAACAGCGCCGCCGCCAGATAGGGCCGTGCGCGGGTTGCCGCGAGCCGGGCGGCGTACAGCTTCGCCTCATCCATGCGCCGCACCCGCGCGGGCAAGCCGGGTCACCGAGATCGCGCCGGCCAGGCGGTCGATCGCCGACGGGACCGGCCAGTCATCCTGGCGCAGCGCGGCCAGCGTGCTCGCCGGCACCACGACCAGGTCGGGCGCACCGGTCTCCAGCGCCCGGGCGAGCAGCGCCCAGGCCGCGTCCCAGCGCTCCCGCTCCGGCCGTCGCCGCACCGCGGCCACCACCGCGTCGAGCACGGCCTGGCGCAGGTCGCCGCGCCGTCCGCAAGAACCGAGCGCATCAGCACTCACCTTGCGTGGACGGGGCCTCCCCTCGGCACGAGAAGATTCTCATCGCGGACGGGGGTACCGCTAAGTCACCAGTTCCGGCTCCCCCGTTTCGGCGACCCGGCCCATGCGGTGCCGGACCCACACGACGGGGCGCACCTTCTCGAGCGCCAGGAAGCTGGTCATCGCGACCAGGTGCGGGGCGAACGAGATCGTGATCATGGCGAACGTCATCAGGTGGAACGAGTAGAAGTACGCCGCCACCACCGCCCACCGCCACCGCTGCGGCACCACGAAGATCAGTGGGCTGAGCAGCTCGAAGGCGATGATCCCGAACTGGGCCACGATCAGCAGCCCCGGCACCACCGCGATCTGGTCGGCCGCCCAGGTGCCGCGCCGGATGATGGCCTGAGCGAGCACCGCGCTGGTCGGCCAGTCGAGGCCGCCGAACCGCAGCTTCGCCCACGCCGCCAGGAAGTAGGTGCAGACCACCGCGATCTGGGTGACCCGCAGCGCCCACCCGCCGGCCGCCGACAGGGTCTTGTCGCCGTGCCGCGCCTTCCCGATCGTGGGCAGCACCGCGAGCGCCACGAGGAACCCGACCCGGTCGTGGTCGACCTTGCCGTAGCTCATCGCGATGATCATCCACTCGAAGTAGAGCGCGAAGACCGCCCAGCCCAGCGCCCGCGGCGCCCGGCCGGTCGCCGCGGCCAGGGCCAGCACGATCAGGGCCCAGAAGATCGAGTGCACGATCAGCGGCGTCGGCGTGGGCAGGTGCAGCAGCCGGCCGACGAACAGTGGCTGGTAGAGCTCGCCCGGGGTGTTGGCGTGCGCCCGCACCCACGGCGTGAAGATCACCAGGTCGGCGGCGACGAACAGGTAGACGAGCGTGCGGAACGCGGCGATCCGGCCCAGCGGGACCGGCGAGAAGAGCCACCTCATGGCCGCGTCCATGCGGCGATGACCTGGTCACGGTAGGTGCCGGTGGGCCGGGCATGCTCGATGCCGTGCCACCGCACGACGATCCGCACCTCGCGCAGCGGCGCCGCGCCAGGCGAGTGTTCCTGATACGCCGCCGCGACCTCGGCGAGGCGGGACGGCGTCGACACGTACGCGCCCTCCTGGCCCTCGATCTCGGCCCGCCGGATCCCACTGTTGCCTTCGGTGAGTTGCACCGTGCGGCCGGAGGTATCAACCCCTTCGACCCGGGTGTCCTTGGCGTCCCCGTTCGGGTCGGGTCCCGTGGCGTACATCCGGAAAGGCCCGAAGGGGAAGTCGTCGTCGGCTCCGGCAACCGTGCCCGCGAGCAGCAGCGCCCCGAACACCAGGGTGGCGGCGACCCTGATCCACCGGCCGCGGGCAGAAAGCTCGTTCATCGCGAGCCAACCTACAACCTGAAGTCAGCCCCTTTCGGTGCCCTCGTTGGCGTCACGCACGAAGTAGCGCTGGAACGTTACGAAGATGATGGCGACCGGGATGGTGGCCAGCAGCGCCGCGCCCAGCTTGAGCGGGTACTGCGTGCCCGATCCGAGCGACCCGCTGACCAGGTCGGCCAGCCCTCGCGGCAGGGTGAACAGCGACGGGTCCTGCACCGAGATGAGTGAGTGGGTGAACTCGTTCCACGACCCCTGGAACGACAGGATCGTGAGCGTGATCAGCGCCGGCTTGGCGGTCGGCAGCACCACCGACCAGAACGTCCGGAACACCCCGGCGCCGTCGATGCGGGCCGCCTCCTCGACGCTGACCGGCACCGACTCGAAGAACTGCTTCATGATGAAGATCCCGGTGGCGTCGACCAGCAGCGGCACGATCAGCGCCGTGTAGCTGTTGTAGATCCCCAGCTGGTTGAGGACCAGGAACTTGGGGATGAACAGCACCACCGGCGGCACCGCCATCAGCGAGATGAGCCCCGCGAACAGCAGCGGCCGGCCGGGGAAGCGCAACCGGGCCAGCGCGTACCCGGCCATCGAGGCGAACAGCACCCGCCCGAGTGTCACGACCACGGTGACCAGCACCGAGTTGCCGATCCAGGTGGTGAACGCGGTGCCACTGAAGATGCGGTCGAACGCGGCGGTGGTGAACGGGTGCGGCACCGGCGAGAGCGGGTTGGCCGACGCGTCCGCCTCGGTTTTGAACGAGTTCGCGATCTGGATCACGAACGGGTACAGGAACACGATCGCGAAGAAGATCAGGATCGAGTAGCCGAGGAAGCGTGAGGCCAGGGTACGAGTGGTCATCGGCGCTCCCGCATGGCCCACCGCTGGAACAGGGTGAGCACGACGATCAGGACGAAGAGCACGAACGAGATCGCCGCCCCCGAGCCGTAGTCGAAGTCGCGGAACGCCGTGCGGTACGAGAGGAACGCGGGCGTCAGCGTGGTCTTGGCCGGGTTGCCCTGGCTCATCACATAGATCTGGTCGAAGACCTGCCAGGTGGCGATCAGTCCGAGCGTGAGCACCAGGAACAGCGTGGGCCGCAGCTGCGGAAGCGTGATGAAGCGGAACCGCTGCCAGCGCGAAGCACCGTCGATCATCCCGGCCTCGTCGAGCTGGACCGGCAGGTTCTGCAGGGCGGCCAGGAACATCAGCATGAACGTGCCGGACGTCGTCCACACCACCAGCGTGATGATCGCGCACATCGCGACGCTCGGGCCGGAGGTCCAGTCCCACCAGCTCAGGCCGAGGACGCCGTGATCGACGAGCGCGGACGGCGGCGCGTTCTCGTTCGTCAGCCCCACCCAGTCGAGCACCAGGTGGAACACCCCGCGCGGGTCGGAGAACCACAGCGGTCCGCTGATCCCGAAGGCGCCGAGCACCGCGTTGATCGCACCGGTGTTCGCGAACATGAACAGGAACACCACGCTGATCGCGACCGAGCTGGTCACCGAGGGGAAGTAGAACGCCGTACGGAAGAAGCCCTTGCTCTTGAGGAACCGGTTGTTGACCACGAGTGCCAGGCCGAGGGCGAGAGCCGTCTGGATCGGCACCA
Source organism: Actinoplanes sp. NPDC051513 (assembly GCF_044454685.1). Taxonomy (NCBI): domain Bacteria; kingdom Bacillati; phylum Actinomycetota; class Actinomycetes; order Micromonosporales; family Micromonosporaceae; genus Actinoplanes; species Actinoplanes sp. NPDC051513. Next base: position 286,395 of record NZ_JBITDW010000001.1, read on the forward strand.
CGAAGAGCACGTAGTAGCCGTTGTTGCGCACGCTGGTCATGAAGTCCTGGCGGGCCAGGCCGTCCTCGGCGAACAGCTTGGTGTAGTTGTCGATCCCCGCGAACGGCACGCTCGAGGTGAACGGGCTGCCCTGCCCGTTCCAGCGGGTGAGGCTCACCCAGAGGGCCATGAAGATCGGCAGCAACATGAAGACGCCGAGGACGGCCACGGCGGGGGCGACGAAGAGCCACCCCGCGCCGCGCTCGTTGCCGCGGATGCCGCTCGCCATGCTCAACCGCCGAGGGCCGTCTTGGCGTTCTTGTCGAAGCGCTGCAGTATCGCCTTCGGATTGCCGTTCTGCAGGCCTTGCAGCTGGGAGTCGAGGTCGGCGAGGACGCTGTCCATCTTGGGCGCGTTCACCGGTCCCTGTGCGTACTGCGAGCCGGCCACGAACGGCGCGTCGTCCGGGTTCTGCTGCTGGTAGTTCGCCTGCGCGTCCTGCCGCGAGGGCATCACGCCGAACGCCTTGGTGAACGCGTTCTGCTGGTCGGCCGTCGTCATCGCCTTCACGAAGTCCATCGCCTGCTGCTTGTGCGTGCTCTTGGCGGCGATGCCCCAGCACTGGGTGAACGACAGCGTGCCCTTGCCGGCCGGACCGGCCGGCAGCTCCTTCACCGTGTACTTGACGTTCGGGAAGTCGGTCTTGAGCGCGCCCCGGATCCAGTTGCCCTCGATGGTCATGGCGGCCTTGCCCTTGCCGAACGCCTCGCCGGCCCAGCCCGCGTCGAGCGCCTTCGGGTACTTGGCCAGGCCGTTCTTGAGCAGCGACTGCACGTAGGTCAGGGCCTGCTCGTTCTGCGGCGTGTCGGCGGTGGGCTGCTTGCCGTCCTTGCTGACCCACCAGCCGCCCGCCTGCACCAGGAAGGCGCCGATCCGGTCGCGGGTGTCGCCGATCGCCAGCGGCGTGGCGCCGGTCCCCTTGAGCTTCTGCGCGACGGCGGTCAGCTGGTCCCAGGTCGTCGGGTAGTCGGCGTCGGTCAGACCGGCCTTCGACCACAGGTCGGTGTTGATCGCCAGGGCCAGGGTCGAGACGTCCTTGGGCACGCAGTACAGCTTCCCGTCCCAGGTGAACGACTGGTTGAGCGCGGGCAGGAAATCACCGCCCATGTCCTGCGCGTACGGCTCGAGCGCGCCGACGCTCGCGTAGTCGGCGAAGCGGGCCGCGTCGACGTAGAAGACGTCCGGCGGGGTGCTTCCGGCCAGCGCCTGCCCGAGCTGCTGCACGATGTCCTGGGCCGGGGTGACCGTCGCGGTGTTGCCGCTGGACTTGGCCCACGCGGCCGCCGCGTCCTGCACGGCCTTGGTCTCGGCGTCGCCGGAGGACGCGATCATGATCTGGATGCTGGCGGGTCCGCTGCTCTGCTGGGTCTTGGTGTCGTCGTCGAAGCCGCTGCCACAGGCGCTGGTGGCGAGAAGTAGTCCGCCGGCGACCGCGGCGAGGAGTCTCCTGGTCATCCGTTTCTCCAAGGGGGGATTCAGGCCGTCCGGCGCACCACCAGGGACGGCGGGAGCAACAGCTGGGTCGGATGGTTGGGTGCACGGCCGTCGAGGAGCTCGGCCAGCATGTCCATGCAGCGGCCGGCGGCCTCGGCCAGCGGCTGGCTGACGCTGGTGAGTCCGATGGCCTGGGCGACCGCCGTGTCGTCGAAGCCGACGACCGCGCGGCCGGGAAGAGCGCGCATCGCGCCGAGCGCGAGGGAATCGCTGGCGCAGACGACGGCAGTGATGTCTTTCGGAAGGAGCGCGGCGGCGGCCGCGCCGGTGTCGACGCCGTCGTCCGCCGCCACGGCGAGGCCCTCGAGATCCGGACCAGCCATCGTCGATGCCCAGCCCAGACGCCGGGCGTCGCCGACACCCGACCCCGCCGGCCAGCCGAGAAAGCCGATCCGCGTGTGCCCGGTCTCGATCAGCCGCCGAGTGGCCGCCGCGGTGCCGGCCGCGTTGTCGACGTCGACCCACGAGTGGGTTTCGGGTGCGCCCCATGGCCGGCCGAAGGTCACGAACGGCACACCGCGCTCGGCCAGCCAGGAGGTGCGGGGGTCGCCGTGGTGGGTGCTGGTCAGCACGAAGCCGTCCAGGTCGTACGCGGTGAGCAGCTCGTCGTAGGTGGCGATCTCGGCGGCATCGCCGGCCGCCGTGTAGAGCATCACCCGGTAGCCGGCCACCGCCGCGGCGTCGGTGAGGCCGTGCAGGAAGCGGTCGAGCACCGAGCCGTTGATGCCGTCGCGGGCCGGCTCGATGCGCACGGCGAGGAGCTTGGAGCGGCCGGTGCGCATCTGGCGGGCGGCCTGGTTGACGCGATAACCGAGGGACGTGATGGCCTCGCGCACCCGATCGCGGGTTTCGGGCCGGACGACCTCGGGCGCGTTGATCACGTTCGACACGGTCTGGCGGGAGACCCCCGCTCTCTCGGCGACCGTAGCGATCGTGACCTTTTCCACCTAATTTTCCTTTTCGTAGGACTTGAACGATCTAATTCGTGTGCGGCACGATTGGATCGTTCAAGTTGCCGGAATGTTTCAGACATTGCACCGCTTCGGACGACCTGTCAAGGAGTACGCGTGAGGTCTCTTCAGCCGCTGCTGCACGACCTGGTCCCCACGATCGCGGCGCCCACCACGGCGCTGTCCGGCCCGGACGGGCAGATCCGGCCGGCCGGTGTGCAGGGCGTCTTCCACGCCGACCGCCGCGTGCTGTCGGCGGCCGTGCTGCGTCTCGACGACCGCTCACCCGACCCGATCGGGTGGGCGCCGGCCGGCCCGGGCGCGACCCGCTTCGTCTCGGTCGCCCGCTGGCTGGGTGACGAGATCGCCGACCCGACCGTCCGCATCGTCCGCACCCGGCGCATCAAGCCCGGCGTTATCGAGGAAGAGATCGAGATCGTCTCGTCGGCGACCGTGCCGGTCACCACCAGGGTCACGGTCGAGACCGCGAGCGACTTCGCCCCGATCGAGGCGGTGAAGGCCGGTCGCGCCGTTGCGTCCTCACCCGGGCGCGTCATGGTGCGGGTCGACCCGTACCGCACCTGGGAGGTCACGCTCGCGCCCGGTCAGTCCACGGTCCTGCGCTGGTCGGCCACGGTCGACGACCCCGACGCGGTGATGCTGCCCGGACGGCGCGGCGCGTTCTCGCGGCCCGGCGTCCGGGCCCGCGACCGGCGGGTCGAACGGCTGGTCGCCCAGTCCCTCGACGACCTGGCCGCGCTGCGCCTGACCACCGCGATCGACGACGGCGACACGTTCCTCGGCGCCGGCGTGCCGTGGTACCTCACGCTCTTCGGCCGCGACAGCCTGTGGGCGGCCCGCATGATGCTGCCGCTCGGCACCGACCTGGCGCTCGGCACGCTGGGGGCGCTGGCCCGCCGCCAGGGCGAGAAGATCGACCCCGAGACCGGCGAGGCCCCCGGCAAGATCATGCACGAGCTACGGCGCACGGATGTCTCGCAGACGCTGCCGGCCACCTACTACGGCACGATCGACGCCACGCTGCTGTGGATCAGCCTGATGCACGACGCCTGGCGCTGGGGCGGCGTGGTGGAAGGTCTGCTGCCGCACCTCGAGGCCGCGCTGGCCTGGCTCGGCGACCACGCCGACCCCGATGGCGACGGCTTCCTCGAGTACCTCGACGACACCGGCCGCGGCCTTGCCAACCAGGGCTGGAAGGACTCGGGCGACGCGATCCGCTTCCACGACGGCCGCCTGGCCGCGCCGCCGATCGCGCTGGCCGAGGTGCAGGGGTACGCGTACCGCGCGGCCCTCGACGGCGCCGCCCTGCTGGACGCCTTCGGCCGCCCCGGTGGCGACCACTGGCGCTCCTGGGCCGCCGCCATGGGCGACCGCTTCCGGGCCGCCTTCTGGGTCGACGAGGGCCGCTACCCCGCCCTCGCCCTCGACGGCGACAAGCGCCCGGTCGACTCGCTGACCAGCAACGCCGGCCACCTGCTCGGCACCGGCCTGCTGACCGCCGCGGAGGAGGCCCGGGTGGCCGCGGCGCTGGCCGACCCGGCGATGTCCGGCGCCTACGGCCTGCGCACGATGTCCGCCGCCGACCGCGGGTTCGCCCCGCTGTCGTACCACTGCGGCTCGGTCTGGGCCCACGACACCGCGATCGTCGCCGCCGGCCTGGCCCGGGGCGGCTTCGCCGCCGAGGCCCTCACCCTGTTCGACGGCCTGCTCGCCGCGGCCGAGACCTTCGACTTCCGCCTGCCCGAGCTGTACGGCGGCGACGCGCGTACCGAGCTGTCCCGCCCGGTCGCCTACCCCGCCGCCTGCCACCCGCAGGCCTGGTCGTCGGCCGCCGCGATCCTGATGCTGCAGGCGTGGCTGGGCCTCGAGCCCGACGTCCCGAACGGCGTGGTCCGCCTCAACCCGCTACCGGGCGCGCCCACGGTGACCGGCCTCCAGATCGCCGGTCACGCCGTGTCGTTCGACGGCGCGACCCTGACCGGCCTCCCGCCGGGCTTGTCAGTCGAGCAGTGAGTCGAGGCCGATCGTCAGGCCCGGGCGGCTCAGCACGTTGCGGACCGCGAGCAGCACGCCCGGCATGAACGACACCCGGTCGAGGGAGTCGTGCCGGATCGTCAGCGTCTCGCCGGCGCTGCCGAACAGCACCTCCTGGTGGGCCACCAGGCCGGAGGCGCGCACCGAGTGCACCCGCACGCCCTCGACCGTGGCGCCGCGGGCGCCGTCGAGCTCTTCCTTGGTGGCGTCGGGCATCGGCGGGCTGCCGGCCGCGGCGCGGGCCTCGGCGATCAGCTTGGCCGTGTGCATCGACGTGCCGCTGGGGGCGTCGAGCTTGCGCGGGTGATGCTGCTCGATGATCTCGACCGACTCGAAGTACTTCGCCGCGATGGCCGAGAAGCGCATCATCAGCAGCGCCCCGATGCCGAAGTTGGGCGCGATCAGCACCCCGATCCCGGGCTTGCCCGACAGCCAGCCGCGCACCTGGTCGATCCGCTCGTCGGTGAAGCCGGTCGTGCCGACCACGATGCTGATGCCCTGATCGATCGCCCAGCGCACGTTGTCCATCACCGCGCCGGGGTGGGTGAAGTCGACAAGCACCTGCGCGCCGGCGTCGGCCGCGCTGAACAGCACGTCGTCCTGGTCGATCATCGCGACCAGCTCGAGATCGTCGGCGGCGTCCACCGCCTTGCACACCTCGAGGCCCATGCGGCCGCGGGCACCGAGCACACCAACGCGAATCGAGTCAGTCACCCCGAGAATTTAACGCACGGCGCCCGGCCCACCAGCGCTCCCCCACACCCACCAGCACGAAGGTGAGCCCGACGTAGACCCAGCCCACCAGCACGTCCGCCACATAATGCTCACCCGTGTAGACCAGCGTGAACGTCATGGCCAGCGGATACGCCAGCAACAGCGGCCACCATCGCCTTTTCACCATCGGCAGGAAAAAGGCAACAGCCATCAGCGCGTACGCCGTATGCAGTGACGGCATGGCGGCGACCGGATTCGACTGATCGGCCTGCAGCGCGTTGAGCGTGTTGCCGGCGCTGTGCAGCCCGATCGCCTCGAAGCCGTTGGACGAGATGCGCTGCACCGGCTCGCTGAGCGCGCCGTTCTCCCAGGCCCACCACGGCGGCGCCGCCGGGTAGAGGAAGTACGTGACCAGCCCGGCCAGGCTGAGCGTGATCCAGCGACGCATGAACCGGTACGACTGACCCCGGTTGCGCACCCACAGCACCACCGCCACGGTCGGCACCGTGAGGAAGTGCGACACGTAGACGAGCGTGACCGCCACTTCCCACCACTGGACGTGGCCGGGCTCGTACAGATGCTGCTGCAGCCAGATCGTGGGGATGCGCCCGCCGGTGAACCAGCCGAACATCCCCTCGTCCGCGTCGATCATGAAGTGGACGTGCGGGGCGAAGAACTTGTCGGCCGAGCCCCGGGAGACGTTGTAGAAGACCAGCAGCAGCACGACCGGCAGCCAGTCGCGCAGGAACAGCAGGTGCTCCCGCCAGGGCCGGTAGTTGCGCCAGGCGATGGTGGCCAGCCAGAGCCACCCGAACGCGACGAGCGGGTCGCTGGTGGGCACCCCGACGAACGCCACGAACAGGATGAAGACCACCGCCCAGACGACCATCCCGGCGATGCGGCGCTTGCGCACATCGGGAACCACGGGTGTCTCGGGCGGTGTCTCCAGCGTTGTCACGGGGTCCAAGGTTAACCGGAGGGTTCTCTAGGAGAACGCGGCCTCGTCGAACGGACCGACCACGGCCAGCGACATCGGTTGCGCGAGCAGCTCGGCCGCGATCGCGTCGATGTCGTCCGCGGTGACCGCGTCGACCCGCCCGAGCAACTCGTCCACGCTCATCAGGTCGCCGTGGAGCAGCTCGGACTTGGCGAGCCGGCTCATCCGCGAGCCCGAGTCCTCGAGCCCCAGCACGTACGAGCCCTTGACCATCCCCTTGCCGCGGGCGATCTCCTCGGCCGTGAGGCCCTTGGACGCCACCCGGGCGAGCTCGGTGCGGGTCAGGTCGAGGACCTCCTCGACCTTGCCGGGCGCGCAGCCGGCGTAGACGCCGAACAGGCCGGCGTCGGCGTACTGGCTCGCGTACGAGTAGACCGAGTAGGCCAGGCCCCGCTTCTCGCGGATCTCCTGGAAGAGGCGGCTCGACATGCCGCCGCCGAGCACGTTGTTGAGCACGCCCAGGGCGAACCGGCGCTCGTCGTGGCGGCCGATGCCGACCCCGCCCAGCACCACGTGTGCCTGCTCGGTGTCCCGGTTGCGCACCACGGTGTGCGGCTTCTGGTGCCGGACCCGCTTGCTTCCGGCGCGGGGGCCGGCCGGGCCGGCGTCCGGCGAGTCCAGCGCGGTGCCGGCGAGGGCCTTGCGCACCAGCCGTACGACGGTGGCGTGCTCGAGGCTGCCCGCGGCCGCGATCACGATGTGCGGCGCCGTGTAGCGGCGCCGGTAGAAGCCGTTGATCTGGGTGCGGGTCATCGGGGTGATCGATTCCTCGGTCCCCGAGATGAGCCGGCCCAGCGGGTGGTCGCCGAAGATCGCCTCGGTGAAGACGTCGTGCACCTCGTCGCTCGGCTCGTCCTCGTGCATGGCGATCTCTTCGAGGATGACGCCGCGCTCGATCTCCACGTCGGCCGGCTCGAGGACCGAGTCGGACACCGCGTCGCAGAGCACGTCGACCGCCAGCGGCAGGTCGATGTCGAGCACCCGCGCGTAGTAGCAGGTGTATTCCTTCGTGGTGAAGGCGTTGGTCTCGCCGCCGACCGCCTCGATCTCGGCCGAGATCTGCAGCGCCGTGCGCTTGTGCGTGCCCTTGAAGAGCAGGTGCTCGAGGAAGTGCGACGCGCCGGACATGGCCGGCGTCTCGTCGCGCGAGCCGATCCCGACCCAGACGCCGAGCGACGCGCTGCGCGAGCCCGGGATCGCCTCGGTGATGATGCGCAGGCCACTCGGCAGGGTCGTGCGCCGCACACCGTCCTGCAGCGTCTTGGTGCTGGCTCTTCCCTGCTCAGTGCCGCGGGCCGGCCTTACGGCCGGCCCGCGGGAGGAACTCGTTGTCACCTGTGATTACTCGCTGCGGGGCGCACGGTCGCTGCGCTCGCCGCCGGAACGCTGACGGCGCCGCCGGGGCTCGCCGCCCTCGCCACGGTCGCCGCGCGGGCCACGGTCCTCACGAGGGGGCCGCGAGGACTGACCCTCGGCCGCGGCCGGGGCCTCCTCGCCCTCGGGGCGGACCTTGTCCAGGTAGATCTTGCCGCGGGCGTCGATGTCCGCGATGGACACCTCGACCTTGTCGCCGACGTTGAGGAAGTCCTCGACCTTCTCGACCCGCTTGCCGTCGCCCACCTTGGAGATGTGCAGCAGGCCGTCGCGGCCGGGCAGCAGCGAGACGAACGCGCCGAACGCGGCCGTCTTCACCACGGTGCCGAGGAACTTGTCGCCGATCTTCGGCAGCGTCGGGTTGGCGATCGCGTTGATCCGCTCGACCGCGGCCTCGGCCGACGGGCCGTTGGTCGCGCCGACGTAGATCGTGCCGTCGTCCTCGATCGAGATGTCGGCGCCGGTCTCGTCCTGGATCGCGTTGATCGTCTGGCCCTTGGGGCCGATCACCATGCCGATCTTGTCGACCGGGATCTTGACCGAGGTGACGCGCGGGGCGTACTCGGACATCTCGGCCGGGGCGTTGATCGCCTGCTCCATGACCCCGAGGATCGTGGCGCGGGCCTCGTGGGCCTGCTGCAGGGCGGACGCCAGCACGTCGGACGGGATCCCGTCGAGCTTGGTGTCGAGCTGCAGCGCGGTGACGAACTCGCTGGTGCCGGCGACCTTGAAGTCCATGTCGCCGAACGCGTCCTCGGCGCCGAGGATGTCGGTGAGCGCGACGTACTGCGTCTTGCCGTCGACCTCGTCGGAGATGAGGCCCATCGCGATGCCGGCGACCGGCGCCTTCAGCGGCACACCCGCCGACAGCAGGGACAGCGTCGAGGCGCAGACCGAGCCCATCGAGGTGGAGCCGTTCGAGCTGAGGGCCTCGGAGACCTGGCGGATCGCGTACGGGAACTCCTCGCGCGACGGCAGCACGGGCACCAGGGCCCGCTCGGCCAGCGCGCCGTGGCCGATCTCGCGGCGCTTCGGCGAGCCGACCCGGCCGGTCTCACCGGTCGAGTACGGCGGGAAGTTGTAGTTGTGCATGTAGCGCTTGGACTTCTCGGGGGCGAGGGTGTCCAGCGTCTGCTCCAGCCGCAGCATGTTCAGCGTGCTGACGCCCAGGATCTGGGTCTCGCCACGCTCGAACAGGGCCGAGCCGTGCACCCGCGGCAGGACGCCGACCTGAGCGGTCAGCGGCCGGATGTCGCGCGGGCCGCGGCCGTCGATGCGGATCTGCTCGCGCAGCACGCGGGCGCGCACCTCGGACTTGGTCAGCGACCGGAAGGCGGCGCTGATCTCCTTCTCGCGACCCTCGAACCGCTCGTCGAACAGGTCGTGCGCCTTCGCCTTGATCAGGTCGAGGGCTTCCTCGCGCTCCTGCTTGGCGGCGATCTTCAGCGCCTCGGCGGTCTCCTCGCGGACGGCCTCCGCGACGGCGCCGAAGACGTCGTCCTGGTAGTCGAGGAAGACCGGGTAGTCGGCGACCGGCTTGGCGGCGATCTCGGCCAGCTCGCTCTGCGCGCGGCACAGCTCGCGGATGGCCGGCTTGGCGGCCTCCAGGCCGCTGGCCACGACCTCCTCGGTGGGCGCCGTGGCGCCGGCCGAGATCAGCTTGATCGCGTGCGGGGTGGCCTCGGCCTCCACCATCATGATCGCGACGTCGCCGTCCGGCAGGACCCGACCGGCCACGACCATGTCGAAGGTGGCCCGCTCGAGCTCCTCCAGGGTCGGGAACGCGACCCACTGGCCCTCGACGTGCGCGACGCGCGTCGAACCGACCGGGCCGCTGAACGGCAGGCCGGAGAGCTTCGTCGACATCGAGGCGCCGTTCATGGCGACCACGTCGTACGGGTGGGCCGGGTCGAGCGCCAGGATCGTCTCGACGACCTGGACCTCGTTGCGCAGGCCCTTGGTGAACGACGGGCGCAGCGGCCGGTCGATCAGGCGGCAGGTGAGGATCGCGTCCTCGCTCGGGCGGCCCTCGCGGCGGAAGAACGAGCCGGGGATGCGGCCCGCGGCGTACATGCGCTCCTCGACGTCCACCGTGAGCGGGAAGAAGTCGAAGTGCTCCTTGGGCGCCTTGCTGGCGGTCGTCGCCGAGAGGACGACGGTGTCGCCCAGCCGGACGATGACCGAGCCGGCGGCCTGCTTGGCCAGGCGGCCGGTGGAGAAGGTCACCTCGCGGGTGCCGAAGGCACCGTTGTCGATGATGGCGGTACGCGACTCGGTACCAAGAGCGTTCTGCTCTGTCATGGTGTTGCGGAACTCCTTCGTCGAGGACCCGGCGGTCTGCTACGCGGTGTTCAGGCTGCCGGTCTTCGATCGAAGTGCCCAGGAGGTCTGCCTGGGAACCACTACCGAGGACCGGTGTCTGTTGGCCTGCAACCGCGCGGGTCCGTGGGTTTACCTGCGGTTCTGAAAACCGCGGGGGAGCGGCCAGGCGGCCACTCCCCCGTCAGGTCATCGGCGCAGGCCGAGCCGCTCGATGAGCGTCCGGTAGCGGGCGATGTCCTTCTTCTGCACGTAGTTGAGCAGGCGCCGGCGGCGGCCGACCAGCAGCAGCAGACCACGACGGCTGTGGTGGTCGTGCTTGTGCACCTTGAGGTGCTCGGTGAGGTCGGCGATCCGCTTGGTCAGCATCGCGACCTGGACCTCGGGGGATCCGGTGTCGCCGTCCTGCGCCTTGTACTCGTCGATGATCTTGTTTTTGGTCTCTTGATCGAGCGCCATGTTCTCCGAAATTCTGTGTTGCCGAATCAACGGCATTCCCACACCCGCGGCGTCGGGCAGGCAGGTGGGAGCCGGTCGTTGGGTAGCCAACGTCTCACCAACCCTACCAGGGGGTCACTGGAGCAACGCGCGGGTCTCCTCCACGTCCTCCCGGATCTGCGCGACCAGCGGCTCGATGCCCTCGTACACGCGCTGTTCCCGCAGATGGGCGACGAAGTCGAGGCTCACCCGCTCGCCGTAGAGATCGCCCGCGAAGTCGAGCACGTAGGCCTCGACCCGGCGCTCACGGCCCGAGAAGGTGGGATTGGTGCCGATCGACACGCTGGCCGGGAGCCGCCCCGCGTGCTCGCCACCGCGGATCATCCAGGCCGCGTAGACGCCGTCGGCCGGCACCGCCGCGTAGCGGTGCGCCATCAGATTGGCCGTGGGGAAGCCGATCTCGCGCCCGCGCTGGTCGCCGCGCACCACGACGCCACCCAGGCGGTGCGGCCGGCCGAGTGCCGCGGCCGCGGCGCGCACGTCACCGGCATCGACACAGCTGCGGATGTACGTCGAGGAGAACACCACCCCGTCGGCCGAGACCAGCGGCGCGTCCTCGACGGTGAAGCCGAACGAGCGTCCGAGCCGTTCCAGCAGCGCGACGTCGCCGGCCGCCTTGTGCCCGAAGCGGAAGTTGTCGCCGACCACCACGACCGCCGAGTGCAACGCCTCGACCAGCACGTCGTGCACGAAGGCCTCGGCCGGCAGGCGGGAGAAGTCGGGCGTGAACGGCACCACGCAGAGCGCGTCGACGCCCAGTTGCTCGATCAGCTCGGCCTTGCGCACCGCCTCGGTGAGCACCGCCGGGTGTGAGCCCGGACGGACCACCTCGGCCGGGTGCGGGTCGAAGGTCATCACCACCGACTGGAGGCCGAGGTCGCGGGCCCGCTTCACGGCGTGCCCGATGATCGCCTGATGGCCGCGGTGCACGCCGTCGAAGACGCCGATCGTGACCACCGACCGGCCCCACCCGCCGGGCACCGACTCGTAGCCCCGCCACCGCTGCATGCCTGCCGCCCTCCTCGGTTCTCGCGCACAGCGTATCGGCTCACCCGCGCGACCTTGGTCTGGCCTCACGCCCGAAACGCTACGATTGAGGCCGATATGCCCATCAAGTGGAGCCCTCTCGTCCTGCTCGCGGCGGAGTTCACCTTCGCGGTGCTGTTCCTGCGCGCGCTCGGCGGCTACCTGCGCCGGCGGGACACCCTCCAGGGCACCGTCACACTCGTCTTCCTGCCCTGCACGGTGGTCTTCTGCGCCGACATCGCCCGGCGGGTCGGCGGCGGCCTGCCGATGTGGGTGAGCCTCGTCTCCACCACGGCGCTGCTCGCCCAGCCCTACCTCACGTTGCGGATGGCCGCCCAGCTCCGGCGTGTGCCGCGCTGGCTCGACCGGCTGGTGCTGTGCGCGTACGTGGCCCTGGCCGTCCCGATCATCAGGGAGCCGCGCCCGCTCGACACCCGCGCCCTGGTCGCGATCGTGGTCGGCTTCAGCCTCAGCGAGGCCGTCCCCGCCGCCCTGCTCTACGGCAAGGCCCGCACCCGCGCCGGCGCGAACCGCGCCCGCCTGATGACCGCCGCCGCGGCCACTCTCGCCTTCGCCATAATGATCGTCTTCATCGGCCTCAACGGCCTGTGGCGCGGTCATCCCACCCTGCTCACGATCAGCAGGGTGCTGGCCCTGGCCAGCGGCCTCGGCTACCTGGTCGCCTTCCTCCCGCCGCGCTGGCTGCGCCGGGTCTTCTCGGCCAGCGCCGCCCACCAGGTCACCGAGCGCCTGCTCCGCGCACCCGCCCAGTCGTCGGCCGAGGTGTGGCAGCTCTACGCCGAGCAGATGCGGGAGCAGACCGGCGCCGAGGCCGTCGCGGTCTTCATGCCCCGCCCCGACGGCCAGCTCGCACAGGCCGCGTTCGCCGGCCCGCACATGCCGAGCCACCCCGAGCTGGACGCCGAGGAGCTCACCACCCTGATCCCCGCCGGCCGCCAGGCACGCCTGCGCGAGGGCGCGTCCGCTCTGGTGGCTCACTACGGCGACGACCTGGGCAACGACTTCGTCACCGTGCTGAGCATGCCCGTGCCGCCCGATGTCGAAGGCGCGGTGCTGCTCTTCAACCGCCACCGCACCCTGTTCAGCGACGACGACCTGCGCCTGCTCGCGGCGCTGGGCGGCCAGGCAGGCATCCTCGCCGAGCGCCAGGCCGTCGCCGAGACCTTGAGTGCCTCGGTGGACGCGCTGACCCGCGCCAACCAGGCCAAGAGCGCCTTCCTCGCGAACATGAGCCACGAGTTGCGCACCCCCCTCAACGCGATCATCGGGTTCAGCGACCTGATGCGCGTGGAGGAACCCGAGGGCGACCGCCGCCGCGTGCCCGCCGAGTGGGTGGACCACATCCACACCAGCGGCCGCCACCTGCTCGGCCTGATCAACGACATCCTCGACCTGGCCAAGGTCGAGGCCGGCCACCTGGAGCTGCGCCCCGCCCCGTTACGCCTGGACACCGCCGTGACCGAGTTGCTGACCGGCCTAGCTCCCCTCTTCAAGACCCAGCACATCGAGGTGCGCACCGACCTGCCGCCGATCACCGCCCTCGCCGACCGGGTCCGCTTCCGCCAGATCGTCGAGAACCTGCTCTCCAACGCCATCAAGTTCACCGAGCCCGGCGGCCACGTCACGGTCGCGGCCCATCAGGCCGGCGATGACGCGTACGTCACGGTGGCCGACACCGGCGTGGGGATAGCGCCCGAAGACCAGGAGCGAGTCTTCGAGGAGTTCCAGCAGGCCGGCGACCCCGACCGCCGGCGAGCCGGAACGGGCCTGGGCCTGGCCTTGACAAGACGCCTGGTGGAAGCCCACGGCGGCGAGATCACCCTGGTCTCCGCCCTGGGCCGGGGAAGCGCCTTCACGGTACGGCTGCCGCTGGCGCCGCACGACGACCTCCCGGCCGCGCCCCACCCCGCGGCCCGCCCCCAGCACCCCGCACCCACGACCGGCTGAAGGAGTCGACAATGAGCACCATCCTGCTGGTCGAGGACGAGGAACTGAACCGCACCCTGGTCAAGGCCGTCCTGTCCCGCTCCGCCGACCCCGTGGTCCGCGACGCCGAGGTGGTGGACGCCACCAGCCTGGCCGCCGCCCGAGCCCGCCTCACGGCCGACCACATAGACCTGATCCTCCTGGACATGAACCTCCCCGACGGCAACGGCCTGACCCTGGCCCGCGAGCTCTCCGAGTCGGACACTCCCAAGCCCACGGTCATAGCCGTCACCGCGAGCGTCCTCCCCCAGGACAGAGCCGCCGCCATCGAGGCAGGCTGCGACGACTTCCTGGACAAGCCCTACGCCGCCGCCGACCTGGTAGCCACGGTCGCCCGCCACCTGACCAACTAGCCCCCGCCGGCCCAGCCGGGCCGGGGCTCAGGGGCCGGCTCAGGCAGGGCTCAGGCCGGGGCTCGGGCCGAGGCTCAGGCCGGGGCGAGGACGATCTCGGCTCGGGCGCGCCCCTCACGCTCCGAGACGATGGCCAGCAGGTCGCCGGTAGGACCGAAGACCGCGTACGGCCCACCGATGCCGACCGGCGCGAGCGGCCCGCCGTGGCTGAGCACGCGCGCCTCCTCGACGGTGGCCGTGCGCTGCGGGAACGTCTGCCGCGCCGCCTCCGCCATGGACAGCCCGACCACGTCCGGCGCCCGTTGCTCAAGCATCTCGAGCGTGACCGCCTCGGCGAGCGTCATCCGCCCCACCGCCGTGCGCCGCAGCGCGGTGAGATGACCACCCACCCCGAGCGCCGCCCCGAGGTCGCGTGCGATCGCCCGGATATAGGTCCCCGACGAGCAGTTCACGTCAATGTCCACGTCAATGACGTCAACCGGCCCGGCCCACGGGGCCTCCGCATCGGCGTCGCGGCCGGTTCGGGCGCTGGGCGGCGCTGCGATGGCGCGCCGGATGGCCAGCACGTCCAAGCGCGAGATCGTCACCCGCCGCGGCGGCAGATCGACGGTCTCGCCCTCGCGCACGCGCTTGTAGGCCCGCTTTCCATCCACCTTGATCGCGCTCACGGCGCTCGGCACCTGGTCGATCTCGCCGCGCTGAGCGGCCAGGCCCGCGTGAATCGCCTCGTCCGAGACGCCGGCTACGGACGCGACCGCCGTGACCTCACCCTCGGCGTCGTCGGTGACCGTCGACTGCCCGAGGCGGATCGTGGCCGTGTAGCTCTTCGATGACCCGATCACGTACGTCAGGAGCCGGGTCGCCCGGTTGACCCCGATGATCAGCACCCCGGTGGCCATCGGGTCGAGCGTGCCGCCGTGGCCCACCCGGCGGGTCTTCGCCAACCGGCGGATCCGCGCCACCACGTCGTGCGAGGTCATCCCCGCCGGCTTGTCCACCACGATCAGACCATCCGCGCTCACCCGCCCACCTTAGGGTTTCCACTCTCACCACTCCCTCGACGGGTCGCCGCCCATGGACAAAGCCTGGTGCCTCCCCCAAGGGGGAGAGTCAAGCGGTGCGGGTCACGCCCAGGCGGAGAGTCGAGCGGTGCGGGTCGCGCCCAGGCGGAGAGTCAGGCGGTGCGGGTCGCGCCCAGCACCGCCCAGCGGCCCGAGCGCCAGCGCCACACCGTCGTCACGAAGCGGATCAGGATGAAGAGCCCCAGGCCGGCCCACACGCCGCCCAGGCCGAGATCCAGGCCGTAGGCCAGCCAGATCGCCGGCAGGAAGCCCAGCAGCGCCGACGCCAACGTCAGATTGCGCAGGTATCGCACGTCGCCGGCGCCGATCAGCACGCCGTCGAGCGCATAGACCACCCCGGCGAACGGCATCAGCCCGACGAACCACGGCCACACCACCGCGGCCTGCTCGTGCACCGACGGGTCGGGCGTGAACCAGCCGGGCACCACCCGGGATCCGGCCGCCGCGAGCACCGCGAAGGCAACGCCCGCGATGCCGCCGGCGATGGTCACCCGACGGGCAACGTCCCGGGCTGCCTGCCCGTCGCCGCCGCCCAGTGCGGCGCCGACCAGCGACTGCGCCGCGATCGCCACCGCGTCGAGGGCGAGCGCGCTGAAGAACCACAGCTGCAACGCGATCTGGTGGGCGCCGACCGCCGCGACCCCGAAACGCGCCGCCACCGCCGTGGCCGAGAGGAAGCAGGCCTGAAAGGCGGCCCCGCGGATCAGCAGATCGCGGCCGAGCTTCACCTGCTCGAGGATGATCCGCGGCCGCGGGCGCAGGGCGCGGGTCTCCCTGATCAGCGCGGCCAGGAAGCAGCCGCCGGAGACGGTCTGGGCGACGACGTTCGCGACCGCCGAGCCGGTGAGCCCCCACCCGGCGGGATAGACGAGCAGCGGGCAGAGAATCGCGGAGAGCACGTTCGCGCCCAGCACGAAGAACAACGGGCGCCGGGTATCCTGCACGCCGCGCATCCAGCCGTTCCCGGCCGCCGCGAGGAGGAGGCCGGGCACGCCGAGCGCCGCGATCCGCAGCCATCCGGCCGCGGCGTCCGCCGTGACGGGATCACCCGCGAGGGCCGAGGCGAGCGGTCCGGCGCCGACTTGGGCGAGAAGCGCCAGGAGCACCCCGGCGGCGAGCGCGAGCCACGACGTCTGGACGCCTTCGACAACGGCGGCGGCACGGTCCCCGGCGCCGAAGCGGCGGGCCGCCCGGCCGGTGGTCCCGTAGGCCATGAGCGTGCCCAACCAGACGGCCACCGACATGACCGTGCCGCTGACGGCGACGGCGGCGAGGGGAACCCGGCCGAGATGACCGACCACGGCGGTGTCGACGAGCACATACAGCGGCTCGGCGGCGAGCACCACGAGCGCCGGTAAGGCGAGCCGGGCGATGCCTCGCGCGGTGACCGGCGCCGCTGAAGCGCCGGCGTTGCCAACAGCCGCAACGTCAGCCGTCACGGAGGCGGCCGCAACGTCAGCCGTCACGGAGGCGGCCGCAACGTCGCCAGTGGTGGCGGCGGCCGAGATGTCGGCCGCGGTGGAAGCGGGCGTCGCGGAGGCGGCCGTAGAAGGCGACGGCCGGGCAGGCGGGCTCATGAGTAGTCATGATGCCCGCCCAGTCGTAAGGATCGCAATGCGGTTAGGTGCTTACGCCCTACTGCCGGGTGTCCAGCGAGGTCTGCAGGGCGCGGCGCGCCTGCTCGCGGGCTTCGTCGGTGGGCTGAGGCTTCGGCTTGGCAGCCATGATCGTGGTTCCTCCACGGTGCGTGAGGGCGCGGCAACGGACACGCGCCCAGCGGATCGGTCGAGCGGGGCGTCACAGGGCCGGTCCGGGGTCGCCGGACGCATGGCGAAGGTGACGCGGCCCGAGTCGGTAAACCCGGGTGGCTCGAGGCTTCGCGGCGGGCGGTGGTCACGGCCGCGCAAAACCAAATCACCGTTAAGGACCAAACTATCGTTCAGGTCGCGGTATCGAGACGTCGTTCCCACCCTGCGAGACAAACGACGGACACCCGACAGCTACCCGCGAGTCACCTGCAACGGTTCATCAACTGCGATAACGGGAGGCATGAGTGCGCTGGCCCGAGTACTCCATCTGGTGGCAGGTCTATCCCCTGGGCTTTCTGGGCGCCGAGAAGTCCGGCATATCGGAACCGCAACACCGGCTACCGGCGCTCGCCGACCGGCTCGATCACCTGCTGGAGCTGGGCTGCAACGGCCTGGCGCTCGGCCCGGTCTTCGCCGCCGAGACCCACGGCTACGACACTGTCGACCACTTCCGGGTCGACCCCCGCCTCGGCACCGAGGACGACCTGAAAGATCTCATCGACCGGGCCGCCGCCAAGGGCGTACGCGTGCTGCTTGATGGGGTTTTCAACCACGTAGGCCGAAATTTCCGGCAGTTCGTGGAGGTGGCGAACGGCGGCGACACCTACGCCGACTGGTTCGTGCGCGAGGGCGACGACTTCCGCACCTTCGAGGGCCACCGGCAGCTGGTGGCGCTCAACCACGCGAGTCCCGCGGTCGCCGACTACGTCACCGACGTCCTGAACCACTGGCTGGACCGCGGCGTCGACGGCTGGCGGCTCGACGCGGCCTACGCGGTGCCGCTGCCGTTCTGGCGCAAGGTCACCGACCGGGCCCGCGAGAAGCACCCCGAGGCGTGGTTCTCCGGTGAGGTCATCCACGGCGACTACACGTCCTACGTGACCGAGGGCGGCCTCGACTCGGTCACCCAGTACGAGCTGTGGAAGGCGATCTGGAGCTCGCTCAACGACGTCAACCCGCACGAGCTGGCCTGGGCCCTCACCCGGCACAACGACCTGCTCGCGACATTCGCCCCGCAGACCTTCGTCGGCAACCACGACGTGACCCGCATCGCCAGCCGCCTCACCGAGCCGCGCCACCTCCCGCACGCGCTGGCCGTGCTGTTCACCGTCGGCGGCATCCCGTCGGTCTACTACGGCGACGAGCGCGCCTGGCGCGGCGTCAAGGAGGAGCGGGAAGGCGGGGACGACGCGATCCGCCCGGCCTGGGACGATCGGGGGGACGACGAGACGCAGCGCCTGCATCAGCTGCTGATCGGCATCCGCCGCCGGCACGCCTGGCTGGTGCGCGCCACCACCGAGGTGCACAGCCTCGGCGACGGCGTTCTCTCCTACACGCTGAGCGGCCCCGACGCCGCGGTCGCGGTGGCCCTCAACTTCGGCGCCGAACAGAGACCCGCGGCGGTTCCCGCCCGGGCCTGGCAACACGAGGCCGGCGACGCCACCATCGACGCCGCCGGCAACGCAACGCTCCCGCCGTACGGCTGGGTGGTCGCCACCGCCTAGAGCAAGTGCTCGTCGAGCAGGCCGCGAACCGTCGCGACCACCTCGCCCGGCGTCCCGTGACCGGTGAAGCCCGCCGCCAGCCGATGACCCCCACCACCGAGGGCCACCGCGACCTCGCTCACGTCGACCGCGCCCTTGCTGCGCAGCGACACCGCCCACTCATCCGCACCCGACTGCTTCACGACCACCGCCACATCCGCCTCGGCCACGCCGCGCACCGGGTCGATCAGCGTGTCGAGCACGTAGGGCTTCTGGCCGTACCGGGCGAGGTCGGCCAGCGTCGCGTACGTCCAGACCATGCCGCGACCACCCGCGGCCGTGGGGTCGAGGGCGGCCCGGCCCAGCACCTCGCCGGCGAGCTTCATCGCCCCGAACGGGCGCGTGTCGAAGATCCGCCGCGAGATGTCGCCGGGGCTGATGCCGGTCGCGATGAGGCGCGCGGCGAGCTCGTGCACGGCCGGCGTGGTCATGTCGAACTTGAACGAGCCGGTGTCGGTCGCGAGCGCCACGTAGAGGCACTCGGCGATCTCGGCGTCCAGCGGCACGCCGAGCCGGGTCAGCAGGCCGTCGACCACCACCGAGGTGGCCGCGGCCCGCGGGTCGACCAGGTTGATCCGGCCGAACCGGGTGTTCGACGCGTGGTGGTCGAGCATGATCACGCGCGGCGCCGCGAGCAGGGCGGCGAGTTCGCCGAGCCTCGACTCGGCGGCGACGTCGAAGGTCAGGACCACGTCGGGGCTGGTGCAGGCCGCATGCTGCGGCACCAGAAGATCAAGACCGGGCAGGCTTTGGTACGGCGTGGGCACCTCGAACTCGCCCGGAAACGTCGCCCGCAACCGCGTGAAGCCGAGCCGCCGCAGGCCGAGGGCGAACCCGAGCATGCTGCCGAGCGCGTCCCCGTCGGGGTTCACGTGGCAGATGAGCTGGATCTCGTCGCCCTCCGGGCCCGGAGTGAGCCCGCGGACCGCCTCGACGGCCGCGGCCCACTCCGCGTCGGTCACTCCCCCGGGCTCGCCCGAGGGAGGCGTCACCCGAGGTCCTCGCGCGCGCCCACCCGCTCGCCACCGCTCCCGTACGACTCGGTGTCGCCGGCGTCGTCTTCCTCGTCCTCGCTCTTGTACGGGTCGGGGTCGCCCGCGTACTGCTTGCCGGCGGCGAGGCGCTGGACCTCCTCGTCGCGCAACCGTGCCTCGGCGAGCAGGTCGTCGATCTCCTTGGCGTGGTCGAGCACGTTGTCGAGCACGAAGGCAAGGCTCGGCGAGTGCCGCAGGCCGAGGGCATGACCCACCCGGCTGCGCAGCATTCCCTTGGCGCTCTCGAGCGCGGCCGCCGTGGCCGCCTGCTCGGTCGGGTCGCCCAGGACCGTGTAGTAGACGGTGGCCTCCCGCAGGTCGCCGGTGATCCGAGCGTCCGTGATCGTCACCATGCCGAGCCGGGGGTCCTTGATCTCACGTACCAGCGAGGCCACCAACTCCTTGACGCGCTCGGCCTGCCGACGCGTCTTGGCCGGGTCCGACATATCGCCCACCTCCGACTGTGAATCCCGCGGGCCTGAACTCTCCCGCCCAACTGCTGAAGCCTACCCACGTGCCGTTACCGACGAACGTCCCTAGTCGTCGTCCCCATAGAGCCGCCGCCGGACCGACAGGAGCTCGATCTCGGGGCGGCCGGCCACCTGGTTCTCGCACGTGTCGATCACGGCGCGGGCCTGGGCCGCGTCGGGCGCGACCACCGCCACGCCGATCTGGGCCCGGCCGTGCAGGTCGTGGAAACCGACCTCGGCGGCGCTGACCTCATATTTCTTCAGCATCGCGATGATCGGGCGGACGTAGGAGCGCTTGTGCTTGAGCGACTGCGAGTCGCCGGGCAGGAGCAGGTCGAACACTGCGGTCTCGATAAACATCAGCCAGCACGGTACCGCCGCGGTACGACAGTTTCAGCCGACTTTCCTGGCCACCAGGACGTCCCGTTCGATGCCCTGATCCACGCGATGCCCGAGCGGCTCGTAGCGGACGATCTCCAGGCCGTTGGCGGCCAGGATGTCTTCGGCGAGCTCCCGCCGGGCGACCTTGGTGTTCCAGGACAGCCCGAGGGCGCCGCCCGGGCGCACCAGCGGCAGCCAGTGCGGCACCGCGCGCTCGAGCAGGTCGAGTGGACTGCGGGTGATGCCGCCCTGGTCGTCGTAGCTGCCGTGGGCCACGCCGTACGGCAGGTCGGCCACCAGCACGTCCGCGACGCCGCCCCGCAGCAGCCCGTCGAGCTGGGTGGTGTCGGCCTGCAGCACGGTGACCTTCTGCACCGCCCCGGCCTTGTGGTCGTCCTTGCTGGCGGCCATGACCACCTCGAGGCGACGCGCGGCCCGGCGGCCCTGCCGTCGCACCGGCACGAGGTCGGCGGTGTGCTTGAGCCGCTTGCGCTTGAGCCACGTCTGCAGGAACAACTTGTACGCCTCGACGTCCTTGCCGTCGATCTCGACACCCACCGCGTCGTAGCCGTACATCAGCGCCTGGTTGAGCGTGGTGCCCCGGCCGCAGAGCGGGTCGAGCACGGTGAGGTGGCCGTCGAGCATCCGGCCTGCCGAGGCGGAGGCGAGCAGCGTGAGGTTGAGGACGAGCTTGGTGAACTGCTCGTTGGTCTTGCCGGCGTACTTCGGAATCGTGATCAGGTCGCTGTCGTAGCGAGCGAGCGGCGTCAGCGTGATCGGCCGCAGCAGCTCACCTTCCAGCGCGAAGAGCGCATACCCCGACGACAGGTTGGAAATATACGAAATGTCCCGCGTGGAGAGCTCGGCGGTGAAGGTCAGATACTCCACACCGCCAAGCACGGTGACATCAATGTCCGAAATGTCCGCGGACAGGGCCGGCCCGAAGGCGGCCAGCTCAGCACGAGCGAGACGAGCGGCCTGATCGGCGTAGACACGATTGGCGGAGGGCGCAAGGAGCAGGGCGTACCGGGACATGGTGCCTTTCTACAGAGACGACCCCCGGCGCCGAAGCGCCGGGGGTCGCATCACAGGAACATCAGGCGCGCGGCTTCTCGCGCATCTCGAAGGTCTCGATCACGTCGCCGACCTGCGGCGAGCCGAACCCGCTGAAGGTCAGACCACACTCGAAGCCCTCGCGGACCTCGGTCGCGTCGTCCTTGAACCGGCGCAGCGAGCTGATCGTGACGTTCTCCGCCACC
Organism: Actinoplanes sp. NPDC051513; assembly: GCF_044454685.1. Classification (NCBI taxonomy): domain Bacteria; kingdom Bacillati; phylum Actinomycetota; class Actinomycetes; order Micromonosporales; family Micromonosporaceae; genus Actinoplanes; species Actinoplanes sp. NPDC051513. The sequence goes on from NZ_JBITDW010000001.1 coordinate 307,799, forward strand.
ACGACGCCCTCCCGCAGGATGCGGGCCTTGGCGTTGCGGCGCAGGAGACCGGTACGGACCAGACAGCCGGCGATGAGACCGATCTTGGACGAGCGGAAGACCTCGCGGATCTCCGCGGTGCCCTGCTCGACCTCCTCGTACTCCGGCTTGAGCAGACCCTTGAGCGCGGCCTCGATCTCCTCGATGGCCTGGTAGATCACGCTGTAGTAGCGGATCTCCACGTTCGCGCGGTCGGCCATCTCCTTGACCTTGTTCGAGGCCCGGACGTTGAACCCGATGATCGTGGCGGTGGCGTCCGAGGACGCCGAGGCCAGGTTCACGTCGCTCTCGGTGATCGCACCGACGCCGCGGTGGATGACCTTGAGCTGGATCTCGTCCGGAATCTCGATCTTGAACAGCGCGTCCTCGAGGGCCTCGACCGAACCGGACGAGTCGCCCTTGATGACCAGGGTGAGCGAGGTCTTCTCGCCCTCCTTGAGCTGCTCCATGAGCGTCTCGAGAGTCGCCTTGGTCCGCGAGTTCGCGAAGCTGGCCGCACGACGGCGAGCCTGCCGCTGCTCGGCGATCTGCCGGACGGTGCGGTCGTCCTCGCCGGCGAGGAACGTGTCGCCCGCGCCCGGCACCGAGGTCAGACCCAGCACCAGGACCGGCCGGGCAGGCAGCGCCTCGGCCACCTGGTTGCCGTTCTCGTCGAGCATGGCGCGGACGCGGCCGTGCGCGCCGCCCGCCACGATCGAGTCGCCGGCACGCAGGGTGCCCTTCTGGACCAGCACGGTCGCGACCGCACCACGGCCCTTGTCGAGGTGCGACTCGACGACAGCGCCCTGGGCCGCCCCGTCGATCGGAGCGGTCAGCTCCAGCGACGCGTCGGCGGTCAGCAGCACGGCCTCGAGCAGCTCGTCGATGCCGATCCCGGGCTTGGCGGCCACGTTCACGAACATCGTGTCGCCGCCGTACTCCTCGGCGAGCAGACCGTAGTCGGTGAGCTGCTGGCGCACCTTGTCCGGGTTGGCGTCCGGCTTGTCGACCTTGTTGACCGCGACCACGATTGGCACCTCGGCGGCCTTGGCGTGGTTCAACGCCTCGACCGTCTGCGGCATCACGCCGTCGTCGGCGGCCACGACCAGGATCACGATGTCGGTCACCTGGGCGCCACGGGCACGCATGGCGGTGAACGCCTCGTGACCCGGGGTGTCCAGGAAGGTGATCGCCCGTTCCTGGCCGTTGTGGTCGTAGTGCACCTGGTAGGCGCCGATGTGCTGGGTGATGCCACCCGCCTCGCCGGCGACCACGTTGGTCTTGCGGATCGCGTCGAGCAGCTTCGTCTTACCGTGGTCGACGTGACCCATGACGGTCACGACCGGCGGACGGGAGACCAGCCGGTCCTCGGCCACGTCGGCGTCGAGGTCGATGTTGAACTGCGCGAGCAGCTCGCGGTCCTCGTCTTCCGGGCTGACGATCTGCACGTCGAAGCCCAGGTGCTCGCCGAGCAGCTGCAGCGTGTCGTCGCTGCAGGACTGCGTCGCCGTCACCATCTCGCCCAGGTTGAACATCTCCTGGACCAGCGAGCCGGGATTCGCGTTGATCTTCTCGGCGAAGTCGGAGAGCGACGCGCCGCGCGACAGCCTGATCTCCTGGCCGTTGCCGCGGGGCGCGCCCGAGCTCATGGCCGGAGCCGACAGGTTGTCGAACTCTTGACGCCGCTGCTTCTTCGACTTGCGGCCACGAGTGGGCCGGCCACCCGGACGCCCGAAGGCGCCCGCGGCGCCGCCGCCACGACCGCGACCGCCGCCACCGGGACGACCCGGAGCACCGGCGCCGACCGGACCGCCGCCACCGGCGCCACCGCCGGGGCCGCCGCGGTAGCCACCGCCACCGCCGCCACCACCACCGGGGCCGCCGCGGTAGCCACCGCCACCGCCGCCACCACCGCCGGCGCCGCCACCGGGACGGAAGCCGCCACCGGCGCCACCGCCACCGCCACCGCCGGGACGGAAGCCGCCACCGCCACCACCGGGACCGCCACGGCCGCCACCGGGACCACCGGGACGACCGGCGCCGCCACCGCCGCCACCCGGGCCAGGACGGCCGGGGCGCTGCGCGGGCATGGACGCGGGGCTGGGCCGCGGCGGCATCGACGCCGGGCTCGGCCGCGGCGGCATGCCGGGCTGATTGGGACGAGGCATCCCGGCGGGCGACGGCCGCTGGGCCGCGCCGCCGGAGACGCCGAACGGGTTGTTGCCGGGACCGCGCGACGGCGGCCGCGGGGCGCCACCGGCCGGTCCCGGACGGGGACCAGCTCCGGGCGCACCCGGACCACCGGTACGGGGGCCTGCGGCCGGGGAACCCGGACGAGGCGGAACCGCGCCGGGACCCGGACGCGGGCCGCTCGGGCGACCCTCGGACGGCGGCTGCTGAGCGCGACGCTCGGCATCGCGGGTGCGGGCGGCCTGTGCGGCCTTGACCGCGGCCTCCTGCTCGGCCTTGAGCGCCGAGGCACGAGCCTCGGCCGCCGCGACCTCGATGTCGTGAGCGCTGGCCGGCTTGGCGACCGGGCCGGGCGTGGGGCCCGGACGGCTGGGCGCGGGCGGCTTGGGACGCGCGAACGAGCCGGGCGCCGGCGCCGGGGACGTGGGCGCGCGGGGCGCGCCCTCGGCCGGAGCTGCGGGCCGGCGCGGCGGCTGGGGCCGCACGCTGGGCGGAGCCGGACGGACTGCGGCGGGCGCGGAGGCGCTCGGCGCGGACGAGGAGGGCGCCGCCACGGGGGCGGAACCAGCCTCGAGGGCGCCACGCAACCGCCGGGCCACCGGGGCCTCGACCGTGCTGGATGCGGATTTGACGAACTCGCCCATCTCTTTGAGCTTGGCGAGAACTGTCTTGCTGTCGACCCCGAGCTCCTTTGCGAGCTCGTGTACGCGGGCCTTGCCTGGCACTGCACTCCTCACTTCGAGGTCGTGCGAGCGCACCCGCAACGACCTCACTCGTGCACTAGAAGCCTGTTCATTTCAGGGACTTCATCGTGTGCTCATCTGGGTCGTCCTACCTTGCTGGGTCGTGATCCGGCGCCTGCGCCGGATCATCGGTCGTTCCGCCCGGCATGGAGACCGAACGGATGTGCTCGGCGAGCGGACCGGTGTCAGCAACACCGGTGAGTCGCAGCGCGCGCCCGAAGGCACGACGCCGCTCCGCCTGCGCGAAGCAAGCCGGATCGGGATGCAAATGTGCTCCCCGGCCCGGCAATCGGCGGCCCACATCGACCTGCAAGCGGAGATGATCTCCACTGCCGGTCGAAACGAACCGGATCAACTCGGAGGCCGGCGCGCGCTTGCGGCAACCAACACAGGTACGTGTCGGGCCGACCATGGAAAAGCTTACTCCTAGCTCGCTCGCGCCGCGTATCCGGTCAGCTTCCCGCCCCGGCCGCATCACGATCCGAAGCGGGTGCGGGCTCGTTGTCCGGGCGGATGTCGATGCGCCACCCGGTCAGCCGGGCGGCGAGCCGGGCGTTCTGACCCTCCCGCCCGATGGCCAGGGACAGCTGGAAGTCGGGCACGGTCACCCGGGCCGTCCGGGTGGCGGCGTCCACCACCTCGACACGCAGGGCCTTCGCCGGCGAGAGCGCGTTACCGACGAACTGCGCCGGATCGTCCGACCAGTCGATGATGTCGATCTTCTCGCCGTGCAGCTCGCTCATCACGGCCCGGACCCGCTGGCCCATCGGACCGATACAGGCGCCCTTCGCGTTCACGCCCTGGACGGTCGAATGCACCGCGATCTTGGTGCGGTGACCTGCCTCACGTGCGATCGCGGCGATCTCGACGGTGCCGTCGGCGATCTCCGGTACCTCGAGCGCGAACAGCTTCTTGACCAGGGCCGGGTGCGAGCGGGACAGGGTCACCTGCGGTCCGCGGAAGCCCTTGGCCACGTGCACGACGATGGCCCGGATGCGGGAGCCGTGCTCATAGCTCTCGCCCGGGACCTGCTCGGACTGCGGGAGCACCGCCTCGATCTTGCCGAGGTCGACGATCACGATGCCCTTCTCGGCCCGCGCCGCGTCGGCCTGCACGATCCCGGTGATCAGGTCGCCGTCGCGCCCGGCGTACTCGCCGAAATGCTGCTCGTCGGTGGCCTCCCGCAGACGCTGGAGGATCACCTGCTTGGCGGTCATGGCGGCGATGCGGCCGAAGTCGTGCGGGGTGTCGTCCCATTCGCGGACGACCGTGCCGTCCGCGTCGAGCTCCTGGGCGAGCACCGACGCAACGCCGGTCTTGCGGTCGATCTCCACCCGGGCGTGGCCTTGCGCGCCCTCGGTGTGCCGGTAGGCGGTCAGCAGCGCGGTCTCGATGGCCGCGAGGATCGTCTCGAACGGGATCTCCCGCTCGCGCTCCAATGCGCGCAGCGCCGCGAGGTCGATGTTCACTCCTCGCCCTCCCCATCGTCTATGTCGTCTTGAGCGTCTTCGTCGTCCTCGTCGCCGAAGTCGGCCTCGTCAATGCGCTTGAACTCGATCTGCACCTTGCCGGGCCCGAGCTCGGCGAAGGTCAGCGACCTGGTCACGCCGTCGACGTCGAGCACCACGGAGGCGTCGTCCACGTCGATGACCCGGCCGGTCAGGCCGTTCACCGCGACCAGCCGGCCCCGGTTGCGCCGCCAGTGCCGCGGCAGGGTGAGCGGGCGATCGATCCCGGGGGATCCGACCTCCAGCTGGTACTCCCCTGCCAGGACCTCGCCGCCGCGTTCCTCGGTCTCGTCGAGGGCCGCCGAGATCTCGCGGGAGATCACGGCGACGTCGTCCAGTTTGATTCCCCCGTCGGTGTCGACCAGGACCCGCACCACGTGCCGGCGCCCGGCGCGCGACACGTTCACGTCTTCGAGGTCGTAACCGGCCTTCTCGATCACCGGCTCGATCACCGCACGCACCCGTGCCCGGGCCGCGACCAGGTCGACGCGGGGGGCCGCGGGCGCCTCGTCGTGGGACCGGCGGGCGGCGGAGCGGTTACCAGGCCGGGCACCGGCGCGACCACGCTGCGTCATCGGCCTCGACCTTTCGCTCGTCATCAACGGAAAGCACCATATGCCGCCGGGCGAGAAGCCCCGCGGCTGACGCAGAGCGTAACGCGCGGGACGCCGGGGACGTTCCCCGGCGCTCCGAATCGACGCCCATTCGCAGCCATCCGGCACACCGGCGTCGCCATGGTGTTGACTGAGCGCCGTGCGGACGAGCGACACGGGACATACGCGGCGACGGTTCCTCATCGGCGCCGTGAGCGTGACCGCCCTGGCCGGGTGCGATGCCGAGCCGTCGCCGCCGCCCCCGCCCGACCCACTGCAGCCACTGCTCGACCAGGCGCTGGCGCTGGCCGCCGCGTACGACCGGGCGATAGCGGCCGACCCCGGCGCGAGCGCCCGGCTCACCCCGCTCGCCGCCGACCACCGCGCGCACGCCGCCGAGCTGACCAAGTTGATCACTCCGATCGCGAGCGCCGCCGCCTCGGCCGGAACGACCACCACCGACGCCGGCACGACCACCACTGACAACGGCGTCGCGGGCCTCCGGGCGGCCGAGCAGGCGGCCCAGCGCAACGCGGTCGCGGCCTGCAAGGCGGCCCCCGCCGACCGGGCCGCGCTGGTCGGGTCGATCGCCGCCTGCCGCGCCACGCACGCCGAGGCGCTGCGATGAACCAGCAGATGGCGACGGCGCTCGCGGCGGAGGAAGCCGCCATCTACGCGTACGGAATCATCGGGGTGAAAGCCGGCGCGGTGACCGAGGCGCGGGCCGCCGAGCAGGCTCATCGCCTGCGCCGCGATTACCTGGTCGGCAAGCTGGAGCAGCCGCAGACCTCGCCGGCCGGGTACGAGATGCCGTTCCCGGTGACCGACCGGGCCACCGCGCTCAAGCTGGCCGTCCAGGTCGAGGACGGGGTCGCCCAGGCCTGGCGGCCGGTGCTGACGGTGACGACCGGCGCCGATCGGACGGCCGCGCTGGCGGCGATGACCGACGCGGCCGTGCGCGCGACCCGCTGGCGACGGCTGGCGGGGGTGTCGCCGGCGACCCTGCCCTTTCCCGGACGTGCGGAATAGGACTTCTTGCGTGCTCTGGTGGACACGCTCCGTAGAGCTGAGAATGACGGGGTGCACGAGGAGATCGATGTCACCTCGCCGCGGGGGAAGCTGGCGGTCCGCCTGCGAGACGTGATCGAGCGACGGTGGCCGGCCGAGGTCCAGGCCATCGGCGTGCACGGCTCGCTCGCGCACGGCGACGACCACGAGGGCAGTGACGTCAACCTGCTGGTGGTGAAGTACCGGCCGACGGCCGGGCCGAAGCCGGCGTTGCGCCGGGTGGACGGCACGCTCGTCGACCTCGAGGTGGTCACCGGCGACGAGGGCATGCGGCGGGCGCGGGAGCTGACATCGCGCTGGCCGCTCGAGGCCGACCGCTACCTGACCACCCGGCCGATGCTCGATCCGAACGGGTGGTTCGGCAAGCTGCGCGACACCCATCTGGCCCGGCTGGCCGAGGCACGCCCGCCGGAATTCACCGCGCTGGCCCGGCACGACTGGGCCCTGGCGAGCGCCGCGCACACCCGGGCGGTCCGGCTCGCCGAGTGGTACGAGACCGACGCCGCCCTCGTCATGATCGCCGAGTCCCGCCTGCACGCGGCGCTGGTCGCCGGCCTGCTGACCCGCACCTACTTCCGCAACGCGGCCGACGCCGTCCGTCGCACCGGCATGGCCGGCGCCGACATGCAGGAGCTGAGCGCGGTCCTCAAGAAACAGGCCGAAGAGCTGGCCGCCCGCGGCAAGCCGGTCGACGGGAACCTGGCCGGACTATTCGAGTAGCGTGCCGATCCCGTACGTGACAGCGGCGGCCAGAGCGCCCAGCGCGAGCTGCCGCAGCCCGCTCAGCCACCACCGCTTGCCGGTGAATCTCGCCACCACCGCGCCGGCGGCGAAGAGGCCGAGCCCGCCCACCCCCAGCGCCAGCCACAGGCTGTCGAAGCCGAGCAGGTAGGTGACCAGCGGAAACAGCGCGCCGATCGAGAAGCAGACGAACGACGAGCCGGCCGCCACCCACGGGCTCGGCAGCTCGTCGGGCACCACGCCCAGCTCTTCCTGCGCGTGCACGCGCAGCGCCTGCTCGGGGTCGGCGTGCAGCACCGCCGCGACCTCCCGGGCCAGCTGCTCGGGCAGGCCCCGCGCGGTCCACGCCGCGACCAGTTCCTCGGCCTCGCCCACGGGGTTGACCTCGAGCTCGTGCCGCTCCTTCGCCAGCTCGGCCGAGACCTGCTCGTTCTGGGTGCGGACGCTCGTGTACTCGCCGAGTCCCATCGAGATCGCGCCGGCGACCAGGCCGGCCACGCCGGTGAGCACCAGCGTGTTGCGACTGACCCCGCCGCCGCCCACGCCGGCGATCAGCGCGATGTTGGTGACCAGGCCGTCCATCGCGCCGAACGTCGCGGCCCGCAGCCAGCCGCCGGAGACGTCGGCGTGATGGTGCTCGACCGCCGTCGTCACGGGAGGGTGAGGATCTCGTACCCGTCCTCGGTCACCACCAGGGTGTGCTCGAACTGGGCTGTCCACTTGCGGTCCTTGGTGACCACCGTCCAGCCGTCCGCCCAGATGTCGTACTCGTGGGTGCCCAGGGTGATCATCGGCTCGATCGTGAAGGTCATCCCCGGCTCCATGATCGTGTCGAGCCGCGGGTTGTCGTAATGCGGGATGTACAGGCCCGAGTGGAACGTCTCGCCGATGCCGTGCCCGGTGAAGTCGCGGACCACGCCGTAGCCGAAGCGCCGCGCGTACGCCTCGATGACCCGCCCGATCGCGTTGATCGGCCGGCCGGGAGCGACCGCGCGGATGCCGCGCATCATCGCCTCGTGGGTGCGCTCGACGAGCAGGCGGGCCTCCTCGCTGACGTCACCCACCAGGAACGTCGCGTCGGTGTCGCCGTGGACCCCGTTCAGGTACGCCGTCACGTCGACGTTGATGATGTCGCCGTCCTCGAGCACCGTCGAGTCGGGGATGCCGTGGCAGATCACCTCGTTGAGCGACGTGCAGCACGACTTCGGGAAGCCCTTGTAGCCCAGCGTCGACGGGTACGCCCCGTGGTCGCACAGGAACTCGTGCACCACCTTGTCGATCTCGTCGGTGGTGACGCCCGGCTTGCAGTGCTCGCCGGCGAGCTGGGTGGCCTGCGCCGCTATCCGCCCGGCGATCCGCATCTTCTCGATGGTCTCGGGGGTCTGCACGTGGGAGCCGCGCCACTCTTTCGGGCGCTTCTTGCCGACGTATTCGGGGCGGACGATCTGCGCCGGGACCGCCCGCCAGGGCGACTGTTTTCCCGGCGCCAAGGGGGCGCGAACGGTCATACGCCCAGCCTATCGCCGGATACCCGCCTCGAACCTGTGGCGGGCGCCGCACGATAACGGGTCGGCTGAGCTGTTCGCCCGGTTCTTGCTGCCCCCGGGCCCCTGTGAAATCGTATGTTCGTGGATCAAGAGGGGCTGGACCCCAACTTCTCGGCCACCGCCGCCGTGGCCGGAGACCGATCCGTCGTGACCGTGACCGGCGAGGTCGACATGTCGACGGCCGACGCCATGTTCCGCGTCGCGACCAAGGACGACGCCGCCTTTGCGACGCTCGATCTGCGCGCGGTGACGTTCTTCGACTCCGCCGCGATTCACGCCCTGCTCCAGCTCGCCGAGCTCTACGGCGAGCGCCTGCGGGTCGTGCCCTCGTCGCAGGTGCGCCGCGTCCTCGAGATATCGGGCCTCTCCGCCCAGCCCTGGCTCGTCACCGAGGCTTGAGCGGCCGCCTGATCGTCACGGTGGTCCCGTCCGGCCCCCGCATGACCGCGAGCTCGGCCAGCGCCCCGATCAGCGAGAGCCCCCTGCCCCGGTAGCCGCCCGCCGCGGCCGGCCGCCACGTCCCGGTGTCCCGCACCGTCACCACGACGGCGTCCGGCTCGATCGACGCCTTCACGGTGATCAGCGGCTCCGCCGGGTCCACCGGGTGTTCGATCGCGTTGGCCGCCGCCTCGGAGACCGCCACGGTCAGGTCGAAGACGTCGGCCTCGGGCACGCCGTTGCCGGTGAGGAAGTCCTCGAGCCGGCGGCGCAGCACGCTCAGCCGGGCCGGCTCGGACGGCAGCCGCAGCACGAACTCGCGCGGCTCGGTGGCCTGCACCGCGATCAGCGCGATGTCGTCGCGCCGGGTGCGACCGGCCGCCTTCGCGAGCAGCACGTCGAGCATGTCCTCGACGTGGTCGGCCGGCTTCGCGGCGTCGTCGAGCAGCTCGGCCAGGCCGGTGTCGATGCCGGCCGAGCGGTCTTCCACCAGCCCGTCGGTGTAGAGCAGCAACCGGGCGCCCGCCTCGAGGCCGGCCTCCAGCGTCGGGTACTCCGCGACCGGGAGCGCGCCGATCGGCGGCCCGAGCGCGCTGTCGTACAGGAACTCCCCCGGCCCGCCCGGCCGTACCAGCACCGGCGGCGGGTGCCCGGCCGACGAGAAGCGCAGCTGTCCGGCCGCCGGGTCGAAGCGCACGCACACCACGGTCGCGAACTGGCGCCGGCCCAGGTTGTCGACCAGGCGGTTCAGCCGGGTGAGCGCGTCGCCGCAGTCGAAACCCTCGAGAATGTACGCCCGCAGCGCGTTGCGCAGCTGTCCCATCATGGCGGCGGCCTGCACGCCCTTGCCAACCACGTCGCCGATCACCAGGAACAGCCGATCGCCGGGGGCGGCGATCACGTCGTACCAGTCGCCACCGACCTCGGCCTCGCTGCTGCCCGCCAGGTAACGGCTGGCCACGATCGCGCCCGGCACCCGCGGCAGCGACTGCGGCAGCAGGCTGTGCTGCAGCGTGCTGGCGATGCGGTGCTCGGCGTCGTAGAGGCGAGCGTTCGCGAGGCGCAGCCCGATCAGGCGGGCGAGCTGGGTGAGCACGGCCGGCTCGGGCGCGCCCGAGCGGCCCGACCAGACCCGCAGCTCGCCGACCGCGGCGCCGGAGGTGTCCGGCAGCGCCATCAGCACATCGGGCGTCGTCGGGGAGGCGCCGCCACCATCCACTTCGGCCCGGGCGCCGGGCACGGTGACCACGACCCGGCCAGCCCCGGTCATCGTCTGCACATGCCGGGCCGCCACGTCGAGCACCTCGGCCGTGGTGCGCACCGTGCTCACCGCGGCGGCCGCGTCCACCAGCCCGCGCAGCCGGCCGATCACCTGACGGCGGGCCTGGCCGAGGTCGAGGTTGGCACGCACCCGCGCGGTGAGGTCGCGCGCCGAGAACGGCTTGACCAGGTAGTCGTCGGCCCCCGCGGCCAGGCCCTCGCCGGACGACTCCTCGCCGGCCCGGGCCGAGAGCACCACGATCGGAACGTCCCGGGTGCGCTCGTCGGCACGCAGCGCCGCGATCAGCCCGAAGCCGTCCAGCCGCGGCATCATCACGTCGGTCAGCACCAGGTCGAACGGCTGCGTCCGGGCCAGCTCGAGCGCGGCCTGGCCGTCGTCCGCGGTGGTCACCTGCCAGTGCGGTCGCAGCAGCCGCCCCACGTGATCGCGCAGGTCGGCGTTGTCGTCGACGAGCAGGATGCGACCGCCCCCGCCGGCCGGCCCGTCGAGGGGCGCGGGCTCGTCCCGCAGCCACGAGTACGCCTCCTCGAGGAACAGCCAGGGTGCGACGTCGGAAACGACCAGCGCCGCGTCGTCCCGGACCCGGTCGGCCGGCAGGTGCGCCGTGCCGAACGGGATGCGCACGGTGAAGACGCTGCCGCGACTCAGCTCGCTCTCGACGGTCACCGACCCGCCGTGCAGCTCGGCGAGCTCGCGCACCAGCGCCAGGCCGATGCCGGTGCCCTCGTGGGTGCGCGACCACACACCCGTCACCCGGTGGAACCGGTCGAACAGCAACGGCCGCTCCTGGGCCGGCACGCCGACGCCGGTGTCACGCACGGTCAGCACGGCATCGTCGCGGTCGGCGGCGACGCGCAGCTTGATGCGGCCCGACGGGGTGAACTTGACCGCGTTGGAGAGGAGATTGAGGACGATCTTCTCCCACATCTCGCGGTCGACGTGCACCGGGCGGGGCAGCGGCGAAGCGTCGACCACCAGTTCCAGCCGCGCGCGCTCGGCGGCCGAGCGGAACGTGCTGGCCAGTCGCGCGGTGTAATCGGCGAGATCGGTCGGACGGTAGTCGGCGCGCATCCGCCCCGACTCGAGCCGCGAGAAGTCGAGGATCGTGTTGACCAGCTTGAGCAGCCGCAGGCCGTTGCGGTGCATCGGCAGCAGCCGCTCGCGCTCGGCCGATGGCAGCGCCGGGTCGGCGAGCAGGTCTTCCAACGGGCCGAGGATCAGCGTCAACGGCGTGCGGAACTCGTGGCTGACGTTCGAGAAGAAGTTCGTCTTGGCCCGGTCGAGCGCCGCGAGCTGCGCGACCCGGGACCGCTCCAGCTCGTAGGCCCGCACGTTGCTCACCGCCCGGGAGATCTGCGCGACCGCGAGCTCGAGGAAGTCGCGATAGGACCGATCGAGCGCGAGCAGCCGGCTCACCCCCACGACCAGCGCGCCCACCGGGCTCGCCCCGATCACCACCGGCAACACCAGCGCCTCGTCGGCGGCGGCGTGCGGCGTGGGCTCGACGACCTCGCGCAGCGCGATCGTGCCGCCACGCCCGCTCATCGCCGCGTCGCGCACCCGCGGCGGCATCTCGCCCGGGTCGAGCATCAGCGCCGCGAACGGCATGTCGGCCTCGTTCTCGCCGAGCACCGCGGTCGCGTCGGCGACCAGGGTCGCCTCGTCGGGCGAGTCGGCCAGCCGCGACCCGAGGGCGCTCAGTGTGCTCACCCGCCGCTCGCCGATCACCCGCCATGTGGTCTCGCTGACGATGCAGAAGAGCCCGGTGACCTTGTCGTCACGCCGCCGGATCGGGTCGTAGGAGACGTTGAAGTACGTCTCCTCGAGGAAGCCGTGCCGCTCCAGCGTGAAGAGAAGATCCGAGCCGAAGTAGGAGGTGCCGCTCTCCATCACGCCGCCGAAGAGATCCGCCAGCTGGCTCCAGGCCTCGGCCCACATCAGCCGGGCGGGCCGGCCGAGGAAGGCCGGGTGCTTGCCGCCGGCGACCGGGATGTAGGCGTCGTTGTAGAGCCCGCAGTAGTCGTCGCCGTGGAAGACGATGATCTGCGCGCGGGAGGCGAGCATGGTGCGGACCGCATTGTCCAACTCGTCGGGCCAGGTTCCGGGCGGGCCCAGGGGACAGTCGCTCCAGTCCAGCTCGAGCATCCGGCGCCCCATCTCGCCGCCCCGCTCGAAAGCCCTGACCAAATGCGGAGGGATCGCGGTCTGTGGAGGGGCGCCGTTGTGCTCCGCGCCCATGGCGAACCTCCGAGATCAATGACCGGCAGCGACTCGACCGTTACGCCTCAGCACCGTAACACCGGCCACATGAGATGCCGAAAATCAAACCCGTTACGCGTACGTGGAGGGCGCCGCCCGCAAACCACATCACCGCCCGTGACCGCCGCGGCGGTCACGGCCGTAGCGCTCGAGGCCGTTCGCGGACACCCGGCCGGTGGTGGGTCACGCGGCTGCCGCCGCGGTCAGGCGGCTATCGCCGCCGGCTGAAGGCCGGCCCGGTCCGCGGCCGCCTCGGCGAGTGCCGCGAAGACCCGCAGGTCGGGGGTCCGTTCGGGGTGCCACTGCACGCCGAGGGCGAACGCGCGCTCCGGGTGTTCGATGATCTCGATGACGCGGTCGTCGGGGCACCAGCCGACCGCCTCGAAAGCTCCCGGGTTGTCGACCGCCTGGTGGTGGAACGAGTTGACCGTGAGACGGCTGCCCAGCAGGTCGTGCGCCCGCGAGCCGGCCCGCACCACGACGTCGTGCTTCCCGTAGGCGGAGGCGTCCGCGGCCAGCGGGTCCGTGCCGGACGCGGCACGGTGACCTTCATGCCCGATCAGGTCGGGAAGGTGCTGGTGGAGGGTGCCGCCCGCGGCCACGGCCATCACCTGCATGCCCCGGCAGACGCCCAGGATCGGCAGGCCGGCGTCGAGGGCGGCCCGCATGAGCAGGAGCTCGGCCTCGTCGCGGGCCGGGTCGATGTGCGTCTCCGGATGCTTCTCGGCCCCCCAGTACGCCGGGTCGATGTCGCCGCCACCCGAGAACACGATCCCGTCCAGCGACTCGATCACGTCGGTGTCGGGGTCGTCGGGGGTGATCAGCACGGCTCGGCCGCCGGTGGCGTGCACGGCCCGCACGTACGTCATCGGGAGCATGCCCGCCATGACGTCGCTGCTGCCGTACTGCACGTGCTGGGCGTAGGCGGTCATGCCGATCAGGGGCCTGCGCATGCGGTTGGTTCCTCCTCGTGTCGCGGCTCTTCGGGACCTTCGGCAGCATCGCCGTCGGACCTTAGTGCGGGGTTGGGCGGGGCAAGGCGTCAGCGGGCGGCCTCCACGAGCGCGCCGAACAGCCGCCGGTCGCGCACCACCTCGGGATGCCACTGCACGCCGAGCACGAAGCGGCGCGCAGGGTCTTCGACCGCCTCGGGCAGCCCGTCCGCGGCGCGACCGGTGACGGTCAGCGTGCCGGGGTCGGCGATGCCCTGGTGGTGGTAGCAGTGGATGGCCACGTCGTCGCCCATCAGCTTGGCGATCCGGCTGCCCGGCTCGAACGCGGCGTCCTGCTGCCCGTACACGCCCGGCGCCGGCCGGTGGGTCTCGTGGCCGAGCACGTCGGGCAGGTGCTGGTGCAGGCGTCCGCCGGCGGCGACCGTCAGCAGCTGCATGCCCCGGCACACGCCGAGGATAGGCAGGTCGAGCTCGAGCGCGCGGCTGGTCAGCAGAAACTCCGCCTCGTCCCGGTCGGGCTGCGCCTCGGTGAGGGGTTCGGGCTCCGCGCCGTACCGGCCCGGCGCCAGATCCGCGCCGCCGGCCAGCAGAAGACCGTCGAGGACCGTCAGCACGTCCGCGTCCCGGTCGTCGGGCGGCAGGATCACGGCCCGCCCGCCGGCCTCGCGCACCGCCGCCACGTAGTCGTGCGGGATCAGCGCCGTCGGCAGGTCGTGCCAAACACCCCAGCTTGCGGGCAGCACGTAACTCGTGATGCCGATGATCGGACGCATCGCTCCACCGTAACCAGATCATGTTTCGCCTCGTGTCGCCCGGACGGCCGATCTCGGGCGCTGCGGCGCAGACCGGTATCCGGCATACGGCTGGTTCTTGGTGCGCGGCGCCGCCTCCGCGAGGAGGCGGCGCCGCGCCCGGGCCCGTCTGTCCCGCCGCCACAGGGAGCAGGGCCTGTGCCGGCGGGGATTCGACCCCTGCGCCCGTTGACCTGGGCGTAAAGGGCTCGTGCCCGCCGGCGGCGGTGCTCAAACATCACAATGGAGTTACATAGGCTCCGGTGATGCCCCCGTCGACCACGAACTGGGACGCGGTCATGAACGACGCGTCGTCGCTGGCGAGGAAAGCCACCGCCGCGGCGATCTCCTCGGGCTCGGCGAACCGGCCCATCGGCACGTGCACGAGCCGGCGGGCGGCGCGCTCCGGATCCGTCGCGAACAAGTCCATGAGCAGCGGCGTCGCCACCGGCCCCGGGCAGAGCGCGTTGATCCGGATGCCCTCGCGGGCGAACTGCACGCCCAGTTCCCGGGTCATCGCCAGCACCCCGCCCTTGCTCGCGGTGTAGGCGATCTGCGAGGTCGCGGCGCCGAGGATGGCGACGAACGAGGCGGTGTTGATGATCGAGCCTTTGCCCTGCCGCTGCATGTGCGGGATCGCGTACTTGCAGCAGAAGAAGACCGACGTCGTGTTGACCTTGAGAACCCGCTCCCAGGCGTCGATGCCGGTGACCAGGATCGAGTCGTCGTCGGGCGGCGAGATGCCGGCGTTGTTGAACGCGATGTCGATCCGGCCATGGCGCGAAACGACCCCGTCGAAGAGCGCCCTGACCTGGTCCTCGTCGCTGACGTCGCACGCCACGAACTCGCCGCCGACCTCCTCGGCGCAGGCTTTGCCGGCGTCCTCGCCGATGTCCACGGCCACGACGAAGGCGCCCTCGGCCGCGAACCGGCGTGCGGTGGCGAGCCCGATCCCACTGCCGGCGCCGGTGATCACGGCGACCCGGTCCTGCAAACGATCCACTTAGTCTCCCGAGGCTAGGAACACGTTCTTGACGTCGGTGAAGCCGTGCAACGCGTCGGGGCCGAGCTCGCGGCCGAGGCCGGACTGCTTCATGCCGCCGAACGGGGTCCAGTACCGCACCGACGAGTGGCTGTTGACGCTGAGCGCGCCGGTCTCCACCGCCCGCGAGACCCGCAGCGCGCGGCCCAGGTCGCGAGTCCAGAGCGAGCCGGACAGGCCGTACTCGGTGTCGTTGGCGAGGCGGACAGCGTCCTGCTCGTCCTTGAATGGCAGCACCGACAGCACCGGACCGAAGACCTCCTCGCGCCAGTGCCGATCGTCGGGGCCGCGGGCAAGGAGCACGGTCGGCGGGAACCACCAGCCGTCACCCTTGGGCGCATTTCCGGCAAATGCGATATCGGCACCCGCTACATAAGATGCCACGGTGCCGCGATGGGCCGCGGAGATCAGCGGGCCCATCTCGGCGGCGGTGTCCGACGGATCTTGCACCCGAAATGCCCGGACCGCCGGCTCCAGCAAAGCCAGGAACTTGTCGTAGACCGACTCCTGGATCAGCAGGCGGGAGCGGGCGCAGCAGTCCTGACCGGCGTTGTCGAAGACCGAGGCGGGCGCGGCGGCGGCGGCCTTCTCGAGGTCGGCGTCGGCGAAGACGATGTTGGCGCTCTTGCCACCGAGCTCGAGCGTCACCCGCTTCACCTGGTCGGCGCAGCCCGCCATGATCGACTTGCCGACGTCGGTGGAGCCGGTGAAACAGATCTTGCGTACGGCCGGGTGCGTCACGAACCTCTGGCCGACGACCGAGCCCTTGCCGGGGACGATCTGGAAGACGTTCTCGGGGAGGCCGGCCTCGAGCGCGAGCTCGCCCAGCCGGATCGCGGTGAGCGGGGTGAGCTCGGCCGGCTTGAGGACGACCGTGTTGCCGGCCGCGAGCGCCGGGGCGAATCCCCAGCCGGCGATCGGCATCGGGAAGTTCCACGGCACGATGATGCCGACCACGCCGAGCGGCTCGTGGAACGTCACGTCGAGACCGCCGGGCACCGGGATCTGCTTGCCGATCAGCCGTTCCGGAGCGCCCGCGTAGTAGTTGAGCACGTCCCGGACGTTGCCGGCCTCCCAGCGCGCGTTGCCGATCGTGTGCCCGGCGTTGCGCACCTCGAGATCGGCGAGCTCGTCGATGTGCTCCTCGACCACCGCGGCGAAGCGGCGCAGCAGCCGGGCCCGTTCGCCGGGCGCGACCGCCCGCCAGCCCGGAAAGGCCCGTTGAGCCCGCTCGATGGCGGCGTCGGTCTCTTCCCGCCCCAGCGAAGGGACGCTGGTCAATACCGTCCCGGTGGACGGGTTGATCACGTCAGTCGTCACGCATACCTCCCTGGCGCGATCCTTACACAGACACCCTTCACATTCGCTCGAACCCGCGACGCAACTCCCAGTCGGTCACCGCCGCGTCGAACGCTGTCAACTCGACCTGGGCCATGTTCGCGTAGTGGCCGACCACGTCGGCGCCGAACGCCGACCGTGCGACCTCGCTGCCGACCCAGAGCTGGTGGGCCTCGCGCAGCGTCGCCGGCACCCGGCCCGCCGTCTCGTCCTCGTAGGCGTTGCCGACCAGCTCCGGCTCCAGCGAAAGCTCGTTCTCGAGCCCGTGCAGGGCCCCCGCCACCAGCGCGGCGATCGCCAGATAGGGGTTCACGTCGCCGCCCGGCACCCGGTTCTCGACCCGCATGCCCTGTCCGTGCCCGGCCATCCGCAGCGCGCAGGTGCGGTTGTCGACGCCCCAGCGCAGCGCGGTCGGCGCGAACGAGCCGGGCTGATACCGCTTGTACGAGTTGATGTTGGGCGCGAACAGCAGGCAGAAGTCGCGCATCGTGGCGAGCAGCCCGGCCAGCACCCGCTGCCCGGTCACGCTGAGGTGCCCGGGACCGTCGCCGAGCATCGCCGACTTGCCGTCGCGCCCGCGCAACGAGAAGTGGATGTGGCAGGAGTTGCCCTCGCGGGCGTTCGGCTTGGCCATGAAGGTGAGCGCCATGCCCTCCTGGGCGGCGATCTCCTTGGCGCCGTTCTTGTAGATGACGTGGTTGTCGGCGCAGGTCAGCGCGTCGGCGTAGCGGAACGCGACCTCGTGCTGGCCGAAGTTGCACTCGCCCTTGGCGCTCTCGGGTTGCAGGCCGGCGCCGTACATCTCGTTGCGGATGCGGCGCAGCAGCGGCTCGACCCGCGCGGTGCCCAGCATCGAGTAGTCCACGTTGTACTGATTTGCCGGGACGAGATCGCGGTAGTTCTTCTCGTACGCCTGCTCGTAGCTGTCCTTGTAGAGCACGAACTCGAGCTCGGTGCCCGCGAAGGCGGTCAGGCCGTGCTCGGCGAGACGGTCGAGCTGGCGCTGGAGGATCTGCCGGGGCGAGGCGTAGACCGGGTCGCCGCCGACCGTGAAGAGATCGGCCAGCACCATGGCGGTGCCCGGCTGCCACGGCACCCGGCGCAGCGTGGCGAAGTCGGGCTTCATCACGAAGTCGCCGTAGCCGCTCGACCAGGAGGACATCTCGTAGCCGTCCACCGTGTTCATGTCGACGTCGACGGCGAGCAGGTAGTTGCAGCCCTCGCTGCCGCCGCTGGCGACGTCGTCCATGAAGTAGCGGCCGTGCAGGCGTTTGCCCTGCAAGCGACCCTGCATGTCGGTCAGCGCCAGCAGCACCGTGTCGATGCTGCCGTTGTCGACGGAGACGTCGAGCTCCTCGAGATCCATGGCACAGTCCTATCGCAGGGTTGTGGGGGACGAGCCGAGTCGCCCGTCCCCCGCTTCGATACAGGCCTTAGATGGATGAGATCACTCGGTGGGCATGGTCTGCTCGCCGTGCGCGGCCTTTTCGATCAGGTTCTGCCGCGGTCCGGTGAACCAGTGCCGGGCGCTCGCGAACCACCAGATCGTGGCCGCGCCCACCACGACCGCCACGGCGACGATCGTGTAGTTGAAGGTCGTGGCCGTGATCGGGCTGGCCGTCGGCAGCACGAACAGGATGCAGATGATCACGACCCAGACGATCGCGATCCAGCCCACCGGCGCGCTCCACTTGCCGAGGTTCCACGGGCCGGGCTGGAAGTCCGGGTTGCGCCGGCGGAGGAACACCGGAGCCACGTACGCGATGTAGAGGCCGATGACCGCGATCGAGGTCGCCGCGAGGTACGCCGTGGTGTTCCACAGCGACGGCAGCACGATGATCGTCGAGAGCGTCACGCACAGCCAGATCGAGTTGGTCGGCGTGCCCGTCCGCGGATTGACCTGCTTCCAGATGCGGGAGCCGGGGAGCGCGCCGTCGCGGGAGAAGGCGTACGACATCCGCGAGTTCGCGGTCACCGAGGCCATTCCGCAGAACCATTGCGCCACCATGCAGATGAAGACCAGGAACGTGCCGGCGTTGTGGCCGGCCGCGTCGATGAAGATCTGTGCGGGCGGCAGGCCGAGCGCGGTGGTCCGCTCCGCCTCGTAGTCCTGGATCGACCAGGTGATCGCGAAGAGCAGCACGAAGCCGGCGATCACCGAGACGACCACGGACATCACGATGCCGCGCGGCGCGGCCTTGGCGGCGTCGTGCGTCTCCTCGGCCACGTGCGCCGAGGCGTCGTAGCCCGTGTACGTGTACTGCGCCATCAACAGTCCGATGAGGACGGCGTAGACGCTTGCCCCGGCGAACGTGAAGCCGGTGGCATTGTGCACTTCGAAGAACACGTCGGAGATCGGCTTGTGCTGGTCGGGCAGCACCGTCAGCAGCACCACGATCACCGCCACGCCGACCAGGTGCCACCAGGCGCTGACGTCGGACAGCAGGCGCACGAGGTTGACGCCGAAGGTGTTGAGCAGCCCGTGCACCACGATGATCACCAAGAAGATCAGGAAGGTGCTGGCCTTGGTGACCTCCATGTCGAAGGTCAGGCTCAGGAACGCCGCCGTGGTGATCGCCGCGCCGAAGTCGATGGCCGCCGTGACCGCGACCTCGCCGAGGAAGTTGAACCATCCCACGAACCAGGCCCATGCGGCCTTGTTGCGTTTGGCCAGCGCCGCGGCCCACCAGTAGAGGGCGCCGGCCGTGGGGTACGCCGAGCAGACCTCGGCCATGGCCAGGGCCACGAAGGTGACCATGATGCCCACGAACAGCCAGCCGAGCGTGATGGCGATCGGGCCACCGGCGGTCATGGCGATGCCGTACGACGTGATGGCGCCGGCGAGGATGGAAATGATCGAGAAGGAGACCGCGAAGTTCGAGAAGCCGGAGAGTCGGCGGTGCAGCTCCTGCTGGTAGCCGAGTTGGGCGAGGCGTTCTTCGTCGGTGCTGGGTGCTGGGTTGACGCTCATGTGCGACTCCCTTGACCGAGAGGGATGGCCTTGAGTCCGCTTTAGGGTGGCGGGCGGGGCGGTTGGATGGTGTGACCGGGGTCACCGCGTGCCGTGATGATCTCGCTCGGTTGTTACGCACGTCAATGATCAGCGTTAATTGCGTTGCCGGTGATCCACGGGTACCCGCACACTCATAGACAGAACAGACAACGCAAGCCCTCGGCAGGCCTTGCGAAGCAGGGGCTGTCCACGCGCCCCTGTCCCGCGGCGGTGCGGGGCGCGGTCACCTCTCTCACATGCGGCTCCGGCCGTATCCGGCGCCCGCCCCGCACCGCCGCCACCACCGTCACCACCGTCACCAGAATCTGAAGGTCCGACAATTTGTCCGAAAAATCTACAGCGGCGACACTAGAAATCAGCGCGTCCCGGGCATAGCATTTCTGGAGTCGGCCACGCACAGCCGACATGCAACTGGCACAGACCCTGAGTTGGCTAAGGAGGACGAGATACCGCAGCAACGCGTAATCACAACGTCCCCGACCCGACAAGAGGTGATCGCAGCCGATGCCCATCACTCAGGCCGTCCGCTAGCGGCACGCAGACGGACGACCTCATGCGCCGACGACGGTCGGCATCAGAATTGAAAAGCCAGGGCCCCGGTTACCCGCCGGGGCCCTGGACTGTCCCCCACAGATTTCATTCCCCCGAACCCCCGGGAAAGGACAGATGAGCGCGACCTTCGACAACGCCGACTACCCGGCGTACACGATGGGCCGGGCCGCCGACATGATCGGCGTGACGCCGGCCTTCCTGCGCAGTCTGGGCGCCGCGGGCCTGATCGAGCCCGAACGCTCCGGGGGCGGCCACCGCCGCTACTCGCGCCACCAGCTTCAGCTCGCCCAGCGGGTCCGCCAGCTCCTCGACGACGGCATCCTGATCACCGCTGCCTGCCGCATCGTCACGCTCGAGGACCGCCTGGCCGCGGCCCACCGCCGCATCATCGACCTGGGCGGCGTCCTCACCCCGGAGGACGACGCCGACCGCCCCACGACGACGACGGCGCCCGCCGCCTGAGACCCACCCGCAGCCCGGGGACCACACCCAAGGCCCGCGGCCCGCGGCTCAGCCCACCCGGCGCACGATCGCGAGCAGCGACTCCTCGACGTCCTCGATCGGGCGCTCGGGCTGGAAGACCAGCCAGTCCACCGCCACCACCAGGCCGACGCCGAAGAGCGCCGCCGAGGCCACCCGCACGTCGAGGTCGTCCGGCAGGTCGCCGGAGTCGACGCCCGCCTGCACCGTTTCCGCGATCACGCCGATCGCCTGCTCGCGCAGCAGGATCAGGGTCTGGTGCCACTCGCGGTTGGTGCGCCACATCTCCGAGAGCAGCAGCTGGGCGAAGGCGCGGTACCGGCGGATGTACTCGAGCTGCGTACGGACCAGCGCGCCCACGGCCTCGCGCGGCGGCAGACCCTTGACCGCCTCGCGGAAAGCGGTGGTGAGCAGGCCGATCCCGTGCCGGAGAAGCTCCTCGAAGAGGTCGTTCTTCGACTTGAAGTTGTAGTAGACGGTCCCCTTGGCGACCTTGGCCCGCAGCGCGATGTCGTCCACCGTGGTCGCCGAGAAGCCCTGCTCGGCGATGAGCTCGACGGCCGCCTCGTACAGCCGCTGCCGGGTGTCGGCCCGCCGCCGGCTGCGCCCGTCGGTCACCGTCGCGTCCTCCGTCACGGCCTCAGTCCATCACACGGGTCAGATGGCCAGCTCCGGGTGGAGCTTCGACGACGTCAGGCGCCCCGATCGACGGGCAACGACCACAGTCAGAATCAACGACCCCATCCCGTACGCCACCAGCGCGAGCACCCCGCCCAGCACGGGTCCGGCCGCACCACCGTCGACGGCGTGACGCACGGCCTCCACCACGTACGTCATCGGCAGCAGCGGGTGAATCGCCTGGAAGAACCCCGGCGTGGTCTGCACGGGGTACGTGCCGCCGGAGGAGGTCAGCTGGAGCATGAGCAGCGCGAGCGCGACGATGCGGCCGGGCGCGCCGAGAGCGGCCCCGATCAATTGCATGATCGCCGCGAAGGCCGCCGCCGTGAGCAGCAGCAATCCCCAGGTGAGCAGCGGATGCACCGGGGACAGCCCGAGGCCGAAGCGCACCACCGCGAACAGCAGCGTCGCCTGGGTGAGCCCGAGCGCGACCGCCGGCAGCAGCCCGGCCAGCGCCACCCGCGGCGCCGGCGCTCCCGACATCAGGTGCCGGCGGTTGAGCGGCCGCAGCACCATGTACGTGATCATCGCGCCGACCCAGAGCGCCAGGGCCAGGAAGTACGGCGCGAAGCCCACGCCGTAGGTGCCGGCCGGGTGGCGCACCACGCGGTCGAGGCTCACCGGGTCGGCGAGGACGTCGGCCCGCTGCGCGGTGTCGTCGCCGTAGCCCGGGATCTGCTGCGCGCCGTCGGACAGGCCGGTCGCGAGCCGGCCGGCGCCGCCCTGCAGCTGGTCGAGGCCGTCGGCCAGCTTGTGCCCGGCCGTGGAGAGCTCGCCGAGGCCGCCGTAGAGCTGCCGCTGTCCCGTCGCCAGGCGGTAGATGCCGTTCTGGAGGGTCTGCGCGCCCTCATGGGCATCGGCGGCGCCGGCCCGGAGCTGTCCGGCGCCGGTGGCCAGCCGGCTCAAACCGTCGGCGAGCTGGTCGACCTGGGTGCGGGCCGCCTCGACGTCGTCGGCCAGGTGCGGGGCGGCCGCGGCGACCTGCCGCGCGGTGGCGGCGACGGAGGTGAGCTGGGCGCGCAACTGGTCGAGGTCGGCGGCCTGGACGGTGTGCTGCACCTTCTCGGCATCCGTCACCAGGCGAGCGGCGAGGGTCTTGGCCTCGGCGAGCCCCTGGGTGTCGCCGGGCAGGGTGCCGATGTAGTCCTGGAGTTGCTTGGCGTCGTGCACCGCCTGGTCGGCGGCGGTGTCGATGGCGCCGATGTTCGCGGCCAGCGTGTCGGCGCCGCGCGCGACCAGGGTGGCGGCGTCCGCGATGTTCCGCGCGTTGTCCCGCAGCACCGGCTCGACCTTGTCGGCGGCGGCGTCGACCGCGGTGGCCAGCTGCCGGCCGCCGTTCGCCGCCTGCGCGGTGCCGGTCGCGAGCTGCTGGGCGCCGGTGTCGAGCCGGGCCAGGCCGTCGACGAGGTCGCCCATGCCGCTGTCGGCCTGGTCGAGCCCGGTGGCGATCTGTCCCGCCGCGCCGTGCGTCCGGTCGATGCCGCCGGAGATCTTCCCGGCGCCGTCGCCGGCGTCGCCGAGCCCGCCCTGCAGGGTCTTCGCGCCGTCGGCGGCCTGCTGGGTCTGCTCCTTGAGGTCGGTGAAGCCGATCAGCATCTTGTCGTAGTAGCCGGCCGAGGCGCCGGATGCCGCCGCGGCGCGCACCTCGTCGAAGGCGGTCCGCGCGAAGACGCCGCTCAGGTAGTTGGTCGCGTCGTCGCTGACCGCACGCAGCTGCGCGGTCTCCGCCGTGGCGCCGTCATCGGGGCCGGTGACCAGGTTCGCCGAGAAGTCCGCCGGGATCCGCAGCATGATCTGGTACTTGCCGCTCGTCAGCCCGGCTTCGGCGCCCTTCTCGTCGGTGACGTGCCAGTCGAAGATCTCCCGCCGCTCAAGCTCGTCGGCCAGGTCCTGGCCCGCGTGCACCTTGGTGCCGTCGCTCGCGGTCGCGGTCCGGTCCTCGACGACGAGCGCCGCCGGGATGTGGTTGAGCCGGCCGTAAGGGTCCCAGAACGCGTAGAGGTAGAGCGCGCCGTAGAGCAGCGGCACCACGGCCAGGACGGCCAGGGCGGCGGCGGTCAGGCGGCTACGCATGAACCGCTTGAGCTCCATCCCCGCCAGCGACAACGCCTTCATCGCTTCTCCTCCATGTTCATGCCGAGGTGGATCACCGTCGTCACCTGGGCGGGGTCGATGTCACGGGCCGTGAAGACGACGGCCGTGCCGCCGGCGGCGATCTCGTTCAGCTCCTTCAGCAGCCAGGCCTGCTCGTCGGCATCGAGGCCGTCGTCCAGGCCGTCGAGCGCGATCACCTGCGGATTCGCCATGCGGGCCAAGACCAGCCCCAAGAGCTGCTTTTCGTACGGGCTGAGGTCGCGGCCCCTCTTGTGCGGGTCGAGACCCAGCAGGTCGCCGGGCTCGGCGTGACGGCGACCCAGCAGGGAACGGCGCTCGCGGACGTGCTCGGCGACCGTGAACACGGGCTCGGGATCGGTCACGCCGGGCACGTGACCGAGCGCGGCGTCGCCGTCGATGGCGACCTTGCCGGCCGAGAGCCGGAAGCGGTGGGCCAGCGACAGCAGCAGCGTCGTACGGCCGCTGCCCGGCGGGCCCACGACCGCGACGACCTCGCCCGGCTCGACCGAAACGTCGAGGTCCTGGAAGAGCCAGCGGCGGCGCTGACGAACCCCTGCGCCGCTGGCGGTGAGCACCGGCATCATCGACTCCCTTTTTGCACTGACCAGTCAGTTCAAAAAGATACCCGCGAGTAGGTATATGCCACACCGTGGTGGACCTCACTCTTCGCGCCAGGCAGGATCAAGCGCATGTCGATGCGATGGGGCATGACCGTTCCCCTCGGCGGGGTTCCGCTGGCCGGGCACCGGGCCGTCTACGAGGCGCTGGCCGGGGCCGGCTTCACCGACGTGTGGTCCTCAGAGGTGGCCGGGACCGACGCGTTCACGCCGCTCGCGATGGCCGCGGCCTGGTCGCCGTCGATGCGGCTGGGCACCGCCATCACACCCGTCTTCACCCGCGGACCGGGCCTGCTCGCGATGAGCGCTGCCGCGCTGGCCGAGGCCGCGCCGGGCCGTTTCCAGCTGGGCATCGGCTCGTCGTCCCCGGTCGTGGTCGGCGACTGGAACGCGGTCGACTTCTCCGAGCCGTACGCGCGCAGCCGTGACATGCTGCGCTTCCTCAAGGCCGCGCTGGCCGGCGAGATGGTCGACCACGACTACGGCACGTTCGCGCTGCGCCGCTTCCGCCTCGAGCGCCCGCCCGCGACGCCGCCGCCGATCCTGCTGGCCGCGCTACGCCCCGGCATGCTGCGCCTGGCCGCCGCCGAGGCCGACGGGGTGATCCTGAACTGGCTCTCGGCCGCCGATGTGACCACGGCCCTGGCCGAGGCGAAGTCCTCGTCGCCCGATTTCGAGGTCGCCGCCCGCATCTTCGTCTGCCCCACGGACGACGCGGCCTTCGCCCGCAACGTGGGCCGCCGCCTGATCGCGGCCTATCTGACGGTTCCGGCCTACGCCGCATTCCACCGCTGGCTCGGCCGCGACGAGGTGCTGACCCCGATGTGGCGGGCGTGGGCGGCCGGCGAGCGCAAGGCGGCCCTCGCCACGATCCCCGACGACGTGGTGGACGACCTGATCGTCCACGGCACCCCGGACCAATGCCGGGCCAAGGTCGAGCGATACGCGGCCGCCGGCGTGACGGTCCCGGTGATGGCCCTGCTTCCGACGCCGACCATAGAGGCGGGCGGACCAACGGCCCTCCTCGAGACTCTCACCGCGCTGGGCTGCTAACCAGCCGCCGGCCCGGCGGCCGGGTATGGCCTTGTGCCGCGCCTGGCCGGCCCGCAACGGCGGGAACTGCCCCGACTGCGGTGGGGTGCGGCCCTCGCCTCGTACGCGCAAAAAGGGAAGGCGCACCCCGAAGAGTGCGCCTTCCCGCTCAGCCTGAGCCCCCCGCTGGAGAAAGATCTTCCGCTCAGATCGAGCCCTCGTCGGCGAGGATCGCGTAGAGCTTGCGCTTTGTCTCGTTGAGCACCTCGAGCGCCTTCTGACGCTGCTCGGGCGTGCCGCTGAAGCCGACCTGCTTGAGCGCGCTCATGATGCCGACCGCCGCGTCGCGGAAGTCTTGCACCTGGGACATGGTGTCGTCGCCGATGCTCGCCCACGGCGGGTTCTGCGCCGCGGCCTCGGCCTCGGGACGGCCCGCGTCGGTCAGGTGGTAGCTCTTGCGACCGCCCTCGGCCTCCGCCTCGATGAGGCCCTCGTCCTCCAGGAGCTGGAGGGTCGGGTAGACCGAGCCGGGGCTCGGACGCCAGATGCCGTTCGTGCGGGAGTCGAGCTCCTGAATCATCTCGTAGCCGTGCATGGGCCGCTCGAGCAGCAGCGCGAGCACCGCGGGGCGGACGTTGAGCCGGCTGCCGCGGCCTCCGCGGCGCCCCCTCGGTCCGGGACCACCGGGGCCGAATGGACCGCCGGGGCCGAAGCCACCGGGGCCGAAACCGCCGGGGCCGAACGGGAAACCGGGACCGAACCCGCCACGCATGCGGTGGCCGTGGAAACCTTCGGTGTGGTGCCTCATGACTATCTCCGTTCTGTCGTCGATAGTTTGACGATATATCGGCAATGCATCGGACGCAAGGGTTTCTTGAAGAGAGGGGGTTGCGACGCGTGTCGGGACCGCCGGATCTGGCAATGTGATACCTGTGCTGACGGTGCCCATTCGCCAGCTCGGGGAGTCCGAGCGCGCCGCGGTCGAGAAGATTCTCGACCGCGATCCCTATGCGGGCGCCCAGATCGCCGAGCGAGTGGCCGCCCACGGCCTGAACTGGTGGCGCTCCGACGGCCGCGTCTTCGGCTACGGCCCGGGCCGGCGCGTCGAGTCGATCATCTGGTCCGGCGCCCACCTGGTGCCGGTCTGCTCGACACCCGCCGCCACCGCGGCCTTCGCCGACCTGCTCGGCACCGACGCCCGCATCTGCTCGTCGATCATCGGCCGTTCCGACCAGGTCCTCGACCTCTGGGACCGTCTCGGAGGGTATTGGGGCCGCGCTCGCGACGTCCGGCCCAACCAGCCGCTGCTGGTCGCGGAACGTGATCCGCTGATCGTCCCCGACCCCGACGTGCGGCTGGTGCGCCCCGGCGAGGTCGACCAACTCTTCCCCGCGGCCGTGTCGATGTACACCGAGGAGGTCGGCGTCTCACCCCTGCTCGACGACGGCGGCCGGGGCTACAAGCGCCGCATCGCCGAGCTGGTGAAGGGAAAGCGCGCGTACGCCCGCTTCCTGGGCGACCGGGTCATCTTCAAGGCCGAACTGGCGATCGTCACCCGCCGCACCACGCAGGTGCAGGGCGTGTGGATCGACCCCGAGTTCCGCGGCCGGGGCCTGGCGGCGCCGGCCATGGCCGCGGTGGTCCGCGACGCGCTGCGGCGGGTGTCACCGACCGTGAGCCTGTACGTCAACGATTACAACCTGCCGGCACGGCGTGTTTACGCTCGGTGTGGGTTCGTGTCGGCCGGCTCCTTCGCAACGATCCTCTTCTGATCCGACTCGGGGAGCGGGTAAGGAAGCTGTCAGGAAGTGCCAGGTAGCTGCACCGGCGCGGTGGTCTGGATGTTGCGGTAGATCGTCATGGGGGTGACGCCGCAGGAGGCGGCGATTTCGGCCATGGTGAACTGGCGGGAGTCGTACATCCGTTGTGCCTTGGCGATCAGGTCTGGGGTCATCTTCGGCTTGCGGCCGCCGTTGCGGCCGCGGGCCCGGGCAGCGGCCAGCCCGGCCATGGTCCGTTCCTTGATCAGGGCGGCTTCGTACTCGGCCATGAGGGCGAACATGCCGAAGACGAGCTTGCCCTGGGCGGTGGTGGTGTCCACGATGCCGTTGGTCAGCGATTTGACCGCGACATCGCGGGCTTCGAGGGCGGTGACGATGTCGATCAGGTCGCGCAGGTTGCGGCCGAGCCGGTCGATCTTCCAGATGATCAGGGTGTCGCCGGGGCGTAGGTCGACGAGGCAGGCGTTCCACTGTGGGCGGTCGGCTTTGGTGCCGGTCGCGGTGTCGGTGTAGATCTTGAGGCAGCCCTCGGCGGCCAGTGCGTCCAATTGGAGTTGCGGGTCCTGGTCGGCGGTGGAGACCCGGGCGTATCCGATCTTGTGACCCATGGCCCGGAACACTATCGCAACCCATCATAACTGCCACGTTGTGTGGTGTTGGAAATGTGATGGGCGAATGTGAGACCTGGGCGGGGCGGTGACCTGCGGTTGCCGATGTTCATGATCGCTTTGGGTGGGGTCTATCGCAGACGACCGTTTGCGATGGGGCAGGAGGTCATGGCTGAACGCGGCTACTCCAGAAAGCAAGGCCGGCCCGGACATCTATTGTCCGTGGGTGCAGGGGGCCGGAGACGCGCTCGCGTAGCGGGAGCACCGCGGCGAGTTGGTCGCGGGCAGCCACCGCATCCCCGGCATGTCCAGTCCAATGGGCAAGGCCGGCCCGGACATCCAACGTGTCGGGGTGCTCGGGGCCGGAGACGCGCTCGCGTAGCGGGAGCACCGCGGCGAGTTGGTCGCGGGCAACCACCGCATCTCCGGCATGTCCAGTCCAGCGGGCCAGGCCGGCCCGGACATCTATTGTCTGGGGGTGCTGGGGGCCGGAGACGCGCTCGCGTAGCGGGAGCACCGCGGCGAGTTGGTCGCGGGCAGCCACCGCATCCCCGGCATGTCCAGTCCAGTAGGCGAGGTTGACCCGCGCGGTCAGAGTCTGGGGGTGCTCGGCGCCGAGGATCCGCTTGCGTAGTAGGAGCACCGCCGTGTACTGGTCGCGGGCGGCTACTGCATCCCCGGCGTTTCCAGTCCAGTACGCCAAGCTGGCTCGGACAGACAGGGTGTCGAGATGCTCGGCGCCGAGGATTCGCTCGCGTAGTAGGAGCACCGCCGTGTACTGGTCGCGGGCGGCCACCGCATTCCCAGTCCGTCCGGTCCAGTAGGCGAGGGTTACCCGCGTAGCCAGGGTGAACGGATCCTCGGCGCCGAGGATCCGTTCACGTAGTGAAAGCAGCGCGGCGAACTGGTCTCGGGCGCCTATTTCATCCCCGGCCCGTCCAGTCCAGCGGGCGAGGTGGTGCCGCGTAGTCAGGGTGTCGGGGTGCTCGGGGCCGAGGATTCGCTCGTGTAGTGGGAGCAGTGCGGCGAGCTGATCTCGGGCGGCCACTGCATTCCCAGCGAATCCGGTCCAACGGGCGAGAGTGACCCGCACATCCAAGGCGATTGGATGCTCGGCGCCAAGGATCTCTCGGCAGGTCTCGCAGATGATGTTGGATTCGTCCATGGCGGCGGTGTACAGGCCGTTGGCGGCAAGGTACTCGGTGACGCGTAGCGCGGCCCGGACCGCGTGTTTGACCGCTTCCGGGTCTGGGTTAGTGGAGGCGGTCACCGATGTCAGCAAATGCAGGGGATGGGGGGCGAGGAGCTGCCAGGTGGGCCATATGGCGGGGTCGTTGTGGGGGCCGATGTAGGTGGTGGCGATGTCAAGCAGCTGCGCGGCAAGGGCGAAGTACTGGGCCTGCCCGACGGTGTGCAGGTGATGCAGGCTGGCGTCGCGGATCAGTGGGTGCAGGCGAAGCGTGGCCACGGCGTGGCCGGTGGGCGGGTCCGGTTCGGCGGTGTTGGTGGTGAGGTCGAGCAGGCTGAGGGCGCCCAGCGCGTGGAGCAGGCCGCGTAGGTGTGCGGCGTCGATGCCGGTGAACAGCGGGGACACCGCCAGGACGGCTGGGTCGAGTATGAGCTGGTAGGGGATCGGGGCGTCGGCGAGCACGGACAGCAGCCGCAGCAGGGTCCGCGCCGTTGCCAGGCCGCGGTGTTCGAGCAGGGTCAGTGACAATTCCCAGGTCCGGGCGATGATGCGACGGGCCTCGACGCTGGTCGAGGGTTGGTCGGGGTCGGAGAACACGGTGGTGAGACCATCGGCGGTCAGGGCCGCCTGGTAGGCGGCAAATGTGGTGACGGCGCCGGGCAGGGGTAGCCGGTTGGCGTCGGCGAGGTACCGGCCGGCCAGGGTGAGGGCGAGCGGGAGCCCGCCGAGGCGGGCGGCGAGAGCCGCGGCCTGTTCCTCGGTGCCGGCCCGGTGCCCGGCGAGGCCGAGGAGAACGCGGGCGCCGTCGGTGGTCGACAATGTCTCGACCGGGTGCAGGTGGCACCAGGTACCCCATCCGTCGGGGTCGCCGTCGCGGCTGGTGACCAGCAGCGCCCCGCGGGCGGCGGTGATCGGGCGGATCCAGCCGCGTGCGGCGGCGACGGTTTCGTGGGCGGGTGCCAGCAGGCGTGGATCGTCGGCGTTGTCGATGACGAGAAGCCACCGCCGCGGGTAGGCGGCGAGGCGGCGCCACAGCACATCGGGGGCGTTGTCAGCCCAGTCGCGGTCGAGTTCTTGAGCGGTGGCGCCGAGGCGGCGGGCCAGTTGCCGCATCCCGGTCTGCAGATCGGTGGCCTCAGCGGCGGAGATCCACCACACCGTCACCCCGCGATTCTGCACGCGGTGGGCGACCTGCACGGCGACGGTGGTCTTGCCGACTCCGCCCATGCCGTGCAGCACCCGTACCCGCGGTTCACGCCGGGCCCGCCACCGGTACAGCCCGACCAGTTCGGTGATCAGGGTGTTCCGGCCGCGGACCTGCTCGGCCGAACCAACATCGGGTACGGCCAACGACGCCATGCCGGGTGCGGGTGGGGTGACCGGCCCGGCCGATGCCTCCTGCGCGGCGCGGCGGTCCTGCCTGGCCTGGAGGATCGGGCCGAGGATCGACACCAACAGCGACGCCACCCCGACCGGGAGGGCGTACACGCTGCTGTACTGGTCACGGGTGGACAGGTCAGCACCGATGTAGGCAGCCACCGCCGGGGCCAGCCACCGCCACGCCAACGCGGCAATCCCGATACCGGCCAGCACCATCCACGGCCAACGCCACCACTGAGCGAACAGGCTACGCATCGCCACCTGCCGGTGCGACGGCCAGGCCGAGGCGGCGACTCATGTCGAGACGGATCTCGCCGTAGGGCAGCACGTGCTGCCAGAACAACGGGGTCAGCCCGCGCCGGTCCGCTCCCGTCAGCAACGCCGCCCAGTCGTCGTCGGCGAGGACGTCCTGCAGCATCAGGGTGTTGACGTACACCAGGGCGGCCTGCAGGATCCGCAGGCACAGCATGGTCATTTCCTGTTCCTCGCGGCGGTTGGTGGCCAGTTCCCCGCCCTTGCCGTAGCACACGACTGTGTTGGCGCGGTTCCAGGACTCGACCACGTTCAACCCGCTGTTGATCTCCCGCTGCAGCTCGCGGAGCCGTAGGTAACGGGCGGTGAAGATGGTCTTCTGCGCGCGGCCGACCTCCAGCATCGCCGCATAGGTCGGGTGCGACGCGGTGCGGGTGAACCGGCGCAGGATCGCCTCGGTGGAGGCGGTGCCGACCCGGATCGCGGTGGCGTACTTGACCATCTGGTCGTACTGCTGGGCGATCAGGTCCCACCGGATCGGGCGGGTCAACGCCGGTTGCAGGCGGGGGTAGACGTCCGGCTCGCCGCTCGCCGGCCGGTACAGCCGCACCTTGTTGATCTGCTTGATCCGGGGCAGCAGGTCGAAGCCGAGCAGTCGGGTGATCCCGAACCCGATTTCGGACTGGCCATGGGAATCGACGTAGTTGCCGGCCACGCTCATCGAGGTGCCGTGCCGGATCGCCCCCTCGACCATCGCATGGACCTCCGACGCCGAGCAGGACAGCAGTTGGGAGTGCACCACCACCGAGCCGCGTTCGACGTGCCAGTAGATGAGCACTCCGCGGCCTCCGTATCGGGAATGCCATTCGGTGAATATGTTCTGGTCGAAGGCCCGGAAGTGGGTGGAGTCCGACGCCACCGCGGTGGAGCCCTCACCCCAGATCGTGTGGGCGCGGGCGGTGAAGGTGGCGTTGGCGATCTGCACGGCGATGGCCCGGGCCGCGTCGGGGCTCAGGTAGCGGCGGCGTACGTAGCGGATGTCGTCTTCGCTGTGGCCGTGTTCGCCGGCGGCGACCGCCCGGATGCCGGTGTTGGTGCCGTAGCCGTAGATGGCGAGCAAAAGCCGCTCGGCCAGGTCCTCGGCACCGATGGCGGACCGCCCGGCGACGGAGGTGACGACGTTGAGGCAGCTGGTGCGCAGCACCGCCTCTTTCAGCATGTCGATCAGCGGGACGGTGCCCCACCGGCGGTGTACCTCGGCCTTGATCTGGCGCAGGTTGCGCGGTTCGGGCTCGGCGTCCAGCGGGCTGAGCCGGATGGCGCCGGCCTTGCGTTCGGCGACGTCGACCCACCCCAGCCGGGGCAGTTCGTCGTCCAGGGCGCCCAGTTCGGCGCGCATCTCGGTCTGGAGGGTGGCAATGAACTCGCTCGGATCGAGCGGTTTTCGTAGCCGGGAGTAGTGCTCCGACCGTCGTTCGTCGAAGTCGTGGGGCAGGTCCTCGTCAGGGTTGCGCCACTTCTCCGCCCCGTCGACCCAGATCTCCTTGCACCGCAGTTGGTCGCACAACGCCTGGAAGGTGGCCACCTCGTAGGCCATCCGCACCGTGCGTCGCCGGCCCTGGTTGTCGACCGTGGAGACTAGGTCGGCCCAGTCCCCGCCGGTGCCGCGATGCGCCGGGGGCCGTTCGGCGAGCGGGTAGTACTTCAGATTTCCCGCCGTGCTGTACCGGCCAGCCAGCTCCAAAGCATCAAGGACCGGCCGGTGGACGCTGTTGCCGCTGCGGAAAGCGAGTACCTGCACCAGCCGGATCAGGCCGCGCCGGTAGTGGTTGGTGTAGGACGCCTTCAACGTGGTTCGTACGATCCGCCGGTACACCGGGCCTTTCGTCTTGTACTCGTGGACCAGGTCCCGCACGGTCGCCTCCCCACCCCGCACGGCGGGGAACACCACCTGACGCACCGGGTCGTCCGGTGCGGCCAACGCGGCATCGGCCACGGCGAACAGGATGTTCTCCTTGCCGGTCACCCGTTTGAACGCGTTGACCAACTCCGCGGTGACCCGCTTCTCGGCCCGCGCCCCGATCCGGTGCACCGTGGAGATCAGCAACTCCACCAGGGCGTCGGTGATCTCCCGCTGCCGGGCCTGCAACAGCGCCGCCAACAGTGTCACCGTCTTGTCCCGGTTCGGGTGCGCCCACAGATGCGACGGCGACTCCACCGCCGCCTGGGCCCGCCACCCGGCTACCACCTTCGGTGCCACCCCGGCGAACACGTCCGCCGGTATCGCCACCGCCCGCACCGCGAGCAGCTTGTCGATCTCGGTCAGCATCGATTCCAGGCTGACGTTGCCCGGCACCGACCGGATCAGCGCCAACACCCCGGCCGGATCGTCACGACCGGTGCTGTCACGGCTGGCGGCCGGTGCCACCAGATCCAGCAGCCGCGTCACCACCGGTGCGCCCAGCCTGCCAGCGACCCGGGCGAACAACGCCTCCTCAGCCTGCCGCAGGGCCGAGGCCACGATCCGGTCCACCCGTGTGCGTTCCGGCGGTTCGATCCGCTCGGCGTGGCAGTGCGCCAACAACTCCAGCCGGACCTGCTCGACCCGCCGCTCGGCGTGCGCGACGCTGCCCGCCAGCCAGAACGTCAACTTCTCCGCGTCCGCGACCGAACATTCCCGAAAACCCAACACCCGGCGCAACACCACCCGATGCCGCTTGATCTGCCGCCCGTCCCAGTCGTACAGACCCACCTCCGCCGCCGAGACTCCCACCTGCCGAGCAACGTGATCCACCGCGTTGTCCGGGAACTCCGCCCGCCCCTGTGGGAAGCGACCCCTCCAGATCAGGAACTTCATCAACAAGGCGAATCCGAGCCTCGTCGGCCCCGACTTGTTCCGCAGCAGCTTCAAATCCTCGTCAACGAGCGTGAAGTGCTCCACCAACTCGTCGAACTCCAACGGACGGGCCAACCCGGCTCCCAGGCCTCGGCGGGCCCCCGCCCCCGCGCGCCACCATAACGAGGCGAAAGCCTCCCGCGAACCAGCACTCGGGTCAAGCCCGGATTACTGACAGCTACCTGGCACCTGGTGACGGAGTCCTTACCGGCACCCCGACTCGTGCGGCGCGTGGCGTGGGCGCGG
Source organism: Actinoplanes sp. NPDC051513 (assembly GCF_044454685.1). Taxonomy (NCBI): domain Bacteria; kingdom Bacillati; phylum Actinomycetota; class Actinomycetes; order Micromonosporales; family Micromonosporaceae; genus Actinoplanes; species Actinoplanes sp. NPDC051513. The sequence goes on from NZ_JBITDW010000001.1 coordinate 341,149, forward strand.
GCTCGGCGTGATCGCGGGCTCGGGGGTGGCCGCGGTGGGTGCGGCCCGTCGCGCAAGGCCAATGACTTCCTGTTCGCGTCGAACCGCAATTCAACAAGCTCCAGCGCGGGCTGAGGTCTGGCGCGGCAGAGTGGGCCAGGCGGGCCCGGGGCGGCGGGCCCGGGGCGGCGGGCCCAGCCCAACCACCGACCAACCGCGACGGGCCGCACTCACCGCGACCAGGCACCGCCCCCGCCATGGCACGCCCAGCCCAGCCACCGACCAACCGCGACGGGCCACACTCACCGCGACCACGCAGCACGCACGCCCGCCCAACGGTGACAGGCCGCGAGCGCCTCGAGCAGGACGGCGGTGCCTAGTCGTCGCGGCACAGGCAGAACGGGTGGCCGGCCGGGTCGAAGAGGACGCGGACGTTCTCTCGGTGCTGGGTCGGCGAAAGCTTGGCGCCCAGACTCAGGGCCTCGCCGACGGCGTCGTCCAGATCGGCCACCTGGAAGTCCAGGTGCATCATCGGGCGCTGGGCGCCCGGCTCGGGCGGCCAGGTGGGCGGCGTGTAGTCGGTGGCCTGCTGGAAGACCATGAACGCGCCGCCCGGAGTGCCCAGGATGGACGTGCCCGGTTCCTCGTGGACGATCGGCCACTCCAGGAGGTCGGCGTAGAAGCGGGCCAAGGCCGCAGGGTCGGGCGCCTCGATGGCCGTGCCCCACCACATGCCAGGCATCCGTGATCGCATGCGTGCCAGCCTGGCCCGGCCGGATGAGAAAGTCCAGCTCAGAGGGGCTCGATTCGATCTGTCAACCTGATGTCATGAACGCGGAAACGGGCCGGCGACTCAGCCAAGACGAGATTGCGATCGTGTCCGTCCTCCTGGACAACCTGGACGGGATCCTGTTCTGGACGCAGATCGCCGATCTGCGCGTGGTGAGTGGCTGCGTGTGCGGCTGCCCCACAGTCGACTTCCGAAGTGGACCGGACGACGGCCTCGAGCTCATCGCCGACGCCAAGGTGTCCGGCACGGACGGCGACGCGGTGTTGCTCTTCGGACGGGACGGAGTGCTCGACCGCTTGGAGTACATGTGCGTCGGCGGCCCTCCCCCGGCCGCGTGGCCCGCACCGGAGATGCTGTTCGAGCCCCGGCGGCCGGCCGACGTCGTGATTGAGGTGTCCGACTGACGCCGGGCGAATCGAATCAGATTCTTCAGGCGCTGGTGAGGGTGCGGTCGCCGGCGCGCTGGCGGGGGATGCGTTCGGTGAGGGTGGTGGCGGTGCGGACGCCGCGCAGGGTCAGGAGGCTGGCGAACAGGCCGGCGAAGACGCTGATCACGCCCAGGGCGATCGCGGTGGCGGAGGGAAGCACCAGGCGGATCGTGCCGCGCGGGTCGAGGTTGCCGAAGCCGGTCTCGCCCCAGTGGGTCAAGGCCAGGATCGTGCCGGCCAGGCCGGCGACGATCAGGGCCAGGCCGATCGCGACGCAGCGCTCGAAGCTCAGCCAGCGGACCCAGCGGCTCAGCGCGTGGTCGCGCACCAGGCCCTCGAAGCGGCCGTAGAGCTCGGCGAAGCCTCCGAACAGGACGAGCTGGGCACCGACCAGGATCGCCACGCAGGTGTACGCCAGGGCGTTGATGTCGAACTGGACGCTGCCGATCGTGCGGGGGCCGAAGGACAGCAGGCCGGTGCCGAGCACGCCGAGCACGAACACGATCAGGCCCGGCCAGATGAGCGTGCGGCGCGGGGCGAAGACCAGCAGGAAGCGCAGGTGGCGCCAGCCGTCGTGCCAGGTGCGCAGGTGTGGCGGGCGGCTGCGGCCGTCGGGCCGCAGCGTGGTGGGCACCTCGATTATGTCGTAGCCGCTCAGCTTCGCGCGGACGACCAGCTCGGAGGCGAACTCCATGCCGGGCATGCACAGGTCGAGCTCGCGGATGCGGTCGCGGTTGAAGCCGCGGATGCCACAGTGGAAGTCCTTGATGCCGTTGAGGCCGATCAGCGCCCGGCCCAGCCAGGACAGCACCGGGTTGCCCAGGTAGCGGTGCAGGGGCGGCATAGCGCCGGGGGCGATGCCGCCGCGGAACCGGTTGCCCATGACGAGGTCGTGGCCGGCGCGCAGGCCCTCGATGAACGGGCCCAGATGGGACAGATCGTACGAGTCGTCGGCGTCGGCCATGATGATGTACTTGCCCCGGGCGTGCTCGATGCCGTTGAGAAGGGCGCCTCCGTAGCCGCGGATCGGGGCGTGGACGACGCGGGCGCCGGCGGCGCGGGCGATGTCCTGCGAGCCGTCGGTGGAGCCGTTGTCGCTCACCAGCACCTCGCCCTCGACGCCCAGCTCGGCCAGCGAGGTCAGTGCTTTGCGGACGCACACCTCGAGCGTCTCTGCCTCATTGAGACAGGGCAGCAGAACAGTTACTTCAAGGTCGTCATTCGGCATTTCAACGATTCGCTTTCGGCGAGGGGCGTCTCTTCGAACAAGCGGAGCGGCGAACGGCGAAGGCCGCAGGATAGAACAGCGCAGGCGGCGTGACCACCCGATCATCACCCGTCTGGGCGGATTAACCGAATTCCAAGGGCGCGCAAAGCTAACACGCTTTTGATGACCACACGAAAAATGGGGGGCCTTTCGGCCCCCCATTTACCTTTATTTCAGTGCACCGTTACCTGCGGGCCAGGCATGAGCTCACGCAACTCGTCGGGGAGGTCGGCGCCCATCTCGTCGGCGAGGCGGAGCGCCTCTTCCACCAGGGTCTCGACGATCACCGACTCGGGCACCGTCTTGATCACTTTGCCCTTCACGAAGATCTGGCCCTTGCCGTTGCCGGAGGCCACGCCCAGATCGGCCTCACGAGCCTCACCGGGGCCGTTCACGACGCAACCCATGACCGCCACCCGCAGGGGCACCGGGAAGCCCTCCAGGGCCGCGGTAACCTGCTCGGCGAGCGTGTACACGTCGACCTGGGCACGGCCGCAGGACGGGCAGGACACGATCTCGAGGCCGCGCTCGCGCAGGCCCAGCGACTCGAGGATCGCGTTGCCGACCTTGATCTCCTCGACCGGCGGGGCGGAAAGCGACACCCGGATGGTGTCGCCGATGCCCTCGGCCAGCAGCGCGCCGAACGCCACCGAGCTCTTGATCGTGCCCTGGAATGCCGGGCCGGCCTCGGTGACGCCCAGGTGCAGCGGGTAATCGCATTGCTCGGCAAGCTGCCGGTACGCCCTGATCATGACGACCGGGTCGTTGTGCTTCACCGAGATCTTGATGTCGCGGAAGCCGTGCTCCTCGAATAGCGAGCATTCCCAGAGAGCCGACTCGACCAGGGCCTCGGCGGTGGCCTTGCCGTACTTCTCCAGCAGGCGCTTGTCGAGACTGCCAGCGTTGACGCCGATCCGGATCGGGATGCGGGCGTCGGAGGCCGCCTTCGCGATCTCCTTGACCTTGTCGTCGAACTGGCGGATGTTGCCCGGGTTGACCCGGACCGCCGCGCAGCCGGCGTCGATCGCCGCGAAGACGTACTTCGGCTGGAAGTGGATGTCGGCGATCACCGGGATCTGCGACTTCTTGGCGATCGCGGGCAGCGCCTCGACGTCGTCCTGCGACGGCACGGCGACCCGCACGATCTGGCAGCCCGAGGCGGTGAGCTCGGCGATCTGCTGCAAGGTGGCGTTGATGTCGGAGGTGAGCGTGGTCGTCATCGACTGGACGCTCACCGGGGCGCCACCGCCGACCGGCACGTTGCCCACCATGATCTGACGGCTCTTCCGCCGGGGCGCCAACGGCGGCGGGGGAACGGCCGGCATACCGAGACTGACAGCGGTCACTGTGGCATCACCTATTGAAGATCTGGATCGGGTTGACGATGTCCGCGGTCACGGTCAACAGGGTGAACGCGCCGCCGATGAGGATGACCGCGTACGTGATCGGCATCAGCTTGTAGTAGTCGACGCGGCCCGGGTCGGGCTTGCGCAGCCGGCCGTAGAGCCAGGAGCGCGCCCGTTCGAACCAGGCGATCGCGATGTGACCGCCGTCGAGCGGGAGCAGCGGCAGCAGATTGAAGATGCCGATGAAGATGTTCAGCGTGATGAAGATGTTGAGGAACAGCTCGGGCACGCCGTGCTCGATCGCCTCGCCGCCGAGCCGGCTCGCGCCGACCACACTGATCGGGGTGTCGGGGTCGCGCTCGCTGCCGGTCAGCGAATGCCAGAGGGCCGGCACCTTCGAGGGGATCTTGCCGAGTGACTTGAACGTGTTCTCGACGATGAACCAGCCGTAGTTGAACGTGGCCGGGACGGCCGAGGCCGCGTTGTATTTGATCGTGCCGGGGACGCCGACGTTGTCCCAGCCGAGCGCGCCCACCGAGACCTCGCTGGTCGGCCCGCTGCCGTCCTCGTCGGTGAGCGGCGCGCGGTTGGCGGTCACCAGGTCGACCTGGACGGTCTTGGTGACGCCGTCGCGGACGAACTCGAAGTCGACCTTGCCGGCCGGCAGGGAGCGGATCGCGCCGGTCAGGTCGCCGTAGGTGGCGATCGGCGTGCCGCCGACATTGGTGATCAGGTCGCCGTCCCGGATGCCGGCCGCATAGGCCGGTCCGGTGATCCCGCCGTTCTGGCCGGGGACGCAGTCCTGCTGGGTGGTCGGGATCGTGATCCACGTGCAGTCGGAGACCGTGACGTACGCCTTCTGCTTGGCCTCGTCGGCGTTCGTCGTCGGGAAGTGCGTGTTGGGCAGGCCGAGCGTGAACGCCACCACCCAGGCTGCCGCGAGGGCGAGCAGGAAGTGGGTGATCGAGCCCGCGGACATGACGATCGTCCGCTTCCAGACCGGGAACCGCCACATGGCGCGGGGCTGGTCTTCCGGCTCGACGTCGTCGTCCTGCGGCGTCATTCCGACAATCTTGCAAAAGCCGCCGAGCGGGATGGCCTTGAGGCCGTACTCCGTCTCGCCTCGCCGGAACGAGAAGATCGTCGGACCGAAGCCGACGAAGTACCTCGTCACCTTCATTCCGAAGCGCTTGGCGGTGATCATGTGGCCGGCCTCGTGCAGGCTAACCGAGATCAGGATGGTCAGCGCGAAACCGGCCACTCCCAGCCAGTACAGCATCAGGCTCCTTCAGCCACAGTTGCGATCATCCGCTGTGCCTGGGCACGGGCCCATGCCTCGGCGGCAAGCACGTCCTCGACGGTACCCGGCTCGGCAAATTCGGGAGCCGATGCGAGGACCTGTTCCAGGGTGTCGACGATGCCCAGAAAAGGTAGCCGACCGGCGACGAACGCGGCCACACACTCCTCGTTCGCGGCGTTGTAGATGGCCGGGCGGCAGTGGCCGGCGCGACCGGCGTCCTTCGCGAGGCGTACGGCCGGGAACGCCTCGTCGTCGAGCGGGCGCAGCTCCCAGTTGTGCGCCTCCCGCCAGTTCACCGCGCTCGCCGCCCCCGGCACCCGGTCCGGCCAGGCCAGGGCCAGGGCGATCGGCAGGCGCATGTCGGGCGGGCTGGCCTGCGCCAACGTCGAGCCGTCGGCGAACTCGACCATCGAGTGGATCACCGATTGCGGGTGCACCATCACCTCGATGTCGTCGTAGGCCACCCCGAACAACTCGTGCGCCTCGATCACCTCGAGCCCTTTGTTGACCATCGTGGCCGTGTTGATCGTGACGACCGGGCCCATGTCCCACGTCGGGTGCTTGAGCGCGTCCTCCGGGGTGACGGCGGTCAGCTCCTCGCGCCGCCGGCCACGGAAGGCGCCGCCGCTCGCGGTCAGGATGAGCTTGGTCACCTCGGCCGCCGTGCCGCCGCGCAGGCATTGGGCGAGCGCCGAGTGCTCGGAGTCGACCGGGATGATCTGGCCCGGCTTGGCCAGCCGGCGCACGAGCGGGCCGCCGGCGACCAGCGACTCCTTGTTGGCCAGCGCGAGGATGCGGCCGGATTCCAGCGCCGCGAGGGTGGGCGCGAGCCCGAGGCTGCCGACGACGCCGTTGAGCACCACGTCGCAGGGCACGCGGGCCAGCTCGGTCATCGCGTCGGGTCCGGCCACGATCCGCGGGATCCGGAAGCCCCCGGTCGCATACCCGCGCTTCTGGGCCTCGGCATAAACGGCCAATTGCAGATCTTGTACGGCCGTCGCGCGCGCCACGCCGACGACGTCGACGCCCAGTTCGAGGGCCTGCTCGGCGAGCAGCTCGACGTTGCCGCCGCCCGCGCCGAGAGCCACCACGCGGAACCGGTCGGGGTTGCGCCGGACGATGTCGATGGCCTGGGTGCCGATGGAGCCGGTCGAGCCGAGCAGTACGAGGTCACGCATGCCGCCCATCTTCCCGGACCGGTTCCAGGGGTAGACAGGCGGTGCGGCATCGGTTGAGCAACTCTGAGCTACTTTTCGCGTACGAAACGCCGAAGCGAACACTCAATTCGGCGCGCTACGCTCGCTCGTCATGACCCCCATCCCCGCTCATGCCGACGTTGTGATCATCGGTGCTGGTCACAACGGCCTCGTCTCCGCGATTCTGCTTGCCCGGGCCGGGCTCGACGTCGTCGTGCTCGAGTCCGCGAGCGTGCTGGGCGGGGCGACCCGCACCGAGCGACCGTTCGCCAAGGTGCCCGGCCTCGGCCAGTCCACGGGCTCGTACCTGCTCGGTCTCATGCCGCCCGAGCTGCTGCGCACCCTCGATGTCGACATTCCCGTGCTGCGTCGCGACCCCCACTACTTCCTGCCCACCCCCGGGCCGGCCGGGTCGCCCTACTTGCTGTTCGGCCGCGACCGTGACGCGACCCGGGCGCAGATGGAGCGCTTCTTCTCGCCGCGCGACCTGGCCGCCGACGAGCAGCTGGCGGTCGAGATCGCGGCGCTGCGGTCCGACCTCGCGCCGGCCTGGCTCGAGGAGCCGACCGGCGTCGAGGAGATCGCCGAGCGGCACATCCGGCCGCAGCTGCAAAGCACGTTCATCGATCTCGTACGCGGCTCGGTCGCCGACTACCTGGCCCGGTTCGGCTTCAAGAGCGAGCTGCTCATGAGCATGTACGCGGTGACCGACGGGCTCTCCGGCCTGAACGCGGGCCCCGACGATCCCGGCACGGGGCACAACTTCCTCGTGCACAACATGTGCCGGCTGCCGGGCGCCGACGGCACCTGGATGATCGCCGAGGGCGGCATGGGCACGGTCTCGCGCACGTTCGCCGCCGCGGCCCAGGCCGCCGGGGCCCGGCTGTTCACCGACGCCCGGGTCGCCTCCGTCACGCTCGACGGCGGCGCGGCGAGCGGGGTCGTGCTGGCCGACGGCCGCTCGGTTCGGGCGAAGGTCGTGCTCGGCTCCTGCGACCCGTACCAGCTGATGAGCCTGGTCCCCGCGGGCGGGTTGCCGTCCTCGCTGACCACCCGCATGGAGGCCGTGAAACGGCCGGGCACCACGATGAAGGTCAACCTGGCGCTGCGCGGGCTCCCGCAGTTCTCCTGCCTGCCGGCGGGCGCCGCGTCGCCGTTCGGGTCGACGATCCACCTGTTGCCGGGCTCGACCGGGCTGGCCGGCACGGACGACCGGGAATCGCCGATGGCGGCCCTGCGGGCCATGTGGGCGGAGGTCCAGGCGGGCCGGCTCCCCGACGAGCCGACCATCGAGTGGTACGTGCACACGACCGTCGACCCGTCGCTGCAAGACGAGGCCGGCCACCACTCGTCGGCGCTGTTCGTGCAGTCGGTGCCGTACGAGCTGGAGGGCACGACCTGGGAGGCGGAGCTCCCGGGCTATGTCGACAAGCTGCTGGCGATCTGCGACCGGTACGCGCCGGGCACGTCGGAGCTGGTGGCCGACGTGATGCCGCTGACCCCGCCCGGCATCGAGCAGCACTTCGGCATCACCGGCGGCCACATCCACCACGTCGACAACACGGTGGCCTTCGACGACCGCATGCCGTATTTCACGGGCGTCGACGGCCTGTACGCGGGCTCGGCCGGTACCCACCCGGCCGGCAGCGTGATCGGCGCCGCCGGCCACAACGTCGCGAAGCGCATCCTCGCCGACCTCGGCAAGTAAGCCCCGTAACGTCAACGGCCGTCGCCTCAGGGCGACGGCCGTTTGGTTTTGGACCACTCACGCAGAATGAAGCGCCAGGGCCGGCGAAGCTGGGCCCCGGTGCGGCCTCGGCGGGAGCGACGATCTGTACCACCCACCCAGGCACGACATGAATTTGATCTTAGGAATCTGCCTTTTCGGCGGTCTTCTCGGCGCGGATCTTGTGACCGACGCTCGTCAGACAACGCCCGCTGGGGAGGTCGAACTTCCAGCCGTGGAGTTGGCAGGTCAGGGTGTTGCCATCGACGATGCCGAAGCGGCTCAGGTCGGCCTTTAGGTGCGGGCAGCGGCGCTGCAGCGTCCAGTCGCCGAGCTGGGTGTCCTCGGCCTCGACCGCCTTCTCGTGCTCGTCGTACCAGCCCTCGGCGTATTGCAGGCGCTCCTCGCTGAGGCACTTGAAGAACGCGTAGACGAACTCGTTGTACTGCCCGATGCGGGCCGACGAGAAGCGGCAGGACAGGAACAGCGAGTTGACCCAGTCGCCCTCGTCGATGTGGATCAGGTGCTCGACGAGGGCGCGGCCGGTCTTGAAGCGGTAGCGGACCTTCTCGTCGGCGTAGGGGCGGACCTGCTTGCCGGGGAAGTCGACGACGATGGACTCGATGATGTTGCCGGTCGGGCCGTCGGTGTCGGTGAAGTCGAAGCGGACCGGGCCGCCGACGCCCTGGGCCATGTAGATCGACTCGTCGAGCAGGGGCTCGATGCGCTTCTTGAGCTCGCCCAGGACGTCGATCTCGGGATGCCGCCACGATGCCTTCTCGGCCGCGATGACCGGGGCCTTCCGCGCACGCATCTCTTCGAGGTGTTCCCGCTTGTTGGCGAAGAACTCGTCGACGTCGGTCGGGTGGGTGGTCGTCGCGTCCGTGGCGGACAACTCGGTCACGGAGCCCGGAAGCAGCACGATTCCGTTGTTGCCGCCGACCTTGGCATATTCCGCCATGAACACCGATTGGTCGGGGAAGATGTTCCCCTCGTCGCCGAAGATGTCGTTGAACTGCCAGAGCTCGTCGTCGAGGAAGCAGGGCGGGCCGGCGATCGGGAAGACGTGGTCGGCCTGGAGGTCGTCGATGTAGCGCCACGTGCGGTCGAACTGGCGGTCGCGCTTCTGCTTGCCGAACGCGGTCTTGGCGCCCTCGGGCAGCTCGTAGACCATCGGGTACCAGATCGCTCCGGAGAACTGCAGCATGTGCGCGTGCACGTGGCCCAGCTCGTTGAAGATCTGCAGGTCGGTCGGGCGGGCGTCGTTCTGGTTGAGCAGGCGGACGCCGTCGTGTTCCACCCAGAGCGACGAGTCGCCGATCGGGCCGTCGGTCGGGCTGATCAGGGCCTGGATCATCACCTTGAGGCCGCCGTCGAGCTCATGCACCTCGTTCGACACGGTCTTCAGGAACTTGGTGAAGCCGAGGTCGCGCAGCTCGTCCTCGAGCTGGCTGGTCGGGTACTCCGGGAGGAGCACCGTCGCCTTCTTGCTGATGAAGCGAGTGAGGTGGGCGGCGTCGAAGTGGTCGCGGTGCAGGTGGGAGACGTAGAGGTAGTCGACGTCGCCGAGCGCCTCCCAGTCGAGCAGCGAATTATCGGGAAATGGAAACCATGAGGCGAAATAGGCGGGATTGACCCACGGGTCGCACAGAATGCTGCCGGCGGACGTGTCGATCCGCATGCTGGCGTGGCCGGTGCCCGTGATCCGCACTTCTTCTCCTCCTCCGTCGTTCTCCGACGGCTCCGAAGGTACCCGGTCCGGGTTGGTGCCTTGCGTGCGGAGGCGGCGTGCGAGACTTGACCGTATTGGGATCGCCTGCGAGGAAGGACTTTCGCCGTGTCTGCGGAACAAGACCCGGTCTACGCTCCCGACCAGCTCAAGCCGGGCAATCGTAAGGTGGCCCGGATCGGCGCGCTCGGTACGGCCGTCATCATGCTCATGTTCTTCTGGGGCAACCACGAGGGCAACACCGAGAACATCTGGCTGGTGGTCTTCGCGGTCGGCCTGATCGGCATCGTGATCGCCGACGTCGTGCTGCGGCGCAACGGGCTCAAGCCCAACGATCAGTAGCGCTTCCGAAAGCGAAAAGGCCCGCTCCTTCGAGCGGGCCTTTCTTGTCGCTTCCCATCGCCTTGTCAGCGCCTTGTCAGCGCCTTGTCAGCGCCTTGTCAGCGCCTTGTCACCGGCGCCGGAGCAGGAGGTCCTTCACTTCCCGCAGCGCGGCGTCCACCTCGGCCTCGAAGTAGCCGCCCGGCACCAGGCCGAACTGAAGCATGTCCAGCTCGTTCTCGGGCACGGGCATCGGGCCGCGGCCGGTCATCGCCTGCAGGATGCCCTCGAAGAGGCGGTCGACCTGCATCGGGTCGTACCCGCTGCCGAAGCGGCGCACCTGGAACGTGCGGCGCAGCTGGTCGACCCGGTAGAGCTCGCCGCCCGGCTCGCCCATCGGCGGGGGCAGCTGCGGGCCGCCGCCGTAGCCGCCGCCCATCGGCGGGGCGCTCATCGGGGCGCCGGACATCGGCGGCGCGCCACCGTAGCCGCTGCGCGGGTCGGGGTCGCCGTAACCGCCGCGGGGGTCGGAGTCGCGCGGCATGCGGATCTCGGCGGTCATGTCGGTCTTGCCGTGCCGGCCCGCCTCGAAGCCGTCGAAGCCGCCCGTGTCGTAACCGCTCGGGTCGTAGCCGGGCGGTGGGCCCTGCCGCTGCGGGAGCTGCGGCTGCTGACCGCCGTACGGCGACGGCGCGGGCTCCTCGTAGCGCCCGTACGGGTCGCTCGGGGGCATCTGCTGACGCTGCGGCTGCATCCGGTCGTCGCGGATCGGGGCGGGCAGGCGCTCGGTCGGCGGGGCCATCCGGCCGGACATGCCGCCGTTGCCCATCCCGCCGTTGCCCATGCCACCGGCGCCCATGCCGGCCACCGCGCCACCGCCGGTCATGCCGGCGCCGCGGCCCGCCATGCCGCCGCGAATGTCGCCCGTGTTGCCGCGAATGTCGCCCGTGTTGCCGCGAATGTCACCGGTGTTGCCGCGGATGTCACCGGTGTTGCCGCGGATGTCACCCGTGCTCAAGCCACCGCGCATCGAGTCGCGCATCGGGTCGGCGGGGCGGCCGCCACGGTCCTCCAGCTCGGCCAGTTGCCGCTCCACCCGGTCGAGGTGGAGGTCGACCTGCCACTCGTCGTACCCGCCGAAACGCACGCGGAAGACGACGTCGTGCACCTCCTGGGCGCCGACTGGCGGGCCCATCTGCTCACCGGCCAGGGTGGCCTCGACGCGGTCGAGGAAGCCGTCGACCTCGTCGACCTTGTAGCCGCGCCGCAGCGCACGCCGCCGGAAACGCTGCCCCTGACTCGTCACAACGTCTCCCACTCCGCTCGCTGGGACCTACGCCCAGTCACTGTGCCACCTCCGCGTCGGCGGCGCCCCCTGCGCTCGCCTCCGTGAGCTCGCCCGCGGCCAGCTGGCCGCACGCTCCATCGATCTCCCGGCCCCGGGTGTCGCGGACCGTCGTCGCCACGCCCGCCTCACGCAGGCGGCGCACGAACTCGCGCTCGACCGGTTTCGGACTCGCATCCCACTTGCTGCCCGGTGTGGGGTTGAGCGGGATGAGATTCACATGCGCCAGCTTGCCGTGCAAGAGCCTGCCGAGAAGGTCGGCACGCCAAGGCTGATCGTTCACGTCCCTGATCAGGGCATACTCGATCGAGACCCGACGACCTGTCCGCGCCGCGTAGTCGAACGCGGCATCGAGCACCTCGGCCACCTTCCAACGCTGGTTGACGGGCACTAGCTCATCGCGCAGATCATCATCGGGGGCATGCAGGGACAGCGCAAGGGTCACAGACAGCTCTTCCGCGATCAACCGTCGCATTGCGGGCACGAGACCCACGGTCGAGACGGTTATGTGCCGTTGCGAAAGTCCCAGACCCTCCGGAGCGGGCGCCGTCAGCCGCCGTACGGCCTCGATCACCCGGGGATAGTTGGCCATCGGCTCGCCCATCCCCATGAAAACGACGCGGGACAGCCGCGGCGGTGAGCCGGTGACCGCCCCGCTCGCCGCAACGCCGGCCAAGTACACCACTTGATCGACGATCTCGGCGATGGACAGGTTGCGGGTGAGGCCCTGCTGACCGGTAGCGCAGAAAGGGCAGGCCATACCGCAGCCGGCCTGGCTGGAGATACAGGCGGTCACCCGGTCGGGATAGCCCATCAGCACGCTCTCGACCAGCGCGCCGTCGTGCAGCCGCCACAGCGTCTTGCGGGTGGCGCCGTCGTCGCAGGCCAGCTCGCGCACCGGGGTCAGCAGCGTGGGCAGCAGGTCACCGGTGAGCCGTTCCCGCGAGGCGGCCGGCAGGTCGGTCATCGCATCGATGTCGCGGACCAGGCGGCCGAAGTAGTGCGTGGAGAGCTGCTTGGCGCGGAACGCGGGCTCGCCGAGGGTGGTGACGGCCGCCTTGCGGGCCGCGAGATCGAGGTCGGCGAGGTGGCGCGGGGGCATCGACGGGCGACGCCGGGTGGTGACCGCGTCGGGCTGGTCGGGGCTGGTCGGGATGACCGGAAGAATCGTCATGGCGTATCCAGTCTCCCACGCCGCGCGAGTTGGTCCCTCATAGCTGGTGGGCGATCACAGCGAAGAGGAGGTACGCGGTGGGCACGGCGAACAGGATCGAGTCGAGCCGGTCCATGATGCCGCCGTGGCCGGGCAGCAGGTGGCTCATGTCCTTGAGGCCCAGGTCGCGCTTGAGCATCGACTCGGCCAGGTCGCCGACGACCGCCACCACCGAGAGCACCGCGCCGAACAGCAGGCCCCAGTAGGACGGGATGTCGAGCAGGAAGTAGAGCAACAGGGCGCTGCCGATGGCCGAGGCGCAGATCGAGCCGGCGAAGCCCTCCCAGGTCTTGCCGGGGCTGATCGACGGGGCCATCTTGTGCTTGCCGAGGAAGACGCCGGCCGCGTACCCGCCTGTGTCGGAAAGCACCACGGCGAACAGCGTGCAGAGGATGCGCCAGCGGCCGTCGGTGTCGGCGTCGGGCAGTTGGAGCAGCACCGCGAAGCTGAGCAGGAACGGCACGTAGACCGCGATCATCAGGGTCGACGTGAAGTCGCGGCGCACGGCTTTCGGCCCGTCGGCCAGCCGCCAGAGCAGCGAGGCGACGACCGTCACCGCCAGCCCGACCAGCAGCGAGTCGGGGCCGTCGTGCCAGGCCAGGCCGACCATCAGCAGCGCGCCGCCGAGCAGCGGGATGAGCGGGGGCTGGGCGCCGCTCGCCTTGAGCGCCCGGGTCATCTCCCAGACGCCGGCGCCGGCGGCCACGGCGATCAGGCCGGGGAAGGCGGGCGGCCAGATCAGCAGGGAGGCCAGGACGAGCAGCACCAGGCTGACGCCCACGGCGATGGCGGCCGGGAGGTTGCGGCCGGCGCGGCCACCGTCCCTTTTTCCGTTTTTTCCGGCACGACGCCGCCCGGGCCCACGCTTGGCGGGCTCGGGCTCTCGTTCCGGCTCGGGCATGATGTCCCCCAGGTGCTGCGGACGCGGCGCCGGCACGCTCGTGTCGTCGCCGGAGGTCTGCCCGGCACGCGGTTCGAGGTAGGACATCAGACCTCGAGCAACTCGGCTTCCTTGTGCTTGACGAGCTCGTCGACGACCGCGACGTAACGGTGGGTCACGTCGTCGAGCTCCTTCTCGCCGCGGCGGCCGTCGTCCTCGCCGGTCTCGCCGTCCTTGACGAGCCTGTCGATCTGCTCCTTGGCCTTGCGGCGGACGTTGCGGATGGCCACCCGGCCCTCCTCCGCCTTGGTGCGCGCGACCTTGATCATCTCGCGGCGGCGCTCCTCGGTCATCTGCGGCAGGTGGATCCGCAGCTGGGTGCCCTCGTTGTTGGGGTTGACGCCGAGGTCGGAGTCGCGGATCGCACGCTCGATCGGGCCGAGCTGGCTCGCGTCGTACGGCTTGACGATCACCATGCGCGGCTCGGGGACGCCGACCGAGGCCATCTGCGTCACCGGCGTGGGCGCGCCGTAGTAGTCCACCAGGATCTTGGAGAACATCGCCGGAGTGGCCCGCCCGGTACGGATCGCGGCGAACTCCTCCTTGGCGTGCTCGACCGCGCTCTCCATCTTCTCTTCGGCCTCGAAGAGGGTTTCGTCGATCACCGGCTCTTCTCGCCTCCTTGCTTTGCTCGGTGGTTGTAAAAGCTTCAGGCGGTGATCAGAGTGCCGATCTTCTCGCCGCTGACGGCACGCACGATGGTGTCGTCGCCCTCGGCGCCGAAGACCAGCATCGGAAGCTTGTTCTCCTCGCAGAGGCTGAAGGCCGCCTGGTCGGCGACGCGCAGCCCGCGCTGGAGAATCTCCTGGAAGGTGGCGGTTTCGAGCTTCTGCGCGTTCGGGTCGACGCGCGGGTCGGCGGAGTAGACACCGTCGACGCCGTTCTTGCTCATCAACACGATGTCGGCGTGGATCTCCAACGCGCGCTGGGCGGTGACAGTGTCGGTGGAGAAGTACGGCATGCCGGCGCCGGCGCCGAAGATGACCGCGCGCCCCTTCTCGAGGTGGCGGATCGCGCGCAGCGGGATGTAGGGCTCGGCGACCTGGGCCATCGTGATCGCGGTCTGCACCCGCGTCTCGATGCCTTCCTTCTCGAGGAAGTCCTGCAGGGCGAGACCGTTCATCACCGTGCCGAGCATGCCCATGTAGTCGGCGCGGTTGCGGTCCATGCCGCGCCGCTGCAGCTCGGCGCCGCGGAAGAAGTTGCCGCCGCCGACCACGATGGCGACCTGGATGCCGCGGCGGATGACGGTGGCGATCTGCCGGGCGATGCCCTGAACGACGTCGGGGTCGACACCGACCGCGCCGCCGCCGAACACCTCGCCGGAGAGCTTGAGCACGACCCGACGGGGCCGCGAGGACGGCGCAGTCGGATCGTCAACCGGAACTGCCTGCTCGGTCACCATCGTCACGCGACCCGCCTTCCCTTCATAGCTTCGCAGAGACCTTATGCGACGGGGAGGCCGGGCGCAGAATCGCGTTCCCGACCTCCCATGCCGTGCTCGTCTTACTCTTGGCCGACCTCGAACCGGACGAACCGGGTGATGTTCAGGCCCGCCCCGTCCGCGATCTGCTTCACGGTCTTCTTGTTGTCGACGACGGAGGACTGCTCGAGCAGGACGTAGTCCTTGAAGAAGGAGTTCACCCGGCCCTCAACGATCTTGGGCAGCGCCTTCTCGGGCTTGCCCTCCTCCTTGGCGGTCTCCTCGGCGATGCGACGCTCCGACTCGACGACCTCGGCCGGCACCTCGTCACGGGTGAGGAAGCGCGGGCGCATGGCGGCGATCTGCATGCCGATGCCGCGGGCGTCGGCGTCGCCGGCCTCGTCGGTCTTGCCCTCGTACTGCACCAGGACGCCCACCTGCGGCGGCAGGTCCTGCGCCTTGCGGTGCAGGTACACGGCGACGTTGTCGCCGTCGAGGACGACGAAACGGTTCAGGACGATCTTCTCGCCGATCTTGGCGGAGTACTCCTGGATGGTGTCGGCCACCGACTTGCCGTCGGGCAGCGTCGCCACCGAGAGCGCGGCCGCGTCGGCCGCGTCGTTCTTCGCGCCGAGCTCGACCAGCTGCTGGCCCAGGGCGACGAAGTCGGGGGTCTTGGCGACGAAGTCGGTCTCGCAGTTGAGCTCGAGCAGCGCGCTGCCGTAGTGGCTCACGATGCCGTTGGCGGCGGTGCGCCCGGCCCGCTTGCCGACGTCCTTGGCGCCCTTGATGCGCAGGAACTCGACGGCCTTGTCGAAGTCGCCGTCGGCCTCCTCGAGCGCCTTCTTGCAGTCCATCATGCCGGCACCGGTCAGGTCGCGGAGCTTCTTGACGTCCGCGGCGGTGTAGTTAGCCATGACTCTCTCTCGATTTACTCGGCGGGGACGGCTTACTCGGCGGGGACGGCGGCGGCCGGCGCGGGCTCAGCGGCCGGCGCGGGCTCAGCGGCCGGCGCGGGCTCAGCGGCCGGCGCGGGCTCAGCGGCCGGAGCAGCCTCAGCGGCCGGAGCAGCCTCAGCGGCCGGAGCAGCCTCAGCGGCCGGAGCAGCAGCCTCGGCGGCCGGCGCGGGCGCGGCCTCGGCGGCGGCCTTCTTCTCGGCGCCCTCGTAGAGGTCGCGCTCCCACTCGGGCAGCGGCTCGCCGGCGGCGACGGCGCCCGCCTCGGGCTTCGCGTCGTCGTTGCCCCGGCCACGGCCGGAACGGGCGATCAGACCGTCGGCGACGGCGGTGGCGATGACCCTGGTCAGCAGCTCGGCGGAACGGATCGCGTCGTCGTTGCCCGGGATCGGGAAGTCGACCTCGTCCGGGTCACAGTTGGTGTCGAGCACGGCGATCACCGGGATGCCCAGCTTGCGGGCCTCGTCGACGGCGATGTGCTCCTTCTTGGTGTCGACGACCCAGATCGCCGAGGGCACCTTGGTCATGTCCCGCAGACCGCCGAGGGTCTTGGTGAGCTTGATCTTCTCGCGGGAGAGCTGAAGGGTCTCCTTCTTGGTGTACCCGGCGGCCGTGCCGCTGAGGTCACCCAGGCCCTCGAGCTCCTTCATCCGCTGCAGCCGCTTGTACACGGTCTGGAAGTTGGTGAGCATGCCGCCCAGCCAGCGGTGGTTCACGTACGGCTGGCCGACCCGGGTCGCCTGCTCGGCGATGGCCTCCTGCGCCTGCTTCTTGGTGCCGACGAAGAGGATGTGGCCACCCTCGGCGACGGTGTCCCGCACGTACGCGTAGGCCTTCTCGATGTAGTCGAGCGTCTGGCGAAGGTCGATGATGTAGATGCCATTACGCTCGGTGAAGATGAAGCGCTTCATCTTCGGGTTCCAGCGCCGGGTCTGGTGCCCGAAGTGGACACCGCTCTCCAGCAGCTGACGCATGGTCACGACGGCCATGGTGGGTTGCTCCCTGTTTTTCCCTGGTTGTCACGCCCACCGGCGGTGGGCGTCCTGGCGCCCGGTCGCCGGCCACAGTCGGACCCGATGAAGATCGAGACCAGGGAGGGCCGTCGCTGCCGGTCTCGTTTTAAGGGGACCTGACAGAGGGCACGCGAGGTCGACCGCACGTGGCGGTCGCCGAGTCACAAGCATACGCCAGGTTCTGGCCCTTGTTTTTTGTGGGGTTTACGGCCGTTCCACGCCCTTTAGGCCACGGCGAGGCCGGCCGCCAACAACAAGATCAAACCCGCGGGCAGGTACGCCACGGGCGGGCGTAGCCAGGTCTCGCGGGTGATCGTGCCGCCCCGGGCGATCGTGAACAGGCCGATGCCCGTCAGCGCGAAACCGAGCGTGAGCAGGACGGCGGGGACGATGCCCCGGGCGCTCGGGTCGCCGCTGAAGGTCTGGTCGATCAGCAGCCGGACGACCGGGATCATCAGCACGACCATGACGATCGCCACCACGAACGACGAAACCGGGCGGCGGGACTGGTAGACGCCCTCCGGGGGTCGGGGCGCCCCGACCGGCGGGACCAGGCTCGTCGGTTGCGCGATCGGCTGCGGCGGCGCCTCGGTTGGACGAATTGTCGGATATTCCGGACCGCGCACCGGGATGCGCCCCGAGTCGTACCCGGTGGCATCCACCTCGCCGGGACGGGCGTGGCTGCCCGTCGTCGCGAGCGGGTCGGTCAGGGCGTACGGGTTGGCCGCGGGCACGGCGGACGGGCGCTGCTCCGGCAGGCGGAACGCGCCGCTCGGGCGCTCGTGGATCCCCGAGGTCTCCGGATCGGTCGCGTGGGCGTACTGGCCCTGGCCGGAGTACCAGCTCGGCTCGTCGTCGGCGTAGCGGTGTCCTTCCACGATGTCGCACCGTAAGTGACCACGGTCGCCGATGCCACCGCTGGGCCCATAACACACCCGAACGACTACGGTGCGGTTATCCACAGTTGCGCTCTGTCCACAGGCGGGGCGAATTTCTCGCGCACGGCCCCGCCCCGCGGAGCACGGTTGTCGGCCATGACGACGGAACGACAGGCGGTCGGCGCGTACGGCGAACGCGTCGCGGCCCGGCTCCTGCAGGACAGGGGCCTCGTGATCCTCCACCGCAACTGGCGCTGCCCCGAGGGCGAGATCGACCTCGTCCTGCGCGACGGGAACGAGCTCGTCTTCTGCGAGGTGAAGACCAGGCGCGGCGAGCTCTACGGAACGCCCGCCGAGGCGGTCACCCCCGAGAAGGTGCGCAAGCTGCGACATTTGGCCAACCGATGGCTCGACGAGACCGGGCTGCACGCGCGGACTCTGCGGTTCGACGTGGTCGAGGTGATGCTTCAGCCGCGCGGTGCCGCCCAGGTCGAGCACATCCCGTCGGCCTTCTGATGAGCTACGCACGCGTCCTCTGCGTCGGCCTCGTCGGCGTCGCGGGCCACGTCGTCGAGGTCGAGGCCGACCTCTCTCTCGGCCTGCCCGCCATGCTGATGACCGGCTTGCCCGACACGGCGCTCAACGAGGCCCGCGACCGAGTACGGGCTGCGGTTGTCAACTCGGGCCAGACGTGGCCCAAACGCCGGATCACGGTCAACCTGCTGCCGGCGGCGCTACCGAAACATGGCAGCAGCTTCGATCTTGCGATTGCCACAGCGCTCCTCACCGGGGCAGGCGACCTGCCGATCGGGCCGCTCCAGGGTGTTGCCGTCCTGGGCGAGCTCGGGCTCGACGGCACGGTCCGGCCAGTACGCGGAGTGCTGCCGATGGTGGCCGCCGCGGTCCAGGCCGGGGTGACCCGGGTAGTCGTGCCGCTCGACAACGCCCGCGAGGCGACGGTGGTGCCCGGGGTGTCCGTCCACGCCGTCGACAGCCTGCGCCGCCTGGTCAACTTCGTCCGCGGCGACGACCGCCTGCTCGACCCACCGGCCGCCACCGGCGCGGCGTCCGCTGCCCGCGGCCCCGACATGTCCGACGTCGCAGGTCAGCAATTGGGCCGCTGGGGCCTCGAGGTGGCCGCGGCGGGCGGGCACCATCTGGCGATGTTCGGCCCACCCGGCGCCGGGAAGACGATGCTGGCCGAGCGTCTCCCGTCGATCCTCCCCGAGCTCGACGACGCCGAGGCGCTCGAGGTGAGCGCGTTGCAGTCGATCGCCGGCGTGCTGGCGCCGGGCGGCCAGCTCATCCGCCGGCCGCCGTTCCAGGCCCCGCACCACAGCGCCAGCATGGCGGCCCTGATCGGTGGCGGCAGCGGACTGGCCCGGCCGGGAGCACTCTCGCTCGCGCATTGCGGCGTCCTCTTTCTCGACGAGGTGGCCGAGGTGTCCGGGCCGACGCTTCAGGCGCTCCGCCAGCCGATCGAGACCGGGCGGGTGATCCTCGGCCGGGCTCAGGGGACCATGGAATTTCCGGCTCGGGTCCAGCTGGTCGTCGCGGCCAACCCCTGTCCATGCGCGTCGCCCGCCGGCGATCAGCACTGCATCTGCACGCCGACGATTCGCCGGCGATATCGCGCCAAGCTGTCCGGGCCACTGCTCGACCGCATCGACATCCGGATCACGCTGCACCCGGTACGCGCCGCCCACCTCGTGCCCTCGGACGCTCCGATCGAGCCGTCGGCCGTCGTGGCCGAGCGGGTCCGGCGGGCCCGACAGGCCGCCGCAGGGCGGTGGAAGGGCAACGGGTGGCGGCTGAACGCCGAGGTGCCCGGGTCGCAACTGCGCGGCCAACCGTGGGCGCTGCCATCGGCCGACACGGCTGACCTGCGCGCTTCCCTGGACCGGGGGATGTTGTCGGCGCGGGGATTCGACCGGGTTCTGCGGCTGGCCTGGACGTTGGCCGACCTCGACGGCCGCGACCGCCCTGGCAAGGCGGAGATCGACGAGGCGATCCAGCTGCGGATGGGAGAGTCCCATGAGTACGCCGGATAGCCCACCCCCGTCTGCCGGCGCTGCCTCGGACGCTCCGGGCAGTGACGAGGACCGGGCAGCGCGGGTGGCGCTGACCTGGCTCGTCGAGCCGGGACACCGGCTGGTCTGGTCGCTGGTGCAGTCCTATGGCGCGCCCGCGACGCTCGAACTGCTGTTGCGTGGCGATTCCCCCGACGCGGCGCTGCAGACCGCCGTCCTGGCCAAGCGGGACAGGATCGACCCGCGGCGGTTTGCCGAGACGACGCTGCACCGTGCCGAGCGGCTGGGCGCGCGGATCGTCGTGCCCTCCGACGACGAGTGGCCGGCCCGAGTCGAGTCGCTCGCCACCCTGGAGCTGGGTGTGCCCGGCCGCATCAACATCGATGTGCGGCCACCGCTGTGCCTCTGGACGCGCGGCGCGCTGCCGTTGGGCGAGACGCTCGACCGGTCGGTCGCGGTGGTGGGCGCCCGCGCGGCGACCGGGTATGGCATCCACGTGACCGGCGACCTGGCGCACGGTCTGGCCGAGAACGGCTGGGCGGTGGTCTCCGGTGGCGCGTTCGGCATCGACTCCGCCGCCCACCGGGCCGCGCTCGGCGCGGGCGGGCGCACGGTCGCGGTGCTGGCCTGCGGGGTCGACCGGCCCTATCCGGCCGGCAACACCGCCATGTTCGAACAGATCGCCGACGTCGGCCTGCTGATCAGCGAGTGGCCGCCCGGCTCGGAGCCGCTGCGGCACCGGTTCCTGGTGCGTAACCGGGTGATCGCCGCCGCGACGGCCGGCACGGTCGTGGTCGAGGCGGCCGCGCGGAGTGGAGCGGCGCAGACGATGAGCCGGGTGCTGGCGCTGGGCCGGGCCGCCATGGTGGTGCCCGGCCCGGTCACCTCGGCCATGTCGGTGGGCTGCCACGAACTGCTCCGCGAGCACCCCGACGCGATACTGGTCACGAGCGTGCCGCATGTGCTGGAGGCGGTCGGCCGGATCGGCGAGTACCTCACCCCGCCGGCGCGGGGTCCCGAGCACCGGCGCGACTCGCTCGACGAGGAGTCCGTGCTGGTGCTCGAGGCGCTGCCGGCGCGCGGCACAATCCCGACGGAGGAGCTGGCGGCCCGGGCCGGCCTGACGGTGCGCACGGTGCTACGCCGGCTGTCCCTGCTGGAACTGGCCGGTCTGGTGGTGCGCCGCGACGGCGAGATAGCCCTGTCCCGCGGGTCCGGGGCGGCGCCGTGAGCCCCCACGGCTCACGAGCGCCACCGTCGATCAGTCCTCGGAGTCGTCCAGGTTGTGCCGGTGGACCTTCATCCACGCCTCGACGTCGTCGGCGAGCCACACCTTGCCCTGCGCCAGATCGGCGACCGGCTTGGGGAAGTCGGCCCGACTGGTGATCTGGTACGCACGCTGCCGGCTGACCCCACCCAATCGGATTCGGATCTCGTGCGCGCCCATGAGCCGGATCGGTTTCACTGCCACGTGATCGACCGTAGGCGTGAGACTATTAGTCAATCGCCAACTTGATAGGAGACAGCTAGTCTCATGACATCTATACTGCCTCCATGACTAGGCGTCGCCAGACACCCCAGCCGGTCCCCGTGACCCCCACGCACAGGCGCGATTGGCGCGCCCTCTGGCGGCGCTGTTCCTGCGGCCTGACCTGCCCCTGCGTCGATCGGGTGGTTCCCGCGAAGCCCCGGCCTTTCCCGCCCAGCACTGCCACAACCTTCCTGTCGCCCACCTCCAGGGAGGACAGACGCCCCATCCCACCGGCGCTGGTCGACTACCTCGCAACGGTCCCGTTCCTCATCCCGGGCGGCTTCACCGCCCTGCGCCCGATCCCGTCCCCGCGACGGCCGTCCCCGCCACCAACTCTGCCGGCCTGGGCCGCCCGGCGTTCCCGGCGGATCTGGCCTCCTCAACCCACTCCCCACCCCAAACCACATCCCGGCGCCCCCGCTGCTCATCCCAGCGATCCCGGCGCCAAGGGCGGCCCCGGCGAGAGCCCGTGCCCCGGATCCCGAACCGGGGCCGCCCCCATAAATCCTCCCCGCCCCACCCCTCCACACCCACCCGCACCCTCAGCCCACGCCACGGCGCAAGCCGTCGCCCCAGCCGAAGCGCGCACCACCGATGCTGGCCGAAGACATCGAACCAGCAGCGTCGCAATGTGCTCCCCGGCCAAGGACGCCGGCGGGCGCAAGGGCGTTGCCATCAACACTGAAGCCGGTGAGCGCGCCGGCCGAGCCAGTGCCCTGGGGTCGCGCACTGGTCCGGACGGGGGTCGGCGCGGTCGCCCTCCGGCATTCGGCGGCCGACCGGCCATGGCCTGTCACCACATCAACCTGAGCCGCCGGTGAAGCGCAATCCCGCGCGGCCACCCATACCCCGCCAGCGCACGCGCAACAACGAACCTCCAGCTCAGCCCGAAGCCGGCGGGCGATTGGGGACACCGATGACCACGACGACCACCCGGACCGAACACCTGCACGACCGCCCCGCCTGGGACTGCCGTATCTGCAAACAGCCGTGGCCCTGCGCCAACGCCAGAAACACCCTGCTGGACGAGTTCCGCAGCTTCCCCTCGGTCCTGACCATCTACCTGTCCACCAAAATGTACGACGCCATGGGCGACCTGGGCCCCGACGTCGACTCCTCCCCCGACTTCTACGAGCGATTCCTCTCCTGGGCAAACACCGACTACTGACACCGCCCATCGACCCTCGCCCCAGGTCACACCCCGCCCGGCCCGGCCACAACGCCACACCAACGTGGCACCGCGACACCAGGCACCGCGAACCGGCCACCGCAGCGCCACACCAGCTCAGCGCGACACAGCACCAAGGCACGGCCCCAACCAGCCAGCTCAGCGCCACGCCAGCTCAGCGCGACACAGCACCAAGGCCCGGCCCCAACCAGCCAGCTCAGCGCCACGCCGGCACCGCGCCAAGCCTCAGCGCGCCAAGCCTCAGCGCGGCACGCCCTATCGCAGCACCGCGCCACCGCGGCAAGCCCACACCGGACTGTGTCCTTGACCTTGACCGCCGGGCCCGCTATTTCACTCAGACTTCGTCGCCTGGCACGGCGACGCGGGCCGCGCGACGGACTCGCTGTTGTCCAATTCGGCTGGTGGCGTTGCACTCTCCATGCGCGAGCTGGGCTTGACCCGCACCCCCGCCTAGACACTGGACTCTCAGGCGCGCTTAACCCGGCAGGCCAGCCGTCTCTCGTCCAGGAACATCCGGACCAGAGCTTCGGCGACGATCTGTGGCCGACCGTCGGTCACTAACCGCCTCAGGCGTGTGCGATGAGTTACGGCAGGACCATCAGCAGCGAGTTACGACGCCTGGTCCTTCGACACGGTGAGTTGTCGGATTGGGCTGGCTCCAACTCTCGTTGCGCCGCCCGGGTTGGAGCGCCTCGAGGTGGTCACCGCAGGTCTCCCGACTGCGGTGGAACGGGCGACGATCGGACCGCGCACCAGGCGCTTTCGCGACCCTACGAGCGATCGACAACCGCCGCCCGCCCTGCCGCCCGATCAAGTCTCGGCCTTCTCAGTGCGGCAGATGTATCATATCTACATGGGGTCATACGTACAACACAATGGAGCATCGTGGCCACGTAAAGTTACTGGCATGATCGATCCTTCAGCGGACCGCGCGGTGTTCCGCCAACTGGCCGACCTGCTCCGCAACCAGATCGAATCGGGGGAGCTGGGTCCCGGCGAGCCACTGCCCAGCGAGCTGCGCCTCGCGCAGGAATACGGCATCAGCCGCACCACCGTGCGCCAGGCCATCGGCCAGCTGCGCACCGAGGGCCTGGTCACGGTCGACCGGCCACGAGGGACATTCGTCCGAGTGCCCGAACCGACCGAGCTCGTGCCGCTGGCCCGCGGCGAACGCGCCGGCGCCCGCATGCCCACCGACGCCGAACGACGGAAGTACCGCCTGGGCGAGGGAGTGCCCGTTCTGGTTGTGACCGCCGCGGACGGCACCGAGACGGTCCACCCGGCCGATCGGGTGCAGCTCACCCGCCCGTAGCCGCCAGCCGATCGGGTGCAGCTCACCCGCCCGTAGCCGCCAGCCGATCGGGTGCAGCTCAGCCGCCCGTAGCCGCCAGCCGATCGGGTGCAGCTCAGCCGCCCGTAGCCGCCGGCCGAATCGCTTGTGATCGGCGTGTGGAGAGCGCCGACTGCACAAAGAGCAGCGACCGGCGACCGGGCCGGCGAGGCCACGCGGCCTCGGCGTCCACATGCGCCCACGGGATCACCGCGCGCGGCGATCGCGGGGATCGGCCTGGAAACCTCAATCGGCCCGGAAGCGTGGATCGGCCTGGAAGCGTGGAACGGCCCGGAAACGTGGAACGGCCCGGAAACGTGGATCGGCCCAGGAAGTGTGAATCGGCCGGAAGCTCGACACTCGGCGAGGGTGGGGGTCATGGTTCGACCCTAGGGTGGGGGTACGACAGAAATCGGCGGCGTCAGAAGATGCTGTAGCGGGCCACCGCCAACGTGAATCCCCGCCCCGTCTTCTCGTCCCGGCACGTCAGGCCCGTGCTCACGCTCTCGCATGCCACCGCGCCCGAACGAAGCCCCTTGCCGTAGCCCAGGGTCTCCTTGGCCGAGCCGATCAAGGTGTCGCCGGTGCACGTCATCCCGGCCTTGCCCGCCTCGATGTACATGCCGTTGCCCCAGTCCAGCTCGCAGTCGGCGGGCTCGGGCGGCGGAGTCCAGGTCTTGCGGACGATGTCGCAGCGGACGGCGGACGCGGTCAGCGAACAGACGATGTTGTTGGACGGCGTCTGGAAGATCGCCTCGTCGACGTCCGAAATGTCCACCGCACGCGACGGGGACACGGGGTCGCCGAAGCCGGCATGGGCCGATGCCGAAGTGCCGCCCCCGGACGAGCCAGAGGAACCAGAGGAACCAGAGGAACCGGACGAGCCAGAAGATCCTGAAGGGCCGGCAGTGCAGGCACAACACGCAGCCAAAGCCAGCCCCGCCGCCAAGGCCGGCCCGAACAGTCTTCGAATGTGTCCCATGGTGAGCCGCAGTCTAGAGCGTGGATGCTTGACGAAAGCCCGCGGAGCGATGACGGTCAAGGCGATGGATACGCGCCGGATGCACGAGGAACTGCCGATCGCCATGCGCGAGGCGGTGGACGACTTCGGCCGGCACCTCGCGCGGGTCGACAACCGGTCCGAGCACACTGTCCGGGCCTACGTCGGCGATGTCGTCTCCCTGCTGCACCACGCCGCCCAGGCAAGGTGCACAACGCCTCAGGATCTCGACATCGCCGTGCTGCGCGGATGGCTCGCTTCGCGAATGAGGGACGGCGCCGCCCGTACCTCTCAAGCACGCCGCGCCGCCGCGGCCCGGAACTTCACCGCCTGGGCGCATCGCGCCGAAATTGCCCCGAGCGACCCCGGCGCACAGCTGGCCAGCCCCAAGGCTCACCGCGACCTGCCCACCGTGCTCCGCGCCGACCAGGCCGCCGCCCTCGTCGAGAGCAGGCCTGTCGAAGACAAAGAAGGCAACGACAAAGAAGACAACGAAGAGCTCCGGGACCGGGCCGTCCTCGAGCTGCTCTACGCCACCGGCATCCGGGTCAGCGAGCTCTGCGGCCTGGATCGCGTCGACCTCGACGAGAGCCGCCGCCTGGTCCGGGTCTTCGGCAAGGGGGCCAAGGAGCGAGCGGTCCCCTATGGTCTCCCCGCCCAGCGCGCCCTCGACGACTGGCTGCGTCACGGCCGCCCGGCGCTGGCCACCCGGGCAAGCGGCGACGCGCTCTTCCTGGGCGTCAAGGGGGGCCGCCTGCAGCAGACCGTGGTGCGACGGATCGTCGACGCCGCCGCCCGGGCCGCGGGTCTGCCGCACACCAGCCCGCACGGCCTGCGGCACTCGGCCGCCACCCACCTGCTCGACGGGGGCGCCGATCTGCGCGCCGTGCAAGATTTGCTCGGGCACGCGTCGCTGTCGAGCACCCAGATCTACACGCACGTGTCGACCGAGCGCCTTCGGGCGGCGTTCAAACAGGCCCACCCCCGCGCGTGACACCGTACGATCGAGGCGTGAGCGCCGGAGACCCGCCCGCACCCCTCCCGGGTGCCCGCCTCCTGTTCTCGCTGGACCCGGCCGTGTCCTATCTCAACCACGGGTCCTTCGGCGCCGTCCCGATCGGGGTGCAGCGCGCCCAGCAGCGGCTGCGCGACGAGATCGAGGCGAACCCGCACAAGTTCCATACCCAGGGCATGCTCGACCGGGTGATCCACACCCGACGGCACATCGCGTCGTTCCTGGGCGCCGACCCGAGCCGCAGCGCCTTGGTGCCCAACACGACCACGGCCGTCTCGCTGGTGCTCCAGTCGCTGCGGCTCGGGTCGGCCGACGAGGTGCTGCTCACCGATCATGGTTATGGCTCGGTCACGATGGCCACGCGCCGTCAATGCCGCCGGGCGGGCGCGACCGCGCGGACCGTAGCGCTGCCGCTGGCGGCGTCCGACGCCGAGGTCATCTCCCGGGTCCGGGCGGCCTTGCGGCCGGGCAGAACCAAGTTGTTGATCATCGATCAGATCGCTTCCTCCACGTCGGCGACCTTTCCCGTACGGGAGATTGCCGCGGCCGCGCGGGAGCACGAGATCCCGGTGCTGGTCGACGCGGCGCACGTCCCGGGCATGTTCCCGGTCGATGTGTCCGCGATCGGGGCCGACTTCTGGGTGGGCAACCTGCACAAGTGGGCGTTCGCCCCGCGTGGCACGGCCCTGCTCGCCGTGGCGCCGCAGTGGCGCCGGCGGATCGAGCCCCTGGTCGTGTCCTGGGAGCAGGACGAAGGTTTCCCGCTCTCGGTGGAGTACCAGGGGACGGTCGACTACACGCCGTGGCTGGCCGCCCCGGCCGGGCTGTTCACGCTGCGCACGCTCGGCTGGGAGGCGGTGCGGGCGCACAATGCGGCACTGGTCGCGTACGGCCAGCGGGTGGTGGGCGCGGCGCTCGGCCTGGACCCCGCCGACCTGCCGCAGCCGGCCACGCCCGAGGTCGCCATGCGCGTGGTGCCATTGCCGGCCGGCCTGGCCACGACGCCCCCGGAGGCGATCGCCCTGCGCCTGCTGCTCTCGGACAAGCTGGCAACCGAGACCGCCGTGAACGCGTGGGGCGGCCGCGGCCTGCTCCGGCTGAGCGCCCAGGTCTACAACCGCCCCGAGGAGTACGACCGCCTGGCCGAACGCCTCCCCCCGCTGCTCGCCGGCCTAACGACGGCCCGCTGAGCGACGGCCCGTCAGGCGACAGGCCGTTCAGCGTCGCCCCGTCGAGCGACAGCCCCGTCGACCGGCCGCCCGTCGAGCGGCAGCAGGCGGACACGTCCGAGCCCGAGAAGCGCCAGCGGGTCGAGGTAGAGATCGTCCCGGCGCAGCCCCCAATGCAGGCACGCCGGCGCGGCACAGCCCGGATGCCCGGCGGCAAGACGGCCGATGGGATCGCCCAGCGCGAGCCGGTCGCCCACCGCGACGGTCGCGGTCACCGGCTCGTATGTGGTGCGCAGACCGCCGGGATGAGCGACGCTGACGACCCCGCGGCCCGCGACCTCGCCGGCGAAGACCACGGTGCCCGCTCCGGCGGCGACCACTTCGGCGGACGGCGCAGCCGCAAGGTCAACCCCGCGGTGCCCGGCCAACCAGGGCCGCGGCGGCGGGTCGAAACGACGCACCACGCGAGGCGGCGACACCGGCCACCCAAATCTCGCGACAAGAGGCGCCGCCAGGGCCAGATGCGGCGCGCCGGCCGGATACGGCGCGCCCAATGGCGCCGCGCGAGCCGACGGCGCAGGAACGGCTAACAGGACCGAAACGACGAGGAGGGGAAGGGTTGGCATGGGCGCCACCCTCCCGCAATGCGGCCCTCGCCGCGAACGGCCCTGTGGACAACCGCGCCCTGTGGATAACCCCCGTCAGCTACCGAAGGCCGCGTCGTCCGGCAGGGAGATGTCGGGCTTCTCCAGCTCTTCCACGTTGACGTCCTTGAAGGTCATCACGCGGACATTTTTGACAAACCGAGCCGGCCGATACATGTCCCACACCCAGGCGTCGTGCATCTCGACCTCGAAATACACCTCGCCGTCGGAGTTGCGCACGTGCAGGTCGACCTGGTTGGCCAGGTAGAACCGGCGCTCTGTCTCCACCACGTAGGAGAACTGGCGGACGATGTCGCGGTACTCCCGGTAGAGCTGCAGCTCCATCTCGGTCTCGTACTTCTCGAGATCCTCTGCGCTCATCGCTTCTCGCCCTCCATGGCCTCATCTTCCCCCACCGACGGCGACGGCTGAGGCTGGTCGCCCGACGCCACGCCGACGGTACCCTCACCAGCGCCCGGAAGCACCGGCGGCTCGGCCGTTGATGCATCAAACAGCGCCGCGTCAAAAAGGGACGCCGCCTCCACCACCGCCGGGCGCCGGGCCCGCGGTGGCCGGTTGCCCCGTCCCGAGGCCGCCGCAACGTTCACGTACGAGAACCGGTGCTCGGCACAGGGCCCATGGCGAAGAAGGGCCGCGCTGTGCTCGTCGGTGACGTATCCCTTATGCACCGCGAAACCGTAGTGCGGGAACTGGTCGTCCAGCTCGACCATGATGCGGTCTCGGGTGACCTTGGCCAGCACGCTCGCGGCGGCCACGCACGCCGCCACCTGGTCGCCCTTCCACACGGCGAGGCCGGGCACGCCCAGGCCGTCGACCGGGAACCCATCGGTCAACACGTACTCGGGTGGTGTCGACAACGACGCGAGCGCGCGCCGCATCGCCGCGAGATTGCACACGTGCAGGCCGCGTGCGTCGACCTCGGTGGCCGGGATGATCATCACGGACCAGGCCAGCGCCCGGTCGACCACCTCGGCGTAGACCCGCTCGCGGGCGGCCGGCGTCAGCAGCTTGGAGTCGGCGAGCCCGGGGACCTCGCCGCGCTTGCCCTCGGGCAGGATCGCCGCGGCGGCCACCAGAGGCCCCGCACAGGCCCCACGACCGGCCTCGTCGGCGCCCGCGACATCGCGGAACCCACGGCGCTGCAACGCGCGCTCGAGGGCGTAGAGGCCGCCCTCCCGGCGGACCACGGTGCGCGGAGGAACGAGCATCAGCGCTCACCGGCCAGACACGAGGAGAGAAGCACCGCCAGATCGAGGGGGTAGATGTTCTCGTCGCTCGCCTCGATCTCGGCGGCCGACCACCAGCGGTGCTCGGTGATGGTCTGCTGCTCGTCGTCGTCCATGCCGGCGGTGTCGACCCGCCACTCGGCGACGCGGAGGAGGAAGAAGTCTTGTTCCTGGCGGTAGTCGCGCTCGCGATAGCTGAAGTCGGTCACCTCGTGCCACACCGGATCGCCCAGCTCGGCGGGATCGACCCGCAGCCCGGTCTCTTCCGCCAGCTCGCGCGCGGCGCCCTCGGCCAGCGTCTCACCGTCGTCGAGACCGCCGCCGGGGGTGAGCCACCACCGCTCCCCGGGACGGGCCGGATCGCCGCCATGCAGCAGCAGGGTGCGGCCGGCCCCGTCGATCAACAGCACGCGAGCGGCGCGGCGGTCTATCACGGTCACCGGCCAAGCCTATTGCGCCCGCGGTGGATCTATCGAGCGGGTGCTACTTTGCCGCCGCCGCGTCCGGAATGTCGTCGTAGCTGTCCGGAACTGAGAGCCACTTCGCGCGGTTGACCGGCCAGAACACCGTGAAGGCGCGCCCGACCACCGATTTCTCGGGGACCGTCGCCTCCTGGATGTCGCCGTTGCTCTCCTCGTAGTGCTCGAGCGAGTCGCCGGAGGCCGAGCGGTGGTCGCCCATCACCCAGAGGCGGTCGTTGGGCACGGTGATGTCGAACTTGCGGTCGGCGGCCGGGTCTTGGTTGCCGTCGGCGTCGCGGTAGATGTACGGCTCATCGAGCGAGTGCCCGTTGATGACCAGGCGTTCCTGGTCGTCGCAGCACATCACGTGGTCGCCGGGCGTACCGATGATCCGCTTGATGAAGTCTTCGCCCTCGGCGCCGGACTGCCAGATCTCGGGCGCCTTGAAGACGATGATCTCGCCGCGGCGGGGGTCGCGGAAGTCGTAGACGAGCTTGTTGACGAGCACCCGGTCGAGCACGTTGAGCGTGTGCTCCATCGACGGCGACGGGATGTAGAAGGTCTGCAGGACGAAGGCGCGCACGAGAACGGCGACGAGGATCGCCACCCCCAGCAGAATGGGAAGCTCGCGCCAGAAGGATCCCTTGCGCTTTGCGGTCTGCTCGTCAATCACGAACGGAGCCTACGACGCCGCGTCACGAACAGCAGTCCGGAACGCGCGGATACGCCCGCAGATAACAGAAACGGCAGAACCAAGGCATCCGTCGCCGGGTTTCCCCGGCGTACCGGCAGCTGGCCTTCGGCCGCGGCCGTGGGATGGTCGGCGGCGTACGTCTTCCAGACGTCGGGCACGGAGAGGCTGGTGAACCGGCTGCTGGGCCAGACGATGACGAATGCCCTGCCGATGATGTTCTTGATCGGGACCGGGCCCTGGCAGCGGGCGTCCTGGGAGACCGCGCGATGGTCGCCCATGACGAACATCTCACCCTCGGGGATGGTGATCTCGGCGAACCGCCGGCTGGTGCACTGCGTCGGGTTGGGCGGCTGGTTGAGGTCGGAGTTGTAGCCGTCCGCGATGTACGACTCGTCGATCCCGACCCCGTTGACCGTGATGCGGCCCTTGTCGTCGCAGCAGGCGACCTTGTCGCCCGGCAGGCCGATCACTCGTTTGATGAAGTCGCGTTCCCCCGGACGGCTGACCCCCACGAGGTCGCCGACCGTGCGGCCGAGCTTGGCGGCGAAGCTGTTGCTGACCGGCTCGGTGACCTCGGGCGCCCAGTTGTCGGTGCCGCGGAAGACGACGATCTCGCCGCGGACCGGGTCACGCAGGTCGTAGACGACCTTGTTGACCAGAACGCGGTCTTTCACCAGCAGCGTCTTCTCCATCGAGCCGCTGGGGATGTAGAACGCCTGCACCAGGAACGTGCGGATCAGCACGGCCAGGCAGAACGCCACCACGAGCAGCAGAGGCAGTTCCTGCCAGAGCGGCATCTCCTTGCGCCGTAGCATCGAGCGCCGCCGCCGCTCGGACGGCCGATAGCCCTGCATCGGTTCCACGCTTCGTTTCTCCCGCCGCCGACCGGCCGAACCGCCCCGGATAGCCGAACCGCCCCGGATACAGCACTACCGCCCGAGTAGTACGGGCGGTAGCGCTGGAAGGGTTCACACTGATCCCAACCGGCACAGGCGCAAGCCTAGTGCGCTGGGGCCGGATCGATGAGGATCAGACGGTCTGCTTCTCGCGAAGCTCCTTGATCTTGGCCTTCTTGCCACGGAGCTCACGCAGGTAGTAGAGCTTGGCGCGCCGCACGTCACCGCGGGTCACAACCTCGATCCGGTCGATCGCCGGGCTGTTGATCGGGTAGGTCCGCTCGACACCGACGCCGAAGCTGATCTTCCGGACCTTGAAGGTCTCCCGGAGGCCGGCTCCCTGGCGGGCGATCACAACGCCCTGGAAGACCTGGACGCGGGAACGGTTTCCCTCGACGACCCGGGCGTGCACCTTGAGGGTGTCGCCGGCCCGGAAGTCGGGAAGGTCGGTGCGCTGCGACTGGGCGTCGAGAGCGTCCAGCGTGTTCATCGCTGCATCCTCGTGCTCAATGCGCATCGGGAGTTCGATGCGCGGGCGGGTACTTCTGATCCCCCGGCGAAGTGCAGGTGGGGGATCCTCGTCTCCTCTCCGCGGCGCGGAGCGAAACGGCAACCCCCCTACTCTGCCACAGCAGGAGGCGTGATCCGAAATCCGCCCTTGTCGAGGGTGGCCCTGTCCGTTTTATCCAAAGACTCGGGCGGGTAGGAGGCCATCATGTCCGGCCGCCGGTCGGCGGTCCGCAGCAACGACTGATCCCGCCGCCAGCGAGCGATCCGCCCATGGTCACCGGAGCGCAGAATGTCCGGGACATCCAAGCCCCGCCACGAGGCCGGCTTGGTGTACACCGGCGCTTCCAGCAGCCCGGCCGCGTGCGATTCCTCGTCAAGGGACGAGGCATTCCCCAGCACACCGGGCAGCAGCCGGGTCACGGCTTCCATGATCACGATTACCGCGACCTCGCCGCCGAAAAGGACATAATCCCCGAGCGAGATCTCCCGCACCGGCATCCGCGAGGCAGCGTCGTCGATGACGCGCTGGTCGATCCCCTCGTACCGCCCGCAGGCGAAGATCAGGTGGTCGAGCGCGGCGAGCTCGTACGCGTCAGCCTGGGTGAAGGGCTTGCCAACCGGGGACGGGACGATCAGGGTGCCGTCGCCGACCGCGTCGAGCGCCTGCCCCCACGGCTCGGGCCGCATCACCATGCCCGGCCCACCGCCGTACGGCGTGTCGTCGACCGTGCGATGCACGTCGGAGGTCCAGGTCCGCAGGTCGTGGATGCCGAGGTCGAGCACCCCGATCCCCTGCGCCTTGCCGATCAACGACAGCGACAGCGGCGCGAAGAAGTCCGGAAATATCGTGATTACGTCGACGCGCATGACCGGCTCAGAGATCCAGCAGGCCCTCGGGCAGGTCCACGACGATCCGCCCCCCGGCCACATCAACCGTCGGCACAAGCTGGCTGACGAACGGAATCAACGCCGTCCCCCCGCCCGATTTGTCAATGACAATCAAATCCGAGGCCGGCGCATGGTCGATCCGGGCAACAGCCCCCAGATCTTCCCCAGCGACCGACACGACCCGCAGCCCGACCAGCTGGTGATCATGGAATTCGTCCGGGTCCGACGGGGGCTTCAGCACGGAGCTGTCCACCTGAAGCAGCACACCGCGAAGCGCCTCGGCGACATTCCGGTCGTACACGCCCTCGAACTGCACGATCCCGCGCCCCTGATGCCAGCGCACCGACTCGGCAACGAGGGAGGAGGGCACCTGATAGGCCACGCCGGGAGCGGAAGCCGCCGGCCCGGCACTCACCCGGCGGTCCCGAGGGACCTCCGTGGCGAAGACCGCGCCGGCGAAAAAACGCTCCTCGGGCTCATCGGTGCGCACGGAGACCGAGACCTCGCCCCGGATACCGTGCGGCTTACCGATCTGTCCGACGACCAGCAGCATCAGTAAGCGTCGACGATGTCGACGCGGATGCCGCGCCCACCGATCGATCCGATGACCTGACGCAAGGCCTTCGCCGTCCGGCCGCCGCGCCCGATGACCGTTCCGAGGTCCTCCGGGTGCACACGAACCTCGAGCCGCTTGCCGCGACGCGAGTCGACCAGACGGACCCGGACGTCGTCCGGGTTCTCGACAATGCCCTTGACGAGGTGCTCCAGCGCCGGCCGGAGCGCCCCGTCAGCTCGCGTCGGCGCCGGCACCGGCGGGGTCCTCTGCGGTCTCGGCAACAGCTTCGCGGTTCGGCTCGGCGGGTTCGGCGGCCTTCGTCTGCGCCGGCTTGGCCTCGGCGGCCTCCGGAGCAGCAGCCGGCTTCCCGGCCTTGGCCGACTTCTTCGGGGTGGCCGGCTTGGTGTCAGCGACGCCGGCGGCCTGCTTGGCCTCGGCCTCGTACACCTCGGTGCGGCTCTTCTTCGGCTCGGCCACCAGCAGCGGCGGCGGCGCCGGCAGGCCCTTGAACTGCTGCCAGTCGCCGGTCTTCTCGAGGATGCGCTGCACGGCCTCGCTCGGCTGCGCGCCGACCGAGAGCCAGTACTGCACGCGCTCGGACTTCACCTGGATCAGCGAGGGGTTTTCCTTCGGCTGGTAGATGCCGACGTACTCGATGGCACGACCGTCGCGCTTGGTGCGCGAGTCGGCGACGACGATGCGGTACTGCGGGTTGCGGATCTTGCCCATCCGCAGAAGCCGGATCTTAACGGCCACGGTGTTTAGCTCCTGAAGGCTGCGTGAGTTTTGAGGCTGGGACCCACGTGGGGTTGCGGGACCGGCGCCTCGGGGATGGCAACGCGCTCAGAGTTAGAGGGCGCCTCACGCGTGCCAAGCAAATCCATTCTGCCAGACAGTCTGATGCGGCGACCAATCGGCCCTGTTTTCGTCGATTCCAAGATCAAAATCAAGAAGCAGATGTCGTATCTGGGTGCATGGTGCCGACCGTCGCTCCCGCCGAGGCCGCGCCGGGGCCCAGCTGCGCTGGCCCTGGCGCTTCATTCTGCGTGAGTGGAAAGACCCAAAACCCCAAAATCCGCCCGCGGCACCGGCGGTCGATCCCAGCCCGCGGGGACGGTCGTGAGTACCGGCCAAGTCTTGTCCGGCTGGAAGTCCACCCATGTGCCGTCGAACGGGAAGTCGCCGGCTTCGATGATCTTGACAATGCGGCGGCCCTCGGCGCGGACGGTGGCCTCGTCGCGGACCCAGTAGTGGTCGGGGACGCTGAGGCGCTCGATGAACTCGTCCTCGTCCTTCCAGTGCCAGGAACGGTCGGGGTCGACCACGATGTCGAGGTCCTGGTCGATGACGTCGATGCCGGCCACCGTGCCGTCGTCCCAGCGCAGCGCGCCGTACTCGAGGTTGACGTACCAGTTCTGGAAGGTGCCATCGTCGTCGCGGAAGAACCAGACCGAGTGGTCGCCCGCCGGCGGGATGAACTTGAGCAGCCCCGGGCCCCGCCAGGTGTCCGCCACGTTCTCGTGCTCGTGGCGGACCCACTCGGCGAACGGCATGTCTCGGATGCCCCGGCCGTCGGTGGCCTGCTCGACGATCACGGCGGTGCCGCGGGCCAGCCACAGCAGCAGCCCGCGCTCGTCGTCGGAGATCACCCGGCAGGGCCGCACGCAGGCGATCCGAGGGCCGTCGATGTTGCGGTACAGGACCGTGCGGCCGGGAACGAACGTCACGTCAGTACGACCGAGTCTCAGTAAGAGCGCGCCAGGTACGCGATCAGGTTCGGCTCTTCGTCCGAGTCGGGCATGGTGCCGTCCTCGCGGGTGAGGCAGCGGACCGTGACGGCCTTGCCGTTCGCTTCCTTCTCGCCGGCGTCGCCCACGGCCGACCAGGGCACCCGGGCCCAGCCGGTCTGCGCCGCCTCGATCGCGTCGCCGAGGGTCTTGACGTCGACCGTGTTCTCGTCGCGGAAGGCGAGCGCGTCGTCGAAGAGCCGCGCCTGGTCGGCCTTGAGCGCGGTGGTGACGGCGCCGACGATGTCGCCGATCGGGATCGGGGACTTCGTGCCGTCCACCCGGCGGGCGACCGTGACGTTGCCGGACGCCAGGTCGCGGGGGCCGACCTCGACGCGGATCGGGATGCCCTGCAGCTCGGCGTCGACCGCCCGGCGACCGAACGGCACGTCGGCGCGGTCGTCGAGCTTCACCCGTACGCCCGCTGCCTTCAGCTCGTCGCGGAGCTTGGCCGCCGCTTCGGTGACGCCCTCGCCCGCCTTGACCACCATCACCTGCACCTGGATCGGCGCCAGGCGCGGCGGAAGCCGCAGGCCGTTGTCGTCGCCGTGCACCATGATCAGCCCGCCCATCATGCGGGTGGAGGTGCCCCACGACGTCGTCCAGGCGTGCTCGACCGAGCCGGCCGCCGACGAGTACGTGATGTCGAACGCCTTCGCGAAGTTCTGCCCGAGCTCGTGCGACGTACCCATCTGCAGTGCCTTGGTGTCGCCCATCATGGCCTCGACGGTCATGGTGTTGGTGGCGCCGGCGAAGCGCTCGCCCTTGGTCTTGCGGCCCGGCACGACCGGCACGGCCAGGATCTCCTCCATGAACGCCTGGTAGACGTTCTTGTGGACGTCGCGGGCGTGCTCGCGGGCGTCGGCCTCGGTGGCGTGCGCGGTGTGCCCCTCCTGCCAGAGGAACTCGGTGGTGCGCAGGAACGTGCGCGGCCGCAGTTCCCACCGCACGACGTTGGCCCACTGGTTGAGCAGCAGCGGCAGGTCACGGTACGAGTCGACCCACTTCGCCATGAACTCGCCGATCACCGTCTCGCTGGTCGGGCGCACCACCAGCGGCTCGGCCAGCTCCTTGCCACCCGCGTGGGTGACCACGGCCAGCTCGGGCGAGAACCCCTCGACGTGGTCAGCCTCGCGGCGCAGGTAGCTCTCCGGGATGAACAGCGGGAAGTAGGCGTTCTGCACGCCGGCTTCCTTGATGCGCGCGTCCATGTCGGCCTGCATGCGCTCCCAGATCGCGTAGCCCACCGGCCGGATCACCATCGTGCCGCGCACCGGGCCGTTGTCGGCCAGCTGAGCCTTGGCGATCAGGTCCTGGTACCAGCGGGGGAAGTCTTCCGCACGGGGTGTGAGCACACGAGCCATGAGGCGACATCCTAGTCGCGTACCGCGCGCAACCGACCGGGTGGGCATCCCGTGTCCATTGGCGAAGGGCGGTGGGGATGGCAGCGACCGACGAGTTCGACGCGTTCTACCGGGACACCGCGCGACGCCTGGCCCGGTACGCGTACGGCCTGACCGGCGATCCGGCCGAGACGCAGGACCTGGTGCAGGAGGCGTATGCCCGAGCCTGGCAGCGCTGGCGGCGGTTGTCCGGCTACGAGAACCAGGAGGCCTGGCTCCGGCTGGTGGTCAACCGCCTCGCCGCGGACCGCTGGCGCCGGCTGGGCGTGCGCCGCGCCCGGCCCGCCCCCGACCCGGCACCGACGTACTCCCCGGCGCCGTCGGAGAACACCGTGCTGCTGGTCGGCGCGATGCGCACCCTGCCCCTGATCCATCGCCGGGCGCTGGCCCTGCACTACCTGCTCGACCGCTCGGTCGCGGAGATCGCCGCGGAGACCGGGGTCTCGACCGGCACGGTCAAGTCCTGGCTGTCCCGCGGCCGGGACGGCCTGGCCGCCGCGCTCGGCCCGCTCGAGCCCGCCTTGACCCGGGAAGGACGATCCGATGCCCGTTGACCTCGAGGAAATATTCACCGGGCTGTCCCGGCACGCCGACGGGATCCCGCTGGGCACGGCGGAACGTGCCCGGCAGCGGGGCCGGCAGCGCAGCAACCACCAGGCGGCGATGCTGTCCGCGGCCGTCGCGGTGATCCTGGTCGTGGCCGGGGTGGCCGGCGCGCTGGCCCGCGCCCAACGTGTCGATCACCCCGTCACGCCGGGGCCGTCGCCCCACGCGCTGCCCGAGGCCGCGCCGCCGATCCCGGTCCGCGGCGCGCTACGCGACGCCCGCACGGTGATCGCCGGCGGGCGGGCGTACACGGCCTGGCAGGACGACGATGGCACGATCGAGGTGAACGCCACCGACCCGCGCACCGGGGCGGTCGTCTGGACCCAGAAGGGGGTGGATCACGGGGCCACGCTGGTGAACCTCGCCGCCGTGTCGCCCGCGGTCCTGCTCACCGCGAACACCGACGAGGGCGGCCCGGCCCAGCAGTTGGTGACCGTGCTGCGCCCGTCCGACGGCGCCACGCTGTGGCGGGTGACGGTCGCCGACGACGACGTGCTGGTCCCCCACCGCCGGATGCTGGTGCGGTGGTCCGCGGCGACCGGGCGGACCGACGCGTACGACTGGGCGACCGGAGCGAAGCGGTGGTCGCGGCCGGGTGGGAGTGATCCGCTGGTGCGGACCATGGGCGTACGCGCGGCGGGCGACGTGACGCCGTACAGCTTCACCGGCGACTGGCTCGTGCAGGTGACCCGGTCGGGCAACGCTCAGGTACGCGACATCGGCACGGGGGACCTGCTGCGCACGGTCCCGGCCGGAACGCCGCGCGCGGAGGGCACGATCACCGCGATCGACGGGCGACTGTTCAGCGAGGAGGGTGACGCCTCCTCCGGCTACCGCCTGCGCATCACCGACCTCAGCACGTCGGCCGGGACGTCGGCGGTCGTCTTCAGCGAGGACGCCGGCCACGCCTTGGGCGGCTTCGACCTGTGCGGCGCCGACCGGCTCTGCCTGCTCGACCAGGAGGCCGGCGGCCGCACCACGCTCGCCGCGGTCGACCTGGCGACGCGCCGCACGCTGTGGCGCGTGGACGGCCCCGAGAACGGGTCCGGGGTCTCCTCGCTGGGCGGCAACATCCTGGTGAGCGGCGACGGCACGACGGTCCTCTACGACACGGCGGGCCGGTCGGCATTCAACATTCCGGACGCCCAGGTCGAGTGGCTGAC
The DNA here is from genome assembly GCF_044454685.1 of Actinoplanes sp. NPDC051513. Lineage (NCBI taxonomy): Bacteria > Bacillati > Actinomycetota > Actinomycetes > Micromonosporales > Micromonosporaceae > Actinoplanes > Actinoplanes sp. NPDC051513. Next base: position 379,118 of record NZ_JBITDW010000001.1, read on the forward strand.
CGACGACAAGCTGCTGGTGCTGCCCATGTACGCCCCGGGGACGGTCATGACGGTGGCCACAGCCGACCGCGGCGTGACCCGCCTGGGCGACGTGCCGTTGCGGGTCGGCGCGTGTGCCCACACCCCTGATCGCCTGGTCTGCCAGACCGCGACGGCCCTGCGTTTCTGGTCCCTGAGCGGCTGACCGCACCCGGCAAACCGTCAGCGGACCACTTGCCCGCGCAGCACGATCCGCTGCGGCGCCCGCACCACCCGCAGATCGACACGAGGGTCGGCCTCGTAGACCACCAGGTCGGCGAGGCCACCCTCGACCAGCCCCGGGAATCCCAGCCACTCGCGGGCCTTCCACGAGGCGCTCGCGACGATGTCCGCCGCCGGGATGCCCACCTCCTGCATGATCAGCATTTCTTCGGCCTGAAGCCCGTGCCGGATCCCGCCGCCCGCGTCGGTCCCGATGTAGATCGGCACGCCCGCCTCGTACGCGGCACGCACGACCCCGGGGAACCGATCCCGCAGCGCGACCATGTGGTCGGCGTACCCCGCGAACTTGCCCCGCGCCTGGTCGGCGATCTCCCCGAACGTCCGAATATTGATCATCGTGGGCACGAGCGCGGTCCCCCGGCGCGCCATCTCGTCGATCAGATCGAGCGAGAGCCCGGTCCCGTGCTCGACGGAGTCGACCCCCGCCCGCACCATGATCTCGACGCCCTCCTCGGAGAACGTGTGCACCGCCGCCCGCGCCCCCGCCGCGTGAGCGGCCTCCACCGCGGCCGTCATGGTCGCCGCGTCCCACGAGGGCGCGAGGTCCCCCACCCCGCGGTCGATCCAGTCCCCCACCAGCTTGACCCACCCAGTGCCGGCCTTGGCCTGGGCGGTCACGGTCGCCGCGACATCCTCGGCCGCGACCTCGATCCCGATGTCCCGCAGATACCGCCGCGGCGGCGCCACATGCCGCCCGGCCCGGGCCAGGCGCGGAATCCCCGGCTCGTCGTCCAGCTCCGGATACGGATACGGCGACCCCGCATCCCGCAGCGCCAGCACCCCCGCGTCCCTGTCGATGGCGGCGAGCTCACGGGCCTGGTCGAGGCTTTCGATGGGCTTGGCCCCGTAGGCGATCCCGAGGTGGCAGTGCGCATCGACCAGCCCTGGCACCACAAATCCGCCGTCACTGATCGTCTCGGCGTCGGCGACGGGCTCGAACGTGACCCGATCCCCCACCAGCCACAGATCCCGAACCTCACCGTCGGGTAGAACCGCCGCCCCACGCACATGCAACGCCATAGGACAGTCCTACCCGATCACGCGATCATCAGCGGGGCCGGGCCACATCACTGATCAAATCACGCTTGCCTCAGTGCTTGTCGTCGTCGTCTTTCTTGGGCTTCATCAGCTTGTTGAAGTCGAGGTTGGGAAGCTTGAAACCGCCCGGCCCGGCGCCCAGCGCGTTCGGGTCCATGCCCGGGGGAAGCTGGGGCATGCCGCCCGGGAAGCCCGCGGGCAGACCGCCACCGCCGGCGCGGGGGCGGGACGAGCCGCCCTTGGTGCCCTTGCGCTTGTTCTTCGGGCTCTTGGTGGCCTTTCGGCGCGCGCCGGGCAGGCCCATCATGCCGCCCATCTGCTTCATCATCTTCTGCGCGTCGGCGAAGCGGTTGAGCAGCTGGTTGACGTCCATGACCGTCACGCCGGAGCCGTTCGCTATGCGGGCGCGGCGGGAGCCGTTGATGACTTTGGGGTTCGTGCGCTCGAGCGGGGTCATCGAGCGGATGATCGCGGTGACCCGGTCGAAGTGGGAGTCGTCGAGCTCGTCGAGCTGGGACTTCATCTGGCCCATCCCGGGCATCATGCCGAGGATGTTGGCGATCGGGCCCATCCGGCGCACGGCGATCAGCTGCTCGAGGAAGTCCTCCAGGGTGAACTGCTCGCCACCGAGCAGCTTGGAGGTCATCTTCTCCTTCTGCTCGTCGTCGAAGGCCTGCTCGGCCTGCTCGATGAGCGTGAGCATGTCGCCCATGCCGAGGATGCGGCTGGCCATGCGGTCGGGGTGGAAGAGGTCGAAGTCTTCGAGCTTCTCACCGGTCGACGCGAAGAGGATGGGCTCACCGGTCACGTGCCGGACCGACAGCGCGGCGCCACCGCGGGCGTCACCGTCGAGCTTGGAGAGGACCACACCGGTGATGCCGACGCCGTCGCGGAACGCCTCGGCGGTCTGCACCGCGTCCTGGCCGACCATGGCGTCGATGACGAAGATGACCTCGTCGGGGCTGACCGCGTCGCGGATGTCGCGGGCCTGCTGCATCATCTCGGCGTCGATGCCGAGGCGGCCGGCGGTGTCGACGATGACGATGTCCTTGGCGTGGCGCTCCGCGTACTCGATCGAGTCTTTCGCCACCTGGACCGGGTCGCCGACGCCGTTGCCGGGTTCCGGCGCGTAGATGTCGACGCCGGCCCGGCCGGCGAGCACCTGGAGCTGGTTGACCGCGTTGGGACGCTGGAGGTCGGCGGCGACGAGCAGCGGCTGGTGGCCCTGGCCCTTGAGCCAGCGGGACAGCTTGCCGGCCAGCGTCGTCTTACCGGAGCCCTGCAGACCGGCCAGCATGATCACCGTCGGCGGGGTCTTGGCGAACTGCAGCCGCCGCCCCTCGCCGCCGAGGACGTTGATGAGCTCGTCGTGGACGATCTTGATGATCTGCTGGGCGGGGTTGAGCGCCTGGGAGACCTCGGCGCCGCGGGCCCGCTCTTTCACGTTGAAGACGAAGGACTTGACCACGGGCAGCGCGACGTCCGCCTCGAGCAGCGCGAGGCGGATCTCGCGTGCGGTGGCGTCGATGTCGGCATCGGTGAGCCGGCCCTTGCCGCGGAGCTTGGTGAAGATCCCGGACAGGCGGTCACTCAAAGTGTCAAACACGGTGCACTGTTCCTAAGGTCGGCTGGGCCCGTTGGTCAGAGTCGAAGGATGCTGCCAAGCCTAGCCGCCCGTGCGAACGCTCACTGGTTGCGCATGCGGTACGTCTTCTGCGCAGCCTCGATGCGCCGCTGGGTGCGGGTGCCGGGAGCGATCGACTTCTTGACCCGGCCGTACACGTAGAGGCCGCCGCCGACCACGAGCGCGCCCACGATCAGGTAGAACAGCGCCGGCCCGAGCAACGAGGAAACCACCCAGCCCACCACGATCACGCCGGCGAGAAGTGCCACCAGAAACGCCACAGCCTTGCCCATCGGGTCCTCCCCCAAGATACCTGGACCTCCACCATGCCTCAGCGCGGCAAGTCTGCCCATAGGCGGTAACCCTGAGCGCACCCGTAGGGGTCGGTATCGCCTGTTTCCCCACGTCACAGCAGCAAAAAGACGTATACCGGCGATATCAGGCGTCACACGAACACCGCAACCTGGAGTTCCGGAGCGCCGTTGAGGGTCACAGACCTCGACGGACCCCGGCGGAAGGACGACGGCGTGCCTCTACGACGGATCCTGCGACACACCCCCTGGCCGGTGCGGCGGCGCGTGCTGGCCGGCGTCCAGCACAAGCTGCTGCGCTACGTCCCGGCCGAGCGCCGGTTGGCGACGGCCCGGCGGGTGGTCCCGCTGGCGGCCGCGGCCGAGCGTCGGGCCCGGGCCGGGCTGGGGCGCGTCACGGTCCGCGTGACCGAGAGGGCAACACCGGCGGGCGTACGGCGGGAGAACCTCGACCGGGTCGTGACCGCCCTCGCGACGGCGGGCATCGAGTGGTTCCGCGTGCCGGTCGAATCGATCACGGGCTCGGCTGTGGCCGTACGGGAAGAGGATCGCAACCGGGTGCTCGCCCTGCTCGAAACGCTGAGCGCGAGTGACGCCGGGCTGCTCGAAGTGGTCCGGCCGAAAGGCCGTCATGGCCGTCGCGGTCGCCGGCAGGCCTCGGTGCTGCGGCTGAGCCGGCCGGTCACCGATCCGGGCCGGACCCTGGTCTACGGCCCGGAGTACGGGTGCGAGATCGAGTTCTGGCGGACCGTGGACGGCAACCTCGCCGGGCCCCGCAGCAACCCGGTCGCCGACGTGGTGCCGGCCGGCGAGCCGTTCGTGGACGCCCCCGAGCCGGTCTTCGGGTCGTTCAGCTCGCCCGCCGACCCGGCCTCCTACCGCACCCGCGAGATCTTCACGATGGTCAGCCCGGACCGGGTCGCGTTCCCGATCGACGTCGTCTACACCTGGGTGGACGGCGGCGACCCGGCCTGGCGCGAACGCAAGGCGGCGGCGCTGGGCGAGAACGGCTGGGTGGCCGAGGTCAGCGGGCAGGCCGCCAACGACTCCCGGTTCGCCTCGCGCGACGAGCTGCGCTACTCGCTGCGCGCGCTGCACTCGTTCGCGCCCTGGGTGCGGCACATCTTCCTGGTCACCGACGACCAGGTGCCGGCCTGGCTGGACACCACCCGTCCGGACCTCACCGTGGTCAGCCACCGGGAGATCTTCGGCGACACCGGGCGGCTGCCCACCTTCAACTCGCAGGCCATCGAGTCGCGGCTGCACCGGATCCCGGGGCTGGCCGAGCATTTCCTGTACCTCAACGACGACGTCTTCCTGGCCCGCCCGGTGCCACCGGAGATGTTCTTCACGCCGGGCGGGCTGACCCGGTTCTTCCCGTCGGCGGCGCTGGTCGACTCGGCGCCGCGGCAGGACACCGACCCGCCGGCCAGCTCGGCCGGCAAGAACAACCGGAAGCTGATCCAGCAGGCGTTCGGGCGGGTGCTGACCCGCAAGATGAAGCACACGCCGCACCCGTCGCGGCGCAGCGTGCTCGCCGAGATCGAGCTGCGGTTCGCCGAGCACGTGACGGCCACGGCGGGCCATCAGTTCCGGCACCCCGAGGACGTCTCGCTGCTGTCCTCGCTGCAGCAGTACTACTCGTACCTGACCGGGCGGGCCGCGCCGGGCGAGATCAGATACATGTACACGGACCTGGCCGATCCGGCGACGCCGATGCGCCTGGCGCGGGTGCTGCACGACCGGCACATGGACGCGTTCTGCCTCAACGACACCGACTCGTCGCCGTCCGCCGCCGCCGAGCAGGCCGCGTTGCTGGCCGAGTTCCTGCCGGCGTATCTGCCGTTCCCGTCTCCGTACGAGCTGGCGACGCCGCGGCCGGGGACGGCGGCCCTCGAAGCGCCCCGGGCGCCCGTCGTGGCCCGGCAGGGCTCCCGGTCGTCGGCGCAGGTGCATCCCGACATTCCGCTCCCGTCCCAGCCGTCGGCCTCCGACACCACGCACGCCTGACGGCCTCGCCGACCGCTCTCGCCAGCCGCCGGCTGGCAACAAACGAGAGGATTTTTCATGACTTTTGATGTTGTAGTGCTCGGGCTGGGCTATGTCGGCCTGCCGCTCGCGCAGCAGGCCACCCGCGTCGGCATGCGAGTGCTCGGCTTCGACGTCAACACCCGCGTGGTCGACTCCCTCGCGGCCGGCCGCTCCCACGTCGACGACCTCTCCGACGCCGACGTCGCCGAGATGCTGGCCGGCGGCTTCCGGGCCACCACCGACGAGTCGCTCATCGCCGACGCCGGCACCGCGGTCATCTGCGTGCCCACCCCGCTCGCCGAGGGCGACGGCCCTGACCTGAGCGCGGTCGTCGGCGCCACCGAGGCGATCGGCCGCAACCTGCGCCTCGGCATGCTGGTCGTCCTCGAGTCCACGACCTACCCCGGCACCACCGACGAGGTCGTACGCCCGCTGCTCGAGAAGCTCTCCGGCCTCACCGCCGGCATCGACTTCCACCTCGCCTTCTCCCCCGAGCGGATCGACCCCGGCAACGAGCGCTTCGGCCCGCGCAACACGCCCAAGGTCGTCGGCGGCTACACCAAGGACTGCGCCGACCGGGTCGCCACGTTCTACGGCCGTTTCGTGGACACCGTCGTGCGCACCCGGGGCACCCGCGAGGCCGAGACCGCGAAGCTGCTGGAGAACACGTACCGGCACGTCAACATCGCACTGGTCAACGAGATGGCCCGGTTCTGCCACGAGCTCGACATCGACCTCTGGGACGTGATCCACGCGGCCTCGACCAAGCCGTTCGGGTTCCAGGCCTTCTACCCCGGGCCGGGCGTGGGCGGGCACTGCATCCCGATCGACCCGAACTACCTTTCGCACAACGTGCGCAGCAAGCTCGGCTACCCGTTCCGCTTCGTCGAGCTGGCCCAGGAGATCAACGCGACCATGCCGGGGTACGTGGCCCGTCGCGCGCAGAACCTGCTCAACGCGGACGGCCAGGCCGTGCACGGAGCGACGGTGTTACTGCTCGGCGTCACGTACAAGGCGAACATCGCCGATCAGCGCGAGTCGCCGGCCACGCCGCTGGCCCGCCACCTGGCCCAGCTGGGAGCGACGGTGCTCTACCACGACCCGCACGTGCCGTCCTGGACCGTCGGCGACGTCGAGGTGACCCGCACCGACGACCTGGAGGGCGCCGCCGCCTCGGCCGACCTGGTGATCCTGGTGCAGCACCACCGCGAGTACGACGCCGACCACCTGGCCCGGGTCGCCAAGCGCTTCTTCGACACCCGTGGCGTGACGACGGCCCGCGAGGCGCACCGCCTTTAACGGCTCAGCACACGGCGCAGGGCGTCCCGCAGCACGGCCCCGGGGTCGGGGACGCCCTCGCTGCGGAAGCAGACATGGTTGTCGCCACCGACGCCGGTGAAGAGCGTGAATCGGCCTCGGCCGCCCAAGTCCAACGTGGACATCCGCGTACGGTGGCGGCCCACCCACGCGTCCGGGAGCTTCGCGCCATCGCCACGTCATGACGCCGCAGTGCAGATCAAGTCAAGGTTGATCAGGTCAGGAGACGCGGAAGGTCCAGCGCGAGTTGAGGGTGTAGTTGAGCACCGGGATCGCGACCAGGGCGACCGCCTGCACCAGCGGAAAGGGCGCGGCGAGCACCTCGGTGCCGACCCAGAGCACCACGGTGTTGAGGGCGAATGCCGCGGCGGTCACCGTGAGAAATTTGCCGCCGGCTACCGCATGGCCGGCGTGCGAGCGAAAGACCCAGGCATGCTGCAACACGTACGAGACGACGATGCTCGCGACGAATCCGGCCGTCGACGCCGCGACCGGCCGGACGTGCAGGCCCCCGGCCAGCGCCAGGCCGACCCCGAAGTGGGTGAGGGCGCTGGCGCCGCCGCTGACGGCGTACCGGAGAAGTTGGGCGATCATCGGCAGAACGGCCGCCCGTACATCTGCTCGGTCGCCATCGACGCGGTGACCGACATCCGCTCCGCCACGCTGTGCGTGCCCGGCAGCTCGCCGGCCGCGAAGCGCGAGTAGCGCGTGGCGCGGAACAACTCCCCGAACCGCTCGATCAGCTCGCACCGCCGGGCGTTGCCGGCCGCCGTCGTGTCGAACTGAGCGACCTCGGCGGCGACCGCGCCGGTGACGACCGCGTACGGCATCCGGTTCGCGGCCTGGGCAAACGCCTGGTTGACCGCCACCGTCCCGGCCGCCAGCAGCACGAACGCGCCGAGCGCCACCCGCGCCGCCACGGCCCGCGCCGCGAACGCGAGCAGCCCGGCCAGCAGCAGCCCGCCGCCGGCCGCGAGCAAGCCGCCGTCCCGCCAGCCGGCGCCCCACCGGCCGGCGGCCGCGAACGCCTGGGTCTGCGCGTTCAGCGAGCCGAGCATTCCGCCGAGCAGCAGCACCGCGCCGCCCGCCGCGGCCAGCGCGCTTGCCTGCCGGCGGTCGAGCCCGGGCAGCCCCGGCAGGCCGGCGAACAGGCGCGCGGCGAGCAACGCCAGCACCAGCGCCGCCACGCCGAGGACGACCTGGCCGACCGCGCCACCGTCGCGCAGCGCGTCGCCCCACTGCAGCGGGGGCAGCCACGACGTGACCCGGTTGGTGAACGCGGCCCCGACGCCCGGCCCGAGCAGCACGTCGGAGTTGCCGTAGCAGCTGCCGTCCCGGCACGACAGGTACAGCAGAACCCGGACCGGCACGAACACCGGCAGGAAGCCGAGCCACAGCAGGAGCACCGGCCGCAACGCCACCGCCCGGCTCCGAACGGGCCGTCCGCGGGACCAGGCGCCGGTACAGGCGTGGCGTGCCAGGACGGCAGCGGTCGCCAGCGGCGGGCCGAGCGCGGCCATCTCGTTGAAGACCGCGAGCCCGGCCCCGGCGGCCACCACGAGCAGGCCGGGCCGGGGGCCGCGGCAGACCACGGCGGCGACCCCGAGCACCAGCGCGGCGGAGAGGAAGTAGAGACCGCCGAACAGCACCGTGCTGCTCACCTGGCCGGCCGCGGTCAGGCAGCAGCCGATCGCGAACGGCAGCAGCGCGATCGTGCGAGCGGGTGGCCCGGCGAACATGCGGCCGCGGGCGGTGACGGCCTCCGCGAAGACCACCGCCGCGGCGGTGAGCACGGCGGCGGCGAGCGCCGAGATCAGGCGGAGACCGACCTGCGCCGGGAGGTGGGTGATCTCGACCATGAGGTACGCGGCGGTGTCCAGCGCCCACTCGACCATCCGACCGACCGGTCGGTAGTTGCCGAAGTCCAAGTACATCGGCACGGTCCGCAGGTTCTCGGTGACCATCCGCCAGGGACGGTCCTGCACGAGCGAACCGTGCCAGTACACGTTGTACCGATGGTCGGCATTCCCGGCGAGATACAGCAGTGGCGCGGTCACCACGACCGGCATGACGAGGCAGTGCAGGAAGACCCGCCGCCAGGGCTTGCCAGATCGAAGCGAAATATCCGATTCGTCGGGAAGGAGCGCGGTCACTTCCGCTCCGCCACCAGTTGCTCGGGCACCTCGGCTTGCTCGGGCACCTCGGCTTGCTCGGGCACCTCGGCTTGCTCGGGCACCTCGGCGACGGCCCGCGCCGACTTCTCCTGCACCAGATAGCGCGGCCGGCCCCGGACCTCCTCGTGGATCCGCGCCAGGTACTCACCGATCACGCCCAGCCCGAGCAGCACGAACGTGCCCATCACGAGCAGCAGCAGAATGACGGTCGGGAACCCGGCCACCGACCCGCCGCGCAGCCACTTGATGAGCGTCTGCGCCCCGAGCAGCACCGCGAACGCCGCGAACGCCAGCCCGCCCAGCGTCACCAGGTGCAGCGGCGCCGACGTGAACGAGGTGAGCCCGTTGACCGCGAGCCGGAACAGCGACCGGACCGTCCAGCGGGACGCCCCGCCCTCCCGGTGGTCGATGTCCACCTCGATCGTGACGCGCCGGAAGCCGATCCAGCTCGACGTGCCGCGGAAGAACGAGGAGTGCTCGGGCATCCGCAGCAGGGCGTCCAGCGCCGGGCGCGAGAGCAGCCGGAAGTCGGTGGCGTTGACCAGGTCGACCTGGGTCAGCCGGGTGAACGCCCGGTTGAACAGCTTGCCGCCGAGCCGGCCGATCAGGCCCTGCCCGGTGCGGTTGCGCTTGACCGCCTCGACCACGTGCGCGCCGTCGCGCCAGCGCTGCACCATCGCCGGGATCGCCAAGGGCGGGTGCTGCAGGTCGGAGTCGATGACCACGACCGCGTCCCCGGCCGCATGCTCGAGCCCGGCGAGCACCGCCGGTTCCTTGCCGAAGTTGCGGGAGAGCTGGACGCCGCGTACCCGGTCGTCGGCGAGCGCGTGCTGGACGATGCGGTCCCAGGAGTCGTCGGCCGAGCCGTCGTCGACGAGCACCAGCTCGTAGTTCAGATGAGCGTCGCCGAGCACCTGGCCGAGCCGCCGGACGAAGCGGTCGACGCCCGGCCCCTCGTTGTAGATGGGCGCCACCACCGACAGCAGCGGGCTCATCGTACTGTGCTCGCTTCTTTGGCTACGCTGCAGAAGCGGCGCCCGGCCAACTGCCGGGTCGCCCGGTCGAGACTCATGTCGAAGCGCTCCACTTCCCGCCGGTCCGCCACGCCGTGGTGGTTGCCGGCCGAGGTCTGGATGAAGGCGTCACGCAGGGCGCAGCGTCGTGCGTCGGCCTCCGGCGTCCGGTCGAAGCCGGCCACCTCCTGCGCGATCCGGTCATAGAGGTACGGGTACCGGCCACCGGCGGAGGCGTCCCGGAAGTCCTTGTTGGCGGCCGCCGAGACCGTGCCGGCGACCACGAGCAGCGCGAGCGCCACGACCACGAAGCGTCGCCAGAAAGCGAGCACGAGGATGCCGCCGGCGACCGTGGTCAGCCCGCTGTCCCGCCAACCCTGCCCCCACCGGCCGGCCGCGGCCAGGGTCTGGACGTCGGCGTTGAGCGAGGCGAGCGTCCCGGCCAGGACGAGCAGGGCCGCGGCGACGCCGGCCAGCGCGAGCGCCTGCCGGCCGTCGAGGGTGGGCAGCGCGCGCCGGCCCGGAACAGGCCCGGATTCTCCGCGCCGTGCGACGTCGCGGAGGGCCCGCCAGGCCAGCAGCGCCAGCGCGACGAACGCAAGCGCGGGCAGCATGGCGGCCAGGTGCGGGAACTCGCCCCCGGTGGCCCGTGGCCACATCAGCGGCGGCAGCCACGAGACGAGCCGGTCGGGCAGGGTCGCGGCCGCTCCGCCGTACGCGATGTCGGAACCCACATAGCAGCCGCCGCCCGCGCAGCGTTGCCGGATGATCAGCCGGACCGGCACGAAGACCGGAAGGAAGCCCACCCACAGCAGCCCGGCGAACCGTGCCGAGGCGCTGCGCAGCTGCGCGCGCCGGTCGAGACCGAGCACGAGCCGGCCGCGCAGCAGCACGGCCACCGTCGCGAGCGGGACGGCGATGTACGCGAGCTCGTTGAAGGCCGCCAGCGCCGCCCCGACGAGCACCACGAGCACGCCCGCGCGGCGCGCCCGGCAGGCCCACGCCGTGACCCCGAGCACCAGCGCGCTGGTGGTCAGGTAGAGACCGCCGAACACCACGGTCGTGCTGAGCCGGCCGGCCGCGACCAGCCCGGCCGCGATCGCGAACGGCAGCAGCGCCGCGACCACCGAGGGCGGCCCGGCGAACAGCCGCTGCCGCCGCGCGGTGACCGCCTCGACGAGCACCACGGCCGCGACCGTCAGCAAGATCGCCGCCGCGAACGAGACGACCCGCAGCGCGATGGTGGCCGGTAGACCGAACAGGCCGGTGAGCCCGAACGCCGCGACGTCCAGCGACCACTCCAGCACCCGGCCGAGTGGACGGAAGTTGCCGCGGTCGAGGTACTGCGGCACCGAGGTGACCGCCTCGGCCACCAGCCGCCACGGATGGGCGGCCCAGAGTCCGCCGCTGTTGTAGACGTTGAACCGATGGTCGGCCGAGAACGTCAGCGTGACCAGCGGCGCGAGCACGACGAGCGGCGCGAGCACGCAGCGCCACAGCAGTCCCCGCCACGGCCGGCGCGGGGCCGGCGCACCCGGCGGGGGCGCTGTCGGGCCGGCCTGCCGCGGCACCTCGATGATCTCGGCGGTCACGAAAAAGCAACGACCGCGCCGAGTCGAAAGTTGCGAGCCGCACGTTGGGTGGAGGGTGCGCAATGTAGCGGACCTGGCTGTTCCCACCCCCGCCCCGCCCCGCTCCGAGCCGATGCCGGTCGAGGCCCGGCCCTTCTTCCGGCCGGACATCGAGGGGCTGCGCGCGGTGGCCGTGCTGCTCGTGGTGGCGGCGCACGCCGGCGTGCCCGGGCTGGGCGGCGGCTACGTGGGCGTGGACGTCTTCTTCGTCATCTCCGGGTTCCTCATCACGTCGCTGCTGCTGCGCGAGGCCGAGCGGACCGGGCGCATCTCGGTGACGGGGTTCTACCGCCGCCGTGCCGTACGCCTGCTGCCCGCCGCCGCCGTGGTGCTGGTCGCCACCCTGGTGGCGGCCCGGTTCGTGCTGCCCGTGGTGCGGCTCGGCGAGTACTGCCGGGATGCGCTGTCGGCCACCGCGTCGGTCGCGAACCTGCGCTTCGCCGCGATCGGCACCGACTACCTCAGCGCCGACCGGCCCCCCTCGCCGTTCCAGCACTTCTGGTCGCTCGCCGTCGAGGAGCAGTTCTACCTGTTCTGGCCGCTGCTGATCCTGGCCGCCGCGCACCTGTGGCGCCGTCGCCGCCCGCTCGCGGCCGTCCTCGGCGTGCTGGTGGTCGTCTCGTTCGCGCTGAGCGTCACCGAGACCGCCCGGTCGGCGCCGTGGGCCTACTTCGGACCACACACCCGCGCGTGGGAGCTCGGCGCCGGAGCGCTGCTCGCGCTGGGCGCGGCCAGGTGGAAGAGCACGCCCAAGATCGTCGGCTGGGCCGGGCTCATGTCGATCCTCGCGGCGGCAATCGGCTACGACGACGCCACCGCTTACCCCGGATGGCGCGCCGCATTCCCGGTCGCCGGCGCGGTCGCGGTCATCGCGGCCGGCGGAAACAGCCTCCTCGAAGTCCGTCCTCTGCAGGCCATCGGCCGGCTCTCCTACAGCTGGTACCTCTGGCACTGGCCGGTTCTGCTGATCGTCCCGATCGGCAGCGGCGTGGCGAAGGCGCTGCTCGCCCTCGGACTGGCGTGGGTGACCTATCACGTGGTGGAGAACCCGCTGCGGCACCGGCCCGTGCTGCGGGCAAGGGGCCTGAGTTTCGGGGCGGCCCTGTGCGGCACGGTCGCCGCCGTCGCGGTGGCGCTCGCGCTGCTGCCGCACGCCGTACCGGCCGGCGCCCGCCGCGCCGACCTCAGCAAGACGCTCGCCACGTCGAAGCGCGCCGAGCAGGACCTGGGCGCGGCGATCGAGGCGAGCCGCCGGCTGGGCCCGCTGCCGGCCAACCTGACCCCCGCGCTGACGAAGGCAGCCCGCGACCGGCCACGAGTCTGGACCGACGGCTGCCACGCCGACGTCCCGGTCACCACCGCGCCCGCGGGCTGCGTCTACGGCGATCCCGCCGGCCGGGAGACGGTCGTGCTTTTCGGCGATTCCCATGCGGCGCAGTGGTTCCCCACGCTGGAACGGCTAGCCACCGAGCGCCACTGGCGGCTCGTCGAGCTGACCAAGAGCTCCTGCTCGGCCGCCGACGTCCCACTGTGGCACGACACCCTCAAGCGCGAGTACACCGAATGCACCGCCTTCCACCGCTCGGCGATCGCCCGGATCACCCGGCTGCGCCCGAGCCTCGTGGTGATCGGCTCCAGCTTCAACTACCGCCCGGCGCGCCCGGCCGCCGACCTGCCCACGCAGTGGAAGGCCGCCTGGGACACCACTTTCGACCAGCTTCGCGCCAGCGGCGCCCGGGTGGCGGCCATCGCCGACACCCCGTACATGGGCGGGTCGGTGCCCGAGTGCCTGGCCGAGCCGGCCAACGCCGGCCACGCCGGCAACTGCACCCGCAGCCTGCGATCCGCGATCCGAGGCCCCGAGCAACGTGCGGTCTTTCTCACGTACGGCGACGTGATCGACCCGACCGCCTGGTTCTGCACCGACGCGTGCCCCGCCGTGGTCGGCAACCTGCTCGTCTACCGCGATTCCAACCACATGACCACGACGTACGCCCGCGCCCTCGCGCCCCTGCTGGGCGCCCGGCTCCGCTGACTTTGCCCTGACCGGAAAATAACCTCCCGGGCGCATTGGTGAGCAGAGCAAAGGCTGCTAGCGCAGCAGGTCGGCCAGGGTGGGCGGCTGGGCGCGGTCCACGATGACGGTGCGGGCGGTCTCGTGGTCGCGGTAGAGGCGGGACAGCCGCTGAGTGAGCACGTCGTCCCACGGCTTGTCCGGCCGGTGCCGCTCCCACGTGGCCCGGTCCGGCAGGTACTCGATCATCACGCCGAAGTCGCGCAGGAGCGCGAACGACGGGCAGTCGGTGACCACGACCGGCCGGTGGTCCGGGTTGACCAGCAGCCGCTGCCGCAGCGTCAGCACGAACTCGCGGACCGCCGCGATGTCCAGCCCGATCGCCACGTACAGGTGGGCGGGCGGGCGCTGCGCGGCCGCAGGCGCGCGCCGTACCTCTGTGGGCCGGCCCGCCGGCCGGCGGCGGCGCATCCGCCGCATCACCGCCCTGGTCAGCCGCGGCACCGTGTGCACCGGGTCCTTGACCAGCGACACCAGCCCCAGGCCGAGCCGGTAGGACTCGCTCTCCCGCAGCCGCTCGAGGCGCTTGCGCTCGCGGTCGCGCTCCTTGCGGGCGGTCTCGGCGCTCTCCTGCTCCTCGGCGAGCCGTGCCTCGAGCGAGCGCATCCGGCCGGCCATCGCGGCCAGCTCCCAGCGGGCACGCTCGGGCGCGTCCAGCGCCACCCGGCGGGACGGAACCTTGAGGTCGCTCACGTCAGCCTCCGTGTCGGCGGGCGCGCAGCCCGCTCAGCCACGCGGCGGCCGCGCCGCCGCCGTTCTCGAATGCCAGCTCCCGGCAGCGGTGCGCCAACCCGGCCCGCACCTCGGGCCGCGCGGCCTGGTCGAGCACCTCCTCGAGCTCGCCCGTGGCCGGATCCTCGACGGTCAGCCCCACGCCGGTGGCCGCCGCGAAACGGGCCCGGCCGATCTGGTCGTCGAGCCTGGTCGAAGCGTTGGGCAGGAAGACCGTGGGGATGGCGAAGCCGATCTGCTCGTGGAACGAGTTGTACCCGGCCGCGCTGACGGTGAGGTCGAAGGCACGCAGATAGCGGCTCACCGGGTAGAGCTTGACCACCTTGGCGCCGGCCACCCGGGGCATCGGCGTGGTCGCGATCGTCGACTCGGCCAGCACCAGCTGGAAGCCGCGCTCGGCGAGGTGGCGGCAGATCCGGGCGACCGGCGAGGAGATGTCGTTGATGTTCCCGGCCCCGAGCTGCAACAGCGCCGCGGGCCGATCGTCCAGCTCCAACGAAGCCCGCGCCTCGGAACGGCTGAACAGCTCGCTCTCGTCGAGGAACGTGACCGGGTCGAACTGGACGGCGTTGGGCCGGTCGGCGACGGTCGGGCCCTCGTCGACGACCGAGGCGAACTCGCCGGGCTCGAGGATGTGGTCGAAGACCTTGCCCTCGGTGATCCAGTCGGCGCCGACGCCGCGCTGCCACATGGCCCGGCGCACCCAGACCCAGATCAGCTGCGGGTGGTCGCGGACCGCCTCGACGATCCCGGCGTGCGGGAGGCAGTCGACCGCGACCACGGCCGGCTCGTGCAGGTCGATGAGGTGGGCCAGGCGGTCGCGCAGCAGCGCGGTCCAGCGCGGGTGCGCGGCCTGCAGCACCTTGCGGGACGGGATGTACTCGGTGAGGAATCCCTCGCCGTGGGCGACCGAGGCCGCGTACGACTGGGTGGCGATCACCGCGGAGTGGTCGGCCGGCAGCCGGCGGGCGATGGCCATCAGCCGGGACAGGTGGCCCATGCCGGCGCCGTTGTCGCTGACCATGAGCACACGCCGGGTGGGCGCGGGCCCGGGCGGCGGCGCGCCTTCAGGACAAGGGGAGATCTGCGGACGGATACCGAAGCCGGCCAGGCGGGTCAGGTGGGACTGGTGTCCGTAGCGGCGCTCGGCGAACTCGCGGGCACGGCTCGCCACCGCGCGGTAGCGGGCCGGGTCGGCGTACAGGTCGCGGACCAGGCCGGCCACGCCGGCCGGGGTGCTGTAGAGAGCCGCGTCGGCGAACGTGGGGCGGAAATGCTCACCGATGATCACCGGGACGCCGCTGGCCATCGCCTCGAGGATGGTGCGGCCGAATGCCTCGACCAGGTCGGGGTCGTGGAAGTAGACGAAGAAGTCGATGGTGCGCAGGAACTCCTCGGGCGACTCGGCGCCGAACGGGACCACGTCCCAGTTTTCCGGCCGGTGCCCGATCCGCCGCACCGCGATGTCGCCGCCACCCAGCACGCGGACGCGGGACGAGGAGTCGGCGGGATAGGCCTGGAGAATCTCGTCGGGGTCGAGCGGCCACTTCACCGGGTCGCCGCGCCCGTGCCGGCCGATCACCGGCACGTCGCCGACGAAACCGTCCCGGTCGCGCCACCAGTGCGCCACGTCGATGATCTCGTGCCAGTCGGCGTCGGCGAGCCGGGCGTCCGGCTCGACCTGCCGCACCTGGTCGCGCACCTGGGAGCTGATCGGCGCCCATTCCACCCGGGGGCCGAAGTAGCGGTGCACCCGGTCGCGGACGGCCGCGAAGTCGTAGTAGCGGTAGGGGTTGCCGGCGTCACCCGGCGGCTGGTTGATGACCATGACGGTCCGCTCGGCGCGTATCCGCGGCACCACCGACAGGTCCTCGGTGAAGATCCGGGGCTGGCGTACGAGCAGCAGCTTGCACTCCACCGGCGAGTCGTCCCGGGCGAGCGTGGCCACCCCGTCGCGCAGCAGGTCGCTGATGCGCGGGCTGAACGGCAGGGTCTTGGGCTGGTGCGGCGACGGCACGTGCACGAGCACGGTGGAGAGGGCCGCCTCGGCCTGCGCGTGCACCTCCGCGGCGATGCTGGCCGAGGTGCCGCCCGGGTACCGGAAGTCCGACAGGATCGCAACGTCGTAGACGGTCGCGGGCACGTTGTGGATCTCCCTCGGTTGGCGCGCTGAGCTCCCGGACTCCCAACGAGAAACCGGCGTGCACCGTGACGGCAACCGTCGTGCGGCAGCCAACCGTCCGGCAACCCAGAGGCCCCGGCAAGGCAACCGCCAACGGGTCATCCCGGCTCCGGCGGGGCCGAACTTGGTCGGTGAACGCGGCGGTAGCAGCCGCGAGCCGACCACCGAAAGGCAGCCGACTCGATGCGTACCCAGATCTCCAAGCGTCTGGCCCTGATCGCGATGATCCCCGCCACCCTGCTCGGCACGGTCATGGCCGCCGCACCGGCGAACGCCGCGGTGGTGAGCGAGGCCAAGCTCCAGGGCGACATCGCCTACCTGACCAACAAGCAGCGCCTGCTGAATGGCTGCAAGTCGGTGCACGTCGACGCCCGGCTGACCACCGCGGCCCGGGTGCAGAGCACCTACATGGCCCGCACCGGCGCGTTCAGTCACACCGGCGCCGCCGGCTCGACCTTCGTCACCCGCGTGAAGGCGGCGAAGTACCCGCAGCCGGCCGGCGAGAACATCGCGTACGGCTTCCGCACCGGCGTCGACGTCGTGAAGGCGTGGATGGCCTCGCCGGGGCACCGGGCCAACATCCTCAACTGCAAGGCGAAGACGGTCGGCGTCGGCGCGGTCTACTCGAAGTCCGGCAACCTGTACTACACCCAGGAGTTCGGCTACTGAGTGGCCAGCTGGCGCACCATGCGCCGGTACGAGAGAACGGCATGTCTTCCGGGGGCTTCACCTTCTTGGGTGAGGCCCTCGATGCTTTCCACCCACTTGCGCAGCGCGATCTGCTCTTCCTGCCGGTGCGCGTCGTCGAAGACCACGGTCGCCGCGTCGGCCAGCTTGTCCTCGAGGACCCGCATGGCCGGGTAGCGGGCGTCCGGCCCGGTCTTCTCCGGCGGACCGTCGATCAGCAGCAGATCCACCTCGCGCAGGTCGGCCAGCGCGTCGGTGTCGTACCAGGGGAAGCTGCGGCCGTCGAGCAGCACCGGACGCAGCGGGGCGTCGCGCACCTCGGCCACCTCGGTGAGCCCGTGCGCGGCCAGCGCGGCCCGGGTCTTCTCGGCGTAGCCGGGATCGTGGTCGAGGGACACCAGCCGCCCGCCCGCCTTCTCCAGCGCGTACGCGATCCAGATCGTCGACGTGCCGCTGCCCAGCTCGAGCACCAGCTTGGGCCGGCGGGTGCGGATCAGCTGCAGCAGGTCGAGCAGGTCGATCGGGTTGAGCGCGAACCCGCCGGACGGCGGCATCGGCGCCCGCGGCGCGAAGCCCTGGAACAGCTGCACCAGCGCCTCGACCTCGCCGGTCTGCGCGCGCAGCAGGCGGTCGGTGCCGGTGGCCGCGGCCTTCTGCTGGGCGGCGAGCGTGTCGATGAGCTCCCGGTGCCGGTCGCCGGCGGTGAGCAGCATCTCCTCGACCGCGCCGAGCAGCCGGCGCTGGGTGTGGTCGAGCACCTGCCGCACCTCGCGCTGCGCGGCCCGCTCGGCCGCGAGCAGCCCGGTCAGCCGGCGGGCGAGCAGCAGCAGGCCGCCGACCACCCCGCAACCGAAGACGCCGAGGACGGTGAGCGCGAGGCCGAGGTGGCCGGTGAGGGCGCTCGCGGCGTCGGCGGCGCAGAGGACGGCCGCGGCGCCCAACAGGGCCGCCTGACGGCGGTTGAGTTTCCGCAAACGGCTCAGCATCACACCTCGTCAACGCCCGCGCCCCCGGCGGGTTACGCACAGAACGGCTGTCCGGCACGCTGCTGGGCGGCGGCGTCGAACGCCGTGTCGAAGCGCCGGGCCAGGGTGGCGCCGCCGGGGTTGAGCGCGAGGAACTCGGCGCGCAGCGCGCAGCGGCGGGCCGCGCCGGACGGGGTCTTGTCGAAGTCGGCGACCTCCTGGGCCAGGCGATCGTCGAGGCGCGCGACCGGCGACTCCATCACGGTGTCCCGGAAACGCTTGTTGGTGGTGGCGGAGACCGCGGCCGCGGCCACCAGCACGGCGATCAGGGCGCCGAGCAGCAGCCGGCGCGGGCGGGCCAGGTGGGCGGCGGCGACCAGCAGCAGCGCGCCGCCGGGCGCGACGACGGCGGTGTCCCGCCAGCCCTGGCCCCAGCGGTGCGCGGCCACCAACTGCTGCACATCGGCGCTGAGCGAGGCCAGGCCGGCGCCGAGCGCGACCAGGGCCACGGCAACGAGGACCAGGGCGGTGGCGGACGGGCGGCCGACGGTCTCGAGGCGGCGCAGATCGCGGATCGCGACCCAGGCGAGCAGGGCCAGGGCGGCGAGGGCGAGGCTCAGCACCAGCGCGGAGAGGGCGCCGCCGCCGCGTACGGCGCTCTGCCACTCCAGCGGCGGGAGCCATGCTATGAGGCGTACGGGAAATGCTTCTGTCACCGCGGAGCCGAACGCGACGTCGGAGCCGTGGTAGCACGGGCCTTCGCCGCAGTAGCGCTGGATGACCACCCGGACCGCGACGAAGACCGGCAGGAAACCGACCCACAGCAGGCCCAGCGCCCGGCTCGCCGCGCCGGCCAGAATCGCCCGCCAGGTCATGTCGAGCACCCATCGGCCGCGCGCCGCCACCGCGACCGTGGCCAGCGGCAGCGCCAGATAGGTGAGCTCGTTGAACGCGGCCAGCGCCGCCCCGCCCGCCAGCAGCGGCACGATCTGCCACGCACGAAGTCTCGTCAGCCGCGCCACCGCCGCGGCCACCAGCAGCACCAGCGCGGCCGTCGTGAAGTAGAGCCCGCCGAAGAGGACCACCGGGCTGGACCGCCCGGCCGCCACCAGGATCGCGCCGACCGCGAACGGCACGATCGCGGCCACTGTGGACGGTGGCGTGCGGAACAGCCGGCCGCGCGCCACCACACTCTCGGCCAGTACCAGCACGGCCACCCCGAGCAGCATCGCCGCCGCGATCGACACCGCGCGCAGGCCCACGTTCGCGGGCAGGCCGAGCACGTCGCCCAGTGTGTACGCGGCCAGGTCGGCCAGCTTCTCCAGCATCCGCCCGAGCGGCCGGAAGTTGCCGTTGCGCAGGTAGCCCGGCAAAGACTCGAGCGTGTGCGGCACGATCTGCGCGGGATCGTCGCGGAACAGCCCGCCGTGCCAGTACACGTTGTACTTGTGGTCGGCGGTCGGCGCGAGCGCGACGATCGGGGCCAGCACGACGAGCGGCACGAGCGCGGCCCGCAGCAGGGCGCGACGCCACAACGCGCCGATCGGCGGGCCCTCGACGACGAAGCGCATCGCGATGCGGGGTTTGGGGATGACCGTCGTCATACGGCGGCCAACGAGGCCGCCCCGGGTCAGTTACTCAGCAGCCGTGCCAGGGTCGGCGGATCGCGCGGATCGATCACTACCGCGCCGGAGGCCCGATGGTCACGGCAGAGCTGGGCGACCCGGCCCGCGAGCAGCGCCTCCCAGCCGGCGCCGGGGTCGTGCCGGCGCCAGGTCTCCGGGTCGGGCAGATACTCGAGCACCACGCCCGCCACCTGCAGGCCGCGTAGCGCCGGCTGGTCGGTCACCACGACCGGCAGGTGGTCGCCGTCGACGACGATCCGCTGGCGCAACGCGCGCACGAGGGCGTGCGACGCCTCCCGGTCCAGCCCGACCGCGACGTAGACCCGGGCCGGCACCGGGCCGGTCGGCAGGCGGCGTCGCGGCGGAGCCGGGCGCCCGTGGCGGATCCGCCGGAGGATCGCCATCGGGTCGGTGAGCGCGCGGCCGATCCGGTACGCGCGGCTGGCCCGCAACGCCGTCATCAGGCGTTGGTGCCGGTCCCGCTCCTCGAGCGCGGCATCCCGCTCGGCCTCGACGGAGCGCAGCCGCCCGGTGAGGGTGGCCACCTCCCAGCGGGCCAGCGCGAGGTCATCGGCTTCCGGCACGGTCCACCTCCTCGTGCCGCCCGCGGCAGAACCCGGCCAGCCACGCGGCGGCGTCCCCGGCGCCGTTGCCCGGCGACAGCTCGGCGCAGCGCCGGCTCAGCGACTCGCGCACGGCCGGGTCGGCGAGCCGCTCCAGCTCGGCGCCGGCCGCTTCGTCGTCGGTGGCGTAGAGCGCCACCCCGGCCGCGGCCGCGAACCGGGCGCGGGCCAGCTCGTCGTCGCAGGCGGCCGGGTCGGGCACGAACACGGTCGGCACCCGCGCGCCGAGCAGCTCGTGGAAGCTGGTGTAGTCGGCCCGGGAGACGGCCGCGGTGACCTCGCCGAGCTCGTCCGGCACCGAGACCGAGACCGGCCGGAAGCCGGGCAGGGCCGCCTCGACGCCGCGGCACAGCAGCGTGTGGTCGCCGGCGCGCCGGGCGATCCGGGCCGGCAGGTCGGTGATCGGGTCCACGGTGGAGACGCCGTGCCGGGAGGTGGTGGTCCAGCCCTCGTCGCCGGCCGCCGCGAACTCGCCGGGCTCGAGGATGCCGGCGAACGACAGGCCGCGCGCGGCCCACCCGCCGCCGGTGCCGCGCCGCCACATGGCCGGGCGCAGCCACAGCCAGCGGGTCGCGGGGGTCTGCTCGATCGCGCCGAGGATCCCGTCGTGCGGCAGGCCGCCGACCAGCACGGCGCGCGGGCCGTACAGCTCGACCAGGTGACACAGCCGGTCCTTGACGAAGGCGGGCCAGTGGGCGGCCGGCACGCCGAGGTCGGCGGCGCCGGGCAGGTACTCGGTGAGCAGGCCGGCCTCGTGCGCCTCGGCGATGCTCGCGGTGCCGACCACGACCGCCTCGAGGCCCTGCGGCAGGCGGCGGGCGATGGCCTTGAAGCGCGCCACGTCGTCGCCCACCAGCAGAACCCGCTTCGCCGGACGGGCGACGCGGAAGGGTCGCGACGGCTTGCGCAGGTCGCGGGGCATCACGCCGAGCGAGGCGAGCCGGGCGATGTGCGAGGCGCTGCCGAAGGAACCGGTGACGAACCGGCGGGCGCGCTCGACCTGGGCGTCGTACGCGTCCCGATCGTGATGCAGCCGCCGCACCACCTCGCGCACCCCGGCCGGCTCGCAGTAGATCGCCGCCTCGCCGAAGATGGCCCGGAAGTGCGGGCCCACGATGACCGGCACCCCGCTGGCCATCGCCTCGAGAATGGTCCGCCCGAAGGCCTCCTTCCAGACCGGGTCGTGGAAGTAGACGAAGAAGTCGAGCCCGGCCAGGAAGTCCCGGGGCGACTCGGCGCCGAACTCGACGACGTCCCACGAGCGCGGCGTCCGCCCGAGCCGGTGCACGCCGATCTCGCCGCCGCCGAGGATGCGCACCTTGAAGTCCGGCGAGTCCGGGTAGGCCTGCAGCAGCTCAGCCGGGTCGCGCGGCCACTTCACCGGGTCCGGCCGGCCATGTCGCCCGATCACCGGCACGCCGTCCGGCTCGCGGCGGTGCTCGACCTGCCAGTCGGCGACGTCGATGATCTCGTGCCAGTCGGTGTCCGGCAGGGCCGCCGAGGGCGCGACCTGGAGCACGTTGTCGCGCACCTGGGTGCTGATCGGCGCCCACACGGCCGCGGCGCCGAAGAGCCGCTCGACCCGCTCGCGCACCTCGTCGAAGACGTAGTAGCACTGCGCGTGCCGCTCGTCGCCGGGCGGCTGGTTGAGCACGACGATGGTGTGCCCGGCGCGGATCCGGGGCACGGCGGCCGGCTCCTCGGTGAAGATCCGGGGCTGGCGGATCAGCAGCACCCGGGCCGAGATCTCGGCGCCGTCGTCGTGCGCGAGGTCGGCGAGCCCTTCGCGCAGGCAGGCGACGATCCGTTCCTGGAACGGCCGGGCGTGTTTGAGGTGCGGGGACGGCAGGTGGCAGAGCACGGTGGACAACCCGGCCGCGGCCTGGGCGCGCACCTCGGCCACGATGCTCGCCGAATTGCCGCCCGGGTACCGCAAATCGGACAGGATCGCGACGTCGTACTGGGGCACGCGGGGACAAACGACGGGAACCAAGGGGGCGATACGGACAATTCACCCGAGTCTCTCGGTCGTTAAGAACACCGAGACGCTAGGAGGAACCCGATGCCGGAACCGCATCCGCTCGCCGTGGCCGCCCTGCAGGCCCGATCGGTCGCCGCCCGCGCGCCGCTGGCCCGCGCGGCGGGCGAGCCGGCCGATCCATGGGTGGCCGGTGAGCTGGCCCGGGTGCTGGCCCTGCAGGACCTGCTCCCCGACGACCAGGCCGAGGCGCTGGCGATCCTGGCCCGGCTACGGCGGGCCGGGACAATCGCCCCCGAGCATCAGGGACTGCACTGCCAGCTCGCGTACGCGGCCGGCGATCGCGCCCTGGCGGCCACCCTCCTGGACGAATACCACGGGATCGCCGAGCCGATCCGCACGGCGGTCACGCTGGATCTGGCCCCCGAGGACTGGGCCACGAGATTCGCGGCCCTGCTGCCGCACCCTGCCGTCCGCGTCGCCGAGGGTACCGGCCCCGCGTTCGATCGGCTGGTCACCGGGGCCGCCCAGCGCATCGGCCACGCCGCCCGGATCACCACGATCGTCACCACCTGGCGGCCCGGTCATGCGTTGCTCACCGCGGTGCGCTCGCTGGTCGCCCAGACCTGGACCAACCACGAGATCCTGATGATCGACGATGGCTCGCCGGCCGAGTTCGACCCGGTGCTGCGGACCGCGGCCGCGCTCGACCCCCGGGTGCGGCTGATCCGGATGGTCGCCAACGGCGGCACCTACGTGGCCCGCAACGCCGGCCTGGACGCCGCGACCGGGGACTTCGTCACCTTCCAGGACTCCGACGACTGGTCGCACCCGTTGCGGCTGGAGCGCCAGGTCGCGCCCCTGCTCGCCGACGACGCGATCTTCTCGACCACCTCGACCGGGATGCGGGTCACCCCCGACCTGGTGCTCACCCGGGTCGGCGTCGAGCAGACCCGGTCGTACAACCTCTCGTCGTTGATGATCCGCAAGGCCGCCGCGCTGAACCGGGTCGGCTACCTCGACCCGGTCCGCAAGGGCGCCGACGCCGAGTACGTCGAGCGCGCCCGGGCCGTCTTCGGCCGTCCCGCCACCAAGCACCTCGGCGGCGCGCCGCTGGCCCTGATCCGGCTCGGTGACGACTCGCTCTCCAGCGCCGACTACCGCCCCGGCTGGATGCACCCCGCCCGCCGCTCATACCTCTCCGCGTTCCAGGCCTGGCACACGCGGGTCAAGGACGGCACGGCCGACCCGAGGACGCCGCGGGCGTTCGCGGCCCCGCGCCGGATCCGCGGCGAGAGCGGGCCCCGCGCCTACGACGTGGTGCTGGCCGGCGACTGGACCACGGCCGGGGGCGCCGGGGCGGCCGGCATCGGGCAGTTGCGGGCGCTGCGGGAGCGGAACCTGCGCGCCGCCCTGCTGCACCTCGACGTGCTGGCCCACCTGCGCGAGGGCCCGCGCAACCTCGACCCGGCCGTGCAGGAGCTGATCAACTCGGGCGACCTGGCCCAGGTCGAGCTCACCGACGACGTGCGCGCCCGGCTGGTGGTGGCCCGCTCGGCCCGGGTGCTGCAGCACGCGCCCGACCTGCCCAGCGGCATTCGCGTCCAGCGCGTGGTGATCGAGTCGGCCACCGTCTCCCGGTCGGCCGCGGCGTCGAGCCGCCGCCTGTTCGGCCGCCGGCCGCTCTGGGCGCCGGCCGGGCCGGACGGCCGCCGCCTGCTCACCGCCGCCCTCGCCGAGGACCCGCTGGCCGGCGGCGGGCCCGCCGACCAGCTCACCACGCTCGACCTGCCCGGCACGCTCGATCCGGCGCAGTGGCGGCTGGACCGGCGCGGACCGCGTGCCGACCGGCCGGTGGTGGGCCGCCGCTGCCGGGGCGGGCGAGCCGAGTGGCAGCGGCTGCGCGACGAGATCCCGGACGGCGCGCGGGTGGACGTACGCCTGCTCGACGCCGACGGCACCGCGGCCCGCTCGTTCGGCCGGGCCGGCGCCCCGCGCTCCTGGCTCGTCTACGGCCCCGCCGAGGTGAGCCTCCGGTCGTTCCTCTACCAGGTCGACTTCTACCTGCACCTGCCGCGCCCGGAGGCGCCCGCCGACCCGGACCCCGATCTGCTGGCCGCGCTGGCGGCGGGCTGCGTAGTGCTGCTCCCCTACCGCTACGCGGCCACCTTCGGCGACGCCGCCGTCTACTGCGAGG
The DNA here is from genome assembly GCF_044454685.1 of Actinoplanes sp. NPDC051513. Classification (NCBI taxonomy): domain Bacteria; kingdom Bacillati; phylum Actinomycetota; class Actinomycetes; order Micromonosporales; family Micromonosporaceae; genus Actinoplanes; species Actinoplanes sp. NPDC051513. Next base: position 403,581 of record NZ_JBITDW010000001.1, read on the forward strand.
CGAAGGAAGTGCCGGAGACCGTACGACTGCTGCACGAGGACCGGATCTCGCTGCGGGCACAGGCGGCCCGCGGCCCGGAGTTCGTCCGCCGTCACCACGGCCACGAGCTGTACGCCGACCGCGCGGCCCGGCTGGCAACCCAAGGGCACCCGGCGCGCGGGTAAACCGGGCCGCGCCGCGACCGATCTTTGCGGGCGTACGACAGCACGGCCGGTCCCCCGCCGGCCGTGCGGTCACGGGGGATCCCCCTGCTCCCGTGGCCTCGCGACCCCGCCGTCCCCCGCGGCGGGGTCGCTCTTATGGTGCCGCCGTGGTCTTCCGCCCGGCGAGCGTGGTCCACCGGCCGGCCAGCCTGCGCTCCTCGGTGAGACCGAAGCCGCCCTGCCGGGGCGCCACCCGGAGGGTGGGCGCCTCGTCGACCACCACCGTGCCCTCGTCGGCCAGGCGGCGGCCCAGCACGTGCAGCGCCGGGGCGACCGCGTCCGGGCCGGGGGCGGCCGTGCCGTCCACCACGAGCAGGTCGATGTCCTGCAGGCCGTCGAGCGCGTCGACGTCGTACCAGTCGACGGTCCGGCCTTCGACGGTGAGCTCGGCCAGCGGCACGTGCCGGACCTCGACGGCCGTGAGGCCGTGCTCCTTCAGCGCCGCCTCGACGACGTCCACCCGGGCCCGATCATGATCCACGGTGACCAGCCGCCCGCCGGTCGCGGCCAGCGCATACCCCAGCCACAGGGTCGCCGGCCCGCTGCCCAGCGCCACGGTCAGGCCCGGACGGCGGCTCGACGCGACGGTGTGCAGGCCCAGCAGGTCGCTCGGGTTGAGCGCGCCCCCGGCCGGCATCGGCGCGCGCGGCGTGACCCGCTGGAAGAGCTGGAACAGCGCCTCGATCTCCCGGCTCTGCTCGCGCAGCAGCAGCTCGGCGCCGCGCCCGGTGAGCCGCTCGGCCCGCGACAGCGACTCGGTGAGCTCCTGATGGCGGTCGCCGGCCGCGAGCCGCTCCTTCTCCACCGCGGCGATCACCCGGCGCTGGAGCTGATCGACGAGCAGCCGCAGGTCGTGCACGGCCTCGCGGTTGGCCCGGCCGACGCCGGCGATCCGCCGGGTCAGGTGGATCACCCCGGCCGGCACGGCAACCAGCAGCAACGCGAGCAGGCTGGTGGCGAGGGCGGCACGCCCGGCGGCCGAGGCCACCGCCACACCGGCGCCGATCGCCGCAGCGAGCGCCAGGCCGGCGACCTGCCGGCGGGAGAGCCCGAGAACGGCCCTGACCAGCTTCTTGAGTCTGGTTTTCACGATCAGGTCAACGGGCCCGTAACGGCCGCCGTTACGGGAAGCATCTCCATGATCCGCTCGACCAGGAGCGCCGGATCATGCGCCCGGGCGACCACCGCACGGGCCCGGCGGCTCTGCTCGGCGAAGAGCGCGGGGTCGGCCCGGTACCGCGCGATCAGCGGCGCGACCTCGGATCGGCCGCAGTACACGGCGGCGTCCCCGTAGAGCGCGGCGTAACGCTCGGGCATCACCACGACGCAACCCATCGCGGCCGCCTCCAGCGCCGGCCGCGAGTACCACTCGGCGCTCTCCGGCGGCGGGAAGTGCAGATAGAAGTCGAGCTGGTGGAGGAAGGCGCGGGAGCCGAGGTCACCCGCCTCGTACCCGAGCCAGGTGCGGCGCAGCGGCGCCTCGATCGAGCCGCGGGGGCGGTCGGGCAGGCGTACCCGCACGTCGGCGTCGGGCAGGCGGCGGCAGACCGACAGGGACTCGCCGAGGTCGGGCGGCCAGTTGGCGGCGTCGCAGAGGTCGGTGCCGGCCAGCGCGGGTCCGGCGGCGGCGCCGGCTCGCTCCGCGACCCAACCGCCCGGTGCGAGCGCGGTGGGAAAGTCACGGTCTTCACGCGTACGGACGAAAGCCCGCACCCCCGCATCCTGCGGCACCCAGAGCGGCTCCGTCCCGAACAGGCCTCGCGCCACCTCGGTGCAGGTCTCCTGCTCGTACCGCCAATCGGTCCCGTCGCCACGGCGGGGCGCCCGGTCGGCGACCACCACCAACCGGCCCGCCGTGACCTCGCACGGCAGGCCGGCCGCGAACTGCAGCACCGCGGCCTGCCGCACCAGCACCAGCCCGGCCTCGACCGCGTCCTGCAGCCCGGCCCGATCCACCACCCCGTCGTTGACCATGTCCTGCACCGGCGCGCAGAGCGGCTGCCGCTTGAGATACACCCCGCGATACGACTCCAGTTGCAGCACCGCCACCCGCAGCCCGGCCGCGACCAGCGCCTTGAGCTCGTCGATCGCGGTACGCTGCGCGCTTTCCAGGAACCGCCAGTCGGAGACCACCACGACGTCGTACGTCTTCGGCGAGACCTCGCCCAGCAGGTGTCCCGGCGCCGGGAACGGCCGCGCCGACCCGTCCGCGGGCCGCACGGGCGACGCCGTCCCCTCCGCGATCCGCTGGTGCCACCGCAGGTACGCCGAGCTGTACGCCACCCGCGCCGGGTGCATCCAGTTCGGCTTGATCTCCGACCGGGACAGCGAGTTCGCGCTCAGCCGGATCAGCGCGAGCGGTGGCGAATCGAGGTGCCGCACCCGCCGCGCCCCGAACGCGGCCTGGATCCGGCCGATGTACTCGCTGTCGGCGGCCTTGCGCACCCGGTCGAACCAGCCGACCTTGCCGAGCACCGCGTTGCGGCGGAACACCAGCGACGACGGGTTGAACCGGCCGCTGCGCACCCCCGGACGGCTGAGCATGAGCTGGTCGGTGACGGCCAGCCCGTCCGAGGTGGTGGCGACCACCCGCCGGTCCTCGAGCATCGGCCGCACCTGCAGCTCGAGCCGGCGCGGGTGCGACCAGTCATCGGAGTCCTGGAACGCCGCGAACTCGCCGCCGGCCGCGTCCAGCCCGGCGTTGCGGGCCGCGTACGTGCCGGCGTTGGCCGCGAGCTTGACCAGGCGGATCCGGTCGCCCAGCGCGGTCGCGGCCCGCAGCACCTCGTCGTACTCCGGCGGCGACGCGTCGTCGACGATGACGATCTCCACGTTCGCCCAGCTCTGCGCCAGGATCGACCGCACCGCCGTGATCAGCCCCCGGTCCGGGCGGAACGAGGTCACCACCACCGACACCCGATGCGCGGCCTCGACGCGCTCCACCGCCGGTACGGCCAGCCGGTCGAACGGCACGCCCTCGCCGTCGCCCACGGTCGGCCCCGGCGACGGCAGCATCGACTGGAACGCCTGCAGCCAGGGCCCCGGGTCCGCCTCTGCCACGAACGGGTTGATCAAGTCGGTGCGGAGGCAGGCGAGCGCCGGATCCTTGATCTTGCGGTACCCGCACAGCAGCTCGCGGGCGCGCGCCGGCCCCTCGTCGGCGAGCGCGAGCTGCACGTGCAGGGCCTGGTTGGCCGGGTTCAACGCCCGGCCACCGGCCGCCCGGCGGATCAGCTCGTAGACGGCGAGCGCGTCGGCCCGGTCGGCGGGCAGCAGCTCCTGCTGGGCGAGCGTCTGCGCCACCGCGGCCAGCAGCGGCAGATTCACCCGCCGGCGGATCCGGCGCAGCCACCGGCGGTCGCCGGCCCGCGCCGCCGCGAGCAGCTCGTCGAGCGTCCCGGCGTCGCCGAGAGCGGCCCGTGCCTGCAACTGCCGGGCAGTGAGCGAGCGGTTGCGGGTGACGGTGGCGGTCAGCGCCAGCCGCAGCCGCGAGCCGATCGCCCTGATGTGATCATCGAGCAGGCCGGATGGGTGAGGCTGCATGCCCCGACCAACGCGGTGGGCGCTCTTTGGTTACACGGCGGCGAGCACCGCGGCGCCGACCCGGTCCCGTTCCGCCTGCTCGGCCCACGACCCGACCAGATAGAAGGCATCCACCACGTCACCGCCGAGAGTGGAGATCCGGGCCGCGCGCATCTCGGCGCCGGCCTCGTCGAGCGCCGTCGCCACCCGGTAGAGCAGGCCCGGCGAGTCGGCCGCGCGCAGCTCCAGCACGGCCGCGTCGGTCGCCGCGTCGCGCTGCCAGACCACCCGCGGCGATGCCGTGCCGCCGCGGGCGCTCATCGCCCGGGCCCGCACCCGCTGAGTGACCGACACGTCCCCGGCCGCAACCCGGCGCAGGTCGGCGGCGAGCGCCACCGGGTCGTACGGCGAGCCGTAGCGCGGCTGCGTGAAGAACTCGACGATCGCCCGGCCGTCGACCGTGGACGCGTTCGCGCCGACCACGTCGAGCCGGTGCATGGCCAGGCAGGCGGCCACCGCGCCGAGCAGCCCGCGCCGGTCGGCGGCGGCCACCGCGACCCGGTCGTCGTCCAGGTGCACGGCCGGCAGGTCGCCCTCGAGCAGCTCGGGGTCGGGCGTCGGCGGCTCGGGCAGCTCGCCGGTGTCCAGCGCGGTGTGCACCCGGCTGACCAGCTCGGCCATCAGCCGGCCCTTCCAGTCCGACCAGGCGGCCGGGCCGGTGGCGTGCGAGTCGGCGCGGGCCAGCGCGTGCAACAGGTCGAGCGTCGCGGTGTCGCCGACCTGCGCGGCCACGGTCGAGATGGTCACCGGGTCGCTCAGGTCGCGCCGGGTGGCCACGTCGGGCAGCAGCAGGTGCAACAGCACCAGCTTCTCGATGGTGGCGACGTCGGCCGGGGGCAGTCCGATCCGGGCGGCGATCTCGCCGGCGATCGGGGCGCCCACGACGCTGTGGTCGCCCGGCAGCCCCTTGCCCACGTCGTGCAGGAACGAGCCGATCAGCAGCAGGTCGGGGCGTTCCACCTCACGGGTGTAGGCGGTCGCCTCGTAGGCGGCCTGCACCAGGTGCCGGTCGAGGGTGAAGCGATGGATCGGGTGGTGCTGCGGGAGGCTGCGCATCCGGGCCCACTCGGGCAGCCAGGCGTCGATCAGGCCGTACCGGTCGCAGGTCTCCCAGGCCGGCAGCAGGCCGGGGCCGGAGCCGAGCAGCGAGACCAGGGCGGCGCGGGCGGCCGGCGGCCACGGGTTGGGCAGCGGCGGGCTGAACGCGGCGAGCCACTCGCTGGTGGCGCGGGCGATCGGCAGCCGTACGGTGGCGGCCGCGGCCGCCACGCGCAGCGAGAGGCTGGGGTCGGGAACCGGGCCGATGGCGGTGCGCGCGAGCACGAGCTCGCCGTCCTGCTCGACCACGTCCCGGGCGACCGGGCGGCGGGTCGGCGACCCGGGGCCGCCCCGGCGGCGGCCGGCCGTCACCCGGTCGACAGCCCGCCAGGCGTCGTCGACCGCGTGCGCGACCGTGCGCGCGTCGCCGGCCACCCGGCGCAGCAGCGCGTCCCCGTCGTCGATCTCGAGCAGCTCGGCGACCGCGGCGCGCTCCTGGGCGACCAGCCGGTCGACCCGGCGGCCGACGGCGAGGTGCAGGGCGTCGCGGGTGTCCAGCAGCCGCAGGTTGGCGGCGCGCACCGCGGGGCGCATGGTGTCGGCGACGCCGGCCCGGCCGATGCCGCGCAGGATGGTGACGTCGCGCAGCCCGCCGGCCGCCTCCTTGAGGTCGCCCTCGAGCAGGAAGGCGAGCTCGCCATGGCTGGCCCAGCGGGCGGTGGTGAGTTCCTTGAGCTGCGGCATCAGGCGTACGGCGGTGCGCCGCCACTGGTCGCTCGCGGCCGCGATCAGCTCCCCGGAGAGGGCGGCGTCGCCGGCCACGTGCCGGGCGTCGAGCAGGCCGAGGGCGACCTTGACGTCGTCGTGCGCGACCGACAGCGCCTCCGGCAGCGTGCGCACGGAGTGGTCGAGGCCGAGCCGGGCGTCCCAGATCGGGTACCAGAGGCCGGAGGCGATCCGGTCGATCCCGGCGGTGCCGTTGTGCAGCAGCACCAGGTCGAGGTCGCTGTAGGGGGCGCAGTCGCGCCGGCCGAGCCCGCCCACCGCCACCAGGCTGACGCCGGGCAGGTGGCCCGGGAAGATCGTGGTCAGCCACGCATCGAGCGCCGCGGCCCGGTCAGCCCGGGCGGCGGCGCCGATGTGGTCTTTCAGCTTGTCCAGCGAGCCGCCGGACGGCACGACAGGTGGCGCCGGCGGCTCGCTTGGAGTGTTGATCATTTAAATCAGAGCGCGTCGAGACCGCGCTCGCCGGTACGGACCCGGACGACCTCCTCCACGGCGGTCACCCAGACCTTCCCGTCACCGATCTTGCCGGTCCGCGCCGAGGTGACGACGGCGTCAACGATCTTCTCGACGTCGATCTCGTCGGTGACCACCTCGACCTTGATCTTGGGCAGGAACTCCACCGTGTACTCGGCGCCCCGGTACACCTCGGTGTGACCCTTCTGCCGTCCGTACCCCTGCACCTCGCTCACGGTCAGCCCGGTCACGCCAAGAGCGTGCAGGGCTTCCTTCACCGCGTCGAGCTGGTACGGCTTGATGACCGCGGTCACCAGCTTCATGCTCAGTCCCTCTCTCGGAGCAGTCATGGGGGTATTTAACCGGCGACCTTTTCATCGGTCTTGCTATCGGCTCCGCCGGCGGGCGAGATGCCGGCCATCGCGAAGGCGCCGCCGCCACCGGAACCCCCGGCGGGAGTGAGTTCGTAGCCGGACTCGCCGTGGTCGGCGATGTCGATGCCGCCGACCTCGGCGTCCTCGCTGACCCGCAGGCCCTTGAAGGCCTTGATGATCAGAGCGATGACCGCCGCGATCACGAACGAGTAGACCGCGACCGAGAGGCTGCCCAGGAACTGCCGGCCCAGCTGCGTGGCGCCGCCGCCGTAGAAGAGGCCCTCGCTGGCGCCCAGGCCGGGGTCGCCGTCGATGGCGGCGTTGACCTGGTTGGTGGCGAAGAAGCCGATGGCGAGGGAGCCGATCCATCCACCGACGAAGTGGACGCCGACCACGTCGAGCGAGTCGTCGTAGCCGAGCCGGTACTTCAGGCCGACAGCCAGCGCGCAGACCGCGCCGGCGACCAGGCCCAGGATGATGGCCGGGACCGGGGCGATGAAGCCACAGGCCGGGGTGATCGCGACCAGACCGGCGACCGCGCCGGAGGACGCGCCGACCAGCGTCGGCTTGCCGTCGCGGAGCCACTCGACGACGACCCAGCCGACGAGCGCCGCGGCCGTGGCGACCTGGGTGTTGATGAACGCGAAGACGGTCGTGCCGTCGACGGTGAGCTCGGAGCCGGCGTTGAAGCCGAACCAGCCGAACCACAGCAGGCCGGCGCCGAGGGCCACGAACGGGACGTTGTGCGGGCGCATGTTCTCCCGCGGCCAGCCCACCCGTTTGCCCAGCACGAGTGCCAGAGCCAGGGCTGCCGAACCAGCGTTGATGTGCACCGCCGTGCCGCCGGCGAAGTCAAGAGCGTGGATCTTGCCACCGATGAAACCGCCGCCCCAGACCCAGTGAGCGACCGGGATGTAGACGAGGGTGAACCAGGCGATCGCGAAGACGACCCAGCCGCCGAACTTCATCCGGTCCGACACCGAACCGCTGATCAGTGCGACCGTGATGATCGCGAACATCATCTGGAAGACCATCACCACGTACGTCGGGATGCCGGTCTTGCCACCGAGGAACAGCCACTCCTCGGAGATCGTGCCGGTGCCGGTGCCGAAGTACTGCGAGAAGCTGCCGATGATGTTGTTGAGGCCGCTGCTGCTGTTCGTACCGAACGCGAGGGTGAAGCCGTAGACGGTCCACAGGATGGAGACGAGCCCGATACACGAGAAGCTCATCATCATCATGTTCAGAACGCCCTTGGACCGGTTGAGGCCACCGTAGAACAGCGCCAGACCCGGGGTCATGAGCAAAACGAGCGCAGACGACAGGAGCAACCAGGCGGTATTGCCGGTGTTGATCTCCACGCTGCCTCCTCTCGGAATTTTAGGTGTCCTCCCACACGACCCACGGGGCAGCGTCGCCAGTCGGCCGGTTCGGGCAGAAGACTTCCGGTCCGCTGTTTCGCGCACGGTCTACGCGCGATTTCCGGCGCGTGACGGCTTGTTTCGTACGTGTGAAGAAACTCTCACAGCCCGCTCGCCGAAACACCCTGAACTGGGGCAATAGACACGAGAGTGAAACCGCAAGCGGCGTGAAAGATTGTCAACGCCCGATCAACGAAGCGCGTATTCAAGGGTGTGGCGCTCGTAATCGAGCAGCCGCAGATCACGCATCGGTCGCCGGAGATGCCCCTTGTGCACGATACGGACGAAGGCCGGGTCGCCGGCCGCCGCCATCCGCCGGATTCCCTCGACGTGGTCGACGATCCGCTTGCGGATCGTGCGGACCAGCCGGTGCCGGTCGCGCGGGATCAATCCGTACGCGTCCGCGAACAGCCGCAGGCGGCGCGGCCGGTTCGGCCGCTTCCAGCCCAGGGTGTACGAGTCGCGGTCGCTGAACAGCGGCACCCAGGTCCACGCCGCGTACGCCACGTCGTAGATGCGCGCCCCCGGCGAGGCCAGGTCGAAGTCGATCAGGGCGAGCGTGCCGTCCGGCCGCCAGACCACGTTGTGCGGGGCGGCGTCGTGGTGGCAGATCACCTCGGTGTCGGGCGGGGGCGGCCCGAACGAGCGCCACACCGCGCCCGGGGGCGGAACGAAGCCGTACTGCGCGTCGTGGAACATGCGCAGCATGGTCGCGACGGTGACCAGCGCTTCCTCGGTCACCCAGTGCGGGGCCAGCGGGTACTCGCCGCACTCGCCGTCGAGGTACGACAGCACCTCGCGGCCCTTCTCGTCGACGCCCAGCGCGTGCGGCGAGCCGGTGAAGCCCACCCGCTCGAGGTGGTTGAGCAGCGCGTGCACGGCCGGCGTCCACGGGCCGGTGTTGCGCCGGACGGTGTCGCCGACCCGCGAGACCGTGCTGACGTTGCCGCCGTGCAGCGGAATCTCCCGCACCGGCTCCTGCGCCACCCACGGCCTCCCAGCTTCCAGCATGTTGAACTCCGAGACTAGCCGTCGGAGCCAAGCAACGCCTCGACGAACGCGGCGGGCTCGAACGGCGCCAGGTCGTCCGGACCCTCGCCGAGACCCACCAGCTTGACGGGAATCCCCAGCTTGCGCTGCACGGCGATGACGATGCCGCCCTTCGCGGTGCCGTCGAGCTTGGTGAGCACCACACCGGTAACGTCCACCACTTCGGTGAACACGCGCGCCTGCTCGAGTCCGTTCTGTCCGGTCGTGGCGTCGAGGATCAGCAGGGTCTCGTCGACCGGGCCGTGCTTCTCGACCACCCGCTTGACCTTGCCGAGCTCGTCCATGAGGCCGACCTTGTTCTGCAGCCGGCCGGCCGTGTCGATCAGCACCGTGTCCACGCCGGTGTCGATGCCCCGCTTGACCGCGTCGAACGCCACGCTCGCCGGGTCGCCGCCCTCGGGGCCGCGCACCGTCTCGGCGCCCACCCGCTCGCCCCAGGTCTGGAGCTGGTCGGCCGCCGCGGCGCGGAACGTGTCGGCCGCGCCGAACAGCACGGTCCGCCCGTCGGCGATCAGCACCCGGCCGATCTTTCCGCAGGTCGTGGTCTTGCCGGCGCCGTTGACGCCGACCACCAGCAGCACGGCCGGCCGGCCGTCGTGCGGCGCCGTCCGGAGGCTGCGGTCGAGGCCGGGCTCGAGCGCCTCGGTCAGCTCCTCGGTCAGCTGCTGACGCACCTCGGCCACCGTGCGCGTGCCGAGCACCCGCACCCGCTCGCGCAGCCGCTCGACGATCACCTGGGTGGCCTCGACGCCGACGTCGGCCGAGATCAGGCTGTCCTCGATCTCCTCCCAGGCGTCCTCGTCGAGGTGATCGCGGGAGAGCACGCTGAGCAGGCCGCGGCCGAGCACGCTCTGCGAGCGGGCCAGCCGCGCGCGCAGCCGCACGAGCCGGCCGGCGGTCGGCTCCGGCTTCTCGATCTCCTTGACCGGCTCCTCGACCACCACCGGGGCGGGCGGCCCGGCCACCAGCGGCGGCAGCTCCTCGTCCACCTCCGCCGGGACGATCAGCTCCGGCGCCCCTTCTTCGGCCGGGGGCCGCTCGATCGTGGTCGTGGGGGCGCCACCCGCCGGCGGCAGCTCCCGGCGGCGCAGGCGCGGCACCACCAGGCCGACGACGCCGGCCACCAGGACGACGAGCAGGATGACTGCGGCGACCACGTATTCCATGGCTCAAATCCTGACAGACGAGCCGTCCGCGCGTGGCGTGGGCCGTCCAGTGGCGAGATCCGGCACATCTGGCGGAGGATGAGGGCCCCCGAATCGGAAGGCCCGCCCACTGATGGCACCACATCTGCTCATCGGCCCGCTCCTGCGGCGCATCGTCGGCACGCGAGCCACGATCTGGGTGGAGACCACGGCGCCGGCGACCGTGCGGGTCGAGGTCGAGGGGGGTGGCGCCGGCTCGGCGACCACCTTTTCCGCGTACGGGCATCATTACGCGCTCGTGATCGTCGAGCGGCTGACACCGGACACCGCCGCCGCCTACCGCGTCTTCCTCGACGACCGTCAGGTGTGGCCCGCGGCCGGCACGCCGTACCCGCCATCGGTGATCCGCACGCGCGGCGAGGGAGAGGACGACGGCCCGGTCCGATTGATCTTCGGGTCGTGTCGCGAAGCGACGCCCCACTCGACGGCCCGTCACCTGCCGCCCGACGCCCTCGACGCCTACGCCCGCCGGATGATGGCCGGCTCGACCGGCCCCGACCTGATCGTCCTGCTCGGCGACCAGGTGTACGCCGACAACACCTCCACGAAGGTCAAGCGCTTCCTGCGCCGCCGCCGCGCCGCCGGCCACCAGGGCCCGGTCGACCAGGTGGTGACCTTCGACGAGTACACGAAGCTGTACCTGGAGTCGTGGCGCGACCCCGAGATCCGCTGGCTGCTCTCCACCGTGCCCAGCGTGATGATCTTCGACGACCACGAGCTGATCGACGACTGGAACACGTCGCATTCCTGGCGCGAGGACATGGCCGCCCAGCCCTGGTGGGTCGAGCGGATCACGGGCGGCCTGGCCTCCTACTGGGTCTACCAGCACCTGGGCAACCTGTCGCCCGACGAGCTCGAGTCCGACCCGCTCTACCCCAAGGTGACCGCCGCCGAGGACGCCACGGTCATGCTGCACGACTTCGGCCGCACGGTCGACACCGCCGACGTGGACCGTTACCGGTGGAGCTTCGCCCTCGATCTCGGCCGCACCCGCCTCGTGATGCTCGACAACCGCTGCAACCGGGTCCTTGCCCCCGGCGCCCGCGAGATGCTGCCCGCCCAGGAATGGCAATGGTTCGTCGACCAGGCGCACGGCGACTACGACCACCTGGTGGTGGGCTCGTCGCTGCCGTGGCTGTTGCCGCCCGCCATCCACCACCTCGAGGCGTGGAACGAGCGGCGCGCCGACTCGCCGTCGCCCCGAGTTGCGGCCCGGGCCGAGAAGATCCGGCGCGCGTTCGACCTCGAGCACTGGGCCGCGTTCGGCCGCTCCTTCGGCGCGCTGGGCGAGCTGTTCCGGCACCTCGCCTCGGGTGACCCGGACGCGCCCGGCAACCGGGTCGGCGCCGGTGGCGCCTATCGTCCGCCCGCCACGATCAGCGTGCTCTCCGGCGACGTCCATCACTCGTACGTCGCGCAGGCCTCGCTCGGCACGGCGACGCCGGTCATGCAGCTGACCTGCTCGCCGGTGCACAACCAGGTGCCGGCCTTCATGCGCCCGCTGATGCGCTTCGCCTGGTCCCGCGTGGCCGCTCGCGGAGTCGGGGCCGTGGCCCGGTCGGCCGGGGTGGCCCGCCCCGCGTGGCGCTGGAAGCGCCTGGCCGGCCCCTACTTCGGCAACGCCGTGAGCACCCTGCTGCTCACCGGCCCCACCGCCACGGCGACCGTGGAGGGCACCAGCAAGGACGGCCACCTTTTCTCGGTGGCCGAGGTGAGCTATCCCGGGCAGGATGACCACCGATGACTACCTGGACAGCACCTTCACCCGTACGCGACGACGAGCCCTTCACCGGCCCCGAGCGGCCGATGCTGCAGGGCTGGCTCGACTGGCACCGCCAGACCCTGCTGACCAAGTGCGAGGGCTTGACCGCCGCGCAGCTCAAGACGGCCAGCACCGAGCCTTCCAACCTCACGCTTCTCGGCCTGGTCCGCCACATGACCGAGGTCGAGCGCATCTGGTTCCGCGTCCGCGCGGCCGGCGAGACCCTTCCGGACGACCTCTACAACTCGAAGGACAACATCGACGGCGACTTCGACGACGTGGCCGACGCCGACGCCGAGACCAACCTGGCGGCCTTCGTGGCCGAGCTGCCGCTCGCCGACAAGGCGGTGGCCGACCTCCCGCTCGAGCACGAGTTCACCACGAGCCGAGGCAACACGTTGAGCCTCCGCTGGGTCTACATCCACATGATCGAGGAATACGCCCGCCACAACGGCCACGCCGACCTGATCCGAGAGCGCATAGACGGCGCCACCGGCGACTGACCCGAGCGATCAGAGCCCGCGCCGTTGAGTGGCCGACCCACCATCCCGGGCCCACGGCGTCACGGCTGGGACGCCCCTGGATGCCGATACCTCGGCTACCCCGGGAGGTCGAGGGCCTTCCGGAGGTACGCGACGTGATGCGCGCCCGTCCAGCGGTAGGCGGACAGGCCCGCCGCGCGGGCGCCGCGGACGACGCGGTCGTCGTCGTCCACGAAGAGGACGCGCTCGGGTTTCGTCTCGATCAGGCGGCAGGCCTCGGTGAAGAACTCCGGCGCCGGCTTGTGGATTTTCAGCTCCCACGAGCTGATCACCACGTCGACCTCGCCGGTCAGGCCGAGGGCGTCCAGGTCGGGGCGCAGCCGGTCGGTGGCGTTGGTGGCCAGCCCGACCTTGCGGCCGCCGGCCCGGGCCTCGCGGACGAGCGCCAGCGCGTCGGGGTCGGCCTCGCCGCGGTACGACTGCCAGCGCGCGACGGCCTCGGCCGCCTTCTCCGGCTCGATGGGCAGGCGGGAAGCGACCAGGCTCATCCACTCGGCGTCGGTGATCTCGCCGGCCACGGCGGGGCGGTAGATGTCCCACGACATCGCCGTCTCCAGCAGGGCGGCCGGCTTGAGGCCGTACTCGACCTCGACGGCGATCATCGGGGCCGGGTCCCAGCGGCGTAGCACGCCGTCCAGGTCGATGAGCAGGGCCTGGGCGCGCTCGCGCGACATGCCGGTCAGTCCTCCGATTCCTTCGACAGCCGCTGGCTGATCACCTGGGTGACACCGGCGCGCATGGTGACGCCGTAGAGGGCATCGGCGACCTCCATGGTGCGCTTCTGGTGCGTGATGATCAACAGCTGGCTGTGCTCCCGCAGCTGCGCGAAGAGCGTAATCAACCGGCCCAAGTTGACGTCGTCGAGGGCCGCCTCGACCTCGTCCATGATGTAGAAGGGCGAGGGGCGGGCCCGGAAGATCGCGCAGAGCATGGCCACCGCGGTCAGCGAGCGCTCGCCGCCGGAGAGCAGCGACAGCCGCTTGATCTTCTTGCCCGGCGGGCGGGCCTCGACCTCGACGCCGGTGGACAGCATGTCTTCCGGGTCGGTGAGCACGAGCCGGCCCTCACCGCCCGGGAACAGCACCTGGAACACGACCTGGAACTCGCGGGCCGTGTCTTCGAACGCCGACGTGAACACCTCGAGGATGCGGTCGTCGACGTCCTTGACCACGGTGAGCAGGTCTTTCCGCGTGGCCTTGAGGTCTTCGAGCTGGTCGGAGAGGAACTTGAACCGCTCTTCGAGGGCCGCGAACTCCTCCAGCGCCAGCGGGTTGACCTTTCCGAGCAACTGGAGGTCGCGCTCGGCCTTGTTGGCCCGCTTCTCCTGGGTGGGCCGGTGAAAAGGCGCCGGCTCGGGTACGGGTTTGCCGTCCTTCTCGGCCTGCGCGGTCTCGGCGGCGCTCGTCGGCACCAGTTGGTCGGGCCCGTACTCGCTGATCAGCGTGTCGACGTCGAGCGAGAAGTCCTCGGCGGCCTTGGCCTCGAGCTGCTCGATGCGCATGCGCTGCTCGGCGCGGGCCATCTCGTCGCGGTGCACCTCGTTGGTGAGCCGCTCCAGCTCGGACACCAGGCGCTTGGCGCTCGCGCGTACCTCCTGCAGCTCGGCCTCGCGGGCGGTGCGCGCCTGCGCCAGCTCGTCGCGGGCCTCGACGGCCTCGGCGAGCGACACCTCGACCCGGACCATGGCGGTGGCCGCGCCGAGCGCGACCGCCTTGGCGATCTCGGCGCCGCGGGCCCGCGCGGCCCGGCGGGCGGCCGCCCGCTCGCGGGCCTGCCGCTCGGCGTTGGCCTGGCGCATCAGGGAATCGGCCCGGCCCGCGATGGACGAGACTCTCTCCTCCGCCGTACGCACGGCGAGGCGTACTTCCATCTCGTTCTGCCGGGACTGCGGGACGAGCGCGGCGAGCTGGTCGCGTTCCTCGGTGGACGGTTCCTCGTCGATCGGGGTGGACTCGGCGAGGGAGAGCCGCTCCTCGAGCTCGGCGAGGCGCATCAGGTCGGTCTCGCGGGCCGACTCGGCCTTCTGCCGCGCCGCGCCGAGGCGCTCGCTCTCGGCCTTGGCCGAGCGGGCGGCCGCGCCGAGCTCGGCGAGCCGGCGGGCGGCGGCGTTGCGCTCGCCCTCGGCCGCGCGCTTGGCGGCGGCCGCGACGTTCACGGTCTCCTTGCGCTCGGCGACCTCGGCGCGGGCGTCGACCAGCTGCGCTTTGACCTCGCGGATCGTCGCCTCGGCGGTGGCCCGGGTGGCCTTCGCCTCGTCGACCGCGGCCTGCACCTCGATGTAGCTGGTGGCCTTGCCGGAGCCGCCCGCGGCCGCGAACGCGCCGAGCACGTCGCCGTCGGGGGTGACCGCGCGCAGCTCGGCGTTCTGCGCGACGAGCCGGGCGGCGGCGCCGAGATCGGGCACCAGCACCACGTCTCGCAGCACGCGGTTGAGCGCCGGGCGGATGTGCTCGGGGCAGTCGATCACCTCGGGCGCCCAGACGGCGCCGTCGGGCAGCTGCGGGCGCAGCGACTCGAGCGGGCCGCGCATGCCGGGGGCCGCGGGCGAGGCCACGACGAGCGCGGCGCGGCCGGCGTCGGCGATCTTCAGCGTGCGCATCGCCTCGATCGCCTCGTCCACGCCGGAGAGCGCCACCGCGTCGGCGAGCGTGCCCAGCGCGGCCGCGACCGCCGTTTCGTACCCGTTGCGGACGGTGAGCATCGACGCGAGGCTGCCGAGCATGCCGGGCACCTCGCCGGCCTTCGCGAGCAGCGCGCCGGCGCCGTCCTTGCGCTGCAGGCCGAGCGCGAGCGCCTCCTCGCGCGCCTTCCAGCTGGCCGCGTCCTTCTCGGCGGCACGCTCGGCGTCGCTCAGCTCGCGCGCCACGGCGTTGGCCCGGTCGAGCGCGTCCACGGCCTCGGCGTGCCGCTCGTCGAGCTCGACGTTGTCGCGGTCGGCCTCGGTGGACTCCGCGGCGACCGCGTCCACCTCGGCCTGAGCGGCCTCGGCGCGCATCAGGGCGTCGGTGTGGGCCGAGGCGAGGCGCTCGATCTCCTCGCCGGCTCCTTCCGTACGGGCGCGAGCCGCGTTCACGTTTCCGGTGAGCTTGGCCAGCCCTTCCCGCCGGTCGGCGATCGCCTTGGCGGCCGCCCGCAACGCGCCCTCGGCCGCGGCCAGCTGCCTTTCCAGCTCCTGCCGCCGCTCGACCGCCTCGGCGAGGCGCATCTGGTCGTCGGTGAGGGCCTCGCGCAGCTCCTCTTCCTGCTCGCGCACGCGCTCGGCCTCGGCGACCAACTGGTCGGGGTCGCGGCCGGGACGCTCGTCGTCAGGGGTGGCGGCGAGGTGGCGCAGCCGCTCGCTGGCGAGCTGCTCGGTCGAGCGGAAGCGCTCCTGCAACGCGGAAAGCTTGTACCAGGTGTCCTGCGCGGCCTGCAGCAGCGGCGCGTCCTCGGCGTGCGCGGCCTCGAGGTCGGCGAGCAGGCGCTGGATCTCGCGGTTCTCCTCCTCGACCTGCTCGCGGCGGTCCCGCATCGCCGACTCGTCGGCGATCTCTTTGTCCAAGGTGGTGCGCAGCGTGTGCAGGTCGTCGGCGAGCAGGCGGAGCCGGGCGTCGCGCAGGTCGGCCTGGATGCCGGCGGCGCGGCGGGCCACCTCGGCCTGCTTGCCGAGCGGCTTGAGCTGGCGGCGGAGCTCGGCGGTGAGGTCGGTCAGCCGGTTGAGGTTGACCTGCATGGCGTCCAGCTTGCGGATCGCCTTTTCTTTGCGCTTGCGGTGCTTGAGCACGCCCGCGGCCTCTTCGATGAAGGCGCGGCGGTCCTCGGGCTTGGCGTGCAGCATCGCGTCGAGCCGGCCCTGGCCGACGATGATGTGCATCTCGCGGCCGATGCCCGAGTCGCTCAGCAGTTCCTGGATGTCGAGCAGGCGGCAGGCGTTGCCGTTGATCTCGTACTCGCTGGCGCCGTCGCGGAACATGCGGCGGGTGATCGAGACCTCGGTGTACTCGATCGGGAGGGCGCCGTCGTTGTTGTCGATCGTGAGCGTCACCTCGGCGCGGCCCAGCGGCGCGCGGCCGGCGGTGCCGGCGAAGATGACGTCCTCCATCTTGCCGCCGCGCAGCGCCTTGGCGCCCTGCTCGCCGAGGACCCAGGCGATGGCGTCGACGACGTTGGACTTGCCCGAGCCGTTGGGGCCCACCACACAGGTGATGCCCGGCTCCAGGCGCAGCGTCGTGGCGGAGGCGAAGGACTTGAAGCCCTTGACCGTCAGGCTCTTGAGGTGCACGGATCTCCGAGGGTCGGCAACAGGGTGCTGGGGTGCAGGCTACCCGCAGCCCGGGCCCGCGGCCCGGCACGCCGCGCTCGGCACCGGGCGCCGCCCTGCAAATCGGACAAAAAGATGCGCGCCGCCACGGCGTGGAGGCGCGCTGTTGGGATTGCGTCTTGGGTGCTGAGGGGGACGGGCCACCGAGTGGGCGGCGGCCGCGGGAACTCAGGTCAGCGCCGGCTCGGTCAGCCGCAGGATGTCGTCCGCTTCCGCGGCGGCAGCCGCGAGACGATCATTCTCCGCCCGGAGGCGGGTGACCTCGAACTCCAGAGATTGCACCCTGGAACGCAGTCGGGTGACCTCGTCGAGCAGGCGCCGATCGGGCGCCGCACCTACGTGGCCGAAGAGGGCCTTCGCCATGGTGACTCCTTGAGAAGCACTGCTTCTTCTTGGGTGATGTTGAGACCGCGCGCTCTTTCACCGCGCGCCCAGCGTGCACCACACCTCCATGCACACGGGCACGCGTGGGCACAGAATCGTGCACCCTCGGAACGTGCTCTAAGGTGCAGATGGCTCAAACCTAGCCGGAGTAAAAACCGAAACCAGGCATGAGTGGGCGCGACTGGCGACCACTCCATAGTCCGCCGATACCCACGCTCCGTCAAGCGGTGCGCCCGCCGTCCAGGTGCCAGGCTCAGTGAATCTTGCCACCTTGACACTCTTTACCTGGCCTTACGTTTGGCTTAGCCAGTTTGCCGCCCGATGTGCCGATGCGTACGGTCAGTTCCGCCGCGGGCGGTCCCGGTGCGGGCCGGCGCGGATCGGCATCGCGGCGGCGCGCCGGCGATGATGGGTCGGCATCTCGATCATCGCACTTCCGGCCCGTCCGGCATTCAGCCTCTCTCCTCGCGGGGCGCGCCGGCAACGGGACAGGCCCGGACGAGGCGCGCGGCCGCGGTCGCCGGCCGGCGCCGGGTGCCGGTGGCGGGGCACCCGGCGCCACTCATCGAGTGATTTTCCGGCTTTTGCGGACAAATGTGGCGGCAAATCGGATAAAAGTCGCGTAAATCTGTCGCCTACCCGACAGGCTCTCGTAACTTTCCCAGGCTGTCTCGTTGCCTCCTTCGTGAAATCGACCCCGTCGCACGAGCGCGTCTGCCTGCTCACCGGCGGCGGGTACCCGTACCGGCGGGACGCGCTGAGCGGGTGGTGCCGGACCCTCGTCGAGGGCCTGCGTCGCATCCGCTTCGACCTGCTGACCGTCACGGACCGCGAACCGCCGTCCGCACCCGCGTACCCGCTGCCGCTCAACGTCGGCTCGGCCTCGGCCGTGCAGATCGGCCGCGAGCCCGCCCGCGAGCGCCGCCGCGGCGACAACAACGAGACCGGCCGGGGCGCGGCCCACCTGCTCTGCCGCGGCCTGCTCGAGGAGGGCCGGTTCGCCGCCGGGCTGCGCGGCCTCGCCGAGCTCGCCACCGAACGGCCGGACCCGCTGGGCGGGGTGCCGCTCGCCGACCTGCTGATGGACGCCTGGCGCGCCCGGGCCGACTCGCCGGACGACCCGCCGCTCCCCCGGCTCGGCCACCGCGATGCGCGGACGGCCGCCACGCTGCTCAAACACGCGCTGGGCGCGCTGGTCGTGCCGCTGCCGGAGACCGATCTCATCCACTGCGTCGGCGGGACGACGCCGCTGCTGGCCGCGCTCGCCGGCCGGTGGCGCGCGGGGGTGCCGCTGCTGCTCACCGAGGCCCGGGCACCGGTCGCCCGGCACCGGCCGTCTGAGGAACGGCTGTCGCCGTCGGTGCGCGCCGTGCTGCGCCGGTTCCGGGCCGCGGTCGCCCGCACCGGGTATGCCGAGGCGGGCCTGATCGCGCCGCTGAGCGCGTACCACCACGGCCACGCGCTGCGGCACGGCGCGGCGGCGACCCGGCTCGTGCAGGTCCCGGCCGGGGTGGATCCGTCGGAGTATCCGGGCGCCGCCGAGCTGAACACCGACCCGGCCGTGGTCTGGGCCGGCAGCGGCGGGCCGGACAGCGGGCTCGCCCCGCTGCTGGCCGCGTTCGAGCAGGTCGCCGCGGCCCAGCCGGGGACCGTGCTGCACCTGGTCGGGGTCACGCCGGCGCACGAGGACTTCTGCGCCGAGCAGATCGAGCGCACCGGGCTGGGCCGGGCCGTGCGGCTGCACCCGCTGCCGGCCGACCCGCGCGACCGGTACACGGCCGGGCACGTCGTGGCGCACGTCCCGGGACCGGCCGACCCGCCGTACCGGCTGATCGAGGCGATGATGTCGGGCCGCGCGGTGGTCGGGGTCGACGTCGGGCCGGCCGCCGAGACACTGGGCGACGCGGGCGTGCTGGTGCAGCCGGACTACCCGGCCGAGCTGGCCATCGCGATCGCCGGACTGCTGCGCGCGCCGGGCCGCCGCCGCCAGCTGGGCGACGCGGCCCGGCGGCGGGCGCTGCTGCACTTCACCACCGACCGGGTGGTGCGGGTGTACGGCGCGCTCTACACCGACCTGGCGGCGGCGCCACCGGCGCCGTCCTTCGAGCTCGCCCTCGCCGTGCCGGCGCCTCGTTCCGAGCGGCCGGCCACCGTGCGCTGGCTGAGTCCCGCCGATGGTGCTGCCACCGACGCCGCGCCCGGCGGCCCGATGCCCGGCGGTGACGACGACGCCCTCGCCGCCATGCCGCCCCCGGGCCACATCGCCGATCCCGCGCCGATCGCCCTCGACGTCTTCCCGCCGCGCCCGGGCCGGCTCTGCCGGGCCGAGGAGCCCGAGGAGCCCGAGGAACCCGGCGAACACGGCGAGCCCGGCGAACCGCAGGGCGCGCTGGCCGGCGCGTCCCCGGCCTGGCCTCTGTCCCGGAAGGGTGGTGACGAGCTGTGACGATCACTCCACGGCGGCCGGTCCGTACCCGTACGCGTCAACGGACCGCCGGCCCCGGGCGGCATGCTCCGGCCGTACACGTCAATCGGCCTCGACACGCCGCCGAGCCGCCGCTTGCCCTCCCGGAGATCGCACCGCCCGCTCCGATTTCGAGCGCCCGCCGGGGCGCGAGGCGGGCGCCGGCCCGTCGTGCCTACCTCGTCGCCGCGCTTGTCCGCTGCGCGCTCTACCTCGGACCGCTCAGCGTCGCCATCGCCGCAGGTGGATCGCTCGGGCAGGTCGCCTGGCCCGTCCCGCTGGTGACGCTGCTGCTCGGCTGGACCGCCGCCCAGGCCCTGACCTGCGCGGGTGTCACGGTCGCCCAGCGTGCGGGCGCCTCCGCGGCGTGCCGGCTCGTCGCCGCGGGCTTCGGCGCGGTGGCCGGGCTCTGGTGCGCCCTGGTGTGGATCGCGCCCAGCGCGCTGCTCGGGCCCCACCGCGGACTGGCCCTGGTCGTCGGGCTCGGCGGGCTGGCCACGCTCGCGACCGTCACCGCGGCGCTGGTCACCCGGGCCGAGGTCGCGGTCGTGCTCTGGTGTCTGCCCTGCTGGCTGCTCGCCGTCGCCACCCTGGCCGGCCCGCCGGTCCCGTGGCTGCCGGTCGGCACGCTGCTGCCGGCGGCGATCGTGGTGGCGCTGATCCGCGGGTTCCGCGCGGCCATGCTGCCGGGGACCCGCCGGCCCTGCCGGCTCACCCGGCCCGAGCTGCGGCGCGCGGCCGGCTACCTGGTCATCGGCGCCGCCCAGGCGATCAGCGTCGGGCTGATCTGGCGGGCCGGGCCGTCCGGGTCCACCGCGCCGTTCTGGCTGCCGCTGCTGCTCGCGGTGCCGATCCTGGAGGCGCTGATCGGGTGGAACACCGAGGCCGGGCACGACCCGGAGAGCCGGCGCGGGGTCACCGCGGTCACCCTCGCGGGGCTTCTGCCACCGCTGGCCATCGGATGCGCGCTGGCCGTGGCCGCCTACCACATCGACGCCCGGGCGGAGTTGCTCGCGCCGGCCGGGGGAATGCTGCTCGGCGGCGTCTTCGCCATCACCTACCTGCTCGCCGCCCGCGGACGCACCGGCCTCGCCGCCGGCATGGCGGTCGCGCCACCGCTCGCCACCGTTGCCCTGAAGATCCTTCCGTTACCGGCCGCCGGCCCCCTGCCGGACGCCGTCGGCGCGCTCGCCGTCACCCACGTGGCCGGCCTGCTCGCCGTCGCCCTGACCGCCCGCGACCACCGGAGAGCATCGTGAAGACCCTCTTTCCCCCGTACGCGCACCCGTCGGCCGACCTGGCCCTGGACGCCGAGACCTGGATCATCCGGGACCTGCCCGGGGAGCGCCGCACCCTGCACCAGTCGCTGGGCCGCATCGACCTCGACTGGGGCAGCCGCTCACTGGCCGACGTGCTCGCCGACGTGGACGCCTGGCGGGCGGACGGCGTCGAGGGGCTGTTCCTCGACCGGGCGCCGGCCGGGTCGGGCGGGGTCGGGCCGGTCGCGCTGACCGTCCGGCTCGCCGCCCGGCGCGGCCTGCACCGGGTCGTGCTCAACCCGGGAGTGCCGACCCACCCGCTCTACCGCGATCTGGGCGTGCGGATCTGCACGTTCGAGGGGCCGTGGTCGGCGTACCAGAGCTGGGACGGCGAGGGGGTACGGCCGGGCGACGGGCACATCGTGCATGGGGTGCCGCCGGCGCTGCTCACCGCCGCCCGCCGGTTGATGGGCCGACGGGGTGCCGGTTTCGGGCTGGCCACCGACGCCAGCCCGTACGTCAGCGCGTACGCGGCCGGGGCTGGCACCGGGGACAACTGAACGAGGAGCGGTTCATGAACTGCTCGCGCCGGATCGGGGTGCCGCAGCGGTGGCAGGGCTCGCCCTCCCGGCCGTACGCGTTGAGCGACCGGTCGAAGTAGCCGCTCTCGCCGTTCACGTTCACATAGAGCTCGTCGAAGCTCGTGCCGCCGGCCACGATGGCCTCGCCGAGCACGTCCCGCACGTGGGCGAGCAGCCGCCGCGCGGCCGGCCGGGTCAGCTGGTCGGTCGGGCGGGCCCCGTGCAGCTGGGCTCGCCACAGCGCCTCGTCGGCGTAGATGTTGCCCACCCCGCTGATCAGCGTCTGGTCGAGCAGCGCCCGCTTGACCTCGGTGTGCTTGCCGCGCAGCCGTGCCACGAACGCCTCGTCGTCGAACAGCGGGTCCATCGGGTCGCGGGCGATGTGCGAGATCTCGTCCGGCAGCTCGGCGCCACCCTCGGAGACCGACAGCCCGCCGAACGTCCGCTGGTCGACGAAGCGCAGCTGCGTCCCGCCGTCGGTGAACGTGAACCTGATCCGCAGGTGCTTCTCGTCCTCGGCGCCGGCCGGCTGCATGAGCAACTGGCCGCTCATCCCGAGATGGCCGATGATCGCGTCGCCCGAGTCCAGCGGCAGCCAGAGGTATTTGCCGCGCCGGGACACGTCCAGGATGGTTCGCCCTTGCAGCATGGCGATGAAATGCCCGTCGCCGGGCAGATGCCGGCGGATCGAGCGCGGGTGATGCACCTCGACGGTCGCGATGGTCCGGCCGGCCACCCATTTGGCCAGGCCCTGACGGACGGTCTCGACCTCGGGCAGTTCGGGCACTTGGTCTCCCTGATCGACTACAGCGTGTACGGCCAGACGGCGACCAGGTAGGCGCCGTACCAGAGACCGAACGCCGCCCACGCGACGATCGACAGCACCGCCACCCGGGGACGGGCACGGGCCGCCGCGACGGCCGCCGGAAGCAGCGTCAACAGTACGGGCAGCAGCAGGCGCGGCTTCGAGTGGTAGAAGCCGGCCTGGCCGTACACCAGCACCATGGCCACGATCCCGTAAACCGCGAGCGGCAGCCAGGGCTTCCCGGCCAGCGCCACCCCGGCCGCGGCCAGCGCCACCAGCAGGATCAGCGCCACGCTCACCGGGATCCAGCCGTCGCCCGAGCTGAGCGTCTCGCGCAGGAACGTCCACGTGCTCCGGCCGAAGTCGAACGACGTGCCCCAGCCCGCCGTCTGGATGCGGAACCAGGCGCTCGGATCGCCGACCCGGGTCGCCACCCAGAGCAGGAAGAGCGGCACGCCGGCCAGGGCCAGGGCGGCGGCGCCGAGCGGCTGCCACGCCTGACGACGGGACTCGCGGACCGCCATGATCGCGGCGACGGCCAAGGCGAGCGCGGCGGCGGCGCCGGTCGGGCGGGTGAGCGCGGCGCCGAGGCCGAGCAGCCCGGCGGCCCACCAGACCTTGCGGTGCGCCGCCACGAACATGCCGGCCACCAGGGCGAGGAAGAGCGCTTCCGAGTACGCCATCGACAGCACCACCGAGACGGGCGCGCTGCAACAGATCGCGACCAGCGCCCAGCCGGCCCGCCGGTGGTACAAGGTGGTGCCGAGCAGGTGCAGGGCGATCGCGGCGCCGATCGAGGCGATCCAGCTGACCCCGATGGCGGCCGTCTCCGGGCTGAGGCCGAGCGCCGAGACACCGCGGATCAGCATCGGGTAGAGCGGGAAGAACGCGAGCTCGTTGCCCTCGAGGTGGCCGCTCGCGTCGTACGTGTAGCCGTGCGGATACCCGTTGACGGCGACCCGCAGGAACCAGCCCCCGTCCCACACCAGCAGCCGGCCGCGCAGGCTCTCGCCGTCGTGCGCGGCGTTGCCCAGCCAGACCAGCATGATCAGCTGGCCGATCCGGGTCAGCGCGAAGATCGCGACGGCGGTGAGCACCCCGCGCCAGGCGCCGGCCAGGTCCCACAGGCCCGGTCGCGGCTCGACCCGGGGGTTCTCGGGTCTCTCGTCCACGGCGACGCTCACTGCTGTTCGGGCTTCTCGTCCCCGGTCGCTTCCTGGCCACGCTCGTTCAGCGTGCGCCAGGCGGCCGCGGCGGCCCGCTGCTCGGCCTGCTTCTTGCTGCGCCCCTCGGAGCCGCCGTACCGCTCGCCGGCCACCACCACCCAGGCCGTGAAGGTCTTGGCGTGGTCCGGGCCGGAGTCCTCGATCACGTAGTCGGGCACCCCCAGCCCGAGCGCCGCGGTGAGCTCCTGGAGGCTGGTCTTCCAGTCGAGGGCCGCGCCGCGTCCGGCCGACTCGGCCATCAGCGGGTCGAACAGCCGGTGGATCACCTCGCCGGCCACGTCCAGGCCGTGCTCGAGGTAGATCGCGCCGAGCAGCGCCTCGAGCGTGTCGGCGAGGATGCTCGCCTTGTCGCGGCCGCCGGTGGTCTCCTCGCCCTTGCCGAGCAGCAGGTGCGGGCCGAGGCCGTTGGGGCCCAGGCCGCGGGCCACATCGGCGAGCGCGTGCATGTTGACCACGCTGGCCCGCAGCTTGGCCAGCTGGCCCTCGGGCAGGTCGGGGTGGTTGTGGTAAAGCGCCGACGTGATCACCACGCCGAGCACCGAGTCGCCCAGGAACTCCAGGCGCTCGTTGGTGGGCAGGCCGCCGTTCTCGTACGCGTAAGAGCGGTGAGTGAGGGCGCGCTCGAGCAGGGGCGGCTCGAAGGGGACGCCGAACGCCTCCTCGAGCGGGAGGGTCGACGGCCGGCGACGCTTGTCACTCATGGGTCACCTCGTTGTGCGGGATCAGGTCGGCCATCGCCGCGACGGCGGCGCGGCGGTGCATCCGGGCGGCGAATGCGATGCCGTCGGCCAGGTCGCCGCCGGACGCGGCGCCGTGACAGACAACGATGGTGCCGGCGACGCCGAGAAGCATGGCGACGCGGGGAGGTACGGAGGCGGGGTCGCCGCCGGGCGGGCCGAGCGTGGCGTACGCGGTCTCCAGGCCCTTGAGCAGGACGTTTCCGGTGAAACCGTCGGTCACGACGACATCGGCCGGCGCACCGGACACCACGTCGTTGCCCTCGATCAGCCCGGCGTAGCGGGCGCCGGCCGGCAGGTCGGCCTCGGCCAGCCGCAGCGGGAGGGCGCGGCGCAGCCGGTCGCCCTTGCCCCGCTCGGTGCCGATGGTGAGCAGGCCCACCCTGGGATTGGCCACCGCGTTCACGACGGCTGCGTAGGCGGCGCCCAGGCGGGCGTGCATGACGAGGGTGTCCTGGTCGGGATCGACGGCCGAGCCGACGTCGAGCAGCACGAGCCGGCCGGCCACGGTGGGCAGCACGGCGGCGAGCGGCGGGCGGCGGACCCCGGGCCAGCGACCGACGCTGCGGGCGGCCGCGACGACCAGCGCGGCGGTGTTGCCGGCCGAGACGACGGCGTCGGCCAGGCCGTCGGCGACCGAGCGCAGGGCGGCCCGGGCCACGTCGTCGGGGTGAAGCTCGACGGCCGGCATCGGCAACATGCCCACGCGGTCGCGCTGGGCCGGATCGACGGCAGCAAGAATCGCGTCGGCAGCATCGTACGGGCCGACGAGAAGCAGGTGGAGGGACGGATCGTCCTGGAAGGCGCGCAGAGCGCCGTCAACCACGACGGCGGGAGCGTGGTCCCCGCCGAGGAGGTCGACGGCGATCCGCGCGGTCACCGGCTCCGCTGAGGGAGCCGGCGTACCGGTGGCTCGCCGTTGCCCAGGTGCGACCCGCCCGACAATGGGGCGCGTCACTCCGCGAGGCTCAGACCTCGAGGACCTGGCGGCCGTTGTAAGTGCCGCAGACCGAGCAAGCCGTGTGGGCCAGCTTCGGCGACTTGCACTGCGGGCACGCCTGGGTCGCGACCGCGGTCGCCTTCCAGTTCGCCCGGCGGGACCGGGTGTTGCTGCGCGACATCTTGCGCTTGGGGACGGCCACGGTTACTCCTCGTTCAACTTTTCCGGGATTTGCGGCGACGCCGCCCTGGAAGGCTCAGTTAGGTTGCGCAAAGCGGCCCAGCGGGGATCGACTTCCTCGTGGCTGTGATCGGCCGGAAGGTCATCGAAATGCACCCCGCACTCGGGGCACAGGCCGGGGCAGTCCGGCCGGCAGAGCGGGGTGACCGGCAGTGTGAGCACCACCGCGTCCCGAACCGCCGGCTCCAGGTCGATCAGGTCGCCCCGCATGCGGCCGACCTCGTCCTCGTCTGTCGTCTCCTCGGTGGTGCTGTCCGCGTACGCGAAAAGCTCCGCCAGATGGACGTCGAAGGACTGCTTGATCTCGTTGAGGCAGCGCCCGCACTCGCCGGAGAGCGAGCCACGGACCTGGCCCGAGATGTAGACCCCCTCGGAGACCGACGTGAGCACGAGATCGAGCTCGACGTCCGACCCTTGGGGGACCGAGATCAGCTCCAGGCCGAGGTCTGCCGGCGCCGGGATCACCCGTTTCAGGGCACGCGTCGCACCAGGCTGCCGGGGAAGCTTCGTCGTGTCGACGACCAGCGGCTGCCTGGGATCCAGGTGACTCTGCGGTGACTTGGGCATCATGAACTCTCAGCCTTGGGTAGGCCGACGGAAAAGGTTACCTGAGCAGGGCCCGTAGCGTCGAATCCGGGGTGGTTAGAACGGCAGCGGGCGCTCGGAGTCCTCGCCCTGGAAGGTGCCGATCTCCCGAAGGGCGTGCATCTTGTCGCGGCCACGCTCTATCGAGGCTAGCGCGCGCGTCAGGAACTGCTCGAAGTTGGCCAGCGCGGTGTCGACGTAGTCGTCGACCTCTTCCCGCAGCCGCTGGGCCTCGGTGCGGGCTTCGGCGATGATCCGGGCGCCCTCGTGCTCGGCCGAGACGGTGATCTCGTTCACCGAGACGAGCCGGGCGTGTTCCGTCTCACCCTCGCTGATGATCCGGTCGGCCTCGCGGCGGCCGGCCTCGATGATCCGGTCGCGCTCGTCGAGGACGGCGGCGGCCTTGCGGATCTCGGACGGCAACGAGGAGCGCAACGCGTCGAGCATGTCGATCATCTCGGCCCGCTCGTACATGAAGTTCTGCCGCGACATCGGGACGGAGCGCGCGTCCTGGACGCGTTCGATGATCTCGTCGATGCTGTCGAGCGCATCCATCGGTGCAAACTCCCGTCATTCCCTACCCACGCAGCGTGGTGCGATCACGTTACTGCGTCCATGCCGTCCCGGTTTATGGCGCGCCGAGAGGTTCAGTTCTGCTTGAGACGTGTGATCAACCGCTCGCCGACGAAGTCCGGGACGTACGCCGATGCGTCGCCACCCCACTTGACCACGTCTTTGACAAGACTGGACGACAGGAAGGAGTAGAGCGGATTCGTCGGCATGAACAGCGTCTCCACGCCGGACAACCCGATGTTCATCTGCGCCATCTGCAACTCGTAGTCGAAGTCACTGACCGCGCGTAAACCCTTGATGACGACGGCCGCGCCCTGTGACCGGCAGAAGTCCACCAGCAGGCCGTGGAACGAGGCGACCCGGACGTTGTCGTAGCCGGCGGTCGCCTCGCGGAGCATCTCGAGACGCTCCTCGATGGTGAACAGGCCGGACTTCGACTGGTTGATCAGCACGCCGATGATCACTTCGTCGAACAGCCGGCTGGCCCGCCCGACGATGTCGAGGTGGCCGTTGGTGACCGGGTCGAAGGAACCGGGACACACCGCTCGTCTCATGATCGGCGACCGTACCAAAGAGTAGTCTCGCCGTAACGTCGGCTGCGGTCCGCAGTGATGCCGTCCACCCAGCTCAACGGATCACCCCGGCTCGATCGTTCGATCGCGACCACGGCGTCCGGCGCGAGCCAGCCTTCCGCCAGCATCGCCTCCTGGATCTCGGCGATCTCGTCGTCGCCCACCGCGTACGGCGGATCGGCGAAGACCACGTCGTACGGACCGCCGTCCGGCGCGCCGGCGAGGACCTGCGTGACCTTGCCGGTGATCAGCCGCGCCGCCGAGCCGACGCGGAGCGCCACGATGTTGTCGCGGATCGTGCGCGCCGCGCGAGCGTCCGATTCGACCAGAAGCGCGTGATTCGCGCCGCGTGAGAGAGCCTCCAGACCAACCGCCCCAGAACCGGCATACAGGTCGGCGAACCGCGCTCCAGACAGGTCGGTCATGGAGCCCAAGGCACTGAAGACCGCCTCACGAACACGGTCCGAAGTGGGCCGGGTCAGCGCGCCGGCCGGTGCGGACAGCCGTCGTCCGCCGTGGGCGCCGGCAATGATCCTGGTCATGCGGCCTCACCCGGGTCATCGAGTAGCACGAGTCGAAGCTACCCAAACACTCACTGACCGCAATCAGGGAGTGAACAATTCCCCTTCGACCGGGCACGCTCGGCGATCTTCCAGCGCCGCTCGGTAGATGGAAGATCACGGATCTATATCAACAGCCTTAGCCGTCCCTGAGGGATTCCCCAGATCCATCTAAGTCGCTAGGGTCGAGCCCCGTTGCACGTGGTTACGGCTGCGTGTCGACGACGTGGGGAGGCGTCGTCGACGGCCCCTCGCCCCCGTTCCGGCGTCGGCCCGCCGCTTCCTCGCCGCACCTGAACCCCAACACAGGAGTAGGCGTGAACCTGTTCACCACCAAGCGTCGTCGTGGCGCCACCGTCCTCGGCGGAGCGATCCTCGGCCTCGGCCTGGTCGCCTCGCTGGCGACCCCCGCGCTCGCCTGCGACACCAAGGTCAAGGCCGACAGCAAGTGCGGCACGGACGGCGGCTGGACCGCCTCGTTCAAGGTCGCCAACGACTTCAACCCGGACGCGACGGTCAGCTCCGTGAAGGTCGACGGCGTCGAGGCCCAGGGCGGCGTCGGCGAGATCGTCGTCGGCACGACCGCCAAGGCCAACTACGGAAACTGGCTCACCGGCACCCTGGACGAGAAGGCGTCGACCGACACCGTCAAGCTGACCGTCGAGCTCACCTGGGAGCGCAAGGGCAAGCATGGCCGGACCACGGTCGTGACCGACTCCAGCGACGCCACGGCGAACAAGCCGGAGACCGAGTGCACGACGACGCCGACCACGGCTCCCACCACGACGCCGACCACGGCCCCGACGACGGCGCCCACCACGGCTCCGACGACCGAGCCGACCACGGTGCCCACCACCGCGACGCCGACGACCGAGCCGAGCACGCCGGACGTGCCGCTGCCGACCCCGTCGGAGTCGACCGAGCCGGTGCTGCCGGACGAGATCTTCGCGGTGGACTGTGACTCGATGACGATCGGCCTGGACAACACCAAGGGCGAGATCGAGTACAAGCTGCACTTCACGCCGAGCAGCGGCGCGGCGAAGGACCTCGACATCAAGGCCGGCGAGAAGAAGTCGGTCACCTTCGACGCCGAGGAAGGCTTCACCGTCAAGCTCTCCATCGTCGCCGTGTTCAAGGGCGTCACCAGCGAGCCCGAGACCGCCACGATCCCCTACGAGACCCCCGCTGACTGCGGTGGCGAGGGTGGCGGCGGCAGCCTGCCGGTGACCGGTGCGGCCGCCGGTGGCATCGCGGGTGGCGCGGCTGTCCTGCTCGCCGTCGGCGCCGGCCTGTTCTTCATGGCCCGCCGTCGCAAGGTTCGCTTCACCGCCTGATAGCCAGGCACACCGAACAACAGCAACACCGAGGGGGTGCGCCGGCCATGCCGGCGTACCCCTTCTCCTCTTTCCTCTTGTTCCCCCCTCCCCGCAGATGGATGGAGATCCGCTCTTGAAGAAACCGCTCCTCCGCGCCGCGAACGTCCTCGCGGCCGCCGTGCTCGGCCTGGTGGGCGCCGCCGCGATCGCCGGCCCCGCCAGCGCGCACACCGCCGCCGTCACCGGCGACACCGAGTGCGTGAACGGCAAGAACCAGATCACCTGGACGATCACCAACGACTACAACGACACCACCGGCGCCACTGTCCAGAACCTCAAGCTGCCGGCCGGTGAGGCCCCGGCCAAGGTCGGCGACGTGCAGGCGAAGCTCCAGGACGGCACGGTGCTGCTGGCCGGTACCCCGGAGAACCCGTCCCAGGTCAAGTACACCCAGATCGTGGACCAGGCCGAGAAGGTCACCCTGTCGTTCGAGGCCCACTGGGCCGACGGCCACGTCGACGGCGACAACTCGGCGACGGTCACCCTGAAGACCGACTGCGCCCCGCCCGCGCCCGAGTGCGTCGAGGCCAAGGACGCGACGTTCAACCACACCTTCGCGGTGGACAAGGACGGCGCCACCACGGTCATCAACCTCGACAACGACGTGAAGCTCTGCGAGGGCGTCGAGGTGCCGGTCACCTCGGTTTCGTACTACGCGCCCAAGCCGCATTTCGACGTGCCGCAGTATCTGTTCGACAAGGACAGCGGCTCGATCTCGAACACCGAGCGCACGCTCACGCTGCACGTCGACATCCCGCCGTGCTACACGCAGGTCGACACGTTCTTCGGCACCGAGAAGGACATCATTCCGTCCATCACGGCGAACGGGCCGCGCTACGGCGACGCGAAGCTCGGCGCGAGTGGCCTGCCCGGCAAGCTGTCGAAGGGTCCGCAGGCCTGGTACAACGGCGGCGACAAGTCGTGTGTCACCCCGGCCAGCACCTCGGTCCCGTCCTGCGACGGCACCCAGGCGATCAACCTGTCGAACAACGGCAAGTACGAGCAGACCTTCACGGTCAAGTACGGCGACCAGGTCAAGACCGTCGCCGTCGGCGCCGGCAAGGGTGAGACCGTGACCGTCCCGGCCGGGGCCGGCACCGTCACCGTCAGCGCCGAGGGCATGGAGGACCAGACCTACACCTGGACCGCCCCCAAGGACTGCGCGCTCCCGACGGCCGGCCTCGTGAACACCTGCGCGGACGTCACGGTCACCGTGAGCAACCCGGAGGGTGTCATCCCGGCGGTCGCCACCGTCAGCTACGGCGATGAGACCAAGAAGCTGACCGTAGCGGCCGGCTCCTCGGAGAAGGCGACCTTCACCGCCGGATCGGCGACCTACGCGACGATCAAGATCGCTGGTATCGACAAGGAGATCAAGGCGGCGCTGAAGAAGCTGACCTGCACCACCCCGACCGCCAACGGTGGCGGCGGCGGCGAGGGTGGCCCGACCCTGCCGATCACCGGCGCCGCGGGCGGCACCATCGCCGGCATCGCGGCCCTGCTGCTGATCGCCGGTGGCGTGCTCTTCCTCGTGTCCCGCCGTCGCAAGGTGAAGTTCACCGCCTGACGGCCGGCCTGATCAAGGAGGGCGCGTCGACCACCCGGTCGGCGCGCCCTCTTTACGTCGGCGGCGAGAACGAGCCGTCCTCGTTCGGCTCGTACTCGCGGGCGGCGACGACCGCCGCGGTCGGCAGGGCCGCGTAAAGATGCGGGAAGAGCAGGCCGTCGGGGTGCGGAGGGTCGCCCTCCTCCCACGTCAGCGGGGTCGGCAGGCGATCTTCGGCGATCTCCAGCAGGAGCATGTCGGTGCGGCCGCGGAAGAGGGCCGTCGCCGGCATGTGCACCTGCTTCTCGGTCGAGCAGTGAATGTAGCCCTGGGTCGCCAGCGTGTCACCCTCGTAGACGCCCGAGGCGAGCGCGGCCGCCCAGACGTCGCGTGGGCAGATGTGCAGGATCATCCCTTCTCCAAGTACTCGGCGCGTTCCTCGTCGACCAGGGCGGCCACCGAGGCGGCCAGCGCGGGGTGGCGGGACAGGTCGGGGTCGTCGCCGATCAGGCCGGTGGCCTCGTGGCGCGCATCGGTGATCAGCTTGGCGTCGTGCAGCAGGGAGAGCAGCCGCAGATGGGAGTGGCGGCCGGACTGCGAGGCGCCCAGCACGTCGCCCTCGCGGCGCTGCTCGAGGTCGATCTCGGAGAGCCGGAAACCGTCGGTGGTCGACGCCACCGCGTCGAGGCGCTCGCGGGCCGCCGTGCCCTCGACCGCATCGGTGACCAGGAGGCAGATGCCGGCGGCCGAGCCCCGGCCCACCCGGCCGCGCAGCTGGTGGAGCTGAGAGACGCCGAACCGGTCGGCGTCCATGATGACCATGACGGTCGCGTTCGGGACGTCGACGCCGACCTCGATCACCGTGGTGGCGACCAGGACGTCGAGATCGCCCGCCGCGTACGAGCGCATCACCGCGTCTTTCTCGTCGGAGGGCAGCTTGCCGTGCAGCACCCCGATCCGCAGGCCGTGCAGCGGACCCTCGGCCAGGATCGGGGCGACCTCGGTGACTGCCAGTGGTGGGCGCCGCGCAAGATCGTTGTCGCTCGGGGGCTCCTCGTCCTCGTCGCCCGTCCCGGTTCCGATGCGCGGGCAGACGACGTACGCCTGGTGGCCCGCTCGGACCTCCTCGCGCAACCTCTTCCACGCCCGGTCGAGGAAGGCCGGCTTCTCGGGCGGCACCACGTGTGACGCGATCGGCGACCGGCCCCGCGGCAGCTGCGACAGAGTGGACGTTTCGAGATCGCCGTAGACCGTCATCGCGACCGTGCGCGGGATCGGCGTCGCCGTCATCACCAGCACGTGCGGTGGGCGGGCGGCCTTGGCGCGCAACGCGTCCCGCTGCTCGACGCCGAACCGGTGCTGCTCGTCGACGACCACCAGCCCGAGGTCTTTGAAGTCGACGCCCTCGTAGAGCAGGGCGTGCGTGCCGATGACGATGCCGGCCGTGCCGTCGGCGACCTTGCCCAGCGCCGCCCGCCGGGCCGCCGCGCCGAGCGAGCCGGTGACCAGGGTGAGCTGGGTGCCGCCCGGGTCGCCGTCGAGCTCGCCGGCGCGGCCGAGCGCGCCCAGCTGGGCGCTGATGCCGCGGTAATGCTGGACGGCGAGCACCTCGGTGGGCGCGAGCAGGGCGGCCTGGCCGCCCGCGTCGACGACCTGGAGCATCGCGCGCACCGACACCAGCGTCTTGCCCGAGCCGACCTCGCCCTGGAGCAGCCGGTGCATCGGGTGCGGCTGGGCCAGGTCGGCCGCGATCTCGGCGCCGACGTGGCGCTGGCCTTCGGTCAACTCGTACGGAAGGCTCGCGTCGAACTTCTCGAGAATGCCGCCGTCGGCCCGGGGCCGGGCCGTGCCCGGGGCCGCGGCGGCGCGCGCCCGCCGCTGCACGAGCGTGAGCTGGACGGCGAACGCCTCGTCCCACTTCAGCCGGTACTTCGCCGAGAACAGCGCCTCCTTGGAGGTGGGGCGGTGGATCTCGCGCAGGGCCGTGCCGATGCCGGCCAGGTTGCGATGGGCCCGCACGGTCGCCGGCAGCGGGTCGGCCGGCGGCTCGAAGGTGTCGAGGAGCGTGCGGACGCACTTGGCGATCACCCACGTCGGCACGGCCTGTGCGGCCGGGTAGACCGGGATCAGGGCGCCGGCGAACTCCTCGATCTCCTCGGCGGCCTCGTCCTCGGTCGCGTCGGCGCGCAGCAATTGGTACGCCGGTGCGTTGAGCTGTCGCTTGCCGCGGAAGTCGGTGATCTTGCCGGCGAACAGGCCCCACACGCCGCGGCGCAGCTCGCGCTCCCGCCAGGCCTGGTTGAAGAACGTGCAGGTGAGCGTGGCCCCCGAGCCGTCGCCGATGGTGACCTCGAGCATGTTGCCCTTGCGGGCCCGCATCGGCTTCACGTTCACCGACTGGACCTGGGCCAGCAGCGTGACCTGCTCGCCGATCAGCAGCTCGCGCATGTCGGTGTGCTCGCCGCGCTCGTCGTACCGCCGGGGGAAGTGATAGATCAGGTCGCCGGCGGTGTGCAGGTCGAGATGGGTGGCGAGGGCCTTGGCGGTGCGGTCGCCGAGCACCGTGCGCAGCGGGGTGTCGGTGGTCGTCATTCCACTCCAACCAGCAGGTGGTAACGGGGCTGGCCGCCCGCGTAGCAGGCGAGCTCGACGAACGGCCAGGCATGCGTGACGTGATCGCGGAGCGTGCCTTCCAGCACGGCCGGGGCGTCGGCGCCGAGCACGAGCGTGGCGAGCTCGCCGCCGCCGCCGAGCATGCGGTCGAGCAGGCGGCGGCTCACGTCTTCGAGGTCGGCGCCGATGACGTGGACCTCGCCGTCGACGAGGCCGAGCAGGTCGCCGGCGCGGCACGGGCCGGCCACGGTGAGGGAGTCGCGCTGAGCGGTGCAGACCTCGCCGTAGCGGCAGGCGCCGGCGGCCTCGGCCATCGCGATGACGTCGTCGGCGAACGGCCGGGCCTGGTCGCGGACCGCGAGGGCGGCGAGCGCCTGCACGGGCGAGCGGGTCGGCACCACGCTGACCCGTACGCCCGCGGCCTCGGCCTCGCGGGCGGCGCCGGTGGCGACGGTGTGCGTGTTCGCGTCGTTGGGCAGCAGGACCACGCTGCCGGCGGCGGAGGCGGTGATCGCGTCGAGCATCTCGCGGATCGACGGGTTGCGCCCGACGACCGTGGCCCCTTCGGCCTCGAAAAGCGCGGTGAGCCCGTCGCCGGCCGCGACAACGACCGCCGCCCGCAGCTGCGACGGCGCGGGAGTCGCCTCGACCACGTGCGGCCGCCCCGGCTCGAGCGGCGTGACGCTGATGCGGCGCGGACGGCCGGCGGCGACCCCCGCCTCCACGGCCGGCCCGATCGCCTCGGCGCTCACGTGGACGTGCACATTCCAGACCCCGTCGCCCGACCCGACCACGACCAGCGAGTCACCGAGCCGCTCCAACGCCTGCCGGAGGCCGCCGACATCGGCGGCGTCGAGGAGATATTGGACCTCGTAGCCGAGATGTTCGGAATGCCCGGGGTGTGGAGCGGCAACCTGGCCCGCCGCGGGGAGGGGCACCTCACCGGACGTGGTCAGGGCGTCGACCAGCGCGTCGAGCAGGAGGACCAGCCCTCGCCCACCGGCGTCGACGACGCCGGCCCGGGCGAGGACCGGAAGCTGCTCAGGGGTGCGGGCCAGAGCCTCGGACGCCGCCCGCGCCGCGGCCCGGGCCACCGCGACCAGGTCGTCGGACTTGATGCGCCCGGCGCCCTCGGCGGCCGCCGCCACGACCGACAGCACCGTGCCCTCGACCGGGCGGGCAACCGCCGCGTACGCCGCCTCGGAGGCCGAGCGCAGCGCCCGCGCCAGCTCGCCCCCGCGCACCGCGACCGTGGTCGCGAGGCTGTCGGCCATGCCGCGCAGGATCTGCGAGACGATCACGCCGGAGTTGCCGCGGGCGCCGAGCAGGGCGCCGCGGGCCATGCGGCGCAGGGCGCTGCCGTGGGCCGGCGCGTCGAGCACCTCGCCGTTCAGGGTGGCCGCCTCGTCGAGGGCCTGCTGGGCGGAGGTGAGCGTGAGCACGAGGTTGGTGCCGGTGTCGCCGTCGGGGACGGGATAGACGTTCAGCTCGTCGATCTCGTGCTGGTGGGCGCGGAGCGCGGCCAGCCCACCACCGCACCAGCGGCGCACAGCAGCGGCATCCAGGGTCTCCAGCACGCGAAAATCGTACTAACGCACCCTGACATTGTCGGGAGACCGCGCGCTGACCGGGGCGATTGGCTGTTCCACCCGGCCATCGGGTAACCTTTCCGGGTTGCCTCGGCGATGACCGCTGGGCTGCTTCCAAGTTTTCGCTTCACACCCAGGAGTTACCCGTGGCTAGCGTGTGCGACGTCTGTGGCAAGGGACCGGGCTTCGGCCACAACGTGTCCCACTCGCACCGGCGGACCAACCGCCGCTGGAACCCGAACATCCAGTCGGTGCGCACCCCGGCCGGTGGCGGCACGACCAAGAAGCTCAAGGTCTGCACCTCGTGCATCAAGGCCGGCAAGGTCGTCCGCGCCTGACCTGAGCTCCATCACACACTTCAGCCGCCGGGCCGCGAGGCCCGGCGGCTACTTGTGTCCTCAGAGAGCCTTCGCGAAGGACAGCACGTCCGCGTGCTCCTTGTAGTACCCGAAGTCCTCGATGCGGACGTATCCGGCCGACTGGTACAGGGCGATCGCCTCGGGCTGCCGGTCGCCGGTCTCCAGGATCAACCGGTGGAACCCGGCCTCCCGCGCCGACTCCTCGACGGTCGCCAGCATCCGCCGGGCCAGCCCTCTTCCCCGGGCGGCCTTGGCGGTGAACATCCGCTTGAGCTCGGCGTCGTCACCGTGCCGGCGCCAGCCCGCACACCCCACCAGTCGCTCGCCGTCGTCGGCCACGAAGAACGCCCCGTCCGGCGGCGTGAAATCGTCGTCCCCGATGGGCGTGTCGTCGCCGCTGCCGCCGTACCGCTCGGACAGCTCGTCGAGCACCTCGACCAGCAGCGCCTTCACCACCGGGTCGCCGAACTCCGCCATCCTGATTTTGATCTCTGGAACTCCAAGCACGGCGACGACGGTACGTCGTCAGCGGAAATGATCCCAGCCCGCGGGCCCGCTCCAGGCCTTCCGGTCGACGGTGATCCCGGTCCCGTCGTGCACCGTCCCGATCTCGCGCCACCCTTCGGGCAGGGCGGCGCCGGGCGGGAAGGTCGCGGCGAGCGCGTGGTCCTCACCACCGGCGAGCAGCCACTGGTACGGGTCGACGCCGAGCGCCGACGCGGCGTCCCGCATCGGGGCGGGCACCTCGAACGCGTCGGTGCGCACGTCGATCCCCACGACGCTGGCCGCCGCGATGTGACCGAGATCCTGCAACAGCCCGTCGGAGACATCGATCATCGAGGTGGCGCCGTGTGATGCGGCCGACGGTCCCGCGGCGTACGGCACGGCGGGCCGCCGGTACGCCTCGACCAGCATCTTCGGCGTACGGAATCCCCGGGACAGAATCGTGTAGCCGGCCGCCGCGTGACCCGTACGCCCGGACAGCGCGAGGATGTCGCCCGGCTGAGCCCCCGACCGCACGACCGGCGGCCGGCCGCCGAGGTCGCCCAGCGCCGTGACCGCGATGGTGAGCGTCGGGCTCGACGACATGTCGCCGCCCACCACGCTCGCGCCGACCAGCGCCGCTTCCTCGGACAACCCGCCCGCGAGCTCCTCGGCCCAGGCCACGGCGAGATCGGGCGGCGCGCACAACGCCACCAGCAGCGCCGTCGGCGTCGCGCCCATCGCCGCGATGTCCGCGAGGTTGGCCGCGGCCGCACGATGCCCGACGTCGGCGGGGCTCGACCAGTCGCGGCGGAAGTGCCGCCCCTCGACCAGCACGTCCGTGGAGGCCACGACCCGGCCGTCGGGCGCGGCCACCACCGCGCCGTCGTCGCCCGGTCCGAGCAGCGCCGGAGACCCGGTCCCGAGCCTCGCGACGACCCGGGAGATGAGCCCGAACTCGCCGATCTCGGCAATACTCACCAGCGCAGCGCCCCTTTCCGCACAGCGGCTCCCAAGGTGGCGTCCCGCAGCCGAGTGGATTCTTACGGTAGTTTCACGTTCTGGTTACGGCTGGCAACGGATGGGAGCGGATCGTGGTCCAGGCATACATCCTGATCCAAACAGAGGTCGGAAAGGCTCATGACGTGGCCGTATCGATCGGAAAGATCCCCGGCGTGATCCGGGTCGACGCGGTCACCGGCCCGTACGACGTGGTCGTGCTGGCCGAGGCGCACACGGTCGACGACCTCGGCGGGCTCATTGTGAGCAAAGTCCAGAACGTCTCGGGCATCATGCGGACCCTCACCTGCTCCGTGGTAAACCTCTGAACCATGGTCGACGTGGAGACACCGCCTCAGACGCGAAAGCCGGACCGGACGACACGCAGCGCCGCCCTCTGGGCCGCCGCGATCGCCGTGCCGATCGCGATCCTGGCCGGGCTCCTGGTGTTCGCGAACCTGCCGTCGCCGGACGGCGACGCGGCGCCCGCACCGACGGCGACCACACCGGCCGCGGCGCCCTCCACCCCGGTGCGGATGGCGGCGCCCCGGCTCGACGCCCGCACCGCCCAGGTCTGTCTGGCCGTCACCTCGCAGCTGCCGACGACGCTGCGCGACCTGCCCGCGCGCAAGGTCAGCGCCGGCCCCGAGCAGAACGCCGCGTGGGGCGAGCCGCCGATCACCGTGGCCTGCGGCGTCACCCAGCCGACGATGTGCGAGCGGGTCGACGGCGGTCACCCCGGCTGCGTGCCGCTCGACGCGACCATGTACGCGATGAACGGCGTCTGCTGGTGGGGCCAGGACCTCCCGGCCACCGACGTGTTCACCACGATGGACCGTGAGGTCGCCGTGCAGGTGACGGTGCCGGGCAGCTACGAGCAGACCGCCCAGTGGGCGAACGAGTTCTCCGACCCCGTGGTCAAGACCGTCAAGTCGCGCGCAAAAGGCGTGCCGACGGGCTGCAGTCAGTGAAGGCCCGTTCCGCGCCGTAGCGCGGTCCGGATCAGCCGGTCGACCACCTTCGGGTATTCCAGCCCGGTGGCGGCCCACATCAGCGGGAACATCGATGTCGGCGTCATCCCCGGCATCGTGTTGATCTCGTTGAGGTAGATCTGGTGGTCGGCGGTCACGAAGAAGTCGACCCGGGCCAGCCCGGCGCAGTCGAGCGCGGTGAAGGTCCGCCGCGCGTACTCCTGGACCTGCGCGGTCACCGACGGCGGCAGGTCGGCCGGGATGTCGTAGCGCCCGCCGTCCAGGTACTTCGCCTCGAAGTCGTACCAGTCATGTGAATCGACGTGGATCTCGGCGAGCAGCGACGCCTCGGGCGCTCCCCCGGCCTCGCCCTCAAGCACGCCGCACTCGATCTCGCGGCCCACGATCGCGCCCTCGACAAGCACCTTGGGGTCGATCTGCCGGGCGGCGGCGATCGCCGCGTCGAGCTCGGCCCAGTCGGTCACCTTGGTGATGCCGTGCGACGAGCCGGCCCGCGACGGCTTCACGAAGACCGGCAGGCCCAGCCGCTCCTTGTCCTCCTCGGACAGCGAGGCTCCGGCCCGCAGCACCGCGTACGGCCCCACCGGGATGCCCTCGACGGTCGCGAGCTTCTTGGTGAACTCCTTGTCCATGGCCGCCGCCGAGGCGAAGACGTTGGCGCCCACGTACGGGATGCCGGCCATCTCGAGCATGCCCTGGATCGTGCCGTCCTCGCCGTAGGCGCCGTGCAGCACTGGGAAGACCACGTCGACGCCCGCCAGCGACGAGACGCCCTCGGCCGGGTCGCGCACGATGAGGTCGGTGGCGGTCGGGTCGGCGGCGAGCACGACCGCGTTGCCGCTGGCAGTGGTGATCTCGGGAAGCTTCCGGTCGTTGATCGCGAGGGTGGCCGGGTCGTCGCCGGCCAGCACCCAGGCGCCTTCCCGGGTGATGCCGACCGGGACCACCTCGTACTGGCCCGGGTCGAGGGCGCGCAGAATGCTCCCGGCGCTCACGCACGAGATGGCGTGTTCGGTGCTACGTCCACCGAACACGATCGCGACGCGGGTCTTCCGGGGAGTCGTCACTCTTCTTCGCGCCTCTCGCTAGCGGTCATGCCGGGGGGAACCCTACTCTGCGTTAGCCACTCACGGGTTCACCCGACCGCCGCCACGGGACAAGGAAACTGCGGGTTCATGACTGCATCACTCCACGTGATCTTCGGCATGGGGTCAGGCCGGCTCGCGACCATCGCGCACCCGCGCGGCGACGGCTGGGAGGCTGATCAGCTGAGCGCGCTGGCCGACGGCGGAGTCACCGTCCTGGTCTCCGCGCTGACCGCCCCCGAGCAGCAGCGGATGGGCTTCGAGAGCACGATCGCGGCGGCCGCCGGGCTGGGCGTGGAGCTCGTCGCGTTCCCTCTCGGCGAGGGCGGCGTGCAGCGCGAGGAGGCGGCCCAGGTGGTGCTTCTCGCCGGCCGGCTCGCCGCCCGCGTGCGCGCCGGCCAGTTCGTCGCGACGCAGTGTTTCGGCGGAATCGGCCGATCGACCCTGCTGGCCTGCCTGACGCTGGTGCTGCTCGGCATCGGCCCGAGCGAGGCCCTGCGCCGCGTCACGGGCGGCGAGGAGATGCCCGTGACGCGAGACTGGCTGCACGACTTCTCCCTGCAGCGAGCGGGCGGGCATTAGGCCGCCGCCCGGCGGATCGCCACGTCGCTGATCGCCCGGTGGAAGCCCCACGCCACCAGCCCGGTCGCCGCTAGCGACAACGCCAGCGCCGCCGGATAGGGCACCTTGTCGGTCAGCCCGCCGAACTCGTTGACCCCGAGCAGCCCGTCGGCGACCACGGCGGGCACTGCCCCGCCCAGCATCGCCAGCAACCCGATCCACACCCGGAACCGGTAGAACCCGGCCGCGATCGCCGCTCCCGACACCAGATAGGCCGCCGACACCGGCAGCACCGCCCCGAACTCCCGCACCGCCCCACCGGCGGTCAGCGTCGGGTAGTTCGCCGCCCGCGCCCCGAAGGCGTCGAGCAGCACGCTCTCCACCTCGTGTCCGAGCACCACGGCGACGGCCCAGCCCACCACCAGGACCAGCCCGAACACCGCCAGCCCGGCGAGGAACTCGTGCCGGGTGACGCCGTTGACCACGAACTGCCGCAGCTGCATGGCCACCAGGATGATGCCGATCACCAGCAGCCAGTACTTCGCGGCCGACCCGCCCAGCACCAGCCACATGCTGAAGTCGAGATCCTTCACGGTGGCCACCACGCTCACGATGGCCGCCTCGACCGCCACCAGGAGGACGGCGAACGGGATGATGATCGGCCGGTAGATGCGGAACAGGGCGCCGGTGACGCTCATCGAGTGGCCTCCAGCCGCTGCGCGGATGACGTGAGGTGGATGAAGAGGTCCTGGATGCCGACCGGGCCGAAGGTGAGCCCGGCGCTCTCGCCGCGGGCGACATCCTCCGGCGTGGGCTGCCAGTCGAGGGTGACGGCGCTGACCCCGCCGAGGCTCTGCTCGCCGAACACGGTGTGCCCGACCACGAACTCGCCGACCGCCATGGACGGGCCGGTCACGGTGACGCCGCGCCCGCGCAGTTCGTCGGTCTCCTCGTGCAACAGCAGGCGGCCGCGGTCGATGATGATCACCCGCTCGAAGAGGTCGGCGACCTCCTCGATGAGGTGCGTGGAGAGGATGATCGTGCGCGGGTGGGCGAGGTAGTCGTCGAGCAGCTCGCGGTAGAAGGCGGCCCGGGCCACCGCGTCCATGCCGAGATACGTCTCGTCCAGGATGGTCAGCGGCGCGCGGGAGGCCAGGCCGAGCACGACCCCGACCGCCGACTTCTGCCCGCGGGAGAGCGATGAGGCCCGCTTCCTCGGGTCGATCTCGAAGAGGTCGAGCAGCTTGGCCGCGTAATCGGCGTCCCAGGTGGGCCGCATCCAGCCGGCGAAGCCGATCAGCGCGCGCACCTTGTCGGACTCGTTGGTGTCGAGGGTGTCGCGGATGAAGCAGGTCTGCCGCATGACCGCGGGGTTCTCGAAGGCGTCGGCGCCGTCGACCCGGACCCTGCCCGCCGACGGGCGCCGGAACGACGCGAGCGCGCTGAGCAAGCTGGTCTTGCCGGAGCCGTTGCGCCCGAGCAGGCCGTAGATCTTGCCGGTGGGCAGGTCGAGATCGATGTTGTCGACGGCGACGGTCGAGCCGTACCGGACGGTGACGTCGCGCAGCTCGATCATCGCGCGCCCCCGAGGTGCCGGACGATCTCGTCGATCTCGATGCCGACCCGCTTGGCCTCGGCCAGCATCGGGTCGACGATCTCGGTGAAGAACCGCTCGCGTCGCTCCCGCCGGAGCTTCTCGCGTGCGTCCGGGCTGACGAACATGCCGATTCCCCGCTTCTTGTAGAGCACACCTTCCTCGACCAACTGGGCGAAGCCCTTGGCCGCGGTGGCGGGATTGATCCGGTAGAAGGCCGCGTACTGGTTGGTGGACATGACCTGTTCGTCCTCCTTGAGGGCGCCGCTCAGGACGTCGTTCTTGATCCCGTCGGCGATCTGCAGGTAGATCGGGCTCCGGTCGTCGAACACCGAGCCTCCCTAGTTCTGCGGTTCATTACTCATGTAACGAACCATAGAGCCCACCAAGCGGCCGGGCAAGATGCTGTCGGGGAGCCGTCAGGCCGCGAAGGTCTGCGGCAGCACGCCGTCGTCCCACAGACGATCGAGGTGCGCGAGGAAGCCCACCAGGCTGCGCTCCAGCTCACGCCGCTCGGCGGCGGACAGCGCGGCGAGGGGATCGGAGAAGACCAGCCCCTCCGGGTGCTTGGCCCGGGTGCCGACGAACTTTCGGCAGGCCGGGCACCAGACGTAGCTGACCAGCGTCGGGCGCCGGGCGTGCTCCGGCGCATTCACGTACGCCCGGAGCCGGCGCTCGCCGCAACCGGGGCAGTCCCGCTCCCCCGGCGCCACGAAGAAGCTCTCGCCCGTCGTCAGCGCCGCGACCTCGTCACCGGAGAAACTGCCCCAACTCATGCGATCAAGCTTCGTCCAAGGAGGCCGTCAGATCGGCCAGGAGGTCGGCCGTGTCCTCGATGCCGCAGGACAGCCGCAGGAAGCCGGGGGCGGTGTCGTCGCCCCACTGCGCCCGCCGGTCGGCCGTGGTGTGCACGCCACCGAACGAGGTGGCCGCGAAGACCAGCGACGCCGCGATGAGGAAGCGGGCCACGCGGTCGGCCGAGCCCAGATCGAACGAGACGACGCCGGGGATCCGGCGCATCTGCTTGGCGGCCACCTCGTAGGCCGGGTCGGACTCGAGGCCCGGCCAGCGCACGCCGGTCACATCCGGCCGGGCGAGCAGCGCCTTCGCGATCGCTTCGGCGTTCTGGGTCTGGCGGGCCAGCCGCAGGTCGAGGGTGGCGATCGACCGGTGCGCCAGCCAGCAGTCGAACGCGCCGGGCACCCCGCCGGTCTGCTTGCGCCAGGTCTCCACCTTGTCGAACAGCGCGTCGTCGGCGGTCGAGACGTAGCCGAGCAGCACATCGGAGTGGCCGGTCAGCGCCTTGGTGCCGGAGGCGACCACGATGTCGGCGCCCAGGGCGAGGGGGTTCTGCCCGAGCGGCGTCGGGGTGGTGTTGTCGACGGCGACCAGGGCGCCGGCGGCGTGCGCGGCCGCGGCGAGCTCGCGGATGTCGCACACGTCCAGGCCCGGGTTGGCCGGGGTTTCCAGCAGCACCAGCCGTACGCCGGAAAAATCGGGGTATGGCCCGGCGGTCGGCACGGTGAGCGAGGAAACGCCCAGGTCCCGAAGGGTCCCCTCGGCGAAGGCGCGAACGGTGAAGTACCCGTCGGCCGGCAGCGCCACGGTGTCACCGGGGCGCAGCACCGACAGCAGCAGCGCCGTGATCGCCGCCTGGCCGCTCGCGAAGACCAGCGTGGGCGCGCCCTCG
Source organism: Actinoplanes sp. NPDC051513 (assembly GCF_044454685.1). Lineage (NCBI taxonomy): Bacteria > Bacillati > Actinomycetota > Actinomycetes > Micromonosporales > Micromonosporaceae > Actinoplanes > Actinoplanes sp. NPDC051513. The sequence continues at coordinate 446,110 of NZ_JBITDW010000001.1, forward strand.
AGCTGGCCGATCGCGTCCTCGAGCGCACGCCGGGTCGGGTGCTCGGTACGGCCGTAGCCGTTCTCTCCCGGCCCCGTCACAGGGTCGAGGTGGTAGGGCGCGGCGAAGACCGGCCCGGGCAGGAACGGCTCGCCGACCACCGGCTCGGGCAGCCCGGCGTGCACGACCCGAGTGCCATCCGAATGACCGCCTTCAGTCCGTTCAAGGGCGGTGGCGGGGCGGTTGGAAGGGATCATTCCGGCTTCATCTCCCGGCCCATCAGCAGTTTGACGGCGATCTGCGGGTCCACGCCCTCGTGGCACACGCGCTCGACCTGTTCGACGATCGGCATCTCGATGTTGTGCGCCCGGGCCAGGTCGCGGATCGAGAGGCAGCTCTTGACGCCCTCGGCGGTCTGCCGGGTGGCCGCCTGGGCCTGCTCGAGGCTCTCGCCCCGGCCCAGGTGCTCGCCGAAGGTACGGTTGCGGGCCAGCGGCGACGAGCAGGACGCGACCAGGTCGCCCAGCCCGGCGAGGCCGGCGAAGGTCAGCGGGTCGGCGCCCAGGGCCACGCCCAGCCGGGCGGTCTCGGCCAGTCCGCGCGTGATCAGCGAGGCCCGGGTGTTGTCGCCCAGGCCCATCGCCGCGGCCATGCCGTACGCCAGCGCGATCACGTTCTTGACCGCACCGCCGAGCTCGCAGCCCACGACGTCGGGGCTGGTGTAGGGCCGGAAGTACGGCAGCGCGAGCGCGTGCTGCACCCGCTTGGCGCGGTCCTCGTCGAGGCAGGCGACCACGGTGGCGGTGGGCTGCCCGGCGGCGATCTCGGGGGCCAGGTTGGGCCCGGAGACGACCACCACCCGCTCCGGCGCGACCCGCGCGGTCTCGACGATGACCTCGCTCATCCGCCTGGTCGTGCCGAGCTCGATGCCCTTCATCAGCGAGATGACCGTAGCGTCGCGGTCGAAGTGGTCGGCCCACTCGGCCAGGTTGCCGCGCAGCGTCTGCGAGGGCACGGCGATCGCGATCAGGTCGGCGCCCTCGGTCGCGGCGGCAAGGTCGGCGTTCGCCGTCACCTCCTCGGGCAGCCGCAGGCCGGGCAGCGAGCCCGCGTTGGTGTGCCGGTCGCGGATCTCCTCGACCACCGAGGCGCGGCGGCCCCAGATCGTCACGCGGGCGCCGGCCTCGGCGAGCACCTTGGCGAACGCGGTTCCCCAGGCGCCCGAGCCGATGACCGCGGCCCTGGTCATCAGGCCTCCTCGCCGGCGCTCGCGCGCTTGGCGGCCGGGCGGTCGTAGAGCCCGGCCGGCGCGGTCTCGCCGCGCACCTCGGCGACCAGCCGCTGGACGTCCAGCATGATCGCGTCGGTCATCTCCTCGAGCACCGCGCGGGTCGGGGTGGCGCCCTCCCAGCGGGAGAGGTCGACGGGCTTGCCGGTGATGACGGTCACCGGCGTACGCGCCCGGATGTGCAGCTTGCTCGTGCGCGGGTCGTAGATGGTGTGTGCGCCCCAGTTCGCCATCGGGATCACCGGCGCGCCGGTGAGCAGGGCGAGCCGGGCCGCGCCGGTCTTGCCGCGCATCGGCCACAGGTCGGGCTGGCGGGTGGTCGTGCCCTCCGGGTAGATCACCACGACACCGCCGTCGTTCAGGGCCTCCACCAGCGCGTCGAGCGACTTCACCGCCTCCACACTGCCGCGTTCCACCGGGATCTGCTTGACCTTGCGGAGGAATGGGCCCAGGACCGGCACCTTCCACAGGCTCGCCTTGCCGAGGAAGCGCGGCCAGCGACCGGTCCCGTAGATGTAGTGCGCCACCACCAGCGGATCGAAGTGCGACGCGTGGTTGGGCGCGATGATCACGCCACCGGTCCGGGGCATGTTCTCCATCCCGGTCCAGGTCCGCTTGGTCCAGACCTTGAGCACCGGAAGCACCAACACAACCGCGAAACGCTGCCAGAATCCCAGCCCGCGCTGCGCCACGGCCCCTCCTGCCCTACCCGCGGAGTGTCCCCACCGCGGCACCATGCCTCGCCAGGAATCATGCCTGCTCGTGGCCGCAGGGACCAGGCAGGGGTGCGTCGCGGGGCCGCTGGCAGACTTGGCGAGATGTTTGCGGACTGGACGGCGGTGATTCCCGTCAAGCGGCTGAGCGCGGCCAAGAGCCGGCTGCGTGGCGCCGTGCCCGCGGCCCGGCATGCCGACCTGGCGCTCGCCATGGTGCGCGACACGGTGACGGCCGTGCTGGCCGGATCGACGGTGGCCGAGCTCGTGGTGGTGACCGACGACACGGAGGCCGCGGCCGCGGTGCGCGAGCTGGGCGCTCGGGTGGTGCCCGATCCGGGCGCCGACCTGAACGCCGCCATTCGCTACGGCGCCGACGAGGTGGCCGGCGCCGATCGCTTCCGGGCGGTGCTCACCGGCGACCTGCCGGCGTTGCGCCCCGGACAGCTGGACGCGGCCCTGAGCGCGGCGACCGGGCGCAGCTTCGTGGCCGACGCGGCCGGCACCGGCACCGTCCTGCTCGCCGCGCCGCCCGGCGTGCCGCTGGACCCGCGCTTCGGCATCGGCTCGGCGGTCGCGCACGCGGCCTCCGGAGCGATCCCGCTCACCGGCGACTGGCCGGGCCTGCGGCAGGATGTCGACACGCCCGCCGACCTGGCCCTCGTGCTGGCACTCGGCGCTGGTCGGCACACCTGCGCGCTGCTGCGTGATCTGGGACTCACGGTGAGCTGCGTCCCCGCCGCCTGAACCCGGTAGCGTGCAGGGCATGCAGGGCACGATCGCGACCTTCGACCCGGAGACCCGATCCGGGACCCTCCTCCTCGACGACGGCACTGAGCTGGCCTTCGATGCTGACGCGTTCCAGCGCTCGGGACTGCGGCTGCTGCGCCTCGGGCAGCGGGTCGTGGTGGAGACCGAGGCCAAGGGCCTGGTCAGCCGAGTGGCCATTCCCGGAATCGGTTGAGTTGATCTAGGTCCTGTTCGTTTCACGTTTCACCGGAAACCGCAATGATGGAGCGATGCAGACCTCGCCCCGGATCCCCGAAGCCCGCCGGCGTGGCCCGAACGGCCGCTTCCTGCCCCGGAGCGGGGAAAGCAGTACCGACCAGCAACTGCCGGAGCGATCGACGGAGCACCTCATGACGGACATTGCCGAGACCGACGAGGCGCCGGCGCCGGACGAGGTCTTCGAGTCGGACAGCGCCCCCGAACTGCCCGAGGACCGGTTCCTCAACCGCGAGCTCTCCTGGCTCGACTTCAACGCACGGGTGCTCGCGCTCGCCGAGGACCCGAACACGCCGCTGCTCGAACGCGCCAAGTTCCTGGCCATCTTCGCCGGCAACCTCGACGAGTTCTACATGGTGCGCGTCGCCGGCCTGAAGCGTCGGCTCAGCGCCGGCCTGCCGATGCGCGGCGGCGACCGCTCCTCGCTGCGCAACCAGCTCGAGATGATCAGCGAACGCACCGCCGACCTGGTCACCCGGCACGCGGCCTGCTTCGCCGACGAGGTCCGTCCCAAGTTGTCGGCCGAGAGCATCGAGCTGGTCAGCTGGGGCGAGCTGGGCCCGGCCGAGCGCGAGCGCATGCGCACGTACTTCCGGGAGCAGGTCTTCCCGGTGCTGACCCCGCTCGCGGTCGACCCGGCGCACCCGTTCCCGTACATCTCGAGCCGGTCGCTCAACCTCGCCGTGGTGCTGCGCGACCCCGACGACGGCAACTCCGAGCTGTTCGCCCGCATAAAGGTGCCGAACAACGTGCCGCGCTTCGTCACGGTGCAGAACGACAACCGCGCCGTACGCTTCCTGCCGGTCGAGGAGCTCATCGCGGTCCACCTCGACCAGCTCTTCTCGGGCATGCAGATCCAGGAATGGCACCTGTTCCGGGTGACCCGCAACGCCGAGCTCGAGGTCGACGAGGACCGCGACGAAGACCTGCTCCAGGCCCTCGAGCGCGAACTGGCCCAGCGCCGCTTCGGTCCGCCGGTACGCCTCGAGGTCGCCGCCTCGATCAGCGACCACGTGCTCGACACGCTGGTCCGCGAGCTCGAGATCGCCAGCTCGGACGTGCTGCGGGTGCCGGGCCTGCTCGACCTGTCCGCGCTGTGGCAGGTGTTCGGCGAGACCGACCGCGACGACCTCAAGGACCGGCCGTTCGTCCCGGCCACCCACCCGCACCTGGCCGACGGCGAGGTCCCCCGCAGCGTGTTCAACCGGCTGCGGGAGAGCGACATCCTGGTCCACCACCCGTACCACTCGTTCTCCACGAGCGTGCAGCGCTTCATCGAGCAGGCCGCCGCCGACCCCAACGTGCTGGCCATCAAGCAGACGCTGTACCGGACCTCGGGCGACTCGCCGATCGTCGACGCGCTGGTCGACGCGGCCGCGGCCGGCAAGCAGGTCGTGGTGCTGGTCGAAGTGAAGGCGCGCTTCGACGAGGTGGCCAACATCGCCTGGGCGCGCACGCTGGAACGGGCCGGCTGCCACGTGGTGTACGGCCTGGTCGGTCTCAAGACGCACTGCAAGACCGCGCTGGTGGTGCGCCAGGAAGGCAACCAGATCCGCCGCTACTGCCACATCGGCACCGGCAACTACCACCCCAAGACCGCCCGGCTGTACGAGGACTTCGGCATGCTCACCGCCGATCCCGAGGTGGGCGCCGACGTCACCGACCTGTTCAACGTGCTGACCGGGTACAGCCGGCAACGCTCGTACCGCCGGCTGCTGGTGGCGCCGCACGGCGTCCGCTCCGGGCTGATCGAGCGGATCGAGCAGCAGGCCGCGATCGCCCGCGAGGGTGGCGAGGCGCTCGTGCAGTTCAAGGTGAACTCACTCGTCGACGAGGAGACGATCGACGCGCTCTACCGCGCCTCGCAGGACGGCGTGCAGGCCGATCTGATCATCCGCGGCATGTGCGCGCTGCGCCCCGGTGTGCCGGGCCTCTCCGACAACATCCGGGTCCGCTCGATCGTCGGCCGCTTCCTCGAGCACTCCCGCGTGTTCCGGTTCGGCCCCGGCGACGACGCCGAGTACTGGATCGGCTCGGCCGACCTCATGCACCGCAACCTCGACCGCCGGGTCGAGGCGCTGGTGCGGGTGACGCTGCCGTCGGCCCAGCGCGACCTGCGCAGCGTGCTCGAGATGGCGATGAGCGACGAGAGCGAGGGCTGGGACCTGCACGGCGACGGCACCTGGCACCGGCGCCAGTACGGCCCGTCGGACCGGCACGTCCACCTGCAGGAGGCGCTGCTGCGCCGGGTCATCGGCAAGGCGGTCTGATGCCGGAGACGGTACGCGCCGCGGGCGGGGTGCTCTACCGGCCCGCCCTCACCGGCATCGAGTTCTGTCTGGTGCACCGCCCCCGCTACGACGACTGGGCGCTGCCCAAGGGCAAGCTGAACGGCGACGAGCACCCGCTGGCCGGCGCGGTCCGCGAGGTGGCCGAAGAGACCGGCTGCGTCGGCGTCCCGCGGCTCCGGCTGCCCACGCTCGCCTACGACCTGCCCGACGGCACCCTCAAGACGGTCGACTACTGGCTGATGCGCCTGGCCGACGAGGGCCCGGTGCAGGACACGTCCGAGGTCGACGAGATCGCGTGGCTCTCGCCCGACGAGGCGACGGCCCGGCTCAGCTACGACGACGAGCGGGGCGTGCTCGCCGTGGCCGCCGCGCTGCCGCCGATCACGTCGGTGGTGGCGCTGGTGCGGCATGCGCACGCCGGCGAGCGCAAGGAGTGGAAGGGCAACGACGCGCTGCGCCCGATCGACGAGCGGGGCCGCGCGCAGGCCGACCGGATCAGCGCGGCGCTGGCGCTGCTGCGTCCCGATCGGCTCATCTCGGCGACGCCGCTGCGGTGCAAGCAGACACTCGAGCCGCTGGCGGCGCTGCTCGGCGGCGCTCCGATCGTGCAGGACGGCGCGTTCGCCGAGCCGATGGTCGCCGACGAGGCGCCGGCCAAGGCGAAACTGGGCGCACAGCGGCTGCTCGACCTGCGCGGCGGCGGCGTGCCGGTGATCTGCAGCCAGGGCAAGGTCATGCCGACGATGCTGGCCACCCTGCGCGACGAGTCCGATCCGGCGCCCTACCGGACGCCCAAGGGCGACGGCTGGCTGCTCACCTGGTCCGGGGATCAACTGCTGGACGCATCGCGGCTCTAGTTCTCGACCGGCCGGGCACGGGGTCGGCCCGCCACAGGCCGAGCCGGTCGCCGGTCAGCCATCGCGCCCGCCACAGCTCCTCGTCGCGCGGCTCCCAGTCCCGGTAGGGCAGCAACGCCACCCGCCAGCACAGCACGCACGTGAGATACCAGCCGTAGAGCGGGATCGCGCCGAGCCAGCCGTCCCGCGGGCGGTAGGAGCCCCACGGCGCCAGCAGGCGCACCGCCAGGCCCGACCACGCGCACGTAATCAGCCAGTCGAGCAACCCGTTGCCGGTCCACGACTCGACCAGGTCGCCGAGCGTCCACCCGGGCACCACCGCGACCGCGAAGAGCCCGGCGGCGACCAGCGACCGGACGACCAGCCCCCGCGGTGTCGCTTCTCGCTGCATGCCCGGACGGTAGGCACAGCCGCCTCATCCGCGCCCGGAGACGCGTTGGGCGTCCACCTAAGGGTGGACCGCCCAACGCGTCGCCTACGCGGCGATAGCGGGTTCTCAGCGGGTCTTACGAGCCGCCGAGGTGTTGGCCCGGGCACGGGCCGGGGTGGCCGCCGCGGCGGCCGTCGTGGTCTTGCGGGCGGTGGTCTTCTTGGCCGCCGCCGTCTTGGTGGCGGTCGCCGCCTTCTTCGCCGGCGCCGCCTTGGTGGCCGTGGTCTTCTTCGCCGCGGCCGTCTTGGTGGCCGCCGCCGTCTTGGCGGGCGCGGCCTTGGTGGCGGTCGTGGCCTTGGTGGCGGTCGTCTTCTTGGCCGCCGCCGTCTTGGTGGCCGCCGTCGTCTTGGCCGGGGCGGCCTTGGTGGCGGTCGTCTTCTTCGCCGCGGCCGTCTTGGTGGCGGTGGCGGTCGTCTTCTTGGCCGGCGCCGCCTTGGTGGCGGTCGTCTTCTTGGCGGCCGTGGCCGTCTTGGCCGCGGTGGCCGTCTTGGCCGGAGCAGCCTTGGTGGCGGTCGTCTTCTTGGCCGCCGCCGTCTTGGTGGCCGCCGTCGTCTTCGCAGCCGCGGTGGTGGTCGCCGCCTTCTTGGCGGGGGCCGCCTTGGCGACCTTTCCGGCCGCGACCATGTCCTTGAAGGCCGTGCCGGGCCGGAATGCGGGCACCGACGTTTTCTTCACTTTCACCGTCTCGCCGGTCCTCGGATTGCGCGCGGTACGCGCATTGCGCACCCGCTTCTCGAAGGAGCCGAAGCCGGTGATGGCCACCTTGTCGCCCTTGGTGACAGCGTTCTGCACCTCGCTGATGACCGCATCCAGCGCCGCCGTCGCTGTCTTCCGGTCTCCCAATCGGGCGGCGAGCGCCTCGATGAGCTCGGCCTTGTTCACGGTTTTCCTCCCGAACGTGAGATTGGCCCAATGCGAGCCATTCTGCGCGCACCGTATGCCCTCTGACCAGCAGACACAAACATTAGGGCAAAAAAATCCCTTGTGTTGCAACGAATTCGCCCCCGCCAGTGATCCGGCGGGGGCGAAAATCCGTGTTCTGACAGGCGTTTTCGAGCCTCAGGCGACGACCGGCTTGAAGGCGAGACGATTGTTCTCGTACGTGGTGATGTCGCTCTCATGGCGCAACGTCAGTCCGATGTCGTCGAGGCCTTCCATGAGCCGCCACCGGCTGAAATCGTCGATCGGGAACTGCCAGGAGGCGTCGTCCACGCGCACCTGACGGCCCTCGAGGTCCACGATGATCTGCTTTTCCGGCTCGCTCTCGGCCATGTCCCAGATCGCCTCGACCGCCTTCTGGTCGAGTTGGACGGGCAGCAGACCCTCCTTGAGCGCATTGCCACGGAAGATGTCGCCGAACCGGGCCGCGATGACCACCTTGAAGCCCCAGTCGCGCAGCGCCCAGACCGCGTGCTGCCGGGACGATCCGGTGCCGAAGTTGGGGCCGGCGACCAGGATCGTGGCCCCGGCGTGGGCCGGGTTGTTGAGCACGAACGACGGATCGTCGCGCCAGGCGCTGAACAGACCGTCCTCGAAACCGGTGCGGGTGACCCGCTTCAGATACACGGCCGGGATGATCTGGTCGGTGTCCACATCGGAGCGGCGCAGGGGCATGACCTTGCCGCTGTGGGTGACGAACTTGTCCATCTGGTCTCTCCCGTTACAGGTCGGCCGGGGCAGCGAGTCGGCCGACCACGGCGGTGGCGGCGGCGACCTGCGGCGAGACCAGGTGGGTGCGCCCGCCCTTGCCCTGCCGGCCCTCGAAGTTGCGGTTGGACGTGGAGGCGGCCCGCTGGCCGGGGCTGAGCGTGTCGGGGTTCATGCCCAGACACATGGAACAGCCCGCGAAGCGCCACTCGGCGCCCGCCTCGGTGAAGACCTTGTCGAGGCCCTCGGCCTCGGCGGCCTCGCGCACCTGGTACGACCCGGGGACGATCATCATGCGGACGTCGTCGTGCACCTTGTGGCCGCGCAGCACGTCGGCGGCGGCGCGCAGGTCTTCCAGCCGGCCGTTGGTGCAGGAGCCCACGAAGACCACGTCGACCGGGACGTCGCGGAACGGCGTGCCCGGGGTGAGGTCCATGTACGCCAGGGCGCGGCGGGCGGCGTTGCGGTCGGTCTCCTCGATGAACTCCTCGGGGTCGGGCACCGCGCTGTCCAGCGGCGCGCCCTGGCCCGGGTTGGTGCCCCAGGTGATGAACGGGCTGACGGCCGAGGCGTCCAGGACGATCTCGGTGTCGTACTCGGCGCCCTCGTCGGTCACGAGCGTCTTCCAGTACGCGACCGCGGCGTCCCACTGCTCGCCCTTGGGCGCGTGCTCGCGGCCCTCGAGGTAGGCGAACGTGGTCTGGTCCGGCGCGATCATGCCGGCCTTGGCGCCCCACTCGATGCTCATGTTGCAGATGGTCATCCGGCCCTCCATGGAGAGCTTGCGGATGGCTTCGCCGCGGTACTCCACGATGTGGCCGTTGCCGCCGCCGGTGCCGGTCTGCGTGATGAGCGCGAGGATCAGATCTTTCGCGCTCACGCCGGGCCGCAGCTCGCCGACCACCGTGACGGCCATCGTCTTGGGCTTGCTCTGCGGCAGCGTCTGGGTGGCAAGCACATGCTCGACCTCACTGGTGCCGATGCCGAAGGCCAGCGCGCCGAACGCGCCGTGGGTCGCGGTGTGCGAGTCGCCGCAGACGATGGTCAGACCGGGCTGGGTGAGGCCGAGCTGCGGGCCGATCACGTGCACGATGCCCTGCTGCACGTCGCCGAGCGGGCGGATCTGCACACCGAACTCGGCGCAGTTCTTGCGGAGCGTCTCGATCTGCGTGCGCGACACCGTGTCGGCGATCGTGAGGAGCTCGCCGCGGCGGGTGTTGAAGGCCGGATCGGCGTACCCGGTCGGGGTGTTGTGATCCTCAGTCGCGAGCGTCAGGTCGACCCGGCGCACCGGGCGGCCGGCCAGGCGCAGGCCGTCGAAGGCCTGCGGGCTGGTCACCTCGTGCAACAGGTGCAGGTCGATGTAGAGAAGATCGGGCTCGCCGTCGGCGGCGCGCACGACATGGTCGTCCCAGACCTTCTCCGCCAAGGTCCGCGGCTTCGGAGTGACTCCCACCATCTGGACATCCTAAATTCTGGGAGGTATGTTTCGGCTTGTGGGACACAGTATGAGCGGTGTCGGCGTTCTCGACAAGGCGGTCGTCATCCTCGCGGCCTGTGTCGACGGCGCCAGCCTGGCCGAATTGGTCGACCGTACGAAGCTGCCGCGAGCGACAGCACATCGCCTGGCCCAGGCCTTGGAGATCCACCGGATGCTGGTCCGGGACACCCAGGGACGCTGGCGTCCGGGGCCCCGACTGGGCGAGCTCGCGAACGCCGCACCGGACGTTCTGCTGACCGCGGCCGAGCCCCTGCTTTCCGTATTGCGGGACGCGACCGGGGAAAGTGGGCAGCTCTACTTGCGCCGTGCCGATGAGCGTATATGCGTCGCCGCGGCCGAGCGCGCGAGCGGCCTGCGCGACACCGTCCCGGTCGGCTCGGTGCTGCCGATGACGGCCGGCTCGGCCGCGCAGATCCTGCTCGCCTGGGAGCCGCCCGAGGCCGTGATGCCGCTGCTGCCCCGCTGCAAGTTCACCGGCCGCACGCTGGCCGAGGTGCGCCGCCGCGGCTGGGCCCAGAGCGTCGCCGAGCGCGAGCCCGGTGTGGCGAGTGTCTCGGCGCCGATCCGCGACCGCACCGGCCGGGTGATCGCGGCCATCTCGATAAGCGGACCGATCGAGCGGCTCGGCCGCCGCCCCGGCGAGCGCCACGCGATGGCCGTTGTGCGCGCGGGTCAACGACTCTCCGGCCTGTAGAGCCTGTAAAGCCCGGCGCACGCTGGGTAGGGTTCGCGCATGCGGCTCTTCGGGCGGGAGGCGGAGTGCGCCACGCTCGACGCGGTTCTGACCGGAGCGCGAGGTGGGCGCAGCGCGAGCTTGGTGCTGCGCGGCGAGGCCGGCGTCGGCAAGACCGCACTTCTGCGGTACGCCGAGAGCCGGGCGCCCGAGACTCTGTGGATCAGCGGCGTCGAGCCCGAGGCCGGATTTCCCTATGCCGCGCTGCACCGGCTGCTGATCCCGCTTCTCCCCGGCCGTGAACGCCTGCCCGCCAGCCAGCGCGCGGCCCTGGAGGTGGCCTGCGGCCTTGCCGACGGCCCGCCGCCCGACCTGTTCCTGGTGAGCCTCGCCACGCTCACCCTGCTGGCCTCGGAAAACCAAGCGCCGGAGGCGGCACAGCTCTGCATCGTGGACGACGCCCAATGGCTCGACCGGGAGTCGTTGCGGGCGCTCGCCTTCGTGGGCCGCCGCCTGCATGCCGAGGGTGTCGTGCTGCTGTTCGGGCTGCGCGCCGACGGCGACGACCTGGGCCTGCTCGCCGGCGTCGAAACGCGCGAGATCGCCGGCCTGTCGCCGGAAGCCGCGGTGGCGCTGCTGACCGATGTCGTGGACACCCCCGTCGACCCCGCGCTCGCCGAGCACATCGCCCGCACCACCGGCGGTAACCCGCTGGCCCTCACCGACCTGGGCCGTGAGCTCACCACCGAGCAGCTCAGCGGCAGCGTTCCGCTGCCCGAGCCGACGCCGATCGGCAGCCGCCTGGAGGCGCACTACTCGGCCCGTACCCGGGCCTATCCCCCGGCCACCCGCACCTGGCTGCTGCTCGCCGCCGCGAACGCGGGCGGCAGCTCCGCCCAACTGATCGCGGCCGGCCGGCTGCTGGGCGCAGCCCCGGCGGATGCGGCGCCGGCCGAGACCGACCGGCTGATCACCGGCTCCCCGCCCATGGCGTTCCGGCATCCGCTGGTGCGTTCGGCCGTCTACGGCGGAGAGACGCCCGTCCGGCGCCGGGACGCACACCGGGCAATCGCCGCGACGATCACCGACAGCGCCGACGCGGATCGCCGCGCGTGGCACCTCGCCGCGGCCGCGGACGGGCCGGACGAGACCGTCGCCGCCGAACTCGAGCGCCGGGCGGGCCGGGCCGCGGCTCGCGGCGGGCACACGGCTCGGGCCACCTTCCTGAGCAGGGCCGCCGAGCTCACGCCCGACCCCCCGACGCGGGCTCTGCGACACGTTCAGGCAGCCGAGGCAGCCCTCGCGGCCGGCGCGTTCGCGCGGTCGCTGACGCTGCTCGACCTCGTCGACGAGTCGGCCCTGCCGGGGCCGGCGCGCGGCTCGGCGCTGCTCACCCGGGCGACCGCCGAGGTCAACGCGGGCGTGCCGACCGGGCAGCGGCTCGGCGTGGCCCGGGCGCTGGCCGCGGCCGAAGCGTTCGGCGACGACCGGGAGCGGGCCGGTCGCGCGCTCGTGCAGGCGGTCGAGCAGGTGATCGGCGCCGAGTTCGTGTCCACCGTGCCCGAGCACGAGATCGCCGCCGCCGCGGGAAGGCTGGCCGGCGCCGACCCGGCCGGCGTCGACGAACTGATCCTCGCCGGGTACACGGCCTTCACGCTCGGCGGCTACGAAACCGGGGTGCCGGCGATGCGCCGGGCGGTCACCGCGTTCGTCGACCCGTCCACTCCCGACGAGGTTCTGCTGTCCCGGCTCACGGTGGGCATCAACTTCGGCAACCTGATCTGGGAGGACGACCTCAAGAAGGCCATCCTCGACCGCGCCGAGACGGCCGCCCGCCGCACCGGCGCGCTCTACGCGCTCGACCAGGTCCACTACCTCGGGGCGATGACCGAGTCGTTTCTCGGGCGGCTGGACGAGGCGGACCGGCACGACGCGGCCGGCCAGCGGCTGCGCCGGGCGCTCGGCATGACCGCCGACCAGGAGCTGGTCTGGCGCCACCCCGAACTGGTCACGTGGCGGGACGAGCGGAACGTCAAGGAGTCGGTGGGCGCGGCGCTCGGCGTGTTCGAGACGCTCAACCTCGGCGCGCTGCATTCGGTGACCCGCTTCGCCCTGGCGATCCGCGACAACGCCGAAGGCCAGTACGCCTCCGCCCGGGACACGCTGCTCGGCCTGATGAAGCTCGGCCGGCCGCACCGGTACGCCTGGGCGCTGCCCGACCTGGTCGAGGCCGCCTTGCGCGCCGGCGACCGGCGTACCGCCAAGCTGGCCTTCGCCGACCTCGCCCGGTCCGCGGGCGCCTGCGGCACGCCCCGGGCGCTGGGCCTGATCGAGCGCTCGCGGGCGCTGCTGGCGCCGCTCGACGAGGCCGAGCCGCACTACCGGGCCGCGATCGAGCTTCTCTCCGGGACGCTCGGGCACGGCGACCTGGCCCGGGCGCGGCTGCTCTACGGCGAGTGGCTGCGCCGGCAGCGCCGTCGCCGGGACGCCCGCGAGCAGTTGGGCGCCGCGCTGGAGATGTTCGAACAGGTGCGGGCCGAGGCGTTCGCCGAACGGACCCGCAAGGAGATGCGCGCGCTCGGCGGGACCGTGCCCACACCCGTACGGAACGATGACGAAACGGCCCTGACCCCCCAGGAGGCCGCCGTCGCGCGCCTGGCGCGCGACGGCGGAACGAACGCCGAGATCGCGGCCAACCTGTTCCTCAGCGCCAGCACGGTCGATTACCACCTGCGCAAGGTGTACCGGAAGCTCGGCGTGCGATCGCGGCGGCAGCTACGCGAGAGTTTGCACGACTGACTACGCGCCGCACGGGATTCGCAGGTGGACACGCTCCCACCACGATCACGAGATGGGTTATGTGACGACCGCCGACAAGGCGGAGATCTATTACAAGGACTGGGGTTCGGGACGGCCGGTGGTGCTCTCGCACGGCTGGCCGCTCAACTCGGACAGCTGGGAGGCGCAGCAGCTGTTCCTGGCCGAGAACGGCTACCGCGCGATCGCGCACGACCGGCGGGGGCACGGCCGGTCGACGCAGACGTGGCATGGCAACGAGATGGACACGTACGCCGATGACCTGGCCGCCGTGATCGACGCGCTCGACCTGCGCGACATCACGCTGGTCGGCTTCTCCACCGGCGGTGGCGAGGTGGCCCGCTACGTCGGCCGGCACGGCACCTCGCGGGTGGCGCAGGTGGTGCTGGTCTCGGCGGTGCCACCGTTCATGCTGCTCACCCCGGACAACCCGGGCGGGCTGCCGATCGACATCTTCGACGGGATCCGGGCCGGCTCGCTCGCCGACCGTTCTCAGCAGTACCAGGACCTGGCCGACGGTCCGTTCTTCGGCAACAACCGGCCCGGCGCGGACGTGTCGCAGGGCATCCGGGACGCGTTCTGGCGGCAGGGACTCCAGGCGGGGCACCGCAACGCGTACGAAAGCATCGCGGCCTTCTCCGGCACCGACTTCCGCGCCGACCTCGACGCGATCGACGTGCCGGCGCTGGTGATCCACGGCGACGACGACCAGGTCGTGCCGTTCGCGGTCGGCGGACAGGCCTCGGCCGCCCGGATCAAGAACGCTCGTCTCGCGGTGTATCCCGGCGCGCCGCACGGCATCACCGACACCCACAAAGAACAGCTCAGCCTCGATTTGCTGAACTTCCTGAAGGAGCACGACGCATGAAGCCGATCGTTCTTGTCCACGGATTCTGGGTGACCCCGCGCAGCTGGGAGAACTGGAAAACGCACTTCGAGGCCAAGGGCCACCAGGTGATCGCGCCGGCCTACCCGGGCTTCGAGGTCGAGGTGGAGTCGCTCAACGCCGACCCGACCCCGGTCCTGAACGTCACCGTCCCGCAGATCATCGCCCACTTCGAGGAGGCGATCCGCGCCCTGCCCGAGCCGCCGATCATCATCGGGCACTCGGCCGGCGGAGCGTTCACCCAGATCCTGCTCGACCACGGCTTCGGCGTGGCCGGCGTGGCCCTGAACTCGGCGCCCACCGAGGGCGTCCGGGTCGTCCCGCTGTCCCAGCTGAAGTCGACCTTCCCGGTCCTCAAGAGCCCGGCCAACCGCCACAAGGCGATCCCGCTCACCTTCGAGGAGTGGAAGTACGCCTTCACCAACACGTTCGACGACGACGAGGCGCGGGCGCTCTACGAGCGGTACGCGATCCCGGCCAGCGGCGGGATCCTGTGGGGCGGCGTGCTCGCCAACTTCCAGCCCGGCCACCAGGACACGTGGGTCGACTACCACAACGACAACCGGGCGCCTCTGCTGTTCGTCTCCGGCTCGGAGGACCACATCATGCCGCCGGCGATCCAGGAGTCGAACTGCAAGCACTACAAGTCCAACACGATCACCGAGCGGCGTGAGTACGAGGGCTACGCCCACCTGCTGCCCGCCCAGAAGGGCTGGGAGCAGATCGCCGACGAGGTGCTCGACTGGGCGCTGACCCACGCGAAATGAACATCACCCATATCGGCGGTCCGACGACGCTGCTGGAGATCGGCGGGGTGCGGCTGCTGGTGGATCCGACGTTCGACGCCCCCGGCCGGCGGTACTCGTTCGGCTGGGGCACGTCGTCGCGGAAGACCACCGGGCCGGCGCTGCCCGCCTCGTCGCTGGGCGAGCTCGACGGCGTGCTGCTCACCCACGACCAGCACGCCGACAACCTGGACGACTCCGGCCGGGCGCTGCTGTCGTCCGTGCCGACGGTGATCACCACGCCGGTGGGGGCGCGACGCTCGGCGGCAACGCGATCGGCCTGGCGCCCTGGGAGACCACGAAGATCGGCGATCTCCAGGTCACCGCCACGCCGTCCCGGCACGGGCCGGCCTGGGCGGTGCCGATCGTGGGGCCCACAACGGGATTCGCGCTCGGCGCCGCGGAGGTCGTCTGGATCTCCGGGGACACCGTGGTCTTCCCCGGGGTCCTCGAGGTGGCCGACCGGTTGACCGTGGACACCGCGATCCTGCACCTGGGCAAGGTGCAGTTCGGCCTCACCGGCCCGGCCCGGTTCACCATGACCGGCCGGGACGCGGTGCGGCTCTGCTCGCACGTGAAGCCGCGGCGGATCGTGCCGGTGCACTACGAGGGCTGGTCACACTTCCACGAGGGGCGCGCCGAGATCGCCGCGGCGTTCCCGCCGGACGCGCTGACCTGGCTCGTGCCCGGGGTAGCGACCGAGCTGCCCTGAGGCTTCTCAGGGCGTCCAGACGGCGTTGTCGTGGGCAAAGACGATCTGCTTCGGGTCGAAGGCCAGAATCCGGTGCAGCCAGACCGGGTAGTGGCCGACGCCCGAGTGCTGGGCGAGCACGTCGCCGGTGAACAGCGACGCGTTGTCGTGGCTCTGCCCGGCCACGACGATCGTCCCGTCGCCGCGGGTCACCACCACCGACTGGTGACCCGCGGTGTGGCCGGGCGTCGGCAGGATCACCACCCCGGGAAGAATCTCGGCCTCGCCGTCCAGCTCTTCGTAGCGAGCACCCGGGTGGTCGATCAGCTCGGGAAGAGTGTGGTCGGTGGTGCGGGCCAGCTCCAGCTCGGCGCGCTGAGTGAACACGGGCCGGCCGGCCAGTTCCGGATTGCCGCCGCAGTGGTCGAAGTGGAGATGGCAGTTCACCACGTAGTCGATGTCGTCAAGCTTGACCCCGACACCCCCGAGGGCCACGACCAGCGGAATCCGCCGCGGCCGATAGTGCGCGTCAACCTCGGGATGCCGCCCCATGCCGGTGTCGACCAGCACGCGCCCACCGTGCGGATGATCGATCAGATACCCGAGCGTCGGCTCAACCCGGCACTGCCCCGTGCCGGTCTCTTCAGCGGGCCGGACGAAGTACCCGAGAGCGACCCGACGGACCACGATGTCAGCCATCGGTCGATTATGCCGTCCCCCCACCCCACCCCAGACTCCAAACCCGCTGGGCCCTCCCCGACCGCAAGCACCGCGCACCACGAGATCGGGCGGCACGTCCCTGGCGCAAACACCACACCGTTGGGGGGCCGCCGGCGCGCCCCTGTCGCAAGCACCGCACCACGAAAGCGGCGGCGCGCCCCTGGCCCAAGCACCACACCGTGGGGGCCGGCGACGCGCCCCCTGGCCCAAGCACCACACCGTGGGGGCCGGCGACGCGCCCCCTGGCCCAAGCACCACACCGTGGGGGCCGGCGACGCGCCCCCTGGCCCAAGCA
>NZ_JBITDW010000001.1:462784-588206 GCF_044454685.1 Actinoplanes sp. NPDC051513
CGGCGACGCGCCCCGTGGCGCAAGCACCGCACCGTGGGGGCCGGCGACGCGCCCCGTGGCGCAAGCACCGCACCGTGGGGGCCGGCGACGCGCCCCGTGGCGCAAGCACCGCACCGTGGGGGCCGGCGACGCGCCCCCTGGCGCAAGCACCGCACCGTGGGGGTCCGGGGGCTCGGCCCCCGGGGAGGAATACGAAGTGACCCCCGTCAGCGCTTTCTGCTGACGGGGGTCACCCAAAACGTAGCCCCGAAGGGATTCGAACCCTCGCTACCGCCTTGAGAGGGCGGCGTCCTAGGCCGCTAGACGACGGGGCCAGGACTTACTTTCTTGCTTCCGCTCTGCTTCAGCGGCGGGCCGAACTCTATCAGAAGTCCAGCTCCACCCATCCTCCGCAGGATTGGTAGCGCTGGGGTACCAGGACTCGAACCTAGACTAACTGAACCAGAATCAGTCGGGCTGCCAATTACCCCATACCCCATTTGGCCCGGCTTGCCGCGCCGAAGGAGAACTCTACCTGACCACCCCGGGGCCAACAAATCGGGTTACTGGTCTCGGAACAGATCCGCGTTGCGCCGGGACCACTCGAGGAACGTTGTCGCAGGCCGGCCCGTTATTTCAGTCACAGTCGGGACGGCTCGCTGGGGGTATTCGATCAATAGGCCGGCGCCGTCGACGTACCAGGCGGCGTGTTCGCCCATGTCTTTGGCCAGCTCTTCGATCGCCTCGTCGCGGGGCAGGTCGACGTAGCGAAGCTCACGTCCGAGCGCCTCGCCGAGCAGCGCCACCTTCTGCCGCCGGGAGAGCGCTTCGGGGCCGGTCAACTCGCAGGAACGGCCCACGTGCTCGCCCGGCGAGAGGAGGACACGGGCGGCGACGGCGGCCACGTCCTCCTGGGCGATCGGGGCGTTGGTCGCGTCGCCGCAGGTGTCGAGCACCACGTCGCCGGCCCGGATCTGGCGGGCCCACAAGGTGGCGTTCGCCATGAACTCCCCGGGCTCCAGGTGGGTGTAGGGCACCCCGCAGGCCTCGACCGCGTCCTCCACGGCCTGCCAATGCTCGCCCTTCGGCCCGGCCAGGTCGACGATGTGGCCGATCCCGGCCTCGTCGGCCATCCGGCACGCCTCGACCACCGTCGGGAGGTGCGGTGCGAGATACAGCACATCCACGTTCGCGTACGCCGTGGGCAGCGTCGACGGGCGGCCGACGAATCCGCGCGCGACCTCGACCCCGTCGGGCAAGGCGGCCCGCGCCGGGTCGACGGTCAGGGCACGCACGTCATCGGCGCCGGCCGCCAGAAGCTCGTCGACCACCATCCGCCCGATGTTGCCGGTGGCGCCGGTGACCAGGATCTTCGTCACTCCAGCGACACCACCGTGTTGCGCAGCTCGCCGATGCCCTGCACCGTGATCGAGCAGATGTCGCCGGTGGTCAGCTCGCTGACGCCGGCCGGGGTGCCGGTGAGAATGATGTCGCCGGGCAGCAACGTCATGACGTGCGACACGTACGACACCAGGGTCGGTACGTCGAAGACCATGTCTTTGGTGCGGCCGATCTGGCGCACCTCGAGGCTCTCGGGGTTGCGGCCGACCTCGCAGCGGATCTCGAGGTCGCTCACGTCGAGGTCGGTGACGATCCACGGGCCGATCGGGCAGAACGAGTCGAAGCCCTTGGCCCTGGTCCACTGCGGGTCGCTGCGCTGCAGGTCGCGGGCGGTCACGTCGTTGCCGATCGTGTAGCCGAAGATCGCCCTTTCGGCGCCGGCCCGGTCGACCCGGCGGGCGCCGGTCGCGCCGATCACGACGGCGAGCTCGGCCTCTTCCTCGACCCGCTGGGACTGCGGTGGCAGCCGGATCGCGTCGTTGGGGCCGATCACCGTGGTGGAGGGCTTGATGAAGATCAGCGGCTCCTTCGGCACCTCGTTGCCGAGCTCGGCGGCGTGGTCGGCGTAGTTGCGGCCGACGCCGATGACCTTGCTGGAGAAGATCGGGGCGAGCAGGCGTACGTCGGCGAGCGCCCAGCGCTGGCCGGTGAACTGCACCTTCTCGAACGGCAGGGAGCCGATCTCGGCGATGGTGAGGCCTTGCTCTTCGTTGCCCTCGACTACACCGAACGACACTCCACCAGCATGGACAAAACGGGCGAAACGCACGGGTGAAATCCCATCTCTAGAAGGCTCACCCGAAATCTACGCCGGGCGGGACACCCCGTTCGACTCCGCGCCCAGCCGGGGGAACGGCTCGAGGGAGAAGATGACCTCGACCGGCACCTCGAAGTACGCGCAGATCCGCAGCGCCAGGTGCAGGCTCGGGCTGAACTCGCCGCGCTCCAGGTAGCCCACCGTCTGGTAGTGGACACCCAGGGCGTCGGCGAGCTGCCGCCGCGAGATGCCGCGCTCGGCGCGCAGCATCGCGATCCGGTTGTACGTGACCTCGCTGTTGCCCATCTCTCCCTCAACGACCGATCGTCGTCAGCGCCCGCTCGCGCCGCGCCGCCACCGCCGAGCCGGACTCGCGGCGCGCCATCCGCCGCAGGATCGCCGGCGCCAGCGTCAGGCCCAGCACGACCCAGATCGCGAGCACGCCGAACGTCTCGAGATGCCGCCAGGAGTGGGTGAGCTCGACGGCCTCCAGCGAATCGGGCAGGAACACCGAGCGCATGCCCAACCCTAGCCAGTACATCGGGAAGAGCTGCGCGACGCCCTGCAGCCAGCCCGGCAGCGCGGTGATCGGATAGAAGATGCCGGAGATCGCCACCAGCCCGAAGATCGGCAGGATCGCGAGGCTCATGTTCCGCGGGTTCTCGAAGAGCGAGCCGATCACCGCGCCGATCGGCATGGTGGCCAGGAACGCCAACGGGATCAGCCAGGCCAGCGTCAGCCAGCCGACCGCGCTCACGTGCAGGCTGCCGCCGACGATGAACAGGCCGGGAATCAGCTGGAGCAGCAGGCTCAGCAGCGTCATGCCGCCGACCACGACGGCCTTGCCGATCAGGTACGCCGTCATGCCGTTGGGCGTCGCCTTGGCTCGCAGCAGCGTGCCGTCCTCACGCTCGACCACCAGTTGCTGCGAGACCGTCATCAGGCCGCCGAACGCCAGCCCCATGCCGAGCACGCTGGGCAGGGTGCTCGCGCCGAGCGAGAACGTGGTGCCCGGCACGTGCGCGTTGCGCATGAAGAAGACCGTCCCCAGCAGGAGCAGGGCCGGGAAGAGGTAGGTGAACAGGTCCGTGCCCGTGGTCAGCGTCTGCCGCAGTTCGATCCCGCCGCGGGCCACTCCCGCTCGCAATATCGAGATCATCGGATGCCCCCTTCAGAATCCAGGACCAGCTTCATGTATGTGTCCTCGAGACTGTTGCGGCGCACCTCGAGGTCGGCGATGCCCTCGCCGTACTGCAGGAAGAGCTGGCGGACGAACGGGGTCGCATCGACCGCGGAGTGGACGAAGCGCTGGCCGTCGCGCGTCCAGCGGATCTCGGACTCGCCGGCGACCTGGCGGGACAGCTGGTCGGCCGAGCCGTCCGCGATGATCCGCCCGGCGGCCAGGATCACGATGCGGTCGGCCAGCTTCTCGGCCTCGTCGAGGTCGTGGGTGGTGAGCAGGATCGTGGTGTCGTCCACATCGGTCAGCCGGTGCACCAGGTCGTGGAACTCGCGACGGGCCGCGGGGTCGAAGCCGACCGTCGGCTCGTCGAGGAAGAGCAGCTCGGGCCGGCCGACGATGCCGATCGCCACGTCGAGCCGGCGGCGCTGGCCGCCGGAGAGCCGCATGACCCGCTGGTTCGCATGCTCGGTCAGGCCGACCACGTCGAGCAGGTCGTCGACGGGCCACGGGCGGCGGATCTGCTCGGTGGAGTACGGCGCGTAGTACGTACCCAAGTGTTTGAGAAGCTCTCGCACCCGCCACTTGCCGTGGTCGCGCCACGATTGCAGCACCACGCCGATGCGGGCGCGCCAGCGCTCGCCGGCCGATGCCGGGTCGATGCCGAGCACGCTCACCTCGCCGGCCGACCGCATGCGGAAGCCCTCGAGGATCTCGATGGTGGTGGTCTTGCCCGCCCCGTTGGGGCCGAGCAGCGCGAGCACCTCGCCGCGCCGGGCGTCGAAGCTGACGCCGGACAGCACGTCCTTGGTTCCATAGCGCATCCGCAGATCGCGGACGTCGATGACCCGCCCATCGGCCGGCACGTCGGTGCCGAGGTCGAGAGCCCCCGTCAAAGTCATTCCTCCCATGTCCAGCACAGTATCAAAGTTGTAGTAGATGTACTACATTCGTGAGCATGGCTTCTGTCGATGTTTTGTCCACCGGAAACGGCCCGGGGCTCGTCGTCATCCCCGGCACCACCCGGCGAGCCCGCCACTACCAGGCGCTGGCGGATGCGCTGGCCGACACGTACACCGTGCATGTCATCGAGCGGCGCGGCCGCGGCAAGAGTCCCGGTCAGGGCGACGACTACGGGCTCGACGTCGAGATCGCGGACGCCCTCGAGGTGCTCGAGGAGACCAAGTCCCGGCAGGTCTTCGGGCACAGCTACGGCGGGCTGGTCGCGCTGCACGCCGCGCTGTGGACCACGCTCGACCGCGTGATCGTGTACGAGCCGGCGACCAGCATCGACGGCTCGCTCCCCTGTTCGTGGCTGCCGAGGTACGAGGAGCTGCTCGCCGGCGGGCACGACGCCCGGGCGATGGTCCACTTTCTGCACGCGCTCGACCTGATGCCCTCGGGGCCGGCGATGGTCGCCGTCGCCTGGGCGATGCAGCGCTTCACGGCCGAGGGGAGCGCCACCCGCGAGGTGCTGGGGACGGTTCCCGCGGAGTTCCACGTCGCCCGCGAGCTCGACTCGAACGGCGGGCGTTACTCGGCGGTCACCGCGCCGGCCCTGTTGCTCGGCGGCGGGCGCTCCCCGGCGTACCTGTTGGAGGCTTTGCATGTGCTCTTGGAGACGATCCCGGGCTCCAAGCTCGTGGTGACACCCGAATTCGACCACAATGCCCCAGATCTGGGCGCGCCGAAAGCGGTGGCGGACCTCATTCGCGCCTAACGGTGATCGTGTTGATCGCCTCGGCTGGATACGCTGATGCGATGGGGATCAAGCAGGTGAGGGCGCTCACCACGACGCTGCCCTCGGTCGCCTGGATACCCCTCGCCCGCGCCCACGCCGAGCGCGCCGACGAGATGACCGCGGGCCACCGTGCCCGCCGCGCGGCCGGCGAGAAACACGCGATCGAGGACTTCCTCTACGACTACTACGGCACGCGTCCCGCGCAGCTGCGCCGGTGGCATCCCGGCATCGGAACCGGCCTCTCGCCGGCGCCGTCGGGCGTCGCCGAGCACGCGTCGTGGAAGTTCTACATGACCTACCCCGACGGCGTGGTCACCCTCGACCAGGACGCCTTCCTGCACGCCCGCGGCGAGAGCGTCCGCTACATCCACGGCCTGCTCACCGCGACGGCGTCCCGCCCGGTGTTCTCGGGCTGCTTCGGGCTGCACGAGTGGGCGATGGTGTACCGCTCGCCCGAGCATCGCCACTCGCTGCCGCTGCGCCTGGGCCAGGCCGAGACGGATCGTGTGGTCGAGCAGCACCCCATCCGATGCACGCACTACGACGCGTTCCGCTTCTTCACGCCCGAGTCGGTCGGCCTGAACCGCCTCCAGCCCACCCGCGCGACCCAGGTCGACCTCGACCAGCCCGGCTGCCTGCACGCGGCGATGGACGTGCACAAGTGGGCGCAGAAGCTGGGTCCGGCGGTGCCGGGCGCGCTCGCGCTGGATTGTTTCGCGCTGGCGGCCGACATCCGGCTGCTCGACATGCAGGCGAGCCCGTACGACCTGTCGTCGTACGGCTTCGAGCCGGTGAAAATCGAGACGGCGGAAGGCAAAGCCGAGTACGTGGCGCGCCAGCGGGAATTCGCCCGGCGGGCGGCGGCCTTGCGGGCACGGTTGATCCGGGTGTGCGAAGAGCTGCTGGGGCCCGAGGGGTCGGCGCGGAGCCGGGAGGCGGTCGCGCCCTTCAACCACCGCTGACCGGGCCGATGGCGACGCTGGTCATCATCCGGGCAACAGCGGAGCCGACTGCCTCGCCTGACTGCTGCCTCGCCTGAATGCTGCCTCGCCTGAATGGGGGAGGGACACCGCTCGGGTGCGGCGGGATGCTCGGGGCATGGGCGGCGAGCGGCGCTTGGCCCTGGTCGTGGCGGTCGACCGCTACGACCATGCCGCTCTGCACCGGCTCGCCTCGCCGGCCGCCGACGCCGACGCGCTGGCCGAGGTGCTCGGAGATGCCGAACTCGGCGGCTTCGAGGTCGAGATCCTGCACAACCCCAGCTCGTCGGAGGCCTCCGAGCGCGTCGAGCAGACGCTGGCCGACCGGCAGTCGACCGATCTCGTACTGCTGCACTTCTCGTGTCACGGGCTCAAGGACGACTCGGGAGAGCTCTATCTCGCGGCCACAAACACACGGCCGGACCTCCTCGGTTCCACCGCGATCGACGCCGCCTGGGTGAATCGGGTGATGCAGCGGAGCCGGGCGCAGCGGGTCGTGTTGCTGCTGGACTGCTGCTACGGCGGGGCGTTCGAGCGCGGAGTGATCGCACGGGCCGCGGGCGGTGTCGATGTGGGCGATCAGTTCCGGCAGCGACAGCTCGGCGAGGGCCGGGGGCGCGTGGTGATCACGGCATCAACCGCCATGGAGTACGCCTTCGAAGGCGCGCGACTGGCCGAGGGGTCGCCGACGCCGCCCTCGATCTTCACGGGTGCGCTCGTGGAGGGCATCCGCACCGGCAACGCCGATCGGGACCAGGACGGGCATGTCGCGCTGGGCGAGCTGTACGACTACGTGTACGACCGAGTGCGCGACAGCACGCCGAACCAGACGCCGAGCAAGTGGGAGTTCGGCCTGCGCGGTGACCTGTACGTGGCGCGGAATCCCCACCGCCGGGCGCTAGCGACGGAGTTGCTCGAACTCACCCGGCACCCGATGGCGGCGGTACGGCGCGCGTCGGTGCAGGAACTGGCCGCGATCCTGACCGACGACGAACCGGCCCGGGCCGCGGCGGCGCGGTCGGCTCTGGAACGGCTGGCCGACGACGACAGCCGGCAGGTGAGCGCGGCCGCCCTCGCCGCCTTGGCCGAGCCCACCGCGACCGAGCCGATACCCGAGCCGGCTGCTGTCGCGCCCCCGGCCCCCACCGCCCCTGAGATGAAATTTCCCCTGATCGGGGATAAATCAGGCAGCCTGCTGCCGGATCAGCCCGCCCCAGTGCCAACAAGCCGCCCGGCCGAGCCGACCGCCGCAGCCAAGCCGGGCGCCACTGAGCCGGCCCCCGTCGAGCCGACCGCCGCAGCCAAGCCGGGCGCCACTGAGCCGGCCCCCGTCGAGCCGACCGCCGCAGCCAAGCCGAGCGCCACTGAGCCGGCCCCCGTCGAGCCGACCGCCGCAGCCAAGCCGGGCGCCACTGAGCCGGCCCCCGTCGAGCCGACCGCCACAGCCGAGCCGGGCGCCGCCGAGCCGGCCCCGAAAGAGCCGTCCCCAGAAGAGTCGGCCCCCGATCAACCGAGACGCCTACGCCAAGCCGTCCTGATAGCCGCGATCATCACCCTGATAGCCGCCACCGGCATCGCCATAGTCTGGCTGGGCAACAGATCGACCACCCCCACCACAGGCGCCCGCGACTACCAGGGCCTCCTCGCCATGCTCCCGTCCTCCGTCCGGGCCAGTTGCCAGGAAGGCCCGCCCGACCCGAACAGCTCCGCCGCCGCGGGCTGCGAGCCGGGCGTCTACGAACTGTGGAACAGCAGGACGGCCATGGACAACGACCAGAGCACCGGCTTCGGCGGGACCTGCTCCAGCGCTCCTACCCTCGACCACCCGGCCGCCGAGCATCTGCCCAGCGGGGTGCCGGCCGGGCGGATCGCCTGCAACTTCAACAAGAACGGCAACGGGGACGGGTACTACGTCGTCTCCTGGGAGGTGGACGATCTGCTGATGACCGGCACGTTCCTTTCCGGTGCCGGCGTCGACGAGGCTGCCTACCACGAGCTTTACGACCGGGCCCTAGGCGTGCTCGAGCAGATGTGAGCGCATCGAGTCGATCTCCGAGCCGAGCATGCCGATCTCCCGCACGTAGTTCTCGATCGAGCCGTGCAGCGACCGCAGATCCGACAGGAACTTCAGCATCGCGCCGGGCGGCGAGTCGAACATGTGCTCGTTCCCCAGCACCGCCGATGGGTGCTTCTCCATCAGGTACGCCGTGAGCGACGTCATCGCCGCGGTGGTCAGCGCGTAGTCGGCCGCGATGTCCTCGTCGGACACTCCGAGCAACGCCAGCGTCAGCGCGCACACCGTCCCCGTGCGGTCCTTGCCGGCCATGCAGTGCACGATCACCGGCGCCCGCGACGGCTCCGCGATGATCCGCAGCGAGGCCAGGATCGCCTCGCGCCCGTCCTCGGCGAAGTTCAGGTACCGGTCCGCCAGCCACCGGTCCCGCGGCACCTCTTCATCGAGGGAGATCGTCTCCCAGTCGATGTGGTTGAGCACCAGATGGCGGTAGTCCATGCCGTGCCGCTCGGGCACCCGGCCGAACTTCTCGACCTCGTCCGGACGGCGCAGGTCGATCACCGTACGCACGCCGAGCTGGGCAAACGCCGCCGCGTCCGCCTCGCCGATGCGGTGCAGCGCGTCGGAACGGAAGAGCCGCCGCCAGCGCACCGTGCGGCCGTCGAGACCCGCATAGCCGCCGACGTCGCGGAAGTTGTAGGTAGCGGAGAAACCAAGATTCCGGGGGTATGAGTCCGTCACCACACCTCCAACTTAGTCTCGAAGGGTGGAACAACGCTTCCCACGAGGCCCGTTAGTGGCATGCTTCATTTCGTGACCCGTCTTGTGCTCATTATTGGCACCTAGCGCGCCGGCTGACTCCTCGCCGACGCGCAGACCTCCCGCATCCGCGGGGGGTCTTTTTGTTGGGCCACTGAATCCTCGAAGGGAACGCTCCGATGGACTACCAGGTCTTCGACACCACGCTGCGAGACGGCGGGCAGCGCGAAGGGATCAGCTACTCGGTCGCCGACAAACTGGCGGTCGCGCGGCTGCTGGACGAGTTCGGCGTGGGCTTCATCGAGGGCGGCTGGCCCGGCGCCATGCCCAAGGACACCGAGTTCTTCGAGCGCGCGAAGACCGAGCTCGACCTCAAGAACGCGCTGCTCGTCGCATTCGGCGCGACCCGCAAGGCCGGCGTGGCCGTCGAGAGCGACCCGCAGGTCAAGGCCCTGCTCGACGCCGGGACCCCGGTGGTCTGCGTGGTCGCGAAGTCCGACATCCGGCACGTCGTACGGGCGCTGCGCACGACCGGCGACGAGAACCTCAACATGGTCCGCGACACGGTCCGTCATCTGAAAGCCAACAACCGCCGCGTCTTCGTCGACTGCGAGCACTTCTTCGACGGTTTCCGCTACGACCCCGAGTACACCGCCAGCGTCGTGAGCGCCGCCTTCGAGGCCGGCGCCGAGCGCGTCGTGATGTGCGACACCAACGGCGGCATGCTCCCTTCGATGATCACCAAGGCGATCGAGGAGGTCGTGGCCCGCACCGGCGTAAGCGCCGACCGGCTCGGCATCCACTGCCAGAACGACACCTCCTGCGCGGTCGCGAACACGATCGCCGCGGTCGAGGCGGGCGTGAAGCACTTCCAGTGCACCGCGAACGGCTACGGCGAGCGCCCCGGCAACGCCGACCTGTTCGCCGTCGTCAGCAACGTACAGCTCAAGCTCGGGCTGAAGGTCCTACCGGACGGATGCCTCGAGCAGGCGACGCGGGTCTCCACCGCGCTCGCCGAGATCGCCAACATCGCCCCCGACACCCACCAGGCCTACGTCGGGGCCGCCGCCTTCGCTCACAAGGCGGGGTTGCACGCGAGCGCGATCAAGGTGGATCCGCTGCTCTACAACCACGTCGACCCGTCGGTGGTGGGCAACGACATGCGGATCCTGGTGACGGAGATGGCCGGCCGGGCCAGCATCGAGCTCAAGAGCAGGGAGCTCGGGCTGGACCTGGCCGGCCACCCGGACGCCCTCAGCACCATCACCCGGCGGGTGAAGGAGCTGGAGGCCGGCGGCTGGTCGTTCGAGGCGGCGGACGCCTCCTTCGAGCTGCTGGTGCGGGGCGAGCTGCCGGGCGAGGGCTTCGCCCGGCCGTTCACGCTGGAGTCGTACCGGGTGCAGGTCGAGCACCGCGAGGACGGCTCGGTGGTCTCGGAGGCGACCGTGAAGGTGCGCGTACGCGGCGAGCGGATCATCGCCACCGCCGAGGGCGTCGGCCCGGTCAACGCGCTCGACGAGGCGCTGCGGGTAGCCCTGTCGCAGCACTACCCGCAGCTCAAGACCGTCGAGCTCACCGACTTCAAGGTCCGCATCCTCGAGGGCACGCACGGCACCAACGCGATCACCCGGGTGCTGCTGGAGAGCGGCGACGGCAACCGCGAGTGGACCACCGTGGGCGTGCACGAGAACATCGTCGAGGCCAGCTGGGTGGCCCTGGTGGACGCGCTCACCTACGGCCTGGCCAGGACGTCGACGCCGGCCTGAGACTCGGCGGCGGCGGAGGCGATCAACGCGATGGCCTCCGCCGCCGGCCTGGCCGGCAACTGACGTCCGTCGCGCAGGCGGAGAGCGATCAGCCCTTCCGCCGCCTCGCGCTTGCCGACGATTGCCGCGTACGGGATCTTGCGCTCGGCCGCATGCCGGATCCTCCCCCCGATCGAGCCGTCGAACAGCACCTCGGCCCGCAAACCGCTCTCGATGGCGGCCTGACCGAACGCCGATGCCGGCGCCGACTGGTCCTCCGAGACCGGCAGCACCGCGATCTGCACGGGCGCGTACCAGAGCGGAAAAGCCCCCTGGTGCGCCTCGATGAGATACCCGAAGAGCCGTTCCATCGAGCCCGCCAGACTCCGATGGATCATGACCGGGCGCTCCCGCTCCCCGGACGGCCCGACGAACGACAGATCGAACTGCGCCGGCTGATGGAAGTCCACCTGAATGGTCGACAGGCTCCACTCCCGGCCGGCCGCGTCCTCGATCTGAATGTCGATCTTCGGCCCGTAGAAGGCCGCCTCGCCCGGCGCCTCCTCGTAGGAAACGGCCGCATCGTCGAGCGCGGACCGAAGCAGCGCGGACGCCCGCTCCCACATCTCGTCGTTCCCCGCGTACTTCCCGGAATCGCCGCGCAGCGACAACCGGAACGAGGACGGCCGCAGCCCGAGCGCCCGGTGCGCCACCCCCATCAGCCGCAACACGTCGGCCACCTCGGCGCCGACCTGGTCGAGACCGCAGAAGATGTGCGAGTCGTTGAGCTGGATCGACCGCACCCGGGAGAGACCGCCGAGCACGCCCGAGCGCTCGGCCCGGTACATCGGCCCGATCTCGGCGATGCGCAGCGGCAGGTCGCGGTAGGAGCGCTGACGCGACTTGAAGATCAGTGCGTGATGCGGGCAGAGGGCGGGCCGCAGCACCAGTTCGTCGCCGCCGAGCACCATCGGCGGGAACATGTCGTCGGCGAAGTTCTTCCAGTGCCCCGACAACTCGTACATCTGCTTCTTGCCGAGCGCGGGCGAGTAGACGTGCTTGTAGCCGGCGCGCCGCTCGAGCTCGTGAAGGTACGACTCCACCTCGTGGCGGGCCGCCGCGCCGTCCGGCAGCCAGAACGGCAGGCCGGCGCCGATCAGCGGGTCGGAGTCGAAGAGGTCGAGCTCGCGGCCGAGCTTGCGGTGGTCGATGTTCATGGGGATCTCCCTGAGGAAAGGGCGAGACCCCGCAAAAAGAAAGCCCGGGCATCTCGCCCGGGCGGTTTTCTAGATGCGCGAACCGACGCCGGGACATTCCGGCGTCGTCGTCATGAACCTGCGCATCATGTCGCCGACGATAGCGCGGCCGCGGCGGCGCGGCAGCCGATTATTCGGCCAGCAGCTGGAGCAGCACGTGGTCGCGCCACTCGCCGTTGATCCGCAGGTAGCGCGGCGCCAGCCCGAACCGCTTGAACCCGTTGCGCTCCAGCACCCGCTGCGAGGCCGCGTTGTGCACCAGCGTGCCCGCCTCGACCCGGTGCAGCCCCAGCTCGTCGAAGGCGACCCGGATCATCCGGGCCACCGCCGCCGAGGCCACCCCCCGCCCGTTCGCGGACTGTGCCACCCAGTAGCCGAGGCTCGCGGAGAGGAACGGGCCGCGGGCGATGCCGCTGAGCGTGATCCGGCCGACGATCCGGCCGTCCTCGACGATCACGTGCGGCAGCGTCACGCCGGCGGCGGTCTGCCGCAGCACGTCCTCGAGGTAGGTGCGCTGGCCCTCGGCGGTGAAGTACTCCTCGGTGCGGAACGGCTCCCACGGCGCGAGGAAGTCACGGTTCGCGGCGAGGAGGGCGGCCAGTTCGGCGGCGTCGCCCGGGGCGACGAGGCGGGTGGTCACGCCGGCAATTGTGCCGCCGGCACGGTGAGCCCGGCGAGGACCGCGCGGTGGTCGCTGTTGGTGATCCGGTGCACGCTGATGTCGCGTACGCCGATGCGCTTGTCGACGAGAACGTGGTCGAGGGTCACCCACGGAATGCCGCGGTGCTCGAAATACGGCCAGGTCGGGGTCAGGCCCTGCCCGGTGGCGACCCCGGCGTCCCGGTAGCCGCGCGCGACCAGCCTGCGCAGCGGCGCGTGATCGAGCGTCGCGTTGAAGTCGCCGAGCAGAATGCGGGGAGTGCCGTCCGGCCCGGTCCCGGGCTCCTCGGCGAGATCGCTGCGCCAGAGCCCGTTGAGGCCGAGATCCGAGGGCGCCCGCGGATGCGCCGACTCCACGAGCACGGGCTCGGCGTGCGGGGGCTGCACCGTCGCGTACGCCTGAAGGAAACCGCCGCCCATGCGGCGATGCCCGGCCCCGGTGATCGGATAGCGCGAGTAGAGCCCGGAGCCCGAAGCGCCCGCCTCGTCGGCGAACGACGTGTACGGCAGCAGGTCCTCGAGACCGGCCTTGGCCAGGGCCAGTTTGCCGTCGGTCGTGAACTCCTGGACGGCCAGCACCTCGATGTCGTGCTCGCGGACCAGGCCGACGATCTGCGCCGGATCCGCGCCGCCGAACAGCAGGTTCGAGGACATCACGTTGAGGCGCACGCCGGTCGACGGGCCGCGGCCGCCCGGGATGGCTCGCGGCGCGACCAGCAGCGCGAAGGCCAGCACCACCGCCAGCCCCACCGCGGCGGCCGGCCAGCGGCGGGTGGCCAGCGCGAGCACCATCGGCAGCACCGACCACGCCGCGACGTACGGCGTGTAGGCGAGCAGTTGCACGAGCGGGCCGCGATCCCAGCCGGAAACCCGGACTATCGCCGAGAGCAGCGCGGGCACAATCAGGAGCCAGATCAGCACGGTCAGAGCCACCCTTCCCAGCCGCCGGCCGGGTGCGGTCGGCGGCGTCTCGGCCGGGGCGCTCGTGATCGTCATGAGCGCGAGGCTAACGACTCGGCGCCACGCTCACCCCGGGCTGCACAGCGTCTTCACGACCTCGGCACGGACAACTCCGCTATCACCGCGCGATGGTCGCTGAGACGCACCGGTTCAACGGACACCTCCCGTACCCCGATGCGCTTGTCCACGAGAACGTGGTCGAGGGTGACCGGCGGGATCGGCCGGCCGGCGAACGGTCCCCACGTCGCGAGCAGGCCTTTCCCGGTCGCGTCGGCGGCGTCCCGGTAGCCGCGGCGGATCAGGTCGCGCACCGGCGCGTGGTCCAGCGTCGAGTTGAAGTCACCCAGCAGGATGTTTTTGCCCGGCTCCCGGTCGAGGTCCTCTTTCCAAAGGCCAAGAACCGATTTCGCGTACGGGGCCAGCGGATGCGCCGACTCGACCGAGAGCGCGGCCGCGCCCGGGGGATGGATCATCGCGTACGCCTGAAGGTTGCCACCCGCCCCGCGTTCCGAGCCCGATCCCGAGATCGGATGGCGCGAGTAGAGCCCCGAGCCGGTCGTGCCGAGCGCCTCGTCGCCGGCGAGCGCGTGATAGGGCAGCAGCGCGTCGAGGCCCGCGGCGGTGAGGCCGTGCCCGGCGGCGGTGGTGAACTCCTGCACGGCCAGGACCGCCACGTCGTGCTCGCGCACCAGCGCGACGACCGCGGCCGGGTCGGCCTGCCCGATGTACATGTTGATCGTCATGACCGTGAGCGGCGCGCCGTCCGACGGGCCGCGGTCGGCGTCGGGCAGCGCCCGCGGCAGCACGCACGCCGCCAGCAGCACCCCGGCGATCGCGGCCACCGCCGCCACCAGCCATTTCCGGGCAGCCAGCGCGAGGATCACCGGGATCCACGCCCAGGCCGCGACGTACGGCGTGAACGCGAACAGCTGCACCACATAGCCGCGCTCGGCGCCGAGGAGCCGCAGCAACGCCCAGACGAGGCCGGGCAGCACCAGCAGCGCGAGCAGGACGGTGCGCACCACCCGCCGGGCCGGCCTGACCTCAGGCGGCGTGCTGGTGATCGTCATGGCGCGACGGTAGCGGCCTGAGCTGTGGAAAAGGGCCCTGACGCGTACGCATCAGGGCCCTTGATTCTCAGATTTCCGCGTCGACCAGCTCGCCGAGACCGGCGGCCGTCAGCTCGTCGCGGAGAACCGCGGCGTCGCCCTCGACCACCAGGGTCAGGCCCTTCGGGTGCAGGTGCTTCGCTGCGGCCGCGGACACCTGCTCGACGGTCGCCTCGAGGTACTCCCGGCGCAGCGACGGGTAGTAGTCGTCGGGCAGGCCGTGCAGCACCAGAGTGCTCAGCGCGCCCACGATCGCCCCCGGCGTCTGCATCTCGACCGACAGCTGACCGGCGCGCCACGAGCGGGCCACCGCCAGCTCCTCCTCGGTCACCCCGTCCAGCTGGGTACGCGCGATCTCGCCGATCGTGTCCGTGATCGCCGGAACGGTCACCGCGGTCTGCACGCCCGAGGCGACCTCGAATCGGCCGAAGCGCCGGGTCATCGCGTAACTGCCGCGGATTCCGTACGTGTAGCCGCGCACCTCGCGGATGAGGTGGTTGAGCCGCGAGGTGAACGCGCCGCCCAGCACCGTGGCCGCCAGCGTCATCGGCACGTAGTCGGGGGTGGCGCGCTCGGGCGAGCGGTGGCCGATGCGCAGCGTGGACTGCACCGAGTGGGGCCGGTCGACCAGGATCACACGGCGTCCGTCGCGGATTTCGTACTTTGTTGGATCTTCATGGGGTTTGTTCTTTTTGTTCGTCCCACCGAACGCCGCCTCGCCGAGCGCGGTGAGGTCGAGCGTGTCGAGGTCGCCGGCGACGAGCAGCACACCCGGCGTGCGCAGCCAGGCCTCGTGGAAGGCGAGCACGTCGTCGACGGTCACCGCCGCGGTCGAGGTGGGATCGCCGTGCAGCGGACGGCCGTAGCGGTCGCCCGCCCCGAACAGGTCTTTACGCAGCGTGGCGTCCGCCCGCGGGCCGGGCTGCGCCCAGTCCATCCGCAGCGCGGTCGCCTCGTCGTCGCGCACCCGGGTCACGTCGGCGGGGTCGAGCCGCGGGGTGCGGGTGGCCTCGGCGGCCAGGCGCACCGCGTCGAGCAGCACCGGCACCGGCGCCGAGACGCCCACCCGGAACGAGTCCCAGTCGACCGACGCGCTCAGCTCGGCGCCGAGGCCTTCGAGGGCGAGCGCGTAGGCGGTCGAGTCGCGGGTCCTCGTGCCCTCCTCGAGAGACTTCGCGAGCACGGTGGCGGTGCCCTCGCGACCACTCGACTCGTGGGTCGCGCCGGCGTCGAGCATCAGCAGCGAGCTGGCGAGCAGCTGCCCGGGCAGGTGGGCGGCGACGACGGTGCCGCCGGCGACCTCTTCCCTGCGGATCTCCGGAAAGCGGTAAGGGCGGGCCTCGCCGGCCTCCGGGCGGTTGGCGACGAGCGTCACGCCTTCTCCTCCGTGGTCTCGGGCAGGTAGGTCAGGGTCACCCGGGACTCGGGCCTCAGGGTGTACGCGGCGGCCTCGGTGACCTCGTCGGCGGTGATCGCCAGCCACTGCGGGAGCCGGTAGGCGACGGTCTCCGGGTCGCCGAACTGGGTCGCGTACCGGCCGAGTGTGTCGGCGCGGCCGCCCACTGTGGACAGCGAGCGCCACCAGGCCGTGGTGAGCATCGCCTTCGCCCGGTTGAGCTCTTCCTCGGTGACCGGCTCGGTGACCAGGCTGCCGACGACCTCGGCCAGCCCCTCCTCGAGGTCGGCCACGTCGACGCCGTCCTTCGCCGTCGCCGTGATGATCAGCGGGGCCGGCGCGTGCGCCAGGTCGACGCCGTACGAGCCGATGTAGTCGGGCTGCGCGATCCGCTTGCCGTCGGCGAGCCGCTGGTAGAGCCGGCTGCCGCGGCCGTTGCCCAGGATCGTGGCGAGCACAGTGATCGCGTCGTACCCCTTGGTGCCGAACGGATGTGTGCGGTGCGACACGTAGATCCGCGGCGCCGGCACCGCAGCCGTCACCGTCTCATGCACGGGCGTCGTTGCCGGGCCCACGATGTGCCCGGTCGGCGCGGGAGGGATGTCCGGCACCGGCTGGAGCGCGCCGAAGTACTTCTCGGCCTTCTCGTAGACCTTCGCGGCTTCGACGTCGCCGACGACGGTCAGCACGCAGTTGTTGGGCGCGTAGTACTGCTGGTGGAACGCCTTGAAGGTGTCCAGGCTCGCCGCGTTCAGGTCTTCCATCGACCCGATCGTCGGGTGGTGGTAAGGGTGGCCCGCCGGGTAGAGCAGCGCGAGCAGGCGCAGCCAGGCATCGCCGTACGGCACGTTCTCGTACCGCTGGCGGCGCTCGTTCTTCACTACCTCGCGCTGGTTGTCGAGGGTCTCCTGGGTGAGCGCCGGCACCAGGGCGCCCATCCGGTCGGCCTCCAGCCAGAGCGCGAGCTCGAGGTGCTCCGACGGCATGGTCTCGAAATAATTCGTCCGGTCGGGGTTCGTCGTCGCGTTCAGCGAGCCGCCGTTGCCCTGCACCAGCCGCATGTGCTCGGTCTTCTTGACGTGCACCGAGCCCTCGAACATGAGGTGCTCGAACAGGTGCGCGAAGCCGGTCTGCCCGACCGGTTCGTGCCGCGAGCCCACGTCGTACCAGAGGTTGACGCAGACGACCGGAGCTGACCGGTCCTCACTGACCACGACCCGCAGGCCGTTGCTCAGTCGCGTGGTTTCGATAGGCCACGGATAGCCGGTCGTGACAACCGGCGCGATTGGGGACGTCACTCACCCATACTGCCCTGTTCTCACGCTCAGTGCGCATGATCGATATCGCGTGGCGTACGCCCGCGGCCGGGTGTCATGCTTGCCGATGTGCTGGAAGATGTCCGGGTCAACGACCGCCTGACCATCCCGGCGGCCGAACTGTCCTGGCGCTTCTCGCGCTCCAGCGGCCCCGGCGGCCAGGGCGTCAACACGACCGACTCCCGAGTAGAGCTCTCCTGGGACCTGGGGGGCTCTACGGTGCTGCCTCCGCATCTGAAGGAGCGGGCGCTCTCTCGCCTCGGCTCTCGTCTGGTGCAAGGCGTGCTGACCATCACGGCCTCGGAATTCCGCTCCCAATTGCGCAACCGCGAGGCGGCCGCCGACCGCCTGGCCGCGCTGGTCGCTTCCGCGGTCGCCCCGCCACCCCGGGCTCGCCGCGCCACCCGCCCGTCGAAGGGCGCGGTCGAGCGCCGCATAGCCGACAAGAAACGCCGCGGCGAAACCAAGCGAAACCGCCGCTCCTACCCGAACGACTAGACACCTCCTGGGGTGGGGGTCTGGATTTAAGCGGGCTTTGGCTGTGATGGCCGAGCCGGGACCGGTGCCGGACGCGGAAGCCACGGATGACCGCGACGGGCGGCACGCATCCTCGCCGGCCGCCCTCGATCAACTGCCGGCGCATGGACGAGATCTGCCGGGTGGTGGCGGGCCGCGCCCGTCGCCGCCCGGGGCCATGGCAGCCGCCCGGTCTCGCCCCGGCGGGCGGTGGCGGCGCGGTACGTCGACTGCGGCAGCGCGGTATGCGGGGGGCGTGCGGTCTTCCCGGGTGGGCGTGCGGTGTGCCGGGCGCGATATGCCGGGCGTGGCGGGCTGCGTGAGTCTCCACTTGGTCGGCGCCGATTTCGCCCGGCCCGTCCCACGCCGATGCGATCGGTATTCGCCATCGTCGGTGGAGGCCGTCGAATGGCACTTGCCGTTGCGGAAGAATGGCGCGGAACAGCGCTGACGGAATGGTACCTACGGCGGCCGAAATTTGGTCGGCGCCGCGGGTCGGGTGGTGTGCGGTCGTGGTCGGCGGGCGCGGCCTGCTGGGTGGGCGCGGCCTGCTGGGTGGGTGCGGGCCGCGTGACCTGCTCGGCCGTGGCGGGCGCGGCCTGCTGGGTGGGCGCGGGCCGCGTGACCTGCCCGCCCGCGGCGGGCACCGCCGGGGTGGGCTGCGCGATCGGGTTGCGCACCGGGTGCACCACCCGCTGCGCTGGTGAGCTGAGGCTCTGGCCGGTGCGGGCGGGAGCGGTCGGCGCCACCGGCGCCACGGCCGCCACCGGGTGCCCAGGTGTGCCCGCGCGGCCCGACCAGAGCCGCCGCTCGGCCGCCGTCAAGGGTGAACCGTCGTCACCGCCGTGCAGCCGGCGCAGCTTACGCGCGTGCCGCTCGACAAGCCCCCACGCGCGCTGCCGGGCATGCACGCGGCGGAACTCTTCACGCGCCGGAGAATAACGACGCGACCGGGTCGGATCACGCATTTCCGCTAGCTGGGACCTGGTGAAGAGCTCCATCTGCCGCACCCCAGAATTATCCCACTCCAAAGAATCCGGCGGTAAGCCCAGAACCGACTTCGAGCATGCCATTCTCACCCCGAATAGCCGCCGTCAACAATGGTGATATCCGGCCCGACTCCCGACATGCCGGGACAGCCCCATCCGCGACGGCCGCTGCTACCGCGACCAGGCAGGCACCGGGCGATGGCATCCCCGGCCCGACCACCATCACGCCGTAACCGGCCACACCTGAAGCCGGTCGGCCATGGCACCCCGACCGGACGCCACAGCCCGAACCCGACCAGCCAGCCCCGGCCGCGGCAACCGCAAACCGGCCACCCCACAGTGGGCGACGAGAGATGCAACACCACTGGGTGGGGACAGCCGGGAATGACAACCGAACACTCGGCAACTGGTTGCACGCCTATAGTCGTACGCCTATTGTCATGGGTATGTCGTCATCCCGCCTGGTCGGCGCCCACGAGATCCGCCTGCGCCTCGGCAGCGTCAGCCGCCAGCGCGTCCACCAGATCACCAACTACAGCCACTTCCCCAAGCCCATCGCCGAGCTCGAACAGGGCAAGGTGTGGCGAACCGAAGACGTCGAGGCATGGATCCTCGCCCACCGCCCGAAGAACCGGTCGGCCGGCTAGCGTCCGCCGCCGAGGTGGTGCGGCAGGATCGCGGCCGTCGTCACGGCCAGGTCGCGGTCGAGAAGCTCGTTCCGCGGCACGAATACCATCGCGCGGCCCTCGCCGAGCACCACGTCCTCCTGCCGGGCGTCGGTCACGCCGTGGAAGACATGGACCGTCACGTCGTGGGGGAAGCCGGCCTCGTACGGCCGGGGGCCGCTCCACAGGGGTTCCAGTTCGCCTGCCGTCAATCCCGTCTCTTCCCGCAGCTCCCGGCGGGCAGCCTGCTCGGGCTGCTCCCCCGGCTCGATGTGGCCGCCCGGCAGGCTCCACTGGTTGGGCGAGACCGGGGCGTGTTCGTCGCGATGCTGCATGAGCACGGCGCCGGAAGGGTCGACGAGCAGCACCAGCGCCACTTCATATCTGGCCACCGCGAGATCCTGTCACGACGGCAGCTGCCGCAGGACGTCGAGGGCATGCTGATAGGTCGCGGCGTAGTCGGTGCGGCCCTCCGACTGGAAGAGGCCCGTCACCAGGAGCTCGTCCACGCCCCAGCGGACGTTGACGTACGAGGAGTCCGGCACGCACGAGATCACCCCGGTGCGGGTGCCGGGTGGGAGCGAACTGAACGTGTGGACCTGCTGGGCGGGCCAGCACGCCGTGCTCGAAGGCCCCGCCGTAGCAGCAGTCCAGCAGCAGCACGATCCGCTGGGCCCGGCTGCGCCGCATGAGCCGGTTGACCCAGGCAGCATCGACGGCCGTGGAGGCGAGCAGCTCGGGCCGGGTGTTGGTGGCCGCCAGGTACAGCTCGCGCCGGATCGCCCAGAACCTCGGCCAGCGCCTCGGCGTCGGCGGCCGGCGCGGCGAGGCGGTGCAGCGCGAAATGGTCGTAGTGGTCGACCGCCACGACCAGAGCGAGCCGGCGATCGCCCATGCGCCGAGCATGGAGCAAAGCGCGGCCGGAGCAAAGCCCGGCCGCGCACCGCAGTCAGAAAACGCGATGGACCCAGCCGAACGGGTCGGCCGCCCGCCCGCGCTGGATGTCGACCAGTTCCTTGCGCAGGCCCATGGTGACCTCGCCCGAGCCGCCGCCGGCGACGGTGAACTCGAAGTCGGGAGACTTGATGGCGCCGATCGGGGTGATCACCGCCGCGGTGCCGCAGGCGAAGGCCTCGCGGATGCGGCCGGAAGCCGCGCCCTCGCGCCACTCGTCCATGCTCACCGGACGCTCCTCGACGCCGCGGCCGACGCGGCCGGCCAGCCGGATCACCGAGTCGCGGGTGATGCCGGGCAGGATCGTGCCGGTCAGCGGCGGGGTCACCAGGTTGCCGTCGTCCATGACGAAGAAGACGTTCATGCCGCCTAGCTCGTCGACGTACTTGCGCTGCACCGCGTCGAGGTAGACGACCTGGTCGCAGCCGTTCTCGATGGCCTCGGCCTGGGCGGACAGGCCGGCCGCGTAGTTGCCGCCGCACTTGGCCGCGCCGGTGCCGCCGGGGGCCGCCCGGGTGAAGTCGGGGCTGACCCACACCGAGACCGGCTTGACGCCGCCCGAGAAGTACGGGCCGACCGGCGACGCGATGACCAGGTAGAGGTACTCGAGCGCGGGCCGCACGCCGAGGAAGACCTCCGACGCGTACGCGAAGGGGCGCAGGTAGAGGCTGCCCTCGTCGCCCGGCGGGATCCAGTCCTGGTCGATGCGGATGATCTCGCGCAGTGACTGGAGGAACGCGGGGGTCGACAGCGGCGGCATCGCCATCCGCTGCGCCGACTGGGCGAACCGGGCGGCGTTGGCGTCGGGGCGGAACATCGCGACGCCGCCGTCGGCCATCTTGTACGCCTTCAGGCCCTCGAAGATCTCCTGCGCGTAGTGCAGCACCGCCGAGGCGGGGTCGATCGAGATCGGCGCGCGGGCCTCCACGCGGGCGTCGTACCAACCCTTGCCGTCGGCATAGCGCACCGTGACCATGTGGTCGGTGAAGATACGGCCAAAACCGGGGTTGACCAGCAGCGCGTCCCGTTCGGCGGCGTTTACCGGCGCCGGGTTCGGACGGATCTCGAAATCGAGGTTGTCACCACCACTCATGGCGAATAGACCTGCCTATCTGAAAAGAATGAGGGCACGCGTCAGCCGCAGTGCATGAAAGATACCCCGAACGGCCGTTAAGACAACGGGGGTGAAGTGACCCGGCAGTAGGGTCAGAGCGCGGAGGCGACCCGGTCGCCGACCTCGGCGGTACGCAGCGGCGTGCCCGCGGTGCGGGACGCGACCTCGGCCGCGACCGCCTCGGATACTCGGCGGGCCTCGTCGTGGTGGCCCAGGTGCTCGAGCAGCAGCGACGCGGAGAGGATCGCGGCGGCCGGGTCGGCGATGCCCTGGCCGGCGATGTCGGGCGCGGAGCCGTGCACGGGCTCGAAGGTCGACGGGTACCGGCGCTCCGGGTTGACGGAGCCGCTGGCTGCCATGCCGATGCCGCCGGTCACGGCAGCGGCGATGTCGGTGATGATGTCACCGAAGAGGTTGTCGGTCACGATCACGTCGTACCGCTGCGGGTTGCTGACCATGAACATGCTGGCCGCGTCGACGTGCTGGTATTCCGTGGTGACCTCGGGGAACTCGGCGGCGACGGCGGCGAACGTGCGCGCCCAGAGGCTGCCGGCCTTGGTAAGGACGTTGGTCTTGTGCACGAGCGTGAGGTGGCGGCGCTCGCGGCGCTGGGCGCGGGCGAACGCGTCGCGGATGACCCGCTCGACGCCGTACCGGGTGTTGAGGCTCTCTTCGGTCGCGATCTCGGCGGGGGTGTCCTTGTGCAGGACGCCGCCGGCGCCGACGTAGAGGCCCTCGGTGCCCTCGCGGACCACGACCATGTCGATCTCGCCGGGCTTCAGGCCGGCCAGCGGGCTGGTGGTGCCCGGCCAGAGCTTGGAGGGGCGCAGGTTGACGTACTGGTCGAAGTCGAAGCGGAGCTTGAGCAGCAGGCCGCGCTCGAGGACGCCTGGCGGGACGCTCGGGTCGCCGATCGCGCCGAGCAGGATGGCGTCGTGCAGGGCCAGCTCGTCTTCGACGGCCTGCGGCAGCACCTCGCCGGTGCGGTTGTAGAAGCGCGCGCCGAGGTCGTAGTCGTCGAACTCGGCGCCGGGGAGCACGGCTTCGATGACCTTGCGGGCCTGCGCGGTCACCTCGGTTCCGATGCCGTCGCCGGCCACCACCGCGATCCGCGCCACGCCCACGTCCTGCTCCCTACCGCTAGTGAAAGACTCGACCAGGCTAGCTCCGTGTCCCGATCTTCGGTAACGCGGTCTCAATAAGCAGGAACAGCCCCGCACCGCGGCAATTCGGTGCGGGGCTGTTACGACGAGTACGCGTGGCTCGGTCCCGCCGATACACAAGGCGCTCGAGGGCGGGCAGCGTCACCCGAAGACGAGCCCGTCAGGCACCGTGTGGCACGGACAACGCTAGCGATGCGGACTAAAGACGCGCAAGACGCATCCCCCGCGTGTCGGCGGCATAGTTCCGGCGAGTCGCGCTCGGTGATGGCACCATGCGCCGGTGAGTTTCGACCTAGTGGTGTGGGCGATGGACCGGACCGACCCGCCGGACGCGGTGCGGGACGCCAATGCGCGATGCGCGCGCGGAGAGCACCCGCAGCGCCCGGCCGACCCCCGCGTCGTCGCCTTCTATGACGCCCTGACCAGCGATTATCCCGACCGCGGCCCGCGCGCCTCCGCGCCCGGCTCGCCGTGGGCGCAGGCCCCGCTGCACGCCGCGGCCGACCACATCGAGATGCGGCTCGACGAGAACTGCCCGGACGAGGTGCTCGAGACGATCGAGCGGCTGGCGGCCGAGCTCAACCTCGACCTGCTCGACCTTCAGGACGGCACGGTGTACCCGCCACCGACGCGGGTGCGCTAGGCGCGCAGGTCGACCAGGCTTCCCCGGGACGAGCCGATCGCCGCCTCCACGGTGGAGAGCAGGTCGGCGTCGACCGAGCAGTCCAGGGTCAGCGTCATCAGCGCCTCGCCGCCGGCCTCGCGGCGCGCCACCTGCATGGCGGCGATGTTGACCCCCGCCTCGCCGAGGATCGAGCCGATCGCCCCGATCACGCCGGGCCGGTCGCTGTAGCGGAAGAACAGCAGCACCCCGTCGGCGGTGAGGTCGAGGTCGAAGTCGTCGAGGCCGGTGAGCTTGCTGATCTCACGGGTGCTGGTCAGGGTCAGGGTGCCGGCCACGCTCACCGTGCGGCCGTCGGGCAGCGCACCGCGTACGGTAACCAGGTTTTGATGTTCGGCCGGCTCGTCGCTGACCAGCAGTTCCACCTCGACGCCACGATCCGCGGCCAGTTGCGGGGCGTTGACGTAGGTGACCCGCTCGTCGACCACCGAGGCGAACAGGCCCTTGGTGGCGGCCAGCCGCAGCACGCCTACGTCGTGCGAGACGATCTCGCCGCGGACCTCGACGGTCACGCTCGCGGCCACCCCGCCGGCCACCGCCGTGAAGACCCGGCCGAGCTTCTCGGCGAGCGCCAGCAGCGGGCGTACGTCCTCGTCCACCACCCCGCCGGCCTGCACGTTCACCGCGTCCGGGACGAACTCGCCCTGGAGCGCGAGCTTCACGCTGCGCGCCACCGAGAGCCCGGCTTTGTCTTGCGCCTCGGCGGTCGAGGCGCCCAGGTGCGGTGTGACGACGACGTTCTCGAAGCCGAACAGCGGCGAGTCGGTGATCGGCTCGGTCGCGAACACGTCGAGCCCGGCCCCGGCCACCCGCCCCTCGCGCAGCGCGGCGGCCAGCGCCGGCTCGTCGATCAGCCCGCCGCGGGCCGCGTTCACGATCCGCACCCCCGGCTTGACCATGCCGAGCTCTTTCTCGCCGATCAGCCCGAACGTCTCGGGGGTCCGCGGCAGGTGCACGGAGATGAAGTCGCTCTCCCGCAGCAGCTCTTCGAGACCCACCAGGCGTACGCCCAGCTGAGCGGCCCGAGCAGGCTGAACATAGGGGTCGTACGCGATCAGCCTGGTCCCGAAGGAAGCCATCCGCTGCGCGAACAGCACCCCTATCCGCCCGAGCCCGACCACCCCCACGGTCTTGCCCTGCACCTCGACGCCCGTGTACCGCGACCGCTTCCATTCCCCGCGCTTGAGCGCGGCGCTGGCGCTGGACGTGTGCCGGGCGACCGAGAGCAGCAGCGCGATCGCCTGCTCGGCGGCCGAGACGATGTTGCTGGTCGGCGCGTTGACCACCATGACGCCGCAGGCGGTGGCGGCCGGCACCTCGACGTTGTCGAGCCCGACGCCGGCCCGGGCGACCACCTTGAGCACGCGGCCGGCCGCGATCACTTCGGCGTCGACCCGGGTCGCGCTGCGCACGATCAGGGCGTCGGCCTCGGCGACGGCCTCGAGCAGGGCTTTGCGGTCGGTGCCGTCGACGTGGCGTACGTCGAAGTCATAGGCGAGCACATCGATGGCGGACGGGGCGAGTTCCTCGGCTATCAGAACGACGGGAGTCAATGCGCCTCCATCCGGGTCACGGCCCTCGTATCGTGCCGCCGACCCCCGCCGTCACGTGATACCTATGTGACCGGTGTCACATATCGCTCTGAAGTGGGCGCTTGCCCACTTGAAGTGGGCAGGCGCCCACTTCCGGGCTCGATAGTGGGCATCTGCCCACTATGAGTGGGCAAGCGCCCACTTCCAGCGGCTCACGCGACCCGGCGCGGGATCGCCGCGCGGTCGATCGGCGGAGCGGCCGAAAGGCCCGACGCGGCCCGCCCGTCGGGCTGGCGGAAGCTGAGCGCCTCGGCGTCCAGCGCGTCGTAGAGAAGGTCGAGGTCGAGGGTGCCGACCGGCGGATACACCCGCTCCCGCGGCGGCTCCTGGCCGATGCCGAGCGCGCCCTGCTCGACCATGAAGTCGGCGATCGCCTGGCGCACGGCCGGCAGCGTCACCGGCGAGTGGTAGAGGACGTTGAGAGCCTGCATCCGCATGCCCTGCACGTGCTCCTCGCCCTTGTTGTCGTGGAAGTGCGGATTGCGGGTCTCGATCTGCATGACCGGGACCGAGTTGGCCATGACGTCCGCATTCGTGCTCTCGAGCACGCCGCCGAACTGCTCGAACAGGTCGAGATACTCGTACGGCTCCACCGCGAAGCCGCCGGCCAGGCGCAGCTTGAGCCCGAGATCGAGGGTCATGGCGTGCTCGCCGGCGTTGCCGGTGGCGATCACCTCGGTGCCGAAGCCCGAGTACTCGGCCAGGAAGCGGTTGAGCCACTCGTTGGTGATCTGCGAGCTGCGGCCCTTGCGGCTGAAGAACAGCCGGTTGTCGCGCAGCTTCGGCTTGGAGTGCCAGGAGATCCGCACCATCGAGTACGGCGAGTCGGCCAGGTGCAGCCCGGCCGCGTAGACCTTGCAGTACTCGTGGACGGAGCCGGGCACGTAGTTGTCGGCGTCCACGTAGCCCAGGTAGCGGCGGCCGGTCATCGCGGCCAGCGCCATCCCGATCAGCATGGCCTCGCCCTTGCCGGCGCGGACCAGCCCGCCGTCGTCGATGAGCTCGGGCATCCCGGCCGCCTTGAACGCGCCGGCCACGCCCGCGTCGCGCTGGTGAACGGTGATGGCGGAGCGGCCGGCCAGGCGACAGAACTGCTCGACGGTCTGCGCTTCAATCTCGTACCGGTCGACCGGCGCCCGGTCGCTGTTGGACACCAGCACAATGAGGCAGTCGTGCGGAATGCCGGAGAGCACTCCCTCGATGACGCCGCGTGCCTCATTCATGCACGGCACGACGATTACCATTTGCGATTCGACAGCGCTTAACTCGTCGGGGGCCACAATACGACTGCCGGCCCCGCCCGACGTGCCCGAGTCCAGCTCGATGACCCGCTGCAGCTCATGAATCCGGACCGCGCCGAAGCGCTCGCTCCGAAAAGAATCAGCCAGTCGCATGCGGCGAAGATACCCGCCGAAGACCATCTTCAAGTACCCGAACGGCACACAATTCTGTTTCGGCGCCAACGATGTAAGCGGGACGTAACGCGGACGTTTCAGCTTTACGACAAAGCCCGGTTTCATCCCGACAAGAGGGACGAAACCAGGCTGCTTCTCGCGAAAATCAGGCCGTCTCGGTGATGGGCCGGTCGACCCAGCTCATCATGCCGCGGAGCTTGCGGCCGGTGACCTCGATCGGGTGCTGCGACGCCTGCTCGCGGTACTTGGTCATCAGCGGGCGGCCGTTGTCGTCGTCCTCGATGAGCTCACGTGTGAACTCGCCCGACTGGATCTCGGAGAGGATCTTCTTCATCTCCTGCTTGACCGAAGCGTTGATCACGCGCGGGCCGCGGGTGTAGTCGCCGAACTCGGCGGTGTCCGAGACGCTGTAGCGCATCCGCTCGATGCCGCCCTCGTACATGAGGTCGACGATCAGCTTGAGCTCGTGCAGGCACTCGAAGTACGCGATCTCGGGGGCGTAGCCGGCCTCGATGAGCACCTCGAAGCCGGTCTGCACCAGCGCCGCGGTGCCGCCGCAGAGCACGGCCTGCTCGCCGAACAGGTCGGTCTCGGTCTCCTCCTTGAAGGTGGTCTTGATGACCCCGGCGCGGGAGCCACCGATCGCCTTCGCGTAGGAGAGCCCGAGCGCGAGGCCCTCGCCGGTCGGGTCCTGCTCGACGGCCACCAGGCAGGGCACGCCCTTGCCGTCGACGTACTGGCGGCGCACCAGGTGGCCGGGGCCCTTGGGGGCGACCATCGCCACGGTCACGTCGGCCGGGGGTTTGATGAGCTCGAACCGGATGTTGAGGCCGTGCCCGAAGAAGAGCGCCTTGCCGGCGGTCAGGTTCGGGGCGATCGACTCGGCGTAGATCTTGCGCTGCGCGGTGTCCGGCGCGAGCACCATGATCACGTCGGCCCAGGCGGACGCCTCGGCCGGGGTCTTGACCTCGAGGCCCTGCTCCTCCGCCTTGGCCCGGCTCTTCGAGCCCTCCTGCAGACCGACCACCACCTCGACGCCCGAGTCACGCAGCGACAGCGAATGCGCGTGCCCCTGGCTGCCGTAGCCGATCACGGCGACCTTCTTGCCCTGGATGATCGACAGGTCGGCGTCGTCGTCGTAGAAAACTTCCGCGGTCATGTGGATTCCTTGAGTCTTTAGTCTGGTTAAGGGCGGCGGTGGGGAGGTTGGACGGGCCTTCAGGCTCTGAATCAGGCGGCGCGGAGCGCCGGGCCGGTCGTGATGGAGCGCGAGCCGCGGCCGATGGCCACCAGCCCGGACTGCACCATCTCTTTGATGCCGTACGGCTCGAGGTCGCGCAGCAACGCGTCCAGTTTGTCGGGGTTACCCGTCGCCTCGATCGTGAGGGTATCCGGAGCGACGTCGATCACCTTCGCCCGGAACAGCTCGACCGTCTCGAGGACCTGGCTTCGCTGCGCACGATCGGCGCGCACCTTGACCAGCAGAAGCTCCCGCTGGACCGACTGCTGCGGATCCAGCTCCACGATCTTCAGGACATTCACCAGCTTGTTGAGCTGCTTGGTCACCTGCTCCAGGGGTGAGGAGTCGGCGTTGACCACGATCGTGATGCGGCTGACGTCCGGGTTCTCCGTCTCGCCCACCGCCAGGGAGTCGATGTTGAAGCTGCGCCGGGAGAAGAGCCCACTGACGCGAGCGAGCACGCCCGGCTTGTTCTCGACCAGCACGGACAGCGTGTGCTTATTCATGGCTACAGGTCGTCCTCGTCGAAGCTGGGGCGCACGTCCCGGGCGAACATGATCTCGTCGTTGCTGGTGCCGGCGGCGACCATGGGCCAGACCATGGCGTCCTTGCCGACCGTGAAGTCGATGAC
Organism: Actinoplanes sp. NPDC051513; assembly: GCF_044454685.1. Taxonomy (NCBI): domain Bacteria; kingdom Bacillati; phylum Actinomycetota; class Actinomycetes; order Micromonosporales; family Micromonosporaceae; genus Actinoplanes; species Actinoplanes sp. NPDC051513. Next base: position 490,999 of record NZ_JBITDW010000001.1, read on the forward strand.
CACCGGAGCGTCGTTGATCTCCATGGCCTGCTTGATGATCTTGTCAACGTCGCCCTTGGACTCGCAGCGCAGCCCGATGCAGCCCAGCGCCTCGGCCAGCTTCACGAAGTCGGGGATGCGGTGCTTGTGGGTGCCCAGCTCGGTGTTGGAGTAGCGGCCCTCGTAGAAGAGCGTCTGCCACTGCCGCACCATGCCGAGGTTGCCGTTGTTGATGATCGCGACCTTGACGGGGATGCCCTCGAGCGCGCAGGTGGCGAGCTCCTGGTTGGTCATCTGGAAGCAGCCGTCGCCGTCGATCGCCCAGACCGCCGTGTCGGGCTGGCCGACCTTGGCGCCCATCGCGGCCGGCACCGCGTAGCCCATCGTGCCGGCGCCGCCGGAGTTGAGCCAGGTGCCGGGCTTCTCGTACCTGATGAACTGCGAGGCCCACATCTGGTGTTGCCCGACTCCCGCCACGTAGATCGCGTCCGGGCCGACCAGTTCGCCGATCCGCTTGATCACATACTGCGGCGCCAGGGAGCCGTCGGTCGGCTCCTCGTAGCCCAGCGGGTAGCGCTCGCGCAGCTCATTCAGCGTGGCCCACCACGACTCGTACTGCGCGGCGCCGCCGGCCGTGGCCGAGACCGCCGCGATCAGCTCGTCGATCACGTGCCGCGCGTCGCCGACGATCGGCACGTCGGCGTGGCGGTTCTTGCCGATCTCGGCCGGGTCGATGTCGGCGTGCACGACCTTGGCGTCCGGGGCGAACGAGTCGAGCTTGCCGGTGACCCGGTCGTCGAAGCGGGCCCCCAGGGTGATCAGCAGGTCGGACTTCTGCAGCGCGTACACCGCCGGAACCGTGCCGTGCATGCCGGGCATGCCCAGGTGCTGCGGGTGCGAGTCGGGGAACGAGCCGAGCGCCATCAGCGTGGTGACCACCGGGATGCCGGTGAGCTCGGCCAGCTTGCGCAGCCCGTCGGTGGCGCCGGCCTTGATCACGCCGCCGCCGACGTACAGCACCGGGCGCCTGGCCCCGGCGATCAGCCGGGCCGCCTCGCGGATCTGCTTGCCGTGCGGGTGCAGCGTGGGCCGGTAGCCGGGCAGGTCGATGGTCGGCGGCCAGGAGAACGTGGTCTGCGCCTGCATCACGTCCTTCGGGATGTCGACCAGGACCGGGCCGGGCCGGCCGGTCGTCGCCAGGTGGAACGCCTCGGCGAGGATCCGCGGCAGCTCCTCCGGCGTCTGCACCAGGAAGTTGTGCTTGGTGATCGGCAGGGTGATGCCCTGGATGTCCGCCTCCTGGAAGGCGTCCGTGCCGATCGCGGGCCGGGCCACCTGGCCGGTGATCGCGACGATCGGCACCGAGTCCATGTACGCGTCCGCGATCGGCGTGACCAGGTTGGTCGCCCCCGGGCCGCTGGTCGCGATGCAGACGCCGACCTTGCCGGTGGCCTGCGCATAGCCCGTCGCCGCGTGGCCCGCGCCCTGCTCGTGGCGGACCAGGATGTGCCGCACCTTCGAGTCGTAGAGCGGGTCGTACGCCGGCAGGATCGCCCCGCCGGGGATGCCGAACGCGACCTCGACCCCGAGCGCTTCGAGCGACCGCACGAGAGCGCCGGCGCCGGAGGTGGGCACCGGGGAGGCTACGGCCGGGGCGGCGCTGGCCGCCGCCGCGACAGTGGCCGGGTTGGCTCGGTGGGCGAGAGTCTCGGGAGTGGGTCTCGTCATGGTTTTCGAACCTTCTCGGGATTGACGTCCAGTACTTGAGCAACAAAAAAGGCCCCTAGTGCTCTGTAAGCACGGGACCTAGCGCACCCTCGCTGATCTCTAACTCAGCAGGAGTGCGCTCACATAAGTACTCGGGACGCGAAGCACATGCGCCTAAGGTTGCCCCATCTCACTCGGCGAGTCAACTGATCCCACATTTTGATCACCCACGAGTGCCCCGAACGCGGGATCGGTCGGCAGAACGGCCCTGAGCTGCTTCATTCCGGGCCCGAGCGTCACCACCTGGCTGCGCGGCGCGCCGCTGACCGGCGGGTCGTTGCGCGGCGCCGGAAGCGGGCGGGGCGATCCGGTACGCAGGCTGTCGAGTTGCGCCTCGAGGTGCTCGGCCGGCACTCCCCAGCCGAACAGCGACCCCTGGCCGAGCCGGCAGCCCGCCTCCTCGACCACGGCCCGCTGCCCCGGTGTGCCGATTCCCTCGGCGAGCACCTCGAGCCCCAGCCGGTGTCCGAGGCGCACGACGACGTCGACGAGCGGGGCGGCCGTGCCCGTACGCGATTCCGGCTCCGCCACCAGCGCATGGTCGATCTTGAGGATGTCGACCGGCATCGTCCGCAGCTGCCCCAGCGACGAGTACCCCGCGCCGAAGTCGTCGAGCGCGATCCGCACGCCGGTGGCCCGTAGTTCCGCGAGCCGGCTGACCAGCTCTTCCATGTCGGTGGCCACCGCGTGCTCGGTCACCTCGAGGACCAGCCGCTGGGCCGGCACGCCGTGCTCGGCGAGCACGTCGGCGACCTGGCCCGCGTAGTCGGCCGCGTGCAGCTCCTTGGGCGACAGGTTGACCGATACCCAGACGTCGTGCCCCTTGGCCAGCCAGTCGGCGAGCTGCTTGCACGCCTGCGCGAGCACCCAGGACCCGATGCGGTTGATCAGGCCGGAATCCTCGGCCACCGGGATGAACTCGTCGGGGCGGACCGCGCCGAGCGTCGGGTGGTGCCAGCGCAGCAGCGCCTCGGCGCCGACCAGCCGCATCGAGGGCAACGCCACCACCGGCTGGAAGACCAGCCGGAACTGCTCGCGGTCGATCGCGTGGCGCAGCTCGCTCTCCAGTGTGCCGCGACGGCGCAGCAGCTCGTCGTAGCGGGCCTGGTAGCGCTCCACCCGGTTCTTGCCGCGCTGCTTGGCATACCGCAGGGCCAGGTCGGCGTCGCGAATGAGCTCGCCCGTATCGGCCACGCCCAGGCTCGCCGACAGGAACACCGAGCCCCCGTCGACCTCGTACGGCTCGCCCAGCACCGCGAGCAGCCGATGCGCGGTGAGCATCGCCTCGTCGGCCGTTCCGTGCATGAGCACCGCGAACTCGTCGCCGCCCAGCCGGGCCGCCACGTCGCCGTCGAGCAGGTTGCGCCGCAGCCGCTCACCGACCTCGGCCAGCACCGAGTCGCCGACCTCGTGGCCGCGCATGTCGTTGACCGTCTTGAAGCCGTCGAGGTCGATGCCGACCAGCACGAGCGGCTCGTCGGGGCACTGGCAGTCGCGCAGCGCCCGCTGCAGGCCGCGCCGGTTGGCCAGCCGGGTGAGCGGGTCGGTGTGGGCGAGCTCGCGGAAGTGCGCCTCGCTCTGCCGCAGTTTCAGCGTGAACCGCCGGACGTCGCCGAGCGCGAGATATTGCCGGCCGACCAGCGCGAAGCCCTCGACGCTGGCCCCGAGGAACGCGTAGAAGCCGAAGACGCCGCCGCGGGACAGGTGGAAGCCGAGCGCGGTGACCATCGCCACCATCGGGACCACCGCGTACGCCGTGCCGCGCTCGCTGAGATCGCCGATCACCTCGACCGGCTGGTCGGCCTGCTTCACCGCGTGGGCGATCAGGAACAGCCCGGCCGGCAGCAGCAGCGAGCCGGTCAGCACCCAGCTGTCGCGGGCCTGGCAGATGCCGCCGCCCAGGGCGACCGCGGCGGCGGCCACCAGCGTCACGCCGGCGGCGACCCGGACGGTGGTCAGCCGCGGCCGGTGGGCGTGCAGCGCCAGCACGATGGTGAGCCCCAGCGAGATCACCATCAGCCCGGTCGGGATCAGCAGGGACGGGCAGGCCATCGGGGTGGCGTCGCCGAGGAGGCCGGTCGGCTCGGTGAGCAGCACCCAGCCGACGAACCAGACGGCGGCCGCGATCACCAGGCCGTCGAGCAGGTGGCGCGCGGCCGCGCCGGGGCTCTCGGCCGCGCCCGGCAGCAGGGCGGTGCCGATCAGCAGGGCGAGCGTGCCGATCGCGGTGCCGATGCCCACGGCCGAGCCGAGGCCCAGCCGCGGCGGCGGAGCGTCGCTGAGCAGGGCGCTCAGCGCGCCGGCGAGCGCCGCGGCGGTGGCCACCGCGCCCCCGAGAGCCAAGATCAGGTGCGCCCGGCGGGCCGCGCCGGTGTGCCGGCGGCCCGAATTGCCCAGCACGGCGACAGCCGGGACGGTGACCAGGAGGCCCACGACCCCGGCAAGCTCCACGCCGGACGGTGGTTGCACGGGAACACTGTGCCGGATCTCGATGTATTTGGGGAGCCCCCGAAATCCCGAGCTGTGGACGCCGTTGGCGGCGGAAGGCCCGGACGGTGGCACTATGAGGGGATGCCTGACCTGCGTTCCCGGACCTCGACCCACGGTCGCACCATGGCCGGCGCGCGCGCCCTGTGGCGCGCCACCGGGATGACCGACGACGACTTCGGCAAGCCCATCGTGGCGATTGCCAACAGTTACACCCAGTTCGTACCGGGTCATGTGCACCTCAAAGACCTCGGCGGCATCGTCGCCGACGCGATCGCCGAGGCCGGCGGCGTCGGCCGCGAGTTCAACACGATCGCCGTGGACGACGGCATCGCGATGGGCCACGGCGGCATGCTCTACTCGCTGCCCAGCCGCGAGCTGATCGCCGACGCGGTCGAATTCATGGTGAACGCGCATTGCGCCGACGCCCTGGTCTGCATCTCGAACTGCGACAAGATCACCCCCGGCATGCTGATCGCCGCCCTGCGGCTCAACATCCCGACGGTCTTCGTCTCCGGCGGGCCCATGGAGGCCGGCAAGACGGTCGCCATCGAGGGCATCGTGCACGAGAAGCTCGACCTGATCGACGCGATGAGCGCGTCCGCCAACGAGGCGGTCACCGACGAGCAGCTCGGCGCCATCGAGCGCTCGGCCTGCCCGACCTGCGGCTCCTGCTCCGGCATGTTCACCGCCAACTCGATGAACTGCCTCACCGAGGCGATCGGCCTGGCCCTGCCCGGCAACGGGTCGACGCTGGCCACCCACGCCTCCCGCCGCGCCCTGTTCGAGCAGGCCGGCCGGCTGATCGTCGAGATCGCCAAGGACTACTACGAGAAGAACGACGAGTCGGTCCTGCCCCGCAGCATCGCCAGCCGCTCGGCGTTCGAGAACGCGGTGGCGCTGGACGTCGCGATGGGCGGCTCGACCAACACGGTGCTGCACCTGCTGGCCGCGGCCCGCGAGGCCGAGCTCGACTTCAGCGTGGCCGACATCGACGCGATCTCCCGCCGGGTGCCCTGCCTGTCCAAGGTCGCGCCGAACAGCGTGAAGTACCACATGGAAGACGTGCACCGGGCCGGCGGCATCCCCGCCCTGCTCGGCGAGCTCAACCGCGGAAATGCTTTGAAAACGGACGTCCGGAGCGTGCACTCGCCCGATTTGTCCAGCTGGCTCGGCAAATGGGACATCCGCGGCGGAAGCCCCAGCACGGAAGCCCTCGAGCTCTTCCACGCGGCCCCCGGCGGCGTCCGCACCACCCAGCCGTTCAGCACCCAGAACCGCTGGGCGACCCTGGACACCGACGGCGAGAACGGCTGCATCCGCAGCGTCGACCACGCCTACACGGTCGACGGCGGCCTCGCGATCCTCTTCGGCAACCTCGCCCCCGACGGCTGCGTGGTCAAGACCGCCGGCGTCGACGAGTCGCTGTGGAAGTTCACCGGCCCCGCTCGCGTCTTCGAGTCGCAGGACGCCGCGGTCGACGGCATCCTCGGCAAGCAGGTGGTCGAGGGCGACGTCGTGGTGATCCGCTACGAGGGCCCGCGCGGCGGCCCCGGCATGCAGGAGATGCTCTACCCCACGAGCTTCCTGAAGGGCCGCGGCCTCGGCAAAGCGTGCGCGCTGATCACCGACGGCCGCTTCTCGGGCGGCACGAGCGGCCTCTCGATCGGCCACGTCTCCCCCGAAGCGGCCTCCGGCGGCCTGATCGCCCTGGTCGAGACCGGCGACGACATCACCATCGACATCCCCGGCCGCAGCATCACGCTCAACGTCGACGACGAGACTCTGGCCCAGCGCCGCCACGAGCAGGAGCGCCGCCCGAAGCCCTACTCGCCGGCCGACCGCACTCGTCCGGTCTCCGCGGCCCTGCGGGCCTATGCCTCGATGGCGACTTCCGCTTCAGATGGCGCCTACCGCCGCGTTCCCGAATAAAACCGATATATCGTACGGCTCGACGAGCTCACAACCACATATACGGCAGCCCCCTGGGCCACGCACCGGCTGAGTGCGTGGCCCAGACCGTCGGCCGGCGCCGGCCGAGTCGATGGTCACCGCCCTTACCCCGGGATATGTCGCCTGAGAAGCTCAGGCCGCGGTCATCGCAGCCAGGCGAGCCCTCGCCGCGGACATGACCGCCGGCAGGTCGACATCGTCCGAGCCGGCCATCCACTGTTCCCAGGCGACCCGGAACACGGCGATCCCCGCCTCCGCCGCCAAACTGGCATCGGCCGCCGGGACGCCACGGCGAAGCAGCCCGTCGCGCAGCGCCGCGGCGATCTTCGCCATCTTGATGAGCTCGCGCTCCTGCAACTCCGCGTTCGCGTCGATCAGTGCCTGACGCCGCCGCGAGAACGCGCGGTCGCGGCCCAGCATGACGGCCGCCGCATCCAACGACGCCGCCACCGCCCGCATCGGCCCGTCCGGCACCGGCACCGCGTCCAGCGCCTCCACCATGCGCGTCAGCAGGATCTCCGAGCCGGCGAACAGCACCTCGCGCTTGTCGGCGAAGTGCCGGAAGAACGTGCGCGCGGTCAGACCCGCCTCGCCCGCGATGTCGGCCACCGTCGTCTGCTCGTAGCCGCGCTCGCCGTACAGCCGCATCGCGGCCTCCCGCAAGCGGCCCGCCGCGTCACCCTCCCACCTTGCCACGGCATGATTCTAGTCATGTCACATCGTGACATGACTCGTGCTAACGTCAGTGATGTCAGCAAGTGACATCACTGGAGGTTCGACATGCGCATCTTCGTCACCGGCGCATCCGGCTGGATCGGCTCGCCCACCGTCACCGAGCTCATCGAGGCCGGCCACCAGGTCGTCGGCCTGGCCCGCTCCGACGCGTCCGCCGCCAAGGTGACCGCGCTCGGCGCCGAGGTCCGCCGCGGCGACCTGGACGACCTCGACGGCCTGCGCGCCGCCGCGGCCGACTCGGACGGCGTGATCCACCTCGGCTACAAGCACGGCGACTTCTCCCCCGCGGGCATGGCCGCGGCCGCCGGCACCGACCGGGCCGTCATCGACACGGTCGGCGACGCTCTCGAGGGCACCGGCAAGCCGTTCCTGATCGCCTCGGGCGTGATCGGCGTCGTCGACGGACGCGCCGCCACCGAGAACGACCGGCCCGACGCCGGAATCCACCCCCGGGTCGCCAACGCGGCCGCGACGCTGGCCCTCGCCGACCGCGGCGTGCGATCGGCGGTGATCCGGTTCGCCCCGACCGTGCACGGCAAGGGCGACTACGGCTTCATGTCCGTGCTCGTCGACATCGCCCGCCGCACCGGCGTGAGCGGCTACCCGGGCGACGGCAGCAACCGCTGGCCGGCCGTCCACGTGCTCGACGCCGCGACCCTGCTGCGGCTCGTCGTCGAGCAGGCCACGCCCGGCTCGATCTGGCACGCGATCGCCGAGGAGGGCGTCGCCACCAAGGAGATCGCCGAGGCGTTCGGCCGCGCCGCCGGCCTCCCGGTGAAGTCCGTCCCCGCCGAGAGCTTCGAGTGGCTGTCCGCGTTCTTCGCGATGGACCTCCCGATCACCAGCGAGATCACCCGGCAGACTCTCGGCTGGAAGCCCACCCACCCCGGCCTCATCGAAGACCTCGACGCGGGCGCGTACACGTCGTAAGGCAACCTCGCGGCACGATGCATCGTTGCGAATAGGTGGGATCAACCGAGTCATCGCAGCTGGGCCACCGCCAGATTCTCGAGGTGCTCGCCGGGCTGATGCTCGGCATGTTCCTCGCGGCGCTCGATCAGACGATCGTCGCGTCGGCGATCCGGACCATCGGCGACGACCTGCACGGGCTGTCGATGCAGGCGTGGGTCACCACGGCGTATCTGATCACCGCGACCATCTCGACCCCGCTCTACGGCAAGCTCTCGGACATCTACGGCCGTAAGCGGTTCCTCCTGGCCGCCATCACCATCTTCGTGCTCGGCTCGGCAGCCTGCTCGTTCGCCACCTCGATGTACCTGCTGGCGGGCTGCCGGGCCGTGCAGGGCCTCGGGGCGGGCGGCCTGTTCTCGCTGGCCCTGGCGATCATCGCGGACGTCGTGCCGGCCCGCGATCGCCCGCGCTACCAGGGCTATTTCCTCGGCGTCTTCGGCATGTCGAGCGTGCTCGGCCCGGTGATCGGCGGCTTCTTCGCGGGCGCCGACGAGATCCTCGGCATCGCCGGCTGGCGCTGGGTCTTCCTGGTCAACGTGCCGATCGGCGCGGTGGCGCTGCTGGTGGTCGCGAAGGTGCTGCGCCTGCCGCACAACCGGCGCGACCACCGCATCGACTGGTGGGGCGCGGTCACCATCTGCGTCTGCCTGGTGCCGCTGCTCACCGTCGCCGACCAGGGTCGCTCGTGGGGCTGGGGCTCGGCGGGTTCGCTGGTCTGCTACGCGGTCGGCGCGTTCGGCCTGGTCATGTTCCTGCTCACCGAGGCGGTGATGGGCGAGGAAGCGCCCGCTCGTCGAAGGTGCTGAGCGATCCGGCGGTGACCGGCAATCCCGCCAACAAGCCCGTGCTCGACACCGTGCGGGGCGGCGGATCGTCCTCATTGGACGACACGTCGTTCCTCGACCACGTGTCGCCGGCGCTGGCCCGGCCATTCCAGTCGGGCTTCTCGACGGCGACGGACCACATCTTCCTGATCGCCGCGGCGATCCTGGTCATCGCGTTCCTGCTCTTCCTCTTCCTGCCCCAGATCCCTTTGCGCGCCGCTCCCGCCGCTCCCGCTGCCGCTCCCGCTGATCTGCGCCGCCGACGACCACCAGCCGGCCGCGGTCCTGGTCAACGCGGGCGTGGGCGAGCTCCGCCGGGTGCTCTCGCTGGCCGGCGCCGGCCGCATCGAGGGCCGCATCACCGACCGTCAGACCCGCCCGGTCCCGAACGCCACGGTGACCCTCACCGATCTGGCCGGCACGGTGGTCGCGACCGCGACAACGTCTCCGGACGGCCGCTACCGCCTGTCCGGCCTGGACCAGGCCGACTACATGCTCACCGCGACGGCCGAGCACGCCCGCCCCGCGACCCGCATCATCTCGCCGGGCCGCTCGCGCCAGGCCGACCTGGTCCTCACGATCGGCACCACGCTGACCGGCAACGTCCGCGCCGCCCGCTCCGGCCGCCCCATCCCCGAGGCATCGGTGATGGCGGTGGTCGCCGCCGGGGAGGTCGCCGGCTCCACCACCACCGACCACGAGGGCCGCTACGAGCTACGCGATCTCCCGCCGGGCGTCTACACGATCGCCGCGAGCGGCCACGCCCCGGTCGCCGGCCGCGTCACCCTTTCCGGCGAGCACATCGACCACGACATCCTGCTCGGGGCGTCCCCGGTCCCGTCCGGCTCGCCGACCTAGAAGCTCGTACACCGCGAGGCCCAGCCTGACCGCCGAGGTCACAGTCGCCACCATCTCCAGCCACATCGGAGCGCTCCTTCCGCTGTCCGTTCCGATGTGCTCGAATCTGGGGCAGGACACCGTCTGGATCGTCCGGATCCAGACCCGCCGGACAACCGGACGACCCGATGCGTGATGAACTGCGCCGCCTGCACCAGGACGCCGGCGCCCCCGGAAAGAGCGCGCTGAAGTCTCACGCCGACGCCGCCGGCCACCACGTGGCCGAGTCCACGCTTATCGGTCTGATCTCGCCAACCGCGAAGGGCCGCCCACGCCCGGCAACGGTGGAGGCGTTCGTCGACGCATGCGCGAGTTATGCGGCCAGACGCGGCCACCCGCTGCCGGCCGAGGACCGCGACAAGCTCCGCTGGATCGCCCGGCTGGAAACGGCGGCGCCCGCGCCGGATCGCGCCTTCGCCGACGCGCGCGCTGCCTATCTGAGCCGGCTCCGTGAGCGCTTCGGCCGCATCGACACCGAAACCTTGCTCCCCCTCGCCGACCAGGAGACGCCGGTCCCGGTCCGGCTGCGCGAAGTCTTCGTGCCGCAGCACGTCCGCGCCGACCCGCCTCGCCTGGACCTGCCTCGCGGTGTCCTGCGCCGGCTCATCGATGCCGGCGACGTCGACCCGGACGAGTTGCCCGCCGGCTTCGACCACGAACGCCTGGCCCGGGCCCGGGCGGCGTACCGCGAGCGCCCGCCTCGTCCGGTGCTGGAGGTGCTCGCGGGCCCGGAGGGCCGCCGCTCGGTCGTGGTCGGCGATCCGGGGGCGGGCAAGTCGACGCTGGCCCGGTATCTAGCGCTGGCCGCGGCGGACACCGACGACGTGCTGCCGATCCTCGTCGAGTTGCGCGCATATGCCGCCGACACCACCGAGACGTTCCTCAACATGATCGACCGGCGCAACATGCAGGACGGCCTGGGGCTGCCCCGGCCCCTGCTGGAGAAGTATTTGCTCAGCGGTGGGCGGGCGCTGGTCGTATTCGACGGCCTCGACGAGGTCTTCGACCCGGGGCTGCGTCGGGAGATCTCTGACCGGATCACCGGGTTCGCGGCCCGCTATCCGCAGGTCCGGGTGCTCGTGACCTCCCGCGTGATCGGATACCTCCGGGGCCCGTTTGACGCCGCCGGCTTCCACCACTTCATGCTTCAGGACCTCGACGACAATCAGGTCGACGAGTTCGCGGGGCGCTGGTACGAGCTCGCCTGCCCGCACGACCTGGCGGAGGCCGCCCGGCTCGCCAGGCGCCTCCGCGACGGCATAGGCGCCGCCCGCGCGGTCCGCGAGCTGGCCGGCAACCCCCTGCTGCTGACGATCCTGGCCATCATCGCCCGCCGGGCCGAACTGCCCCGTGATCGCCGGACCGCCTACGAACATGCGGTGACCGTGCTGGTCGAGCATTGGGAAGTCAACAAGTCGCCGGCCGCGGCCGACTCACCGCTGGGGCGCGACGAAAAGCTGGAGATGCTGCGTCTGATCGCCCGCCACATGCAGGCCGACGTCGCCGGCAACCACATCACGCGAAGCGTCCTGCTCGAGCACTTACGCGCCTACCTGACCGATGTACTCGGCCTGCCGGTCGTCGAGGCCCGCCGGACCGCGCGAATCATGCTGGAGCAGTTCCAATCCCGGAACTTCATCCTCAGCCACTTCGGCGGCGACGTGTTCGGCTTCGTCCACCGGGCCTTCCTGGAATACATGGCCGCCGCCGACATCGTGCAACGGTTCCACGACCGCGAGCTCTCCGAGGACGACCTGCTCGGGATTTACGCAGCGCACTGGCAGGACCCGTCCTGGCACGAGGTCCTCCTGCTGATCGTCGGCATGCAGGAGAGCTTCGCCGGCCGCATCATCGACTTCCTGCTGGCCGAGGACCCGGACTGGTTCCGGCGCCGCAACGGGATCCCCCACCACCTGCTGCTCGCGATCCGCAGCCTCGGCGAGGTTCGCAGGGTCGGCAAGCTGGTCGCTCAGTGCGAGGCCGTCGCGGACGTCATCGGGCGGATGATGGAGACCGCCAGCCGGAGAAGGCCGCTCGAGCAGGCGGTGGAGCGAGCCGCCCTCCCTATGCTCGCCGGGCATGGGACGACCTGGCCCGGTCGGCACCGTTACCACGAGTGGTACCAGACCCGCGGACGGTTCCTCGGCGACGTGCGGCCGGTGGGATACGCCCCTTCCGTGGTGCCGACTGCCGCTCGCCTCGGAGTTGTCATGCTGGCCGATGACGCGGGCTTCCGTCGGCTTTTGCTGAATCAGGTGAGGACCGCGCAGCAGGCGTCCGCCCGAGTCGCTGCGGGTGAGGCGCTCGCGTTCCTTGCGGACGATCTCGACATTCGCACGACTCTGCGGGACGTGGCGACATCGGATCTCAGTCAACAGGTCCGCCAGCGGGTCGCTGTTTCGCTGGTGAAATTCGATCCCACCGATCAAGCCACCCTGGCCATGGCACACGACCTGGCGACCTCCGACCCGACCCGCGCGGTCCGCCACAGCGTGATGCGAGAACTGACCGTGCACGCGCGTCACGCTTCCGCCACCCACGATCTGCTCGTCGACCGCGCCGCGACCGACCCGCATCGGGAGATCAGACGCCTCGCGCTGCGAGTCCTGGCACGGGATTGGCACGACGATCCCGCGCTGCACGCGTTTCTGGAGGATCGGGCGGTCAACGATCAGAACTCCCAGGTGCGTGCGACCGCGCTGCGTGTCCTGGCAAAGCATTGGCCCGAGCACGGCGGGATGAGACCGCTCATCGATGCGCTCGTCGACTCGCCCGACGCCCCGACCCGGCGCATCGGCCTGAGCGCGCTCGCCGACAGCGAGCCGGCGTCACCCACCATCCTGTCGCGTATCCGGGGATTTGCCAGGGCGGACCCGGATCCCGGCGTCCGTCAGGTCGCGCTGAGACTCGTGATGTCTCGCTGGCCCGATGACGTCGAGACTCTGCCGCTGCTCCTCGATCAGCTCAACGATCCGTCGGTGGCGTCCGTGGCAATGCAGATCATCACCCACGGATGGCCGGATGATCCCCGGGCCCTCGCCGCGTTGAAAAGCCGAGCAGGGCCGGACGCCGGCGAATCCGTCTGGGCGCCTGAGATCGAGCAGGTGGCCGAGTACCGGACCGACATTGCCCGGTCGCGGGCGCTCCGCAGGTTGGCCACGGCTCGCCCGGACGACCCCGATGTGCTAAATCTCTTGCGGCGGACCCTGGCCGAGGGTTCGCGCGCGACCAAACGAGTGGCCATCTTCGAACTCGCGGCCTCGCGGCACGCTCAGCCGGGCATCTTCGACGGGCTGCGCCGATGCGGCGAGACCGACCCGGACTCGCTCGTTCGCATTGCCGCGGTGCGTGCCGTCGCCGATCGGCTGCCCGACGATCCGGAGATCGCGCGGTGGCTTCGGACCGTCGCCGAGAACGATGACAGCGGCGGTGTCCGCGCCGCCGCGCTGGCGGCGCTGGCGCCGACCTGGCTGGCCGACGACGACGTGGCCGGCCTCTTCCGCCGGGCCGCTTCGGCCGAGCTCGACATACGTGCCCGCCGCGTCGCTGTGACGATCGTCGCGGACGTCTGGCCGGACGAGCCGACCACGCTACCCATGCTTCACGGGCTCATCCGGAGCGACCGAGGTTGGCTGCGGCGGCTGGCCTTGGAAACGCTGGCGGTCGGCTGGCGCGATCATCCCAGCACGCTGCCCCTCCTCCGCAGGCTCGCCGGATCGGACCCGACTGGGTCCGTCCGGCGGGCCGCTTCGGAGGCGTTGAACGCCTACCCGGCCTCAGCGCGCGGCGATGTCGTTGACGCTGCGCAGAACCGGCCGGGAGACGAGAGCGCCGGCGTCGAGTGACTGTGCTGAGTGGACGGTGAAGGTCACCGACTCGCCGGGGAGCAGGGTGACGCCCGCGTTGTCGGTCTCGGCCGCCGGGTCGAGGCGGTCGGGGTAGAGGGTCAGCGAGCGCAGGACCGAGCCCGCGGTCACGGTGACCTTTGTGGACGATCCTTCCGTGGTGACGTCCGTGGTGAAGGACGGCGCCGGCCAGGGGATGTCCTTGTCCAGCGCGAAGAACCACCGGGGACCCGAGTCGACGACGATCAGCTCGGTGGTGGGGTCGCCGGGGGTGGTGACGTCGGCGGGAAGGGGGATCGTCGTTGCCGAGCCGGGGGCGACCGTGGCCTCGAGAACGGCCGAGGCCAGGATGTCGCCGGCCAGGTTGCGACGGGTCACCGTGGTCTCCACCCGCCACGGGGTACGGCCGTCGTTGACCGCCACCAGCGCGGGGGCGCCGTCGGGGACGAAGACCGCTCCTTCTCCGACGGGCGAGGTGGGGCCGCCGGGGGTCAGCGGGGCGCCGGTGCGCGGCTGCAGGGTCAGCAGGCGGTCGGCGTAGGCGTCGCGCATCGCGTACCAGAGAGGCTTCTTGCGGCCGTCGCCGTCGACAGCCGCCCAGGAAGTGACCGGCCAGCAGTCGTTGAGCTGCCACATGATGCTGCCCATGCAGAGGGGACGCAGGGAGCGGAAGTGGGTGATGCCGAAGGCGACCGCGCGGGCCTGGTTGAGCTGGGTCAGGTAGTGCCAGTCGTCGAAGGTGCGCGGGGCGGGCAGGTGGTTGGTCAGGCCGAGGGAAAGCTTCCGGTCGCCACCGCCGGCCTTCTGATGGGCGGCCATGCCGGGCGAGTCGGGTGCCAGGGGGTTGTCGGAGATGGCGCGGCGCAACGTCGCGTACGAGGGCGGGCCCTGAAAACCGAACTCGGCGACGAAGCGCGGGCGGTAAGCGGCGTATTTCGTGTAGTCGTCGGTGTTCCACACGTCCCAGATGTGGGCAGTGCCGAACCCGGGGTCGTTGGGGTGCCGATCCTGGGTGCCCGAGTACGGGCTGCCGGGCCAGTACGGACGGGTCGGGTCGAGCTCGGCCACGATGCGCGGCAGCAGCTCGAGGTAGTAGGCGAGACCCCAGGAACGGCCTTCGAGGCGCCGCTTCCAGTCCCAGTCCTCGAAGCCCCACAGGTTCTCGTTGTTGCCGGTCCACATGACCAGGCTGGGGTGCGAGCTGAGGCGCACGACGTTCTCGCGGGCCTCCGCCTCGATCTCGGAGGCGAAGGGCTCCTCCTCGGGATACGCGGCGCAGGCGAACAGGAAATCTTGCCCGACCAGGAAGCCCATCTCGTCGGCCAGGTCGTAGAAGTCCTCGGACTCGTAGCGGCCGCCGCCCCAGACGCGCATGTAGTTGACGTTCGCGTCGGCGGCCTGCTGGAAGCGGTCCGTCAGGCGCGAGCGGGTGACGCGGTTGTCGAAGACGTCGTCGGGGATCCAGTTGACGCCCTTCACGAAGACCGGCACGTCGTTGACGATCACGGTGAACGCGTCGTCGGTGTGGTCGACGCGCACCGTGCGGAAGCCGATCATCCGCGACCAGGTGTCGAGGACCTCCCCGGAGGCCGACGACACGGCGACGTCCAGGGCGTACAACGACGGCGAGCCGTAGCCGCGCGGCCACCAGAGCGCCGGGTCGTCGACGGTGAGGATCAGCAGGGCCTCGATGCCGTCGACCGTGGCGGTGGCGAGGCGGCCGGCGACCGAGGCGGTGATGGTCACTGGTTCCTCGGCCGCCCGCTCGAGCCGCACGCGCACCTCGACCCGGCCCGTCCCGTTCGCCACCGTGACCTGCGGGCGGACCTCGGCGAGCCGGGCAACCGACCAGCTGTGCAGGCCGATCGGCTGCCAGATGCCCGACGTGACGAGGATGGGTCCCCAGTCCCAGCCGAAGTTGCAGGCCTGCTTACGGATGAAGTTGAACGGCTCGTCGTACGCGTTGGGCCGGTACCCCAATCGGCGTTGCTGCTCCTCGGCGTACGCGTAGGGACTGTTGAACTTGATCTTCAGGGTGTTGTCGCCCTCGCGCAGGAGACTCCGTATGTCGAAGCGGTAGCTCCGGTGCATGTTGGCGCTCTGGCCGACCTGCTCCCCGTTCAGCTCGATCTCGGCGACCGTGTCGAGGCCCGCGCAGACGAGGTCGATCCGGCGCGCGCCGAGGCCGGCGGCGAACGACGCGGAATACACCCACTCCGTACGCCCGATCCAGGACAGCTTCGTCTCGTTCTCGTCGAGGTACGGGTCCTCGATGCGGCCGGCCGCGAGCAGATCGGTGTGCACGCACCCGGGCACGGTCGCCGGTAGCCCGGCGACATCGGCCCCGGAGAGCGTCCAGCCTTCATGCAACGGTTGGTACGAGGTCACGACGTTTCCCATCAGCTCTTGACTGCGCCTTCCATAATTCCCCGAACGATCTGCCTGCCGCCGAGAAGCAACAGAATGATCAAGGGAACGGTAGCGGCGAAGGCGCCGGCCAGCACGCGGCGATAGATCACATAGTTGCCGCTTGCCAGGTCGCTGAGGGCGACCATCGACGTGGGGAAGTCGGTGCCGTTCAGCGTGATCAGCGGCCACTGGAAGTCGTTCCAGGCCATCACGAAGGTCAGCAGCCCGAGCACGGCGAGCGCCGGCCGGATCGCCGGCAGCACGATGCTCCAGTACACGCGCATGGTCATCGCGCCGTCGATGCGCGCCGACTCCACCAGCTCGTCGGGCACGGCGTGGGCGATGAACTGCCGCATGTAGAAGACGCCGAACGCGCTCACGAGGCCGGGCGCGATGACCGCGAGCAGGGTGCCGTTCCAGCCGAGCTTGCCCATCAGGATGTAAAGGGCAACGACACCGAGCTGGTTGGGTACGGTGAGGGTCAGAATCACCACGAACATCAACGCGTTGCGGGCCGGGAACTTCAGCTTCGCGAAGGCGAACCCGGCCAGCGAGCAGAAGAACAGCGTCGCCGCGGTGATCACGCTGGACACGACCACGCTGTTGATCAGCGAGGCCGTGAAGTAGACCTCCTGCATCGTGAAGACTTCGTTGAGGTTCTCGAAGAGCTGGCTGCCCGGGATCACCGACGGCGGAATCTGCGAGACGGCCGCGTCGGTGCTCGTCGCAATGACGAACATCCAGTAGACGGGGAAGGCCGAGATCAGCAGCACCGCGACCAGGCCGAGGTACGTCTTCCAGCTGCCGCGGGTGTCCTGCGGCGCCCGGTTCACGAACGAGGTCACCGGTCCCCTCCGATGCGCTTGGTGAGCTGGGCGTTGATGCCGGCGACGATCAGGATGATCAGGAAGAGCGCCCAGGACATCGCGGCCGCGTACCCGAGATTGAGGTCCTTCCAGCCGACCTTGTAGATCAGCTGGGCGATGGTCTGGAACTGGTGCGCCGAGCCGCCGGTCGCCGACTGCGGGTTCTGGTCGAACATCATCGGCTCGTTGAACAGCTGCAGCCCCCCGATGGTCGACAGGATCACCGTGAACACCACGACCGGCTGGATCATGGGCACGGTGATCCGCCACAGCTGCCGCCACGGGCCGGCGCCGTCGACCGCGGCCGCCTCGTACACGTCCTTGGGAATCGCCTGCATGGCGGAGAGGTAGAGCAGCGCGTTGTAGCCGATCCACTTCCAGTTGACCATCGTGGCGATCGCGATCCAGCTGCTCCACTTCTCGGCCCGCCAGTCGAGCGGCTGCTCCTGACCGAAACCGACCAGTGAGAGGAGCCAGTTCGCCATGCCGTTGTCGCGGGCGAAGAAGACCGAGAAGACCAGCGTCGAGGCGACCACCGGTGTGAGGTACGGGAGCAGGATGCCGATCCGCCACCAGGACTGCGCCCGCAGCTTGCGGTTGAGCAGGTTCGCGATGATCAGCGCGAGCAGCAGCTGCGGCACGGTCGACAGGACGAAGATGCCGAGCGTGTTGAAGAGCGCGTTCCAGAAGTCGGAGTCGCTGAGCAGCTTCGTGTAGTTGGCGAAGCCGGCCCAGCCGTCCTTGTCCGGTTCGTCGAGCCGCCAGGTGCGCAGCGACACGATCGCGTTGTACACGATCGGGAACAGCCCGAAGATCGCGAACAGGATGAAGAACGGCGCGATGAACACGTACGGGATGGT
Source organism: Actinoplanes sp. NPDC051513 (assembly GCF_044454685.1). Classification (NCBI taxonomy): domain Bacteria; kingdom Bacillati; phylum Actinomycetota; class Actinomycetes; order Micromonosporales; family Micromonosporaceae; genus Actinoplanes; species Actinoplanes sp. NPDC051513. The sequence goes on from NZ_JBITDW010000001.1 coordinate 508,593, forward strand.
CTTGGTGTCGAAGCGGTAGAGCCAGATCTTGAACTTGCTGGGCCGGGCCGGCGGCGCCGCGTGCTGCGGCGGCGGCCTGAGCTGGGTGAGGGACACGGCCACTCCTAGGTAAGGGTGGTGGCGGGACGGCATCCGCCGCCCCGCCACTCGTCTTCGTCAGATCAGGAGTTGGCGGCCTTTTCGGCTTCCTTGACCGCTACCGCCCAGGCATCGGCCGACTTGAGCTTGCCCTGCTGCACCTGGGTGATCACGTTCTCCACCGCGACCCGGGTGGGGCCGTTCTTCTTGCCCAGGTACTGCGGCTTGAGGTTCTCCGCGGTGGCCGCGTAGATCTGGCCGGTCGGGGCGTTGCTCATGAATTCCTTCTTGTAGTTGAGCACCGCCGGGTCCTTGTAGAGCGCGGGCTGCGAGGGCAGGTTGCCGACGGTCTCGAAGACCTCGATCTGCTGCTCCGGCGCGACCATCCACTTCACGAAGTCGGCCGCGGCGTCGACGTTCTTGCCCTGCGACGGGATGGTCCACCAGGAGCCGCCCCAGTTGCCGCCGCCGCCGGGGATCGCGGCGATGTCCCACTTGCCCTTCTGCTCGGGCGCCGTCTCCTGGATGTGGCCGAGCATCCACGCCGGGCAGGCCAGGACCGCGAACTGGTCCTTCTTGAAGCCCTGGTCCCAGTTGGGCTGGAAGCTGGCGAGGTTGGCCGAGATGCCGGCGTCGATCGCCTTCATGCTGGCGTCGAACGCGACCTTGGGGCCGCCCTCCATCTGCAGCTTCTCGCTCGGGTCGAAGAAGCCGACCGGCTGCTGGGCGAGCACCGGGTTGAACATGTTGGTGCCGGAGTCGACGAACTTCTTGCCGGTCTTGGCGGTGTACTGCTTGCCGACGCTGATGAAGTCGTCCCAGTTGGTCCAGAGCTTGCTGACCGCGTCCCGGTCGGTGGGCAGGCCGGCCGCCTTGAACAGGTCGGAGCGGTAGCACATGGCCAGGCCGCCGACGTCGGTGCCGAGGCCGATCTGCTTGCCGTCGGTGGACATCGACCCCTGCCACTTCCAGGGCAGGTACTTCGCCTCGTAGTCGGCGCCGCCCTTGTCGAGGAGGTTGACGAACTTGTCCGCCTGGCTGCGGAACTGGACGATGAAGCCCTCGTCGATGGCCGAGATGTCCGGGGCGCCGGTGCCGGCGACCAGCTTCTTCTGAAGGTCCTCGTGCTGGGCGTTGTACTCGCCGGAGTTCAGCACAATCTTGACGTTGGGATGGGCCGCCTCGTATGTGGCCTTGAGTTTGTCGAGGCCCATGTCGCCCCAGAACGCGACCTTGAGCGTGACCGTGCCCTGGGCCTTGTCGCCGTTGCCCTCGAGGCTCTGTCCGCTGCAGCCCGTGAGAGCCAGGGTTGCGGCGATACCGGCCGCTGTTGTGGCTTTGCCAAGCCGTTTCATTGCGCCTCCACAGAGGAGAGAATTTACTGAACCGGGTAAGTTGTGGAGACGCTAAGCCTCACCTCGATGAGTGTCAATAGCGTGTTACGGCGGTGATTTCCCAACGTTGTCAGTGACGGTTAAGTAGCACGAAACGGACTTCCACGCCGATCGGCGTTTACAAACGGCCCTGTGTCCCGTAACACTTAACCGATCAAGCCTGGCCACCGACGCTTGTTCATGTCGCCGTGCTGTGACGTGAGAGCGCTCTACCGAAACGCGTGCCGGTAAGCTTCAGCCGGAAAGTAGAGGGAGACCGAGTGAAGCGGCCCACGATCGCCGACATCGCGCGGCGGGCGGGCGTGTCCAAGGGCGCCGTCTCGTACGCGCTCAACGGACAGCCCGGAGTCTCCGAGGCGACGCGGCAGCGGATCGTCGCCATCGCCCAGGAAATCGGGTTCAACCCGAACAGCGCGGCCCGTGCGCTGTCGGGCGCGTCGGCACGCGCCGTGGGCCTCACCCTGTGCCGGCCGGCGCGGATCCTCGGCATCGAGCCCTGGTTCATGGGTCTGATCAGCGGTTTCGAGGCCGAGCTCTCGGCGAGGTCGTACGCCTTGACCCTTCAGGTCGTGGCGACGCCCGAGCTCGAGGTCGAGGTGTACCGGCGGTGGTGGGGCGAGCGCCGGATCGACGGCGTGATCGTCACCGACCTGCGGGAGAACGACATCCGCATCCCGGTGCTCCAGCAGCTGCAGCTGCCGGCCGTGGTGATCGGCGGGCCCGTCGAGACCGGCACGATCGCGCAGATCTGGTCGGACGACGCGGGCGCGATCACCGAGGCGGTGCGCTATCTGGTCGCGCTCGGGCATCGGCGGATCGCGCGGGTCAGCGGTCTCCCCGGGTTGCTGCACACGCAGACACGTACGCGGGCTTTCGACGACATTTGCTCCTCGCTGGGGCTGTCGGCGATCACCGTGCCTTCCGACTACACGGGCGAAGAGGGCAGCCGGGCCACTCGCCGCCTGCTGATCGACACCGAGCGCCCGACGGCGATCATCTACGACAACGACGTGATGGCGGTGGCCGGGCTCGCGGTGGCACAGGAGATGGGCCTGACCGTCCCGGGCGATCTGTCCATCGTGGCCTGGGACGACTCTCCCCTGTGCAGCCTGGTGCACCCGCCGCTGACCGCGCTGACCCGCGACATCGCGGAATACGGCGCGCACGCCGCCCGCGAGCTGCTGGCCTCGATCGACGGCAAGCAGGTCGGCAATGTGGAGGCCGGCACCGCCCACCTCACCCCCCGCGGGAGCACGGCGCCGCCCCGCTAGGCCCTGTGCGTCTCCAGGTAGGCCTCTATCCGCTCGGCCGGCGCCGGGCGGCCCAGCGCGAAGCCCTGGCCGTACGGGCAGCCCGCCTTCGCCGCGCGCTCGATCTGCTCGGGGGTCTCGAGGCCCTTCGCCACGATCTCGAGGCCGAGCCGGCGGCCCAGGCTCACCACCACGTCGATCACCGCGGGACCGCTGCCGGCCGCCACCTCGGAAGTGCTGTTCACCAGCGACGTGCTCAGCTTCAGCATGTCGACCGGCAGACGGCGCAGGTGCGACAGCGACGCCTGCCCCGCCCCGAAGTCGTCGAGCGCGGCGCGTACGCCCAGCTTGCGCAGCCCGGCCAGCGACGCCACGATCGTCGGCACGTCCTCGGCGATCCAGTCCTCGGCGACCTCGACCACCAGGCGCTCGGGCGGCAGTCCGTAGCGGTTGAGGGTAGTCGCGACCCGGTCGGGGAAGCGGGCCGTGAGCAGCTCGCGGGGCGACACGTTGATCGACAGCCAGAACGCGTTGTCGCCGGTCGACCAGGCCATCAGGTGCTTGCAGGCGGCGTCGAGCACCCACTCGTCGATCTCGGCCGCGATGCCCACCGCGCGGGCGATCGGCAGCAGCTCGCCGGGCAGGATCGTGCCCAGCTCGGGGTGCCGCCAGCGCAGCAGCGCCTCGACACCGACCGGCTGACCGCCGCGCAGGTCGACCACCGGCTGGAAGACCAGGTCGAGCTCGCCCCGGTCGGCCGCGCCGAGCAGTTGCTGCTCCAGTTCCATGCGGCGGTTGAGCTTCATCTCGACGTCCGGGTCGTACCACTCGACCCGGTCGAGGCCCAGCTGCCGGGCACGCTTGCGCGCCAGGTCGGCGTGGCGCAGCACCTCGTCGGAGTCGGCGCCGCCGGCCAGCTCGGCCAGGCCGATGCTGGTGTGCAGCTCGACGATCGAGCCGGGCAGCGCCTGCGGCTCGGCCAGGACCGTGGCGATCCGGGTGCCCAGCGCGTACGCCAGCACCGCGCCGTCCGCGGTGAGCACGGCGAACTCGTCGCCACCCAGGCGGGCCGGCACGTCGTCGGCGGCGAGCAGCGTCTTGATGCGGCGGCCCACCTCGATCAGCACGGCGTCCCCGGTCTCGCGCCCGCGGTTGTCGTTGATCTCGGCGAGGCCGTGCAGGTCGATCACCAGCAGGGTGCCCTGCTGCCCGGCGCGGCGGCGGTAGGACAGCAGGTCGCGCATCAGCGCCCGCCGGTTGGCCAGCCCGGTGAGCTGGTCGGTGTACGAGAGTTTGTGCAGCGCGCGCTCGAGGTGCTTGCGCTCGCCGATGTCGCGCACGTGCACCACCAGGGCGGCCACCTCGGGCACCGCGCGCTGGTCGGCGATCGTCGACTCGGTGTCGCGCCACATCTCGGCGCCGTCCCGCAGCCGGGCGCTGACCAGGGCCGGCGGCCCATCGGCGTGCTCGCCGGCCAGCACCGAGTCGATCGCCGCCTGGGCGCCGGCCACGTCGTCGGGGTGGATCAGGTCGCGGAACGCGCGGCCGACCACCTCGTCGTCGGAGAGGCCGAACAGCCGCGACGCCGCCGGCGACTGCCACCTGATGCGCAGCCGCTCGTCGAGGACCAGCGTGAGGTCGGTCGCGCCGGCCACCAGCGACCGGAAATGAGCCTCGGCGGTCTGCAGCTGGCCGGCGTACAGCCGGATGTCGCGGACCACGAGCAGCTCGCGCATCACCAGCACGGCGACCATGCCGATGCCCAGGCAGATGGCGACGGTGTCGAAGTCGCGCACGGTGATCAGGTGCCAGAGGGCGGCGACCACGCCGACCGCGCCCGGCACGGCCAGCAGGGGGTAGCTCGCCAGGTATTGATCGGGGCTGCGCGGCTCGAGCGGGGGCGGTGGCAGGTCGCGCCGGGAGCCGCCGTCGGCCGAGAGCGCGAGCCCGGCCACGATCGGCAGGCCGAGCAGCGGCAGCAGGCGGCCGCCGCCGTCGAGCACGATCATCGTGGTGAGGATGCCGAGGGTCACGAGGGACGCGATCGCGCCGGCGCCGCAGCGCACCGAGGGGCCGCCGTGCGGGCGGCTGCGCAGCACGGCCACCACCGTGATCGAGATGCTGAGCGCGCCGAGCAGCGTTACCGGCAGGGTCTCGAGGTGCTCGTCCTTGACCGGGGGGATCAGATAGCCCGCGAAGGCGAGGCTCACCCCCAGCCCGGCGCCGTCGAAGGCCCGTCTCGTGCGGACCACCCAGGTCGTCGCCGAGCCGGGGAGGAACAGCACGCCCGTGGCGTAGAGGGCCGCTGCCACCCCGTACGCGATGGTCGCCCAGACGCCCGCCGACGGCGGACCCCAGAGCGGAATTACCGCGGTGAGGCCGGCCGCCAGCGCGGCCAGGCCGATGAAGCCGGCGCCGCGACAGGCCACGAACGTGCCGTCGGCGTGGTGGATCTCGAGGGCGGCCCGGACCAGGTGCGTGCAGGCCCACAGACCCGCGCCGCCCACCCCGATGGCCAGCGCGACCTCGGGCGGCGTGAGGCCCGCCACGCCGGCCAGCAGCACCGCCACGGCGACCACCGGCACGCCGAGCAGCGACACCCGGTCGGTGAGCCGGGAGTGCACGGGGGGTTGCACTGCCACGTCGACGGATCCTCTGCGGTGCCGGTCTGACAGGGGGTTGCGGCTGACGGGATCAACGAATGTCCCTCGGACAGGTTACGGCCGGGCCGGGTCCCACCGCATCCACAGATCGTCGCCTGTGGACAACGCGGCCCGCGAGAAGGTCCGCGGCGGCGTGGGTGGGACAATGGGCGGGTGAGTCGAAAGCCCCTCCTTCGCGTCCGCAAGACCGGCGCGCTCATGGTCGCCGCCGTCATCGCGTTCGTCGGCGCGGTCCCGCTCGCCGGGGTCTCCTGGGGGCTGGCGCCGGTGCTGCTCATCCCGGCCGCGATCTTCGTGTGGGCCTGGCGGGCCGGCACCGACGTCTACGCCGACGAGCTCAGGGTGCGGGCGTTGATCGGCAGCACCCGGGTCCCCTGGGCCAGCATCGCCGAGCTCGCGCCCGGCCACCGCGGCCAGATCTCGGCGCTGCTCGACAACGGTAACGTGATCCGTCTGACCGGCGTCACCCAGGGCAATCTCCCGCGGGTGCTGGCGGCCGGAAAGCAAGAGATCAGCCACCCCGACTGATCGCCAGGGGCTTTCCAGGCAGCGCCGCTACCCTGGGGTGCGTCGAGTCGAGGAGGTCGCGTTGACCGTGCGTTCCCGCCGCCAGGCCCCTATGTCGTTTTTTTCTGGGGTTTTCCGCCGCGGGTCAGCTCAGTCGGCTGTACTGCTGTGCGCCGTGCTGGCGCTGACCGCGGCCTGCAGCTTCGGCCAGCCCGACGCCGATCAGCAGGGCACCCCGCCCAACCTGCCGAAACCCTCGGGCGAGGCATCCGCGAGCAGCGAGCCCGAGGGCGACTCCGAGGTTGCGGTCACCGTCCTCGCCAAGGGCCTGGAGATCCCGTGGGGCATGGCCTTCCTGCCCGACGGCGCGGCCCTGGTCACCGAGCGCGACACCGGCCGCATCCTCCAGGTCGGTCCCCAGTCCGACGCGAACGGGCTGACCGTCACCGAGATGCAGCGGCTCGCCGAGGTGCAGGCCTCCGGCGACGGCGGCCTGCTCGGCATCGCCGTCTCCCCGAAGTACTCGGCCGACAAGACGGTCTTCGTCTACTACTCCACGGCCAAGGACAACCGGATCGGCAAGCTGGTGCTGAAGGGGAAGCTGCAGCCGATCGTGACCGGCATCCCGCGCTCGCCGGACGACAACGGCGGCGCGCTGGCCTTCGGCCCGGACGGCTACCTGTACGCCGGCACCGGCGACGCCACCAACGGCACGCAGGCACAGAACCCCAAGAGCCTGGGCGGCAAGATCCTTCGGATGACCACGGCGGGCAAGCCCGCTCCCGGCAACCCGATCAAGAACTCGCTGGTCTGGTCGCTGGGCCACCGCAACGTGCAGGGCCTGGCCTGGGACAAGACCAAGCGCATGTACGCGACCGAAAACGGTCAGCCCAAGAGCGGCGAGCTCAACGTGATCGTCAAGGGGAAGAACTACGGCTGGGCCAAGGCCGACGGCGCGAGCGCCGATACGGCGCTGGCGAGCCCGATCTACACGTGGCCGGTCGCCGACTCGTACTGCTCGGGCGTGGGCGTCATCGAGCAGACCGTGGCCACCGCCTGCCTGCTCGGCAAGCGGGTCTGGCTGCTCGACATCACCGACAACGGCACCGTGCTCGGCACCCCGCAGGCGCTGCTCACCGGCGAGTACGGCCGGCTGCGCGGCCTGGTGGCGGCGCCCGACGGCTCGCTCTGGGTGTCCACGTCGAACCAGGAGGACGCCGGCGACCCCGCCCCCGACGACGACCGGATCATCCGGCTCGTTTTCTCTGCCGGCGGTGCGGGAATCACCTGATCACTTATGACTGCTCCCACCTGGCTCCGCCATCTGTCCACCGTCCGCCGCTACGCGCAGAGCGCCGCGGCGGCGACCGGGCGCGTCCACCGCCATCGCTGGGCCCGCCGGGCCCGCATCGCGGCCGCGGTCGGGCTGATCAGCATCGGCGGCGTGGTGATCGGCACGATGCTGTTCGCCCACGCGAACATCAACGTCGGTCCCTTCCGGGCCGAGATGTCGATCAGCCCGTCGATCCAGGGCGGCACCGAGGTCGACATCCCGCCGCTCGGCTCGCTCCACCTCGACAGCCACGACGGCCCGATCCACCTCAAGGTCAACCTGGCCTCCCTCGACCAGAGCCGCACCGAGGCCCTGATCGACGACCCGTCGGCGATCAGCTCCGCCGGGGACAACGCGGTCGACGACGTCCGCATGGGCGTGATCCGGCTCGGCGTCCGTGCGCTGGGCATCTCCGTCCTCTCCGCCCTGATCCTCTCGGCGCTGATCTTCCGGAATGTCCGCCGGGTCGCCGCGGCCGGCGTGACCGCGCTGGTGGTGGCGCTGGGCAGTCTGGGCCTGGCCGCCTTCACCCTGCGCCCCGACTCGATCGCCGAGCCGCGGTACGAGGGTCTGCTGGTCAACGCCCCCGCCGTGGTCGGTGACGCCCGCCGCATCGCCGACAACTACGGCCGCTACGCCGACCAGCTCCAGCAGATCGTCAGCAACGTGAGCCGCCTCTACACCACGGTGTCGACGCTGCCGGTGTACGAGCCGGCCGGCAACACCACGCGCATCCTGCACGTCTCCGACCTGCATCTGAACCCGTCGTCGTGGGGGCTGATCCGCACCGTGGTGCAGACCTTCGACATCGACGCCGTGGTCGACACGGGCGACATGGTCGATTGGGGCTCCAGCGCCGAGACCGGGTACGTCAGCTCGATCCCCTCGATCGGCGTGCCGTACATCTACGTGCGCGGCAACCACGACTCCGGCGCGATCCAGGCCGCGGTGGCCCGTCAGCGCAACGCGGTGGTGCTCGACAACAGCACCACGACGGTCGACGGACTCACCATCGCCGGCATCGGCGACCCCGAGTTCACGCCCGACAAGAGCGAGACCCCGGCGGCGGCCAACGCCGACGACCCCGCCACCAGCCCGCTGTTGCAGTCCGGCGACCGCCTCGCCCAGACCGTCCGGCAGAGCGGCAAGCCGGTCGACATCGCGATGGTGCACGACCCGGCCATGGCGTCGCCGCTCTCGGGATTGGTGCCGCTCGTGCTCGCGGGTCACCTGCACCACCGCGAGGTCAGCCTGCTGCCGGCGCCGGCCCCGGCGCCCTCGGCCTCGGGGGCTTCGGCCGGGCCCACGCCGACGCCGGACGCGTCGGGCCCCCCGCAGACGCCGGTGGAGACCCGGCTGATGGTGGAGGGCTCGACCGGGGGCGCGGGCTTGCGCGGGCTCGAGAAGGAGGAGCCGACGCCGTTGAGCCTGTCGGTGCTCTATTTCGACGAGAATCACCAGCTCAAGGCGTACGACGACATTCAGCTCGGCGGCACCGGTCAGTCCAACGTGGAGATGCAGCGAAACGTCATCGGGGCGAAGGACAACTCCCCGGCGACCACCTCGCCCAGCACCTCGCCCAGCTGACGCTTGACCTGATCACCGTTCTCGCGCGTGGACCCGCCTGGCCGAACTTCTCTGATCAGGAGAGACGCGCGAGGATCAGCTCGCGCACCGTCTTCGCGTCGGCCTGGCCGCGCGTGGTCTTCATGACCGCGCCCACCAGCGCGCCCGCCGCCGCCACCTTGCCGTCGCGGATCTTCGCCGCGATGTCGGGGTTGGCCGCGATGGCCTCGTCGACCGCCGCGGTCAGCGCGCCCTCGTCGTTGACCACCTCGAGGCCGCGGGCCGCCATGACCGCCGCTGGGTCGCCCTCGCCGGCCACCACGCCCTCGAGCACGGCGCGGGCCAGCTTGTCGTTGAGCTTGCCTTCGTCGACCAGCTTCTGCAGCTCGGCGACCTGCGCCGGGGTCGGGCCCACGGCAGACAGCTCGACGCCGGTCTCGTTGGCGCGGCGGGCCAGCTCGCCCATCCACCACTTGCGCGCTCCCGCGGGCGACGCGCCGGCCGCGATCGTCTCCTCGATCAGCTCGACCGCGCCCGCGTTGGCCACCGACTGCATGTCAAGCTCGCTGATGCCCCAGTCTTCCCGCAGCCGCGCCCGCTTCACGCTCGGCTTCTCGGGCAGGGCCGCCTTGAGCTCGGCCACCCACGCCGGGTCGGGCGCGATCGGCACCAGGTCGGGCTCGGGGAAGTAGCGGTAGTCGGTCGCCTCTTCCTTCGACCGGCCCGGGCTGGTCTCGCCGCGGTCCTCGTGGAAGTGGCGGGTCTCCTGGATGATGCGGCCGCCGCCGTCGAGCACCGCGGCCTGCCGGATGATCTCGGAGCGGACCGCGCGCTCGACCGAGCGCAGCGAGTTGACGTTCTTCGTCTCGGTACGGGTGCCCCACTCGGCGCCGGACTTGTTGAGCGAGGTGTTGACGTCGCAGCGCAGCGAGCCCTGTTCCATGCGCACGTCGGAGACGCCGAGCGAGCGGATGATGTCGCGAAGCTCGGTGACGTAGGCCCGCGCGACCTCGGGGGCCAGCTCGCCGAGGCCCGGCACCGGCTTGGTCACGATCTCGACCAGCGGAATGCCGGCCCGGTTGTAGTCGACGAGGGACTCGGTCGCGCCCTGGATGCGCCCGGTGGCGCCGCCGACGTGCAGCGACTTGCCCGTGTCTTCCTCGAGGTGGACCCGCTCGATGCCGATGCGGTACTTCTTGCCGCCGACCTCCACGTCGACGTAGCCCTCGGTGCAGAGCGGCTCGTCGTACTGCGAGGTCTGGAAGTTCTTCGGCATGTCGGGGTAGAAGTAGTTCTTTCGCGCCATGCGGCACCACTCGGCGATGCCGCAGTTCAGCGCGAGACCGATGCGGATCGTCGCCTCGATGCCGGCGCGGTTGGCCACCGGGAGCGCACCGGGCAGGCCGAGGCAGACCGGGCAGACCTGCGTGTTGGGCTCCGCACCGAACTCGGTGCGGCAGCCGCAGAACATCTTGGTCTGCGTGCCCAGCTCGACGTGCGTCTCGAGGCCGATGACCGGCTCGTAGCGGGCGACGGCGTCCTCGTACGTCGGCAGAGCGATGGTGGTCATGCGGTGAGCTCCCAGACTGGATCCGGTGACTTTCGGCCTCCAGCCTAGTGGCCCCCGCCGACAGAATTTCGCCGACCTCGCGCTGCCCCCACAACAGATGATCGTTTGGGTAGCGTCCCGACCATGCGCCGCACCTTGCTCCTGGCCCTCGCCGCGGTCCTTCTGGTCGCAGGCTGCGACGGCAAGCCCGCAACCCCGCTCACAAAGCCGTCCGCCCCCGCCCCGGCGAAGGCCGCTGTCGACTACACCGCCTGGGAGAAGGGCAAATCGACCCCGGTCGCCGACCCGGTCTACCCCAAGCACGGCAACCCGGCCCTCGACGTGCTGCAGTACGGCCTCGACCTGTCCTGGGCGCCCCCGACCAAGACGCTCACCGGCCTGGCCACGCTGCAGATCCGCCCCGCCGCCGACGCCCCCACCATCGAGCTCGACTTCAAGCCGTACACGCTGGACAAGGTCACCGTCGACGACCAGCCCGTCGACGGCGCCGAGGTGACCGCCGAGCGGCTGGTCGTGCCGGTGGCGGTCACCAAGGACAAGCCGGTCACGCTCGCGGTCGCCTATCACGGCACGCCGAGCACGACCCCGATGCCGTCACACCGCGGCGACGTCGAGCCACTGGGCCTGACTGTCACCAAGGAGGGCGGCCTCTGGACCATGCAGGAGCCGTTCGGGGCGTACACCTGGTATCCCGCCAACGACCAGCCCTCGGACAAGGCGCTTTATGACATCTCGGTGACGGTGCCGCCCGGGTTCTCGGCGATCGCCGCGGGCACGCCGGCCGGGGTTGAGGGCACGACGTTCACCTACCGTAGCGACGTGCCGATGGCGTCCTACCTGCAGACCCTGGCCGTCGGCAAATACAAGAAGGTCAGCGCCGAGGGTCCCGGCGGCGTCCCGCTGGCCTACTGGTACCGCCCCGGCGCCGACGACAAGCTGCTGCCCTCGCTGCGCAAGTCGCCGCAGTTCCTGAACTTCCTGGAGGAGCGGTTCGGCCCGTACCCGTTCGCCAGCGGCGGCATCGTGGTGGTCGACTCGGCCTCCGGCATGGAGACCCAGCAGATGATCACGATGGGCGGCAGGATCAAGAAGTTCGACGCGGCGGCGTTCGAGGAGGACCTGCTCCACGAGTACGCGCATCAGTGGTTCGGCGACGCCGTGACCACGTCGAACTGGAACGACCTGTGGCTCAACGAGGGCTGGGCGACCTACGCGCAGTACCTCTGGGAGCAGAAGCTCTACCACTTCAGCGACACCGCGCTCGAGGACTACCTGCGCAGGGCCGACGCCGAGCTGCGCAAGCGGCTCGGGCCGCCCGGGCATCCCCAGGCGGCGAACTTCGCCGAGAGCAATGTCTACTACTGCCCCGCGGCGATGCTCAAGGAGCTCAACGACGCGCTCGGCGACGCGAAGTTCTTCGCGCTGGCCCAGGCGTGGGTCCAGACGCAGAAGGGCACCCAGCAGGACCGGGCGTCGTTCATCGCGTTCGTCAACAAGCAGACCCGCAAGGACTACACCAAGCTGATCAACTCGTGGCTCGACTCGAAGACGACGCCCAAGCCCTGACGGTCAGAGCGCCGGCGGCGTGAGAGTTCCCACCGCGGACTCGAGCGCCGCCGCCACCCGGTACATCCGGTCGTCGGCCATGGTCGGCGCCATGATCTGGAAGCCGACCGGCAGCCCCTCGGAGAGCCCGCACGGCACCGAGATGGCCGGACCGCCGTACAGGTTCGTCGGGATCGTGAACAGGTCGGCCAGGTACATCTGGTACGGGTCGGACGTGCGCGACCCGAACGGGAACGCCACGAACGGCGTGGTCGGCGAGACCAGCACGTCGACCCGCTCGAACGCCTGCTGGAAGTCTCGTGCGATCAGCGTGCGGACCTTCTGCGCCTGCCCGTAGTAGGCGTCGTAGTAGCCGCTGGACAGCGCATACGTCCCCAGGATGATGCGGCGCTTGACCTCGGGCCCGAAGCCGGCGTCGCGGGTCAGCGACATGACCTCCTCGAGCGACCGGTTGCCGTCGTCGCCGACCCGCAGGCCGTAGCGGACGCCGTCGAAGCGGGCCAGGTTGGAGGAGCACTCGCTCGGCGCGATCAGGTAATAGGCCGGCAGCGCGTACTCGAAATGCGGGCAGGACACCTCGACCACCTCGGCGCCCAGCTTGACCAGCGCCTCCAGTGACTCGCGGAAGGCCGCGGACACGCCCGCTTCGGAGCCGTCACCGGCGAACTCTTTCACCAGGCCGAGCTTCACGCCGCTGAGATCGCCGTTCGCGCCGAGCCGGGCCGCGCCGACCACGTCGGGCACGGGCTGCGGGATCGACGTCGAGTCGCGCACGTCGTGGCCCGCGATCACCGCGTGCAGCAGCGCCGCGTCTTCGACATTGCGGGCACACGGCCCCGGCGTGTCAAGCGACGAGGAGAAGGCGATCAGGCCGTAGCGGGACGTGCCGCCGTAGGTCGGCTTCGCCCCGACCGTTCCGGTCACCGCGCCCGGCTGCCGGATCGAGCCGCCCGTGTCGGTGCCGATGGCCAGCGGCGCCTCGTAGGCCGCGATCGCCGCGGCGCTGCCACCACCCGAGCCGCCGGGGATACGCCCGAGATCCCAGGGGTTGTTGGTCGGCCCATAAGCGCTGTACTCGGTGGAGGAGCCCATCGCGAACTCGTCCATGTTGGTCTTGCCGAGCATCACTGTCCCGGCCGCCTGCAGGCGCTCGACGATCGTGGCGTTGTAGGGCGGCCGCCACCCCTCGAGGATCTTCGAGGCCGCGGTCGTGGGCACGCCCTTGGTGGCGATCACGTCCTTGACCGCGACGGGCACCCCCGCGAGCGGGCCGCTGACCTCGCCCTTGTCGACCTTCTCGGCGGCCTTCAGCGCGCCCTCGCGGTCGACGTGCAGGAACGCGTGCACGCGCTCGTCGACGGCCTCGATGCGGTCGAGATGCGCCTGCGCCACCTCGACGGCCGAGACCTCCTTGCTCTTGATCTTGCTGGCGAGCTCGGCCGCCGACATCCGGATCAGATCGGTCATCTCAGGCCTCCTCGTCGAGGATCCGCGGCACCCGGAAGCGGCCCTCGAACGCGTCCGGGGCGCCCGAGAGCGCTTCTTCCTGCGTGAGGCACGGCTGCGGGACGTCGTCGCGGTACACATTCGTCAGCGGCACGGAATGCGAGGTGGGCGGAATGTCGTCCGCGGCCACCTCGCCGACCCTCGCGACCGACTGGAGGATCACGTCGAGCTGCCCCGCGAACTGATCCAGTTCCTGCTCGGTCACGGCGAGCCGCGACAGGCGCGCGAGATGCGCGACCTCTTCGCGGGAGATGGCCATAGTTCCTACCTTCTCGAATCCTATGCTGATGGGACGAGTCTATTTCGACCCCCCGACAGCTTTTCCGCGGGGACACGAAAGCTTCAAGATCAAGATCAAGATGTCGTGCGTGGGTGGTGCGTACAGACCGTCACTCCCGTCGGGACCCGGGCGGGTCGAGCAGGGCGCTGACGCGCCCAAACCACTCGACCCACCCGGGCGACCTGCGTGAGTGGTTGCGCTCAAGGCCCCCCGCGGATGTCACCAACCGCAGGCGGGACCGGCCCGAGGCAGCCGTTTCCGCAGGTGGGGAATAATGCCAAGCCCCGTATATCCAACTATATCGATGACTCACCGCGCCCGTTCGCCGGGTCAGTTCGACGGGTCAGTTCGACGGTCTCGCGATGGCGAGTGGAGAGGGGCCCGGCCGGATCGGGCGGTACTTGGCCAGCCACGCGTCGAGCTCGTCCGGGGGCATGGGGCGGGCGTGGAACCAGCCCTGGGCCGCGTGGCAGCCCGCGCCGGCGAGCAGGCGCCAGGTGCGCTCGTCCTCGACGCCCTCGGCCACCGCGCGCAGGCCCAGCGCCTCGGCCAGGTCGATCACCGAGCGGACGATCGCGGAGTCCCCCCGATCGGCGGCCATGCCGAGCACGAACGAGCGGTCGATCTTCACCTCGGCCAGCGGCAGGCGTCGCAGGTGCTGGAGCGACGAGTAGCCGGTCCCGAAGTCGTCCAGCGAGATCGCCACGCCCATCCGGTCGAGCCGCGTGATCGTGTTGAGCACCCGGTGCGGGTCGGCCATCAGCGCGCTCTCGGTGATCTCCAGCTGAATCAGGTCGGCCGGCACCTCGTACTCGTGAAGCAGCTCTTCTATGCGGTCGGCGATGCCCCCCGCGTGCAGGTCGCGCGCGCTCACGTTGACCGCGGCCCGCAACGGCCGCCCCGCGGCCCGCCACGCCGCGACCTGCGCCACCACGTCGTGCAGCACCCGCTGCGTGAGCAGCCGCATCACCGGCGTCGGCTCGGCCACCCGGATCAGCTCCTCCGGCCCGACCAGCCCTCGCTCCGGATGCTGCCACCGCAGCAACGCCTCGACCCCCACCACCTCGCCGGTGGCGATCGCGATCTGCGGTTGGTAGAACAGCACTATTCCGTCGTCGGGCGCGTCCTCCCGCAGCGCCCGCCGCAGGTCGGCGAGCAGTGCCAGCCGATCCGGCGAGTGGTGCGCCGCGTCCGGCCCATAGACGGCGACCTGGTCCCCCCGTTGCTTCGCGTCGTACATGGCGGCCTCCGCCTCGCGCAGCAGCGTCGCGCAGTCGTCCGCCGAGTCCCCCTGCAACGCGATCCCGATCGACGCGCTGACGTCCACCGGCAGCCCGTCGAGCGCGAACGGCCGGTTCAACGCCTCCGCCAGGTGATACGCGATCCGCCGGGCCTCGGGCGCCCCGTCGACCCGGTTGGCGAGCACCGCGAACTCGTCGCCGCCCAGCCGCACCACGAGATCGTGTGCCGGAACCACGTCCGCGAGCCGCCGCGCGACTTCCACGAGCAGCCGATCCCCCACCCGATGCCCGAGCGCGTCGTTCACGGTCCGGAACCGGTCGAGGTCGAGCAGCAGCAATGCCCGCTGCCGCCCGCCTTTGTCACCCACCGAGGCCTGCAGCGCCCGCCGATTGGGCAAGCCCGTCAGCTCGTCCACCCGCGCCGCCCGCTCGGATTCCCCCGCCGACCGCACCATCCGATGCACCGCGTGCAGCGCGAGCAGCACCAACGGCACGAACGCCAGCCCCACCTGCGCCGTGGCCAGCACCACCGGCCCGAGCAACAACAGCGCCCCGGCCGCCAGCACTTCCACCCCGCGGCGGCGCCCCCGCGGCCGGCGCCGCCGATGCGAGCCCAGCCGGGCAACGCCCGCGGCCAGCCCGTAGCGGGCAAGAATCCACCCCGCGGCCGCCGCAACGGTCAGCACCGCGTCATCCCAGTCGGGCCGCGGCCCGATCCGCAGCGACACCAGCGCCGCGACGCCCGCGGCGGCCCCCAGGGCCACCGCATGCTGGACCGCGAGGTGGAATGTCCGCCGCACCGCCTGCCGCATCCGCACCCCGGCAACCGCCACGGCCGCGACCTGCACGGCAAGCGCCGGCACCACCCCCCACGCCAGTGCGATCGCGAACGTGAAGCAGATGGACGGCAGGATCACCGAGCTGGCCCGCCGATCGGCGAGCACATAGGGCCGCGCGTCGACCACGACGGCAAGGACGGCCATCAGCCAGTAGGCCCCCGGCAGCCCCGCGAATGTCCGCCACCCCAACGCCCACAGCAGCCCGTCAACAAGAACCGCCACCCCCGCCGTGACCACCAGCGCCCGCCGCCGCTTCGCACCCGCGTGGCCCGAGGCCGCGCCGTCGCTCGTCGCGTGCGTATTCGCCACGCGGTTGCGAAGGCGTGCGGCTTCCATGCGACCTCCACAATGGCGGCGATCTACCGATGGTTTTCACCATAGATCCGCATTGTCCGTTGGTCGCGAAACAGCTTCGGCGTTATCAAATCGGCATAAGCCCTCAAACGCTCATTATCCGCAAATTACTCCATTCGGGTGACGTGGGACGGGGCCTCAGCTTTCGGCCGGGGCCTCCGGCGCCATCTCGGCAACCGCTCGCGCCGCGTCGGGACCGTCGGCGAGCAGGACCGCGAAGCCCGCCTCGTCGAGGACCGGGACCTTCAGCGAGAGCGCCTTGTCGTACTTGCTGCCCGGATTGTCGCCGACCACCACGAAGGCCGTCTTCTTGGAGACCGAGCCGCTGACCTTGCCGCCCCGGCTCGTGACCGCCTCGGTGGCCTGGTCGCGCGAATGCGTGGACAGAGTGCCGGTGACCACCACGGTCATGCCCTCCAGCGGACGCGGGCCCTCGTCGACCCGCTCGTCGGCCATGCGGACGCCGGCCTCGCGCCACCTGCGCACGATCTCGCGGTGCCAGTCGACCGTGAACCACTCGCGCAGGCTCTCGGCGATCGTCGGGCCGACGCCCTCCACCGACGACAGCGGGTCGGGCTCGGCCTTGGCCTTGCGCTTGGCGGCGCCTTCACCCTCGTCGACCGGCTCGGGGGCGGGCGGCGACGTGGCCACGACCTCCTCGATCGCCTCCATCGAGCCGAACTCGCGGGCCAGCGCCTGCGCGGCGGTCGGGCCCACGTGCCGGATCGACAGCGCCACCAGCACCCGCCACAGCGGCTGCTGTTTCGCCTTCTCGAGGTTGTCGAGCAGGCGCACCGCGTTGCTGCCGAGGCTGCCGTCTTGATTCACGAAGAACGGCGATTCCCGCAACTGGTCGGCGGTGAGCGCGAACAACTCACCCTCGTCGGAGATCACGCCGGAGTCGAGAAGGGCCTGACCCGCCTTGTAGCCCAGCACCTCGATGTCGAACGCGCCCCGCCCGGCCAGGTGGAACACCCGCTCGCGCAGCTGGGCCGGGCAGGACCGGGTGTTGGGGCAGCGGATGTCGATGTCGCTTTCCTTGGCCGGCGCCAGCGTGGTGCCGCAGGCCGGGCATTCCGTCGGCATCACGAAGGCGCGCGCGTCGGCGGGCCGGAGGTCGATGACGGGGCCGAGCACCTCGGGGATGACGTCGCCCGCCTTGCGCAGCACGATCGTGTCGCCGATCAGCACGCCCTTGCGCTCGACCTCGCGCGCGTTGTGCAGCGTCGCCTGCGCGACCGTGGAGCCCGCCACCTTGACCGGCTCGAGAATCGCGTACGGCGTCACGCGACCGGTGCGCCCCACGTTCACCGCGATGTCGAGCAGCTTGGTGGTGACCTCCTCGGGCGGGTATTTGTACGCGATCGCCCAGCGCGGCGCCCGGCTGGTCGAGCCGAGCCGGCCCTGGATCGACACGGAGTCGACCTTGACCACGACGCCGTCGATCTCGTGCTCGACGTCGTGCCGGTGCTCGCCGTAGTACGCGATGTAGTCCCGGACGCCGGCCAGGTCGTCGACCAGCTTCCACCGCTCGCTGGTCGGCAGGCCCCACGACTTCAACGCCTCGTACGCATGCGACTGCGAGGCCGGGGTGAAGCCGACCCGGGCGCCGATGCCGTGCACCACCATGCGCAGGCCGCGTGAGGCGGTGATGCGCGGGTCTTTCTGCCGGAGGCTGCCGGCCGCGGCATTGCGCGGATTCGCGAACGGCGCCTTGCCCTGCTCGACCAGGGACGCGTTGAGGTCGGCGAAGGCCGAGACCGGGAAGTAGATCTCGCCGCGCACCTCGAGCAGGTCGGGCGGGTTGTCGTCGGTCAGCCGCTCGGGGATCTCGCGAATCGTGCGCACGTTGGACGTGACGTCTTCGCCAGTGCGCCCGTCGCCGCGGGTGGCGCCCCGGACCAGGCGGCCCTTCTCATACGTCAGGTTGATGGCGAGGCCGTCGACCTTGAGCTCGCAGATGAACTGCGTCGGCCCGCCGGCGTCGCGGATCGTGCGCTCGGACCAGGCGGCCAACTCGTCCTCGTCAAAGACGTTGTCGAGCGAGAGCATGCGCTCGGCGTGTTCGACCGGCGTGAACGTCGTGGAAAACGTGCCGCCGACATTTTGCGTGGGCGAGTCGGGCGTGCGGAGCGCGGGATATTCCTCCTCGATCGCCTCGAGCTCGCGCAGCAGGCGGTCGAAGTCGGCGTCGGAGACGGTCGGCGCGTCGAGAACGTAATACCGGTACTGGTGGCCGCGAATCTCGTCGCTCAGCTCGGCGTGCCGCGCGCTCACCTCGGACGTCGGATCTTTGCCGGCGGCCGCCTCCTGCTCGGCGGTCGGCCGGCCCTCGGCGATGCCCTCGGCCACCTCGACCTCGACCAGGGACTCACCGTCACGCATCGCATCCGCCTTCTCGGCCACCGGAACCTCCGTCTCGCTTGAGCTAAGAGGCACGGTAGTCGCCACCACCGACATTTTCGGCCCGCCACCAGCGCATCGGGCCGCATCAGATCTGCCGGAAAGGCAGCGGCGGGTTCCGTCGAAAGACCGCGGTGGATCAGGCTTCGGCCAGGCGCCGACCGGCTTCGTGGCAGGCGGCCAGCACCGCGCGGGCGTAGGGCTCGCTCGCCCCCGCCAGGCCGCACGCGGGCGTCACGACGACCTGCTCGGGCAAGCGTGCGGTGGCGAAGCCCAGTCGCGTCCACAGCTTGGTCACGCACTCGGCCACCTGCTTGCCGGTGAGTGGTCGCCCGTCGGCGGGCGGGTGGGTGGGTGCGGCGCCGGCGAAGAGGCCGAGGCCGGCCTCGATCGCCTCGCCCAGCGGGTCGAGATCTTTCAGCAGCGCAAGGTCGAGAGCGATGGCCGCGGCCTGCGAGTCACGAAAGACCTGCAGGGGTACGGCCGCAGCACAGCAATGCGCGACAACGGGTGCCCCGGCGAGCTCTACCACGGTGCGTAGCGCGGTGGCGGCGTCGGGGGCGTTGACGGCGCGGTATGCGCCCAGGCCGCTCTCGGTCGGCACCTCGCCGGCGAGCACGGACGGCAGGGACGGCTCGTCGAGCTGGAGCAGGATGGTCGCCCGCGGCAGCCGCTTGCGGACGTCGTCGACGTGCCGGCGCAGGCCCTCGGCCAGCGAGTCGGTGAGGTCGCGCACGGCGCCGGGGTCGCGCAGCACCCGGCCGCCGAGCTGCAGCTCGATCGAGGCGGCCAGGGTCCACGGGCCGGCCGACTGCACCTTGAACGTGCCGGCGAAATCGTCGCCCTGCGCGGTCATCTCGTCGAGGTCGCGCTCGAGCAGGTCGGCCGTGCGGCGCATGTCTTTGCCGGGGCGCGGCGACATCTGCCAGCGGCCGGCGTAAAGCTGCACAGGCAGCTCCACGAGGAAGCCCGCGCTGCGGCCGATGACGTCGGCGCCGGGACCGCGGGCGGGCAGCTCGGGCAGGTGCGGCAGCCCGGGCAGCTCGCCGAACACGATGCGCTGGGCCTCGGCCGCGTCGGTGCCGGGCAGCGACCCGATGCCGGTGGCCGCGCCGGCCGGCCATGGGAACTCAGGCACGGGCCACCCCGCCCACGGGCTCGGGCTCGGCGGAGAACACGCCGGCGGGCTCGGGCTCGGCGGAGAACACGCCGGCGGGCTCGGGCTCGGCGGAGAACACGCCGGCGGGCTCGAGCTCGGCTGAGGACACGCCGGCGGTGATGGTGGCCGAACCGAGGACGACGTCGCCGGCCTCGTCGCGCCGGTAGGCCACGATCGCCTGGCCGGCCGCCACGCCCCGGGCCGGCTCGCGCAGCCGGGCCGTCAGCGTGTCGCCCTCGATGGTCACCTCGGCGGGGACCACCTCGCCGTGTGCGCGCAGCTGCACGTCGCACTCGACCGGTGTCGGGGCGCCGTGCCAGATCACCTTGTTCGCGGTCACCACGTCGACGGCGAGGGCCTCGCGCGGGCCGACCGTGACGGTGTTGGTCTTCGGCGTGATGGACAGGACGTACCGCGGGCGGCCGTCGGGGGCCGGCACGCGCAGGTCGAGGCCCTTGCGCTGGCCGATCGTGTACGCGTACGCCCCGTTGTGGGTGCCGATCGCCTCGCCCGTACGCGCATCGACGATGTCGCCGGGCGCCGAGCCCAGCCGGCGCTCGAGGAAGCCCCGGGTGTCGCCGTCGGCGATGAAGCAGATGTCGTGCGAGTCGGGCTTGTCGGCCACGGCCAGGCCCCGCTCGGCGGCCTCGGAGCGCACCTGCGCCTTCGTCGAGTCGCCCAGCGGGAAGACGGCCCGGTCGAGCTGGGCGCGGGTCAGCACGGCCAGCACATAGGACTGGTCTTTGCCGTCGTCGACGCTGCGGCGCAGCATGCCGTCGTCGCCGAGGCGGGCGTGGTGGCCGGTGACGACCGCGTCGAAGCCCAGGGCCACTGCCCGATCGAGCACGGCCGTGAACTTGATCTTTTCGTTGCAGCGCAGGCAGGGGTTCGGCGTACGGCCGGCCGCGTATTCGGCCACGAAGTCGTCGACGACGCTCTCGTGGAACTGGTCGGCCATGTCCCACACGTAGAAGGGGATGCCGATCACGTCGGCGGCGCGCCGCGCGTCGCGGGAGTCTTCCAGCGTGCAGCAGCCTCGCGCACCCGTCCGATACGTCTGGGGGTTACGCGCCAGCGCCAGATGCACCCCGGTGACGTCGTGGCCGGCGTCGTGGGCGCGCGCGGCGGCAACGGCGGAATCGACCCCGCCTGACATGGCCGCTAGTACTCGCATGCGGCAATCGTATCCGCCGCCGCGGAGCACTCGGTGAGCGCGGCGGTGCCAGCTAGCGCTTGGTCTTCCAGGTGGTTGCCCGCCGCGCCCGCTCGACCGCGCCGGGCAGCGCGGCGAGCAGAGCGTCGACGTCTTCGGCCGTGCTGGTGTGGCCGAGCGTGAAGCGCAGCGACGAGCGGGCCCGGTCGTCGTCGGCGCCCATGGCCAGCAGGACGTGGCTGGGCTGGGCCACTCCCGCCGAGCAGGCGGAGCCGGTGGAACAGGCAATTCCCTGGGCGTCGAGGAGCAGCAGGAGGGCGTCGCCCTCGCAGCCGGGGAAGCTGAAGTGCGCGTTCCCGGGGAGCCGGTCGTCGGTTGCGCCGTTGTAAACGGCGTCGGGGACCACCTCGAGGATTCGGGCGATCAGGTCGTCCCGGAGGGCGCCGACGCGGGTCGCGTTGTCCTGCTGGGCCTTGACGGACATCTCGACGGCTACCGCGAAGGCCGCCACGCCGGGGGTGTCGAGGGTGCCGGAGCGGACGTCCCGTTCCTGGCCGCCGCCGTGGAGAAGCGGGGTGCAGGGGACGTCCCGGCCCAGAAGAAGAGCGCCCACCCCCACCGGGCCGCCCAGCTTGTGGCCGGTGACGGTCATCGCCGCGGCGCCGCTGGCGGCGAAGTCGACGGGGATGGCGCCGACGGCCTGGACCGCGTCGGTGTGGAAGGGGATGCCCGCCTCGGCGGCCATCTTCGCCAGCTCGTAGATCGGCTGGATGGTGCCCACCTCGTTGTTGGCCCACTGCACGCTGACCACGGCGATCTCGTCCCGGTAGCGATCGAGGAGAGCACCGAGGGTCTCGGGGGTCACGCATCCGCGCTCGTCGACCGGCAGGAGGTCGACCGTCGCGCCCTCGTGGGTGGCCAGCCAGTCCACGGCGTCCAGGACAGCGTGGTGCTCGACCGACGAGGCGATGACGCGGGTGCGGTTCAGGGAAAGCGAGCGCTGCGCCCAGAAGATGCCCTTCGTGGCCAGGTTGTCGCTTTCGGTTCCGCCGCTGGTGAAGATGATCTCGGAAGGGCGGGCATTCAGGGCGGCGGCGATGCGCTCGCGGGATTCCTCGACGATGCGGCGGGCGCAGCGGCCGGCGGCATGCAGGGAGGAAGGGTTGCCGACGTCGCGGGCGGCGGAGATGTAGGCGTCCAGCGCTTCCGCAAGCATCGGCGTGGTCGCCGCGTGATCCAGGTAGGCCATCAGTCGCCAAGCTTATGCCTATGGGCCGGGGTGGTCTCCGCGCGAGGAGACCACCCCGGCCCACCAGCCTCGAGTAGTGGTTACTTCCGCTTGCGGATCTCGTCGGCGGCCTGCGGCACGACCTTGAACAGGTCGCCCACGACGCCGTAGTCGGCCAGCTCGAAGATGGGGGCCTCGGCGTCCTTGTTGACGGCCACGATGGTCTTCGAGGTCTGCATGCCGGCGCGGTGCTGGATCGCGCCGGAGATGCCCAGGGCGACATACAGCTGCGGGGAGACGGTCTTACCGGTCTGGCCCACCTGGAACTGGTGGGGGTAGAAGCCGGAGTCGACCGCGGCGCGGGAAGCGCCCACGGCGCCGCCCAACAGGTCGGCCAGTTCCTCCACGAGCTTGAAGTTGTCGGCGTTGCCGACGCCGCGGCCGCCGGCGACCACGACCGAGGCCTCGGTCAGCTCGGGGCGGGAACCCTTCTTCTCGGCCACCCGCTCGACCACCTTGGTGAGCTTGTCGGCATCCGAGACCGCAACGGTGAGCTGCTCGACCGACGCGGACGCCGGCGCCGGAGTCGGGGTGGTGGAGTTGGGGCGGATCGTGATGATCGGCAGGCCGCGGGTGACCTTGGATTTCACCGTGGCGGAACCGGCGAAGATCGCCTGGGTCGCGGTGCCGTCCGCGTCGACCGCCACGGCGTCGGTCAGCAGTCCGTTGTCCAGTTTGACGGCCAGACGGCCGGCGATCTCCTTGCCCTCCTGGGTGGAGGCCAGCAGCACCGCGGCCGGCTGCACGCGCTTGACCAGCTCGGCCAGCACCGTGGCCTTGGGGGCGACCAGGTAGCCGTCGACCTCGCCGCCCTCGCCGGCGTAGACCTTCGCGGCGCCGTACTCGCCAAGTTTTTCGGCGAATGCGGCGGCCGCGCCCTCGCCGCCCAGGACGACCGCGGATGGCTCGCCCAGCGTGCGGGCGATCGTCAGCATCTCGAGCGTGACCTTCTTGACGCCGGCGGCCTGGGAGGCCTCGACGACGACCAGAACCTCAGCCATGGCGAATCCCCTCTCAGACAAACTTCTCGGTGGCCAGGTACGCGACCAGCTGGGTGCCGCCGTCGCCTTCGTCGGTGACCTTGGTGCCGCCGGACCGCGGCGGACGCGGAGCGAACGACAGCACCTGGCTGCTCGCGCCGGCCGCGCCGACCTCGTCCGCGGAGACGCCGAGGTCGGCCAGCGAAAGGGTCTGCACCGGCTTCTTCTTGGCGGCCATGATGCCCTTGAAGGACGGGTAGCGCGGCTCGTTGATGGTGTCCCAGACGCTCACGACGGCCGGGGTGGCCGCGGTGACGACCTCGTAGCCCTCATCGGTCTGCCGCTCGGCGGTCAGCTGCGAGCCGTCCACCGTGAGCTTCCGCGCGCCCGTCAGGGCCGCGATGCCGAGGCGCTCGGCGAGCATGTGCGGCATCACCTGCACGCGTCCGTCGGTGGACTCGGAGCCGCAGAGGATCAGGTCGGCGTTCAACGTGCTCAGGGCCGCGGCGAGGACCTTGGAGGTGGACACCGCACACGAGCCGTGCAGCGCGTCGTCGGTCACGTGGACCGCCTTGTCGGGGCCCATCGACAGCGCCTTGCGGATCGACTCGGTCGCGGTGGCGGGACCCATGGTCAGCACCGTGACCTCGCCGCCGTGCGCCTCTTTGATCTTCAACGCCTCCTCGATGGCGTACTCGTCCATCTCGTTGATGACGTTGTTCGCCGAGGCCCGCTCGACGGTGTAATCGCCCGCGTCCAATTCACGCGAAGCACCGGAGTCGGGCACCTGCTTCACCAAAACGACGATGTTCATCGCGCTACGTCGACCCTCCTGTTGTGAACGCACCGTTGCGGTCGGACCGCCACCCCGAAGGTTACCCGTCAGTAGCTTGTGCGTGACAGCCACTGAGAGTGACACACCTCACCATGATGGGCACCGGAGGTGTCGCATATGTCCGGCCAAATCACGACGCTGCTCGACGGGCTCAAGCCGCCCGCCACCCATACTCCACCACGGATGTTCGCGCCCGCGCCGGAGTCCCATCGCCGCCGCGGTACGGAGTCGCGGTGGTGCACATGCGGTCACCTGCGCGAGGCCCGCGTCAGTGACGAAGTCCGCATGATCTGGGCACGCCTTCTTGACCCATCAGGTCGATAATCAACCGGTGTTCGGTGCGCTGCGGCAGTGGTTCGACCCCGAGAAGCAGCCGACCGTCGGCCGTACGCCCGACTATCGCTTCTCCCTCGCCAACGAGCGCACCTTCCTGGCCTGGATCCGCACCGGCCTCGCGCTGATCGCCGGCGGCCTGGCCTGCGCGCAGTTCCTGCCCGTGCTGGGCGTCGCGCATCTGCGCGAGATCATCGCGATCGCCCTGATCGTGCTCGGCGGCATGGTGGCGTTGCGCGCCGTCGACCACTGGGCGCGCACCGAGCGGGCCATGCGGCTGGGGCAGGAGCTGCCGGGCTCCAAGTTCCCGGCGATCCTCGCGCTGGCGGTGGCCGCGGGAGCGCTGCTGCTCGCCGCCGCGGTGATCATCAAGGCCGCGCAATGAGCGTGGATCCGGGAGCGTCCGCCGAGCGCACGAGGATGGCCTGGCGGCGTACCGGATTGTCGGCGACCGCCGTCGGCCTGCTCGCCGCCCGCCCGGCCGTCCACCCCGACGCCGGCATCGTCGCCTGGCTGGCCGCCTCGGCCGCCATGGCCGCCTGGGTAGCGATGATCACCCTCGCCTACCGCCGGGCGCACGGCCTGCGCAGCCTCCCGCCAAGACCCGGCCGGCGGGTGATTCCCGCCTATGCGCTGCTCGTGACGGCGTTTGCGGTCCTCGGCGGGCTGGTTGTCATGCTCTGATCGTCGCCGGAATGCTCCGGCCGAGTCATCATTGCTCTATGGTCCGGTTGTTCATCTTTCTGGCTGCCGTGCAGCTGGTCCTCTTCGTGCTGGCGTTGATCAGCGTTTTGTCGGCCGAGCGGGTCCGCAATGCGCCGCGCCTCCTCTGGGTGCTGCTGATCCTGCTGGTCCCGCTGCTGGGGCCGATCTCCTACTTCCTGTGGGGCAGACAAACGGCCGCGCCGCGGGAAGGCACGCCGATCCGACGGACCAAGGCGCGCCCGTCCTCACCGGACGACGATCCCGAGTTCCTGCGTTCGATGGACACCGAGCAGTCCCGCAAGGACCGCGAGACGCTCGCGCAGTGGGAGAAAGACTTCAAGAAGAGAGAAGAGGAAAGCTAGTCACGCGAGGTTCGAGCTGCGGGGGTAGGCGTCGGCCGGGTCGGTGAGCACGTTGACCAGGTAGGGGACGCCCGAGTCGAAGGCGCGCGTCAGAGCCGGACCGATCTGGGACGCCTTCTCGACCGTCTCCCCCGCGCCGCCGAGCGCGCGCACCACCTCGTCGTAGCGCAGGCCGGGCTGAAGGTCGGCGGCCACGTCGTAGCCATACATGGCGTTCATCGGGTGCTTCTCGAGGCCCCAGATGCCGTTGTTGCCGACCACCATGACGACCGGGAGGTTCTGCCGGGCCAGCGACTCCGCGTCCATCAGCGAGAAGCCGGCCGCGCCGTCGCCGAGCAGCACGCAGATCTGCCGGTCGGGGTAGGTGACCCGGGCGCCCATCGCGTAGCCCATGCCGGTGCCGAGGCAGCCGTACGGGCCGGGGTCGAGCCAGGTGCCGGGCTGGGCGGGCTCGAGGTAGCGGCCCGCGTACGAGACGAAGTCACCGCCGTCGCCGATGGTCACCGCGTCGGAGGCGAGGACTTTGCGCAGCTCGCCGTAGATGCGGGCCGGCTTGATCGGGTCGGTCTCGGCGGCCATGGCCTCGGCGTCGCGGGCCTTCCCGGCGTCTTCGGCCGACCGCAGCCCCGAGATCCACTCAGCATGCGAAGCGACTTCTCGGTTAAATCCTGCGATATCTGACAAAATCCGGCGCAGGTCGCCGGCCGGTGACGCGGACGGCGTCACATGCGAGGCCCGCTGCGAAGGCGCGTCCACAATGTGCACCACGGAAGCCGCGCCGAAATCCCCGAAGCCCAGCCGGAAGTCGAGTGGCGTGCCGATCACACAGACCACGTCGGCCTCGTTGAGCGCCGGCCGTCGTGCCTTGGCGAAGGCGAGCGGATGCGACGGCGGCAGCGCGCCCCGGCCCATCCCGTTGGTGAAGACCGGAATCTGCAGCGCCTCGGCCGCATCCCGCAACGAAGAGATCGCGTCCCCGCCCCAGACGTCGGAGCCCGCGATGATCACCGGCCGGGCGGCGCCGGCCAGCAGGGCGGCGGCCCGTGCGACCTCATCGGGGTCGGCCTCGAGCACCGGCACCTCGGGAACGCCGGGCGCCGCCGCCTCGCCGCTGGAGAAGACGACCTCGAGCGGCAGGTCGAGGAAGGCCGGCCCGCGGTGCGGCGTGAGCGCGGAGGTGAGCGCGGCGCGGATCTCGCCGGCGATCGCGTCGGTGTCGGCGACCGTGCCGGCGTACTTCGTGATCGGGGCGACCAGCGGCACGTGGTCGAATTCCTGGAGGCTGCCCGAGCCCCAGCGGAACTGCGGCGCCCGGCCGCCGAGCACGAGCACCGGCGAGGCGTTGAAGAACGCGCTGGTCAGGCCGGAGATGCCGTTGGTGACGCCGGGGCCCGCGGTCAACACCGCGAGTCCCGGCCGGCGCTGGAGCTTGGCGACCGCCTCGGCCGCGAACACGGCGCTCTGCTCGTGGCGTACGTCGAAGATCGGGAAGTTTTCCTTGTGGGCGGCGTCGTAGAGCGGGAACACGTGGCCCCCGGACAGCGTGAACATCTCGCGCACCCCGAATGACCGCAGCGCGGCCAGTGCCAGGTCGCCGCCATGCCCTTCAATGGTGGCGCCCTCGATCACTTCTGCCATGCCCGCCTCCGTCGCCGTGCCGTCGCGTGCACGTTACCGGCCAGTACCAGAAAGGTGAATCAATCTCGGATACCGAGCAGGTGGGCGAGATCCTTCACGAGGTTCTCGGCGTCGACCGTCAGCGGCTCCGCGTTGCCGTACCCATAGGCCACCACCAGCGCGATCAGCGGCACCACGATCATCACGATGGTGGCCAGCATGATCTGCAGAAAGCGCAGGAACCGTCCGCGACGCCGTCGTGGCTTGCGCTTCGGCGGCGCCGGCGGCCGCTGCGTGACCTGCCGGGTGCGCGGGGGCCGCGTCGCCTGCGGCGGCGGAGAGACGGGCCGGCTGACTGCCTTCACCGGCGACATCGCCCGGGTATCGCTCGGCGGCGGTATCGGCGGCATTTTCCGTACGGGCGGAGCACCGTCGAAACGCGGTTTTGCGGTCGCGACCGTGGCCTGGGGGTCGGGAACCCAGTGCCCCGGATCGGCATCCGGCCACGGATCGACGGCCGGCTGCAACCCGGTCGTGCCCGGCACCCGGGCCGTCACCGCCGCCACCCGTACGGTCTCGGTCTCGGGCCGGCCGCGCGACACCAGCCTCAGCTCGCCGGTGGGGCCGGGCGCGGCCGGACCCGCGGTCAGCAGGGCGGCGTCGGCCAGGATGCTGCCCTCGGCCACCACCAGCTCGGGCTGCTCGATCGCCACCGGGGCCTCGCCGAGCTCGCGGTGCAGCAGCGTGGCCACCAGCGGGATCCGGCTCGCGCCGCCGACCAGGAACACCCCGGCCAGCCGGCCCTCGGGCAGGTCGGCCCACTCGATCAGGTTCTTGGTGACCCGCACGGTCTGGTCGAGCACCGGGCGGGCGAGTTGTTCCAGCTCGTCGCGGGTCAGGTGGACCTCGGTGTCGAGCAGCGGCACCATGAAGTCGGCGGACTGGGCGCGCGACAGCCGTTCCTTGGCGATCCGCACGTCGTCCCACAGCTGACGGCGGGCGCGCCGTTCCTCGACCGTGGTGGGCTCGAGGATGCGCTGCCACTCGTCGGTTCGCAGGTGCTCGACGATCGCGGCGTCCACGTCGAGGCCGCCGATGTCATCGCGCCCGTCGACGGCCATCACCTCGAAGCCGCCGGAGTTGCGGGCGACCACGCTGGCGTCGAAGGTGCCGGCGCCGAAGTCGTGCACGACCACCACCGAGCCGATCGGCACGTCGCGGCCGAGGATCTCGGCGAAGTAGGTGGCGGCCGCGACCGGCTCGGCGACCAGGCGGGCGTCCTCGAGCCCGGCCCGTGCAGCGGCCTCGGCGAGCAGGGTGCGGCGGGCCGCGCCCCAGGTGGCGGGGCAGGTGAGGGTCACGTCGGGGCGCACCGGGCCGACCGCGCGGTGCCATTCCTCGGCGACCCGGGCCAGCACGGCCGCGATCAGGTCGACGACCGGGAACTCCTGCTCGCCGAGCAGCACCAGGCCGTCGTCGATGCGCCGCTTGGGGTTGGGCTCGAAGCGGGCCGGATCGAGACGGGCGCTGTGCACGGCGTCGCGGCCCACGGCCAGGGTGCCGCCGGTCTCGGCGAAGACGGCCGAGGGCAGCAACGGCGAGCCGTCGACCAGGATCGGGCGCGCCCGGCCGTCGGGCCAGCGCGCCACCGCGACGGTGTTGGACGTGCCGAAGTCCACGCCGAGGGCGTGCCGCTTCGGGCCCCCAGGGTCAGTGGCCATGACGGAGAGTCTAGGGGGTCCCGTCCGCTAGACGATCTTCCAGCGCGAGCGGTGACGCCACGTGCGCACACAGCGAACAAGGTCACCGTCGGCGGTGCGGGCGAACGCGCCCTCGGGCAGGCAGCGGTCGCCCACGGTGACCGGGCCGGGCGCCTCGGAGAGGGTCGGCGAGGGCATCGGCGGGACGAGCGCGCGGCCGGGAACGGTGGTCGTAGTGACCACGATCGTGGGATCAGGCAGCTCAGGAACGGCGGTCGCGGGGGCCGGCGGCGGTGGGGCCGGGGCCGGCGGGTCGGGCGGATCAAGGGCGGGCGGGTTCGCCCGGGAGGGCGTCGCGGCGACCTTGCGGTCGGCGGTCTTGCGGCCGGCCGTCGCCGGCGGGGTCGCGGACGTGGCCGCCGTCGGGGCCGGTGTGGCGTACCGGCTGGTGGCGGTGGGCGCCGGGACCGGCGGCGCGGCCATCTGGTCGACCGTCGCGGCCGAGCCGTGGCCGCGGCCGAGGGTGAGCCAGCCGATCAGCGCGCAGAGCAGCGCCTGGCCGACGACGAGAGCGACCGCCACGCGCACGGTGCGGCGCACCGTGCCCGCGGCGGGTAACGACTCCACAACGACGGACTTTATGGCACGTGATCGATGGAAGCGAGATCAGCGGCCCGTAAACGTGGGTTTACGCTTGGCCACGAAGGCGGTGGTGCCCTCGATGCGGTCGTCGGTGGCGAACAGCGACGCGAACAACTGCGATTCCAGGGCCAGGCCGGAGGCGAGATCCATGCTCAGGCCGGCGTCGATCGCCTGTTTGGCGGCACGCAGGGCCAGCGACGGGCCGGTCACGAACGGGCGGACCAGCGCCTGAGCGGTGGCGTAGACCTCGGCGGCGGGGGCGACCCGATCGGCCAGGCCGATGCGCAGCGCCTCCTCGGCGTCGACCATGCGGCCCGAGAAGATCAGATCCTTGGCGCGGGCCGGGCCGACCAGCCGGGCCAGGCGCTGGGTGCCGCCGGCGCCGGGGATGAGGCCCAGCCGGATCTCGGGCTGGCCGAGCTTCGCGTCGTCGGCCACCACTCGCCAGTCGCAGGCCAGCGCGAGCTCGCAGCCGCCGCCGAGGGCGTAGCCGGTGATGGCGGCCACAACCGGCTGGGGAATCCGGGCGATGGAGTCGAAGGCGCCCGAGAGCGCGCCGGCGCGAAGGGCCATGTCCTGGTAGCTGAGCTCGGTGAACTCGGTGATGTCGGCGCCGGCCGCGAAGACCTTCTCCCCGCCGTACACGATGACCGCCTTGACCTCGGTCGACCCGGCGGCGGAATGCGCGGCCTCTCTGAGCTCTTCCTGTACCTGGGTGTTGAGAGGATTCATCGGGGGGCGGTCGATCCGGATGGTGCCGATACCGTCGGTGGTCTCCAGCGTCACGAACTCGCCCACGAAACACGCCTCCCTGAGTGTTGAGGGTTATTCAGGGCCTATCTTGAGCTGCACCAAGCCGCAGGTCAAAGCCTCGGTCTCCACCGCCCTGAATAACCCTCATTGGTTAAGCGGAAGCCTACGACGGGTACGGAGAGTAAATGACCACCTACTACCGGGACGGCGACGTCGTGATCACGTCGACCGGGATCCGGATGCACGGCCGCGAGTACGCCCTGGCGGAACTGCGCCAGGTGTGGCATCGCAGCGGGCGCAGGTCATGGGGAACGATCGCCGGACGAGGCGTGCTCGGCCTGGCGATGCTGCTGCCGATCCTGGTCGGCGCGCTCGGCGTGGGGATAGCGCTGGTGGCGCACGCGTCGGTCGCGGTGACGGCCGGGCTGGTCGGCGGCGGGATCCTGGTCGGGCTGGCCGCCGCGCCGCTGGCCGACGTGCTGCTCGAGCGCGTGGACCGGTCCTACGACCGGGGCAGCCGGCGGCGGGAGATCTGGGGTCGCACCCGGCACGGCGATGTCCTGCTGCTGAGCACGGCCGACGCGGCCCGGTTCGGCCGGATCTACCGGGCCCTGCAGCGCGCCCTGGAGCCGTCGCGGGTTACTCGCTAGTAGCATCCGGTTCATGCAAAAGGACGCCGCGGGGCTGCTGGCCACCATGGGGACTCTGCATTTCCTCGCCATCGCCTTCGGGCGGCTGCCGCTGCAGGTGCCGCTCGTGCTCTGGGCACGCCGCGTCGCCCGCTGATTTCCGCCGCTCCGGTTCTGGCGTTCCGGCCGCGCTGGTCCCGCCCGTTCGGGACGATCTAGGCATCATGCGAGCGACCCACATCCGGCCGACCGGGGTAGAGCGCACGTTCGGCGTGGACGAGATCATCGTGACCAAGACCGATCCGCGCGGCGTCCTCACGTACGCGAATGAGGTCTTTCTGCGCATCTCGGCCCTCGCGGAGGAGCAGGCGCTCGGGCAGCCGCACAACCTCATCCGGCACCCTGAGATGCCACGCGCCGTGTTCATGCTGCTCTGGGACACCATCGGCCAGGGGCAGGAGATCTTCGCGTACGTGCTGAACCTCGCCGCCGATGGCGCGCACTACTGGGTGTTCGCGCACGTCACCCCCTCGTACGACGCGGTCGGCCGGCACGTCGGCTACCACTCGAACCGGCGGCGGCCGGAGCCGGCGTCGATCACGGCGGTCAAGCCGGTCTACGACCGGGTGCGGACGGTCGAGAGCCGGCAGAGCTCCACGCCCGCCGCGGTCGAGGCCGGCTGGCTGGCTCTGCAGGACGAGCTGGACGGGCGCACGTACGACGAGTTCGTCTGGGCGGTTACCAATGGATGAGCCGACGCTGCACGTCATCGTGGACATCTGCAAGCGCGCGGCCGCCGGCGACCTGGAGGCCCGGCTGCCGCCGCTGGGCGACTCGGCCGCCGCCGTCGAGTGCCGCAACGCGCTGAACGGCGTGCTCGACATCGGCGACGCGTTCGTCCGCGAGGCCGGCGCCGCCTCGTCCGCGGCCGCCGAGGGCCGGTTCCACCGGCGCATCCTCACCCGCGGCCTGCGCGGCGCCTACCGCGGCGCGGCCGAGCAGATCTCCGCCTCGATCGCGGCGATGAGCGCCAGCGCCGACCGGCTCGCCGAGGCCAACGCCGCCCGGATGCGGCTCGCCGACGAGCTCGAGAACGCGGTGCTGCGGGTATCCGAGCAGGTGGCCACGGCCGCCACCGAGATGGGCGCCTCGGCCAACGGGCTCGCCGACTTCGCCCGGGCGGCGGTCACCGAGGCCGAGCACGGGCTCGAGACGGTGACCTCGCTGCGCACGGCGGCCGACCAGATCCTCAGCGCGGTCGACCTGATCAACCAGGTGGCCAAGCAGACCCGGCTGCTCGCGCTGAACGCGACCATCGAGGCGGCGCGGGCCGGGGAGGCCGGGCTCGGCTTCAGCGTGGTGGCCGGCGAGGTCAAGTCGCTGGCCGACGAGACCAGCGGCTCGAGCGGCGAGATCATGGGGCACGTCAGCAAGGTGCAGGAGGTGGCCGCCGACGCCATCGCGGTGCTGGAGCGGGTCACCGAGAGCATCCGCGAGATGAGCGGGCTGACCAACGGCATCGCCGCGGCGGTCGACGGCGGGCACGGGATGGACGGCCTGTCCCAGTTGGCCGAGGTGCTGCGCGGCGAGGTGAGCCGCTTCGTGGAGACGGCCCGCACGGCCTAACTTTGGTAGAGCTCGTCGATCTCGTCACGGGTGGGCAGGGCGTTCGAGGCGCCGAGCTTGCGTACGCAGGCGGCGCCGGCCGCGTTCGCCCAGCGCACCGCCTCCATCAGGTCGCGACCCTCGCCCCAGGCCACGGCGAGCGCGGCGGTGAAGGCGTCGCCGGCCGCGGTGGTGTCGGTCGCCTCGACCGGGAACGCGGGCACGGTCTCGTCGCGGCCGTCGCGTTCGGCGTAGCGGGAGCCGGCGCCACCCAGGGTGAGCACGACCCGCGGCACGAGCGCCAGCAGGGCGGCCATGTCGGGGCTTTCCGAGCCGGCGATGGACTGACCAGCGATGGTTCGGGCCTCGACCTCGTTGACCACCAGCAGGTCGACGTCGGCCAGCAGGTCGGCCGGCAGCTCGCGGGCCGGGGCCGCGTTGAGGATCGTGCGGGTGCCGCCGGCGCGGGCGGCCTTGCAGGCGGCGGCCACCGTCTCGATCGGGATCTCGAGCTGGCAGAGCAGCACGTCGCCGCCGGCGATGACCCGCTCCTCGTCGGCGGTCAGGTCGTTGAAGGTGCTGTTGGCGCCGGGGGCGACCAGGATCGAGTTCTCCGCGGCGCGATCGACCATGATCACGGCGACGCCGGAGACGCCGTAGGCGGTGCGGATGTGCGCGGTATCGACTCCGGCCGCGTTGAGCCGGGCGTTCAGCGTCACGCCGAACGAGTCGGAGCCGATCGCGCCGAGGAACACCGCGTGGCCGCCGGCCCGGGCCGCGGCGATCGCCTGGTTGGCGCCCTTGCCGCCGGGCATCATCACGAAGTCGTCGCCGAGCACGGTCTCGCCGGGCAGCGGCAGCCGCTCGGCGATGCCGACCAGGTCCATGTTGGCGCTGCCGGCGACCACGATGCGAGGAGCCATGCTCAAGCTGCCCTTGCGGTGAAGCGGTCGCCGAAGCGGTCGACGACCAGCGGCATGCCGAAGGTCTTGGTGAGGTTGTCGGCGGTCATCACCTCGCCGAGCGGGCCGGCGGCGACGATCGTGCCCTCGCGCAGCAGCATGCCGTGGGTGAAGCCGGGCGGGATCTCCTCGACGTGGTGGGTGACCAGCACCATGGCCGGCGAGTCGGGGTCGAGCGCCAGGTCGGTGAGGCGGGCGATCAGGTCTTCCCGGCCGCCGAGGTCGAGGCCGGCGCTGGGCTCGTCGAGCAGCATCAGCTCGGGGTCGGTCATCAGCGCGCGGGCGATCAGCGTGCGCTTGCGCTCGCCCTCGGAGAGGGTGCCGAACTCGCGTTCGAGCAGGGCGCCCATGCCGAGCTGGCCGAGCAGTTGGCGGGCGCGGGCCTCGTCCATCGGGTCGTACGACTCCCGCCAGCGGCCCACCACCGACCAGGCGGCCGTGACCACGACGTCGATCACCCGCTCGGTGGGTGGCACCCGCTCACCGAACTGGCCGGTGGACAGGCCGATGCGGGTGCGCAGCTCGTTGACGTCGGTGCGGCCGAGGCGCTCGCCCAGCACGTAGGCCGTGCCGCGGGACGGGTGCAGCCGGCCCGCGGCCAGGTTGAGCAGGGTCGTCTTGCCGGCGCCGTTGGGCCCGAGGACCACCCACCGCTCGTCCAGCTCCACCTGCCAGGAGAGGCTGCGGACCAGGAAGTTGCCACTCCGGATCACGCTGACGCGGTCGAAGGCGATGACGGTGTCGTCGTGGGGCGGAATTCGCACGGCGGGTTCGAGCACGGGACCATCAAATCACGCGCGCTTCGGTTACCCCGTGGTCGACCCGAACACCTCGTCGCGCACGGCGTCGAGGGCCGTGTGCAGGGCGCCGTGCAGCACCGGCTCCGACTCCACGCCGGTGATCACCACCTTGGGGGTAACGAGAGTGATCGCCGCCACCTCGCGCTCCACCCGTTCGGCGAGCCCGGGGCCGCCGGCCTGGCTGACCTCGCCGGCCAGCACCACCAGTGGCGGGTCGAGCACCACGCAGGTCGCGGCCACGCCGAGGGCCAGCCGCTCGGCGAGCTCGTCGAGCACCTGGTCGCCGGCCTCGCCCGCGGCGACCGCCGAGCGGATCACGTCGGACGCCTCGTTGCCGCGGAAGCCGTACTTCTTGCCGATCGCCTTGACCGCGTCGGCGCCGGCGACCGTCTGGAAGCCGCCGCGCACGCCGCCCTTCTGCGAGCGCTTGCCCTGGTGGCGGGGCACCTCGGCGCCGGCCACCGGCAAATAGCCGATCTCGCCGGCCGCGCCGGTCGCGCCCTGGTGGAGCTTGCCGTCGATGACGCTGGCGAGGCCGACGCCGCGGCCGATCCAGATCAGGACGAAGTCGGTGGCGCCCTTGGCCGCGCCGGTGCTCTGCTCGGCGAGCGCGGCCATGTTCACGTCATTGCCGAAGACGACCGGGGTGCTCAGGTCGCGGCGCAGGTCGTCGAGCAGGCCGCGGTGCCAGCGGGGCAGGTCCCAGGCGAAGGAGATCTCGCCGCTCTCCGGGTCGACCAGGCCCGGGGTGCCGAGCACGACCCGCCGGACGGAAGACATATCGGTGCCGGCCTCGGTGGCGGCCTGGACCACCGCGTTGTGCACGACGCCGACCGGGTCGTCAGTGTCCTTGGTGGACTGCTCGACGCGGCTCACGATCGCGCCGGTGATGTCGGCGCAGGCGGCGACGACGCGCTCGGGGCCGACGTCGACGCCGATCACGTGGGCGCTACCGGGAGTGACGGCGTAGAGCTGCGCGTTGGGCCCGCGACCGCCGGCCTGCTCGCCGACGCGGCGCACCAGGCCGCGCTGCTCGAGGCGCTCGACGAGCTGGGAGGCGGTGACCTTGCTGAGGCCGGTCATCTCGCCGAGCTGCGCACGGGTCAGCGGACCCCGGGCGAGCAGCAGCTCCAGGGCCGCGCGGTCGTTGAGTGCACGCAGCAGCCGAGGTGTGCCCGGAAGGCGGGTGGCGGCCATGTCTACTACCCCTAGTATTTAAGATTGTTTCCAGTTAGGTTACCGTGCCCTCGAAGTCGTGACCGCAGCGTAACGGTCGGCATCGTCGCCGTCCGCCGCACGCGCCATCGACTCGGAGCGATCATGGCAGCTCGCAGGGCCGCTGAGCCAGAGTTGCGTCATCGGAAGGACAACCATGGCGATCGACCACGAACTGCGCCGCCTCGCCCTCGGCACCCTGCTCGCCGCGTTTCCCGGCCTCGAGGCGCCCGACTGGGCACTCGAGCTGCTGAGCGACGGGCTCGCCGGACACACCCTCTTCGGCTACAACATCGATTCGCGTACGCAGGTTGCTTCGCTCACCGCCGCGCTGCGGTCGGCGCGCCCCGATGCGCTGATCGCCATCGACGAGGAGGGCGGCGACGTCACCCGGCTGGGGCACCGCACCGGCAGCCCGTACCCGGGGAACGCGGCACTCGGCGTGGTGGACGACGTCGAGCTGACCGCCCGGGTGTACGCGGCGATCGGGGCCGACCTCGCCGACGCGGGCGTCAACCTCGATCTGGCGCCGACCGTCGACGTGAACACGGCCGACGACAACCCGATCATCGGGACGCGGTCGTTCGGGGCGTCGCCGCTGCTGGTGGCGCGGCACGCGCGGGCGGCGGTCGAGGGGTTGCAGTCGGCCGGGGTGGCCGCCTGCGCGAAGCACTTCCCGGGGCACGGGGCGACGCTCGCGGACTCGCACCTGGAGCTGCCGACCGTGGACGCGCCGTTGGCGGTGCTGCGGGAGCGGGACCTGCCCCCGTTCGCGGCGTCGCTGTCGGCGCGGGCGATCATGACGGCCCACATCCGGGTGCCGGCGCTGACCGGGGACGATCCGGCGACCTTCAGCCGGTTCGCGCTGACCGACGTGCTGCGCGGCGAGTACGGGTTCCAGGGCGTGATCGTCACCGACGCGCTGGAGATGAAGGGCGCGGCCCTGTCGGCCGGCGGGATTCCGCGGGCCGCGGTGCGGGCGCTCGCGGCGGGGGCCGACCTGCTGTGCATCGGGGCTCAGGTCGACGCCGCGCTGGTGTCGGCGATCGTCGACGAGATCGTCTCCGCGATCGGGGACGGGCGGCTCGCCCCGAGCCGGGTGGAGGCCGCTGTGTCCCGTACGGCGGAAATGGCTCGGTGGAGCAGGACGCCCCCCGCCCGGGGTGACCACGACGCCGGCTTGGGAGTCGCGGCCGCCCGGCGGGCCGTGCGGGTGGAAGGGTCGCTCGCCGCGCTGGAATCGCCGCTCGTGGTGCAGGTGAGCTCGGGCTACTCGATTGCCGAGGGGCGGGTGCCGTGGGGATTGCGGCCGCACCTCAACGGCACGGAGCAGGTGGAGGTCGCCGCGGCCACGGTCTCGCCCTCGGCGCTGATCGAGCAGGCGTCGGGACGGCCGATCGTGGTGGTGGGGCGGCATCTGCATCGCTCGAACGACAGCCGCGCGCTCGTCGAGAGGCTGGCCGCGGCACACACGGTCGGTGTCGTCGAGATGGGCTGGCCGTCGTCGTGGCGGCCGGCCGGGTGCCGGGCCTTCGTCACCACGCACGGCGCGAGCCTGGCCAACGGGAGGGCGGCAGCCGAGGCTCTCGGCCTGGCTGCGTCCTGACTCACTCTTACTTGAACGTGTTCAAACTTGTGGTCTAACCTGAGCACATAAGTTGAACACGTTCGAGAGGGGCGGTCCGATGGACCCGAAGGTCTGGATGTACCTGCTCTACCTGTCGGTCAGCGTCGGGCTGACCGTGTGGGTCGCGACCACGCTCGCCCGCAACGGGCTGGTGTTCCTCGCCGACGTCTTCGAGGACGAGCGGCTCGCCCGCGCGGTCAACCAGCTGCTCGTGATGGGCTTCTACCTGCTGAACTTCGGCTATGTGGCGTTCGCGATGCGATCGAGCGCGACCGTCGACGACGCCGGCGAGGCGCTCGAGGTCTTCTCCATGAAGATCGGGCTCGTCCTGCTGGTGCTGGGCGTCCTGCATTTCTGCAACGTCTACTTCCTCGGCCGTTACCGACGCAGCCGGCTCCGCCAGCAGCACGGCCAGCCGCCGCTCCCGCCGTCCGGACGACTGCCGATGCACCCGCAGCGGCCGGTCCACCCGCAGATGCCGCCGCCGGCGCAGGCATGAGCGGCTACGCCGGCCCGGCCGCACACGGGGGCGGCCGGGCCGGGCCATCGGCGGTGGCTGTTCGTGCGGACGGCCTCTCCGGTGCCGGCCTCTCCGCGGCTGGTTCCTCCGCGGCTGATTCCTCCGCGGCTGGTTCCTCCGCGGCTGGTTCCTCCGCGGCTGGTTCCTCCCGGGCCGGCGCGGTGGCTTCCTTCACGGTTCTCTTCGATGCGCGGTGTCCGCTGTGCCGGGCGGCGCGGCGATGGCTGGCCGGGCGGGCGCAGCTCGTGCCGCTGATGTTCGTGCCGGCCGGGTCGGCGCAGGCGCGGGCGCTGTTCCCGGGGCTCGACCACGCGGCCACGCTGCGGGACCTCACGGTGATCGCGGACGACGGGGCCTACTACATGGGCGACGGAGCCTGGCTGGCCTGCCTGTGGGCGCTCGCGGACTATCGGGCGGCGGCCGAGCGGTTGTCGTCGCCGCGGATGCTGCCGGCCGCGCGGCGATTCATCGCAGCGGCGTCCGCGGTGCGGGAGGCAGTCCGCTTGCCCGAACCGACGGGGGCCGGGGAAGCGGGCTACGGTGACCAATGTGACGACCGCTGCCACTGAATCCGGCGACAAGCCGACGCCGCCGGCGCGGCGGGCTCGCGGGGAACAGACGCGGCAGCTGATCCTCGAGACGGCGCTGCGGCTGTTCCGGGAACGGGGGTACGCCGAGACGACCATGCGGGCGATCGCCAAGGAGGCGGGCGTCGCGGTCGGGAACGCGTACTACTACTTCGACTCCAAGGAACACCTGATCCAGGGGTTCTACGACCGGAACCAGGCCGCCCACCGGGCCGCGTCGGAATCGGTGCTGGCCTCGTCGCCGGATCTCGCCGATCGGCTGCGCGGCGTGCTGCACGCGGGGATCGACGTGAACGCGCCGTACCACTCGTTCGCGGCGACGTTCTTCAAGACCGCGGCCGAGCCGTCGTCACCCCTGAGCCCGTTCTCGCGGGAGTCGTCCCCGGCCCGCGACGCGGCCATCGGGATCTTCCGGGACGTCGTCGAGGGATCGTCCGCAAAAATCGACCCGGAGCTGCGCAAGGAGCTGCCCGAGCTGCTGTGGCTCGGCTGGATGGGCGTGATCCTGTTCTGGGTGTACGACAAGTCGGCCGATCAGCGGCGCACCCGGCGCTTGATCGACGGCGCCGTGCCGCTGATCGACCGGCTGGTGGCGCTCTCGCGGCTGCGGGTGCTGCGGCCCGCGCTGCGCCAGATTCTCGCGCTGATCGACAACGTCCGCCGGGACGACTGATCACCCACAGTGAGATTCCCACTTCATCACTCTGCGTAGCTTTGTAGCGCCCTAAATGCAGCAGTGCCCAGGAATTTCCGGATCTGTCGCCTAAATCGTCCTAGCCGAACGGTCATTTTGCCCACGCAGAGCTTCCGAGTCGACCAAGCCGGCACGTAGCGTTATCCCCGCAGGTGGGTCTGGGGACGTTGCGGGGACTCGGACTTCGGGACCGGTCCGAGCCTCCGCAACAAGGGTCAGTGAGCCGGGTAGCGCGGGTTTACGGGAGCATTCCCCCGCCACCCGGCTCACACCATTTCTGGCCGGAAGTTGCGCAGCCGGAGGCTGTTGAGGACCACGAAGATGGAGCTCAGCGCCATCGCGGCGCCGGCGATCATCGGGTTGAGCAGGCCGGCCGCGGCCAACGGCAGGGCCGCCAGGTTGTAGGCGAAGGCCCAGAACAGGTTGCCCCTGATGATCGCGAGGGTGCGGCGGGACAATCGCACGGCGTCGACCGCGGCGGTCAGGTCGTTGCGAATCAGAGTCAGGTCCGAGGCCTGGATCGCCACGTCCGTGCCGGCGCCCATCGCCAACCCCAGGTCGGACTGGGCCAGGGCCGCGGCGTCGTTCACGCCGTCGCCGACCATGGCCACGGAACGCCCCTCGGACTGGAGGCGCTTGACGACGTCGACCTTTCCGGAGGGCAGGACGCCGGCGAAGACCGAGGAGATGCCCACCTCGGATGCGACGGCCGACGCCACGGCGGGGGCGTCCCCGGTCACCAGCATCGGCTCGAGGCCCAGACGCCGCAGCGCAGCTATCGCGGCCGCGCTCGTCGGGCGTACCGCATCGGCCAGCGCAAGCCAACCCAGCACCGTGCCGTCGGCACGGACCTCGACCCACGTCGCGGCCTCGACCCACGCCGCGCCCTCAACCGACGCCGCTCCTTCTACCAACGTCGGGCCTTCGACCGACGCCTCGTTGTCGCCGACGTAGAAGAGGGGCGACAACTCGGCGGGAGCACCGGCAGCGATCTCGACGAGGACGCCCTCGACCCGGCCGCGGACCCCGACGCCGGCCGTCGCGTGGAAGTCGGTGACCGGGGGCACGGCGCCGTTGGAACGGGCGGCCGCGGCGATCGCGCGACCCAGCGGGTGCTCGGAGGCGGCCTCGACCGCGCCGGCCAGGCGGAGCACGGCGTCGGGGTCGTGGGCCACGGCGGCGATCACGGACATGCGGCCGGTGGTCACGGTGCCGGTCTTGTCGAGGACGATCGTGTCGGCCCGGCGGGTGGACTCGAGGGCCTCGACGCCGCGGATCAGGATGCCGAGTTGGGCCCCGCGGCCGGTGCCGACCAGGAGCGCCGTGGGTGTGGCGAGACCCAGGGCGCAGGGACAGGCGATGATCAGTACGGCTACGGCGGCCGTGAACGCCTCGGTCGCGCCGCCGCCGGTACCCAGCCAGAAGCCGAGCGTGCCGATCGCCAGGGTGATCACGACGGGGACGAAGACGGCGGAGATGCGGTCGGCCAGGCGCTGGACGGCGGCCTTGCCGGTCTGGGCCTCCTCGACCAGCTTCGCCATCTGGGCGAGCTGGGTGTCGGCGCCGACCCGGGTGGCACGGACGGTGAGGCGGCCGCCGGCGTTCACGGTCGCGCCGGTCACGGGATCGCCCGGCCGCACCTCGGTGGGGACGGACTCGCCGGTCAGCAGGCTCTGGTCGAGCGCCGAGACGCCGTCGACCACCACGCCGTCCGTGGCGACCTTCTCCCCGGGCCGTACCAGAAAAAGATCACCGACCCGCAGGTCGGACGCGGAGATCTGCTGCTCGTGGCCCTCCCGCAGCACGGTGACCGACTTGGCGCCCAGCTCGAGCAGTGAGCGCAGCGCGTCACCGGCCCGCCGCTTCGCGCGGGCCTCCAGGTAGCGGCCCGCGAGCAGGAAAGTGGTCACGCCGGCGGCGGCCTCGAGGTAGATGGCGTCGCCGTCGCGGGCGGTGAGCGAGAACGGGTGCGTCATGCCGGGCATGCCGGCGTCGCCGAGGAACAACGCCCACACCGACCAGCCGAAGGCGGCGAGGGTGCCGACCGAGACCAGCGTGTCCATGGTGGCCGCGCCGTGCCGCAGGTTGACGAAGGCGGCCCGGTGGAACGGCCAGCCGCCGTAGAC
The DNA here is from genome assembly GCF_044454685.1 of Actinoplanes sp. NPDC051513. Classification (NCBI taxonomy): domain Bacteria; kingdom Bacillati; phylum Actinomycetota; class Actinomycetes; order Micromonosporales; family Micromonosporaceae; genus Actinoplanes; species Actinoplanes sp. NPDC051513. Next base: position 549,435 of record NZ_JBITDW010000001.1, read on the forward strand.
GACCACCGGCGCGGCCAGCGCGAGCGACAGCCACTGCCAGTAGTCGAACTGAAGGGCGGCCACCATCGCGAGCACGATGATGGGAACACTGAGCGTGGTGGAGATCAGCAGTCGGTCACGGAGCGGATCCCTCGGCTCGTCCCGCTGCGTGATCGGGGAAGGCTCGGCGGCGGTGTAGCCCGTCTTCTCGACCACGGCGATCAGATCATGTGCGCTCAAGGACGCGGGAACCGTGGCGCGGGCCTTCTCGGTGGCGTAGTTGACGGTCGCGGTGACGCCATCGAGCCGGTTCAGCTTCTTCTCGATGCGGCCGGCGCACGACGCACAGGTCATGCCGCCGATCTCCAGCTCGATGACGCGATCCATGCCTTCTACCCTATACCCCTTGGGGGTACCTGCCGAACAAGCGGCGGCCTACCGAACAAGCGGCGGGCCGGGCGAAGAAGCCCGGCCCGCCGAAATATCAGGAATTGGCCGACGAGGTCTTGACCAGGGTGCGGATCTGCCGCAGCAGGACCGACAGGGCGGCCAGCTCGGCGGGCGTGTCGTCGACCTTGCCCATCGCGTTGGACGCCCGGGCGATCGAGGCCGCGTTGACCCGTTCCCACTGCGACACCCGTTCCTCGGGAGCCGCATCGGCCGGCGTCGACTCGAGCACCTCGACCGTGAGGGCGGCGAGCGCCGCGTACAGGTCGTAGCGAAGCGCCATGCGGGCCAGAGTCTGCCAGCGGTCGCCGCGCGGGAGCTTCGAGATGTGCGACAGCAGCTGGTCGATCTGGAACCGCTCCGACAGCACGAAGTAGACCCGCGCCACTTCGATCGCGTCGCGCCCGGTGGCCGCGCTCGCGGTCAGCACGTCGAGCAGGCCGAACCCATAGTTGGCCCAGGTCACCCGCTCGGCGAGGTCGATCGGCACGCCCCTGTCGACCAGCGTGGCCACGTGCTCGTCCATCGACCGTCGCTCGATGCCGACCAGCACCGAGGGCAGCTGCGGCAGCAGGTCACGGATGCCGTCGCCGAGCTTGGTGATCTCGCCGGTCACGTCGATCGGCGAGCGCCGGGTGCTGACCAGCCAGCGCACCGCCCGGTCGAGCAGCCGCCGCGACTCCAGGAAGACCAGCGTCTGCGCCGACGTGGGCACCTTGTTGTCGAGCGCCTCGGCGGCCTTCCAGATCTCCGCGAGCCCGTAGGCGTGGCTGACCACCACGCAGGCCCGCATCACGTCCGCCGCCGACGCGCCGCTCTCCTCCATGGCGCGGTAGACGAACGACGTGCCCCCTCGGTTGACCACCTCGTTGACCAGCGCGGTCGAGATGATCTCGCGGCGAAGGCGGTGGCCGGCCATCCGGCCGGCGAAACGCTCACGCAGCGGCGTCGGGAAATAACGCGCCAGCACGTCGGTGGTCCAGGCCTCGTCGACCAACTCGTCGGCGAGCACCTCACGCTCCAGCGAGATCTTCACGTACGCGAGGAGCACCGCGAACTCGGGCGCGGTCAGGCCGTCGCCCGCCTCGGAGCGCGCGGCCAGCTCGGCGTCGGTGGGCAGCGCCTCGAGCTCGCGGTTGAGCTGCCCGCTCTCCTCCAGCGAGGTCAGCATGCGCCGGTGCACCGGGAGCAGCGAGTGCGCCTGCGCCCGGGCGTTGCCGAGCGCGAACGCCTGCTCGTAGTTGTCGCGCAGGACGAGCGCCGCGACCTCGTCGGTCATCTGGGCCAGCAACGCGTCGCGGTCGGGGACGCTGAGCTCCCCCTCGTTGACCGCCCCGCCCAGCAGGATCTTGATGTTGACCTCGTGGTCGGAGCAGTCGACGCCGGCCGTGTTGTCGATGAAGTCGGTGTAGATCCGGCCGCCGGTGCGGGCGAACTCTATCCGCCCGCGCTGGGTGAGGCCGAGGTTGCCGCCCTCGCCGACGACCTTGACCCGCAGCTGCGACCCGTTGATCCGGATCCCGTCGTTGGTCTTGTCCCCGACGTCGAGGTGGGTCTCCGACGCCGCCTTCACGTACGTGCCGATGCCGCCGTTGAACAGCAGGTCGACCGGCGCGCGCAGGATCGCCCGCATCAGCTCGACCGGGCTGATCGCCGTGACGTCGCCGAGGTCGAGCGCCGCGCGCACCTCGGCCGTCACCGGGATCGACTTGGCCGTCCGCGGGTAGATTCCGCCGCCCTCGCTGATCAGCTCGCGCGAGTAGTCGGCCCATGAGGAGCGGGGCAGGTCGAACAACCGCCGGCGCTCGGCGAAGGACGACGCCGCGTCGGGATTGGGGTCGAGGAAGATGTGCCGGTGGTCGAAGGCGGCCACCAGCCGGATGTGCTCCGAGAGCAGCATCCCGTTGCCGAAGACGTCACCGGACATGTCGCCGACACCGACCACCGTGAAGTCTTCCGCCTGGGTGTCGACGCCCAGGTCGCGGAAGTGCTTCTTGACCGATTCCCAGGCGCCGCGGGCGGTGATGCCCATCTTCTTGTGGTCGTAGCCGGCGGAGCCGCCGCTGGCGAACGCGTCGCCGAGCCAGAAATCTTTGCGCACCGAGATCTCGTTGGCGATGTCGGAGAACGTCGCGGTGCCCTTGTCGGCCGCGACGACGAGGTAGGGGTCGTCGCTGTCGTGCCGGACCACGTCGCGCGGCGGGATGATCTTGCCGGCGTGGATGTTGTCGGTGACGTCGAGCATCGCCGTGATGAAGAGCTTGTAGCACTCGACGGCCTCGTCACGGTCGCCCGGCTTCTGCTTGAGGACGAACCCGCCCTTGGCGCCCACCGGCACGATCACCGCGTTCTTCACCATCTGCGCCTTGACCAGGCCGAGGACCTCGGTGCGGAAGTCTTCGCGGCGGTCGGACCAGCGCAGGCCGCCCCGGGCGACCGCGCCGAAGCGCAGGTGCACGCCCTCGAACCGCGGCGAGTACACGAAGATCTCGTACTTCGGGCGGGGCTCGGGCAGGTCGGGGATCGCCTTGGGGTCGAGCTTGAACGCGACGTAGGACTTCGGGCGGCCGTCGGGGCCACGCTGGAAGAAGCTGGTGCGCAGCGTGGCCCGCACGAGCGTCAGGTAGGCCCGCAGGATCCTGTCCTGATCCAGGCTCTCGACGCCGTCCAGCAGCTCGGTCACCCGTTCGACGACGTCGTCGGCCATCCGCGAGCGTTCGTCGCCCCCGGCCTGGAGGCCGGGCGAGAAGCGGGTCTCGAAGAGGGTGACCAGCAGGCGGGCGATCTCGGGGTAGGCGATGAAGGTCGATTCGATGTAACGCTGGGAGAAGACGCTTCCGGCTTGTCGCTGATATTTCGCGTACGCCCGGAGCACCACCACCTGACGCCAGGTCAGCCCCGCTCGCAGCACCAGCTCGTTGAACCCGTCGACCTCGGCCTCGCCCCGCCAGGCGGCCGCGAACGCGTTCTCGACCTGCGGCCGGACCTCGGACAGGTCGCGGTGCTCGGTCGGTGGGCGCAGCCCGAAGTCGTACAGGTAGATCGTGCCGTCGTCGCGGCGGATCTCGTACGGCCGCTCGTCGACGACCTGCACGCCGAGCGAATGCAGCACGGGCAGCACCGCGGAGAGCATCATCGGCTCGCCGTACCGGTAGACCTTGAACCGCACGTCGTGGTCGTCCGGCTCGGGCTCGCCGCCCTTGCCCGGCCGCCGCTTGCGGTACAGGTGCATCTCGAGCTGGCCCTCTTCCTCGAGGAGCTCGAGTTTCGCCAGGTCCTGCATCCCCTCGTACGGCGTATGGCCGTCCTTGTAGCTGTCGGGGTACGCGTTCGCGTAGCGGTTGAACAGCTCACGGGCCGGCTCTTCGCCCAGCTTGCGATCGAGCACCAGCGAGAAGTCGTCGTCCCACATGCGGGTCGCGTCGGCCAGCAGCTCGGCCAGCGCGTTCGGATCGACCACGCCGGGTGGGTCGGTCGGGTCGGTGCGCACGATGAAGTGGATGCGCGCCAGCATCCGCTCGGTGACCCGGGTCGTGTAATCGACGCCGATGCCGTTCAGCTCGCGGAGCAGGATCTCCTGCATGCGCAGCCGGTTGCCGGTGGTGAAGCGGTCGCGCGGCATGTAGATGAGGCACGAGATGAAACGGCCGTACCCGTCGCGGCGCAGGAACAGGCGGAGCTGCCGGCGGCCCGCCATGCGGAGAACACCGACCACCGCCTCGTACAGATCATCGGTCTTGATCTGGAAGAGCTCGTCACGCGGGTAGGTCTCGAGGATCTGGAGCAGGTCTTTGCCCGAGTGACCGCGCGGGGACAGGCCCGAGCGGTCGAGCACCTCCATGACCTTGCGCTTGACCACCGGCAGCTCGCGCACGCTCGTGCGATAGGCCGACGAGGAGAACAGGCCCAGGAAGCGGCGCTCGCCGATCACCTCGCCGCGGTCGTCGAAGACCTTGACGCCGATGTAGTCGAGATATGCCGACCTGTGCACGGTGGCCCGCGAGTTCGCCTTGGTGATCACCAGCAGGCGCTTCTCGAGCGCGCGCTGGTAGGCCTCGGGGGTCATCGAGGAGATCCGGCGCGGGCTCGAATCGCCGCGCAGGATACCCAGGCCGGTGCCGGGAAGCACGTTGAGGACGTCGCCGTCGAGGCGGTACTCGCGGTAGCCGAGGAACGTGAAGTGGTCGTGGGCCAGCCACTTGAGCAGCTCGATCGAGTCGGTGACGTCCTTGTCGGGCACCGGCAGCTTGGCGTCGGACCCGCGCGCGGCGGCCAGCTCGTCGGCGATCACCAATGCCCGCTGACGCATGCGCGGCCAGTCTTCCACCGCGTCGCGCACGTCGGTGAGCACCCGGCGCACCTCGTTGTGCAGCTGGTCGCGGGCCTCCTCGCGGCGGATCGGGTCGATCTCGATCCGGATCCAGCTCTCCACCAGGTCGCCGTCGATCGCGTCGTCGGGCTCGACGTCGGCGGCGAGCTCGCCCATCGCGCCCAGCGGCTCGCGGCGCACCACGATCAGCGGGTGGACCAGCAGGTGGACCTGGAGCTGGTGCGCGGTGAGCAGGGCGATCACCGAGTCGACCAGGAACGGCATGTCGTCGGTGACGATCTGCAGGACGGTGTGGCACTGGGAGCCGCTCGGCGCCGTGATCGCGAGCTTCAGCTCGCCCGGGAGCCGGACCGCCGCCAGCTCGCGGTGCGCGACCGCCGCGTCGTACATCTCCTGCGCGGTGAAACCGACCAATTCCTCGTCCGGCGCGAATCGCCAGTACCGGCCGACCAGCGACGCCGTCGCATGATCGGCGCCGGCCAGTTCGACCGCCTGCGCCACCAGGCGCTCACCGTTGGGCAGCGGCTCGTCGAGCTCACCGTCATCCGCGGAGGCGCCGAGGCGGCCCGTGAGGGCGAGCCCAGGGCCCTGGGAAAGGTCCAGCTCAGGGTCGGTTGTCGGGTCGGATTCCGGCGCTGCCTCATCGGCGACAGCCATGACTTGGTGCTCCCCTCACCCACGACACTGTGGGTTCGAACGTGTCCCACAACAGCCTAGAACGGCGCGCCACGGCCGGATCACACGCGTGGGGGGATCTCCCAAATTTGCCGTAGGTCACGTTTTCCGGGTCGGCGGGACGAGCGCATCTTTATTACCGTTCCGTAGCATCGCCTCCGGCGTACCCAGGAGAGGGGACCTCATGCTTGACCGCCGTGACCCGAGCCGCCGCCGCGCGGCCGCCCTCGCGGCCTCGTTGACCCTGGTCGCAGGCGGTTTAGCGGCCTGCTCCAAGGACGGCCCCGACAACACGGTCAGGGCCTTCCTCGAGGGTTGGCGCAGCGGCAACCTGAGCTCGGTGGGCTTCGTGGCCGCCGACGGCAGCAAGATCGGCGCGAACGAGGTGGTCAACCAGCTGCACGCGCTCGCCGGCGACCTGGTCAAGCAGTCGCTGGTGCTGACCCCGGTCGGCGAGCCCAAAACCACCGGCGACATCGCCTCCAGCACGATCAAACTGGACTGGACGCTGCCGGGCGGCGCCCCGTGGTCGTACAACAGCACGGTGCGGCTGACCAAGCAGAACAGCGACGGCTGGCAGGTGGTCTGGGAGCCGGCGATCGTGCAGAGCGAGCTGCAGAGCGGCGACAAGCTGGGCGTACGCCGGGTGGCGTCGAAGCGGGCGGCCATTCAGGACGCGTCCGGCAAGCCGATCGTGACGCCACGGGAAGTGGTCACCATCGGGGTCAGTCCCGAGAAGATCACAAACTTGGCACAGTTGCAGAAGGACCTGGCCGCAGCGTTCAAGAAGATCAAAATTTCGGTCGACATGTCCAACCTCGCCGACCGGGTGAAAAACTCCGATCCGGGCGCGTTCATCGAGCTGGTCACGCTGCGACGGCCCGATTACAACAAGATCCGGAATGACGTGCGGCCACTGGCCGGGACGGTGTTCCGCGCGGAGACGCGCGACCTCGCGCCGACCCGGGCCTTCGCCCGGGCGCTGCTCGGCACCGCCGACCAGGCGACCCGCGAGGACATCGACGCCAATCCTCAGGTGATCGCCCAAGGCGACGTGGTAGGACACGGCGGGCTTCAGCAGCGGTACGACACGACGCTGCGCGGCACGGCCGGGGTGTCCGTCGTGATCGCCCGCGAGGCGGCGGACGGCACGGTCAGCGACACCCAGCTGTTCAGCACGAAGCCGGTCGACGGCAAACCCGTCAAGATCACGATCGACGAGAAGACCCAGACGGCGGCCGACGCGGCGCTGGCCACCCAGAAACAGCCCAGCTCCCTGGTCGCCATCAAGATCAGCGACGGCTCGGTGCTGGCGGTCGCCAACGGCCCCGACGGCGGCACCGTCGACACCGCGCTCACCGGCCAGGTCCCGCCCGGCTCGACGTTCAAGACCGTCTCGGCGTACGGCCTGCTGGCGAGGAAGGCGGTCACGGCCACCTCGATCGTCGACTGCCCCAAGAACGCGACGGTCGACGGCCGCGAGTTCAAGAACTCGGACGGCGAGGTGCTCGGCAAGGTCCAGTTCCATGTCGACTACGCGAAGTCGTGCAACACGGCGTTCGTCGGTCTCGCGCCGAAGCTGGGCGCCGAAGGCCTGCAAGATGCCTCCTCCCAGCTGGGCCTGGGCCAGCAGTGGGATCTGGGTGTCGAGGCGTTCAGCGGCAAGGTCTCGGCCGCGGGCAGCCCGACCGAGCTGGCGGCGGCGACGTTCGGGCAGGGGGCGACCGCGGTCAGCCCGATCGCGATGGCCTCGGTGGCGTCGTCGGTGGCGCGCGGCCAGTTCAAGCAGCCCACACTGCTGCTCGATCCGGCCCCGGCGAAGCCGGCGGCCTACGGGCTGCCGTTGGACGACGGCGCGGTGAGCGCGTTGCGGTCGATGATGCGCGAGGTCGTCACCGGGGGTACGGGCACCGCGCTGAAGGACGTGAAAGGCAAGCCGGTCTTCGGCAAGACGGGCACCGCGGAGTTCGACGACAAGTCGAAGGACACGCACTCGTGGTTCATCGGGTACCAGGGGGATGTGGCGTTCGCGGTGATGGTGCAGAAGGGTGGGGCGGGCTCCGAGGCGGCCGTCCCGATCGTCGAGAACTTCCTGAACGCCCTGAACAAGTAGCCGCCGGGAACAAAGTCGTTGCCAGCGCCCGGGCCGCCTCGAGCGGCCCGGGTCAGGCGATGTCCGCCGGAGAGCCGGAGCCCAGGTCGAACGCCGGGCGCTGAGCCGGCAGCGAGAAGCCGTCAGCGGCCGGGAGGTCCTCGGCGGGGAGTTCCTCCGCCGCGCGGGCCTCCGCCGCGCGGACCTCCCCCGCGCGGACCTCCGCGGTGCGCGCCTCCGCCGGGCGAACCTCCGCAGCGCGGGGGCGGAGCATGCCGGGTCGGGTGGCCGGCAGGGGCCTGGAGTCGAGCAGCGGGGCCTGGCCGAGCGGGCGGGTCACGAACGAGATCGGCTCGGCGGCCGCCTTGGGCGCCTCCATCTCGGGCTTGTCCGCTGTCGCTTCCACCTCAACGGCCGGCTCCACCTCATCGGCCGCCTCGACATCGGCGCCTGCTTCGTCCTCGACCACGCCGCCAGATCCTGGCAAAACGGCAATTTCGGCTTCCGGTCCCGGCGTTGTCTCTGCCTCGGGCGTCGCGTCAACCTCAGGCGTCGCGTCAACCTCGGGCGTCGCGTCAACCTCAGGCGTCGCGTCAACCTCGGGCGTTGCGTCAACCTCAGGCGTCGCGTCAACCTCAGGCGTCGCTTCGGCCTCGGGGGTCGCTTCGGCCTCGGCCTCGGGCTCCTGCTCGGCGGGCGTCTCCGGCGGCTCGTCGTCCGTCGGCGGCTTGGACGACGGCACGGCTACGGGTGCGGCCGACGGCACGGCTGCGGGTGCGGCCGACGGCACGGCTGCGGGTGCGGCCGACGGCACGGCTGCGGGTGCGGCCGACGGCACGGCTGCGATCGACGGCACAGCTGCGGGTGCGGTGCCAGGCCCGGCCAACGGCGCCTTTGTGGGCGCCATCGAGGGCGCGGCGGGTGCGGCCAACGGCGCTGCGGCGGCCGTGGGCGCGACCGGCAACCCGGTTGTGGAAGCGGGTTCGTCCGACGGCGCCGTTGCCGCTGTGGGCGCGGCTGCGGCTGCGCCTCTGGGGGCGGCCAGGTCGGCTCGGGCCGCGATCAGGTCGGGGCGCGGGGTGACCGTGCGGGCGGCCGCCAGGCCCGCCGCGACCGTGCCGGCGATCTCGGCGGCGTAGAGGCCGTCGGGGTCGTAGTCGGGGTCGAAGACGGTGATCTCGACGCCCAGGCAGTGCGGGGACTCCACCAGCCCGGCCAGCAGGATCTCGAGCTCGGGGAAGGCGATGCCGCCGGGCGAGGGCGCGTCGACCGCCGGCATCACGGCGGGGTCGAGGACGTCGACGTCGACGTGCAGCCAGTAGCCGGCGCAGTCGACCAGCTGCTCCCGGGCCCACTGGGCGCTGCGGGCGGCGCCCTCGGCGCGCAGGGCCGGAACCGGGCGGGTCACGATGCCGGCGGCCTGCAGGTCGAGGCGGTACTCGTCTTGGGCTCGCAGGCCCATGACCACCACGTCGACGTCGCGGAAGTACGGCCGGCGGCCCTCGATCGACGCCAGGTCGGGCTGGCCGCGGCCGGTGACCAGGGCCAGGTCTTCCCCGGCCGCCGCGCCCACATAGGACGCGTTGCCGGGGTGGCGGAAGTCGGAGTGGCCGTCGACGAAGACCAGGCCGATGCGGCCGCCGACCGCCTCGCCCAGGCGGTGCATGGCCAGGCCCGAGCCGAGCAGGATCGAGCAGTCGCCGCCGAGGATCACCGGGAACTCGCCGGCGTCGAGGATGCCGCCGATCCGGTCGGCGAGGCGGCGGGAGTATTCCGCGATCTGCGCGGCCTGCGCCACGCCGTCGCCGGGGCGCCAGTCGCCGGGGTCGTACCGCGGCGGGGTCAGGCAGCCGGCGTCGCGGGCGCCGAGCCTGGTGAGCAGGCCGTTGTCGCGGAGGGCTCCGGGCGCCTTGGCGCAGCCCGGCACCGAGGTCGCGGTCGGCGGGCGCAGACCGAGATTGGACGGTGCGTCGAGGACTGCGATCCGGCGCACGGAGCCTCCCGCCTAGAAGAGCGCGCTGGCCAACGCTCGCCGGGCGCCGGCGACCGCGGGGTCGTCCGGTCCGGCCACGCTGAACAGCGAGAGCAAGTGCTTGCGTACGGCGTCCCGGTCGTCCCCGGAGGTGCGCTTGACCAGCGCGACCAGCCGCTCGTACGCCTTGTCGGCCTGGCCCGAGAGCACCTCGACGTCGGCCGCGAGCAGCTGGGCGTCGATGTCGTCGGCGTTGGCCTGGGCGGCGGCCAGTGCGGCCGCCGGGTCGTTGCCGCCCACCCGCCGATAGAGGGCGACCTGGGCAAGGCCGGACTCGGCCGCCGCGTCGGCGGGCGACTCGGCGAGGATCTTCTTGTACGCCGCCTCGGCCGCCTCGAGGTCGCCCACCATCAGCGCGTCGTCGGCCGCGTCGAGCCGCGGGTCCTCGGCGGGCTCGACCGACACGCCGCCGGCCTTGAGCACGGCGTCGACGTACTGCTTGACCTGATGTTCCGGCAGGACGCCGGTGAAGCCCTCGACGAGCTGGCCGCCCACGACCGCGACCACCATCGGGATGCCCTGCACGCGCAGCGCCTGGGCGAGCCGCGGATTGGCGTCCACATCGACCTTGCCGAGCACCCAGGAGCCGCCGCCGGCCTGGGCGAGGCGCTCGAGCACCGGCGAGAGCTGCTTGCACGGCTCGCACCAGTCGGCCCAGAAGTCGAGGATGACCGGGGTGTTCAGGGAACGCTCGAGGACGGCCGACTGGAAGTTGGCCTCGGTGACTTCGATGATCGTCTCGGGCCCGCCGCCGGGGAAGCCCGCGGCCGGAGCGCCGCTGCTGGGTGCGCTGCCGGCTGAGGAGCCGGTTGAGGGGCCGGTCGTGGCCGGGCGGCTCGGGGCCGCCGCCGGGGTGGGGGCCGGGGTGCGCAGCGCGCTGAGATCGACCGCGCCGCGGGTGAAGATCGACGGAGTGGTCCTTGGGTCGCTCATGGTTACCTAGTCTCGCACGCTGACAAGGCGGTTCGCCGTGCCGCGGGGCGGCCGGATATCGGACGTCACAACCCCACGTCACCCAGATACTCAACGCCGCCGGGCGCTTGCGCAAGATCCCACGACGAGCGCACGAGCACCAGTTCGCCGAGGCGCGGCAAAGTGCGCCCCGGCGTCCGATATATGAGCTTTCAGAAGCGGGCCGGCTCGCGGTAGATGCCCCACTCGGCCTTCAGCACGCCGCAGATCTCCCCGAGGGTCGCCTCGGCCCGCGCCGCCTCGAGCATGGCGGGGATCATGTTCTCCGAGGTGCGCGCGACGGCCACGAGCCGGTCGAGCGCGGCCTTCACCCGTACGGAGTCGCGGGAAGCCCGGCGCTCGCCCAGCTCGCGCCGCTGCACCACCTCGACCTCGTGGGAGACGCGAAGGATCTCCAGATCTTTCGCCACCGTGCCGGTGTGCGCGTTGACGCCGACGATGCGCTTCTCGTTCTTCTCCAGCGCCTGCTGGTAGACGAACGCCGCTTCGGCGATGTTGGCGGTGAACCAGCCGTCCTCGATGCCGCGCAGGATGCCCTCGGTGAGGCTGCCGTCGGCGCCCAGCTCGCGGATGCGGGCGAAGATCTCCTCGGCCTCGGCCTCGATGCGGTCGGTCAGCGACTCCAGATACCACGAGCCGCCGAGCGGGTCGGCCACGTTGACCACGCCGGTCTCCTCCATCAGCACCTGCTGGGTGCGCAGGGCGATCTCGGCCGACTCGTCGGTGGGCAGCGCGAGCGTCTCGTCGAGGGCGTTGGTGTGCAGCGAGTTCGTCCCGCCGAGCACCGCGGCCAGCGCCTCGACGGCGGTGCGCACCACGTTGTTGACCGGCTGCTGCGCGGTGAGGCTGACCCCCGCGGTCTGCGTGTGGAACTTGAGCCACAGCGCCTTCTCGCTGGTGGCGCCGTAGTCGTCGCGCAGGCGGCGGGCCCAGATACGGCGGGCCGCGCGGAACTTGGCGATCTCCTCGAAGAAGTCGATGTGTGCGTCGAAGAAGAAGCTCAGGCCCGGCGCGAACTGGTTGACGTCGAGGCCGCGGGACAGGCCGAGCTCGACGTAGCCGAAGCCGTCGGCCAGCGTGTACGCCAGCTCCTGCGCGGCGGTCGACCCGGCCTCGCGGATGTGATAGCCGCTCACCGACAGCGGCTTGTACTTGGGGATCTCACGGGCGCAGTACTCCATGAGATCGCCGATCAGGCGCAGGTGCGGCTCGGGCTCGAACAGCCACTCCTTCTGCGCGATGTACTCCTTGAAGATGTCGGTCTGCAGCGTCCCGTCGAGGCGCGAAAGGTCGGCGCCCTGCCGCTCGGCCGCCACCAGGTACATCACGAAGATCGGGACGGCCGGCCCCGAGATCGTCATGCTGGTGGTCACGTCCTGCAGGTTGATCCCGTCGAAGAGCACGTCCATGTCGGCGGCCGAGTCGATCGCGACGCCGCAGTGCCCCACCTCGCCGAGCGACTGCGGGTCGTCGGAGTCGCGGCCCATCAGCGTGGGCATGTCGAACGCGACGCTGAGCCCGCCGCCGCCGGCCGCGAGGATCATCTTGTACCGCTCGTTGGTCTGCTGCGCGTTGCCGAAGCCCGCGAACTGGCGGATGGTCCAGGTGCGTCCGCGATATCCGGTCGGATAAAGACCCCGGGTGTACGGGAACTCGCCCGGCCACCCGATGCGCGCGAAGCCCGGGTAGCCCGCACCCTCGGGCGGCCCGTAGACCGGCTCGACGGACGAGCCCGAAAGCGTGGTGAAATCCGCGTCGCGCTTGCGTGAGGCGTCGTAGCGCCGTTGCCAGCGCTCCCGGCCGGCGGCGATGTCGGCAGCATCCATGCAGCCATCGTAGAGGCAAACCTGAACGATAATTAAGGCGTGTCGGCGCCCGGCCGGATCAGGGGAATCCAGCCGGGCGCCCGGCGGCTCAGACGGCTACCTCGACCGGGGCCGTGGCGGCCAGCGACTCGCGCGCCTCGGTGGCGGGCTTGCTGCCGCGCAGCGGCACGTGCTGGACGAACAGGGCGATGACGATGCCGAGCGCGGCGACGGCGCTGCCCCAAAGGAACAGGCTGGTGATGCCGTCGGTGACGGCCTGCTGGAAGAGGTGCCGGGCGGCCTCGGGCAGCGCGCGCAACGCCGCCGGGGTCATCGAGGCCACCTCGCCGGATGCCCCGGTCTGGGCGAGCGTGTCGGTGAGGTGGTGGGCGTAGAGGGCGCCGAGGATGGAGACGCCGAGCGAGCTGCCCATGTTGCGCAGGAAGGTCGACGCGCCGGTGCCCGCGCCCATGTCCCGCGGCTCCAGACTGTTCTGGGCGATCAGGGTGCTGGTCTGCATGATGCCGCCCATGCCGGCGCCGAGGACCACCATGAAGAGCGCGGTGGTCACCTGAGAGGTGCCGGTGCCGACCGTGGTGAACAGCAGCATGCCCGCAGCGACCAGGACCGCCCCGACGATCGGGAAGATGCGGTAGCGGCCGGTCCGGCCGATGACCTGGCCGATGGTGAGGCTGACCACCATGATCGCGATCATCATGGGCATGAGCAGCAGGCCGCTGTTGGTCGCCGACGCGCCCTGGACGAACTGCTGGTACTGCGGCAGGTAGCCGATCGCGCCGAACAGCGCGAAGCCGGAGATGAAGGCGATGCCGCCGGCCAGGACGAAGTTGCGGTTCTTGAACACCCGCAGCGGCATGATCGGCTCCGCCTGACGGCGCTCGACCACGATGAAGGCGGCCAGGCCGGCGATGGTGAGGGCGATCAGGCCGAGGATCTGCGGCGAGGTCCAGTCGTACTGGCTGCCGCCCCAGGTGGTGATCAGCACCAGCGAGGTGATCCAGATGGCCAGCAGGCCGGTGCCGAGCCAGTCGATGCGCGCGTGGCCGGTGCCGCGGGGCAGCTTCGCGAGAGTGATCCAGGCGACGACGAGGGCGATCGCGCCCAAAGGCAGGTTCACGTAGAAGGCCCAGCGCCAGGACACGTGGTCGGTGATGAAGCCGCCGATCAGCGGGCCGCCGATCAGCGCAACCGGCATGACGGCCATCATGATGCCCTGGTACTTGCTGCGGTCGCGAGGCGGGATCATCTCGCCGATGATCGAGAGCACGCCGACGATCAGGCCGCCGGCGCCGAGGCCCTGGACGGCCCGGAAGGCGACCAGTTCGCCCATGTTCTGGGCCATGCCGCACAGCGCGGAGCCGATCAGGAACAGCCCGACGGCGGAGACGAAGGTGATCCGCCGCCCGTACAGGTCGCCGAGCTTGCCCCAGATCGGGGTGGCGATGGTGGTGGCCAGGATGTATGCGGTGGTGACCCAGGCCAGGTGTGCGAGGCCGCCGAGGTCGCCGACGATCGTCGGCAGCGCGGGCGCGACGATCATGTTGTCGAGCTGGGCGAGCAGCATGGCGATCACCAGGCCGCTCATGGTCACCAGAATCTGGCGGTGGCTGAACCCCAGCCCCGCCGTGGTGGGCGCCGCCGTTTGCGGCGCAGCGGGCTGTGACATCACGGGACCTCTTTCACGCGGGCTGGTCAACTCTCACGTTGCTAGTCGGCCGGTTAGGTATCCAACGTTAGGTATTTGACTAGCCGGGCGTCAAGCTTTTTAATAGTGGGTGGGAGGTAACCCATGACACAGCGCACGGACGGCGTCGATCACCGGCGGACCGACACCCGGGGCCGGATCCTGTCGGTCGGCCTGCGGTTGTTCGCGACCCAGGGGTACGCCAACACGTCGCTGCGGGAGATCGCCGACGAGCTCGGGGTCACCAAGGCCGCGCTGTACTTCCACTTCAAGACCAAGGAAGAGATCCTCAACGGCATCCTGCTCGGCCATCTCGACGCCATCAACACGATGATCGAGGAGGCCGCGCCGCACGTCTCGACACTGGCGGGCCGTGAGGAGTTGCTGCGCCGGATCGCCGAATACCAGGCCGGCCGGAGCGTCTATCTGGTCCGGCTGATCCGGGAGAACTTCACCGAGATCAGCAACCTGCCGTTCGGGGCCGAAATCAAACGGAGCCAGCGGCGGCTGTTCGAGGCCCTCGCCGGTCCCGATGCCACCCTGGTGGACCGGATTCGTGCGCGCACCGCCTTCGTGGCCGTCCAGACTGCCGCGGTGTCCGCCGATTGGGAGGACGCCGATGAGAACGAGGTGCTCGAGGCCGCGCTGGCCGTGGCCCTCGAGGTATTGCGGGGCAGCCGGCACAACCGCTGAATCGGACGATCAGTCTTCGCCCTGAGCTGTCCCGGCCGCTTGTGGGACGGTCGGTAAGCCCCCGATCGCCCGGACACTCAGGCGCAGCACCCGCGACGACCACAGCGAGGCGAAAATCGTCCCGGTGACCTCGTCGGGGAAGCGCAGATCCGCGGTCATCGCCCGGTCGATCCCGGCGCCCCGCAGCTTGGCCCGGGCGCCGACGACCTCGGGCTCGGCGCCGGTCAGGGCGCGGACCATGTGCACCGCGTACGCGCCGATGTCCATCATCGCCCCGCCGGCCAGATCGAGGCGGTAGCGGATGTCGGAGGGCCTGGGTATCGGCACGGCCATGCGGGCCTCGGCCGCCACCTCGACTGCCGCCGAGTGCCGAGCCGGCCGCAGGAGCGCCATCGGCGCGATCCGTGCCGCACCGAGGACGCCGACCCGGATGATGTCTGTGGTCACGCACCCACCTTGCCGAAGAACGCCGGCCGTCGCGAATCACCGTGCGACCTCACACCCGGTGGTCGAGAATCCACGCTTGGGGGTTCCCCTTGCGGAAAGCCATCTTCATGACCAGCGGGAGCATCGCGTCGCGGATGGCGGCGCCGATCGGGCCGGCCGTCTTGCCGCTCCCGTTGCGACGGCCCACGGCTACGACCTTTTCCACGCGGGCACGGCGGGTCTGCTCGTAGGCGGCCAGCGCGCCGGGCAGGTCGCCGGGGCGTTCGGTGACGCAGCGGCCCAGGACCACAGCGTCCTCGATGGCCATCGAAGCGCCCTGGCCCGAGGACGGCGCGACCGCGTGGGCCGCATCGCCGGCCAGAACCACCCGGGTGGAGCGCCAGGTCGGGACGCGGCGCAGGTCGTCGGTGTTCCACGGGCCGATCGCCACGTCGGTGGCGCGGATGATGGCGGCCGCGGGCAGGTCGTCGTCGGCGAAGAGGTCGATCAGGTGGGCGCGCCATGACGCCGGGGTGAAATCGGCCGGGCGGACCGGCTGCTTGCTGGGCGGGTTGGCGAACCACCACACCGATCCGTCGGGCGCCGGCGCCCAGCCGAAGAAGGCGCGGCGGCCGAAGGCCATGTGCATGAGGCCGGGGGTGCGGTCGAGGTCCGCCTCGACCGGACGGTCGGTGAAGCCGCCGGTGTTGAGCAGGCCCAGGTAGGTCGGCGCCGGGCCGTCCGGGTTCAAGATCTCACGGGTACGGGATCGCAGGCCGTCGGCGCCGACGAGCAGATCGCCCGACGCGGTCGAGCCGTCGGCGAAGGTCGCGGTGACGCCGTCGGCGCGTTCGGTGTAGTCCGTCAGCCTGCGGTCGTACTCAATCGGAATGCCGCGCTCGGCCACGACAGCGCGCATGGCCGCGTAGAGGTCGGCACGGCGGATGGTCGTGGTGACCGTGCCGTCGGGGGTGGGGCCACCGAGCGGGAGCAGGGCCAGGCGGCGGCCCGCGCCGTTGGCCATGGCCAGCGTCGGGGTGGCGAAGCCGGCGGCGAGCAGACGCGCGGGATCGAGGTCGAGGGCGCGCAGGGCGGTCAGGCCGTTGACGGCCACGGTCAGGAAGGCGCCGCGCTCGTCGGCGACGCCCTCGGGGCGGGACTCGAGCAGGCGCGGCTGCCAGCCGGCGCGCTGCAGGGCGATGGCGGCGACGGCGCCGGCGATGCCGCCGCCGGCCACGAGAGCAACGTTAGTCATACTCTGACTATGCATACTATGACTATGAATCGTCAAGGCCCGTAAGCTGATCAAATGCAGGGAGAACCGCGCCGCTCGACGCTGGCGGTGGTGTTGCTGGCGCTGCTCACCGAGGCGCCGATGCACCCGTACCGGATGCAACAGGTGATCAAGGAGCGCGGGCAGGACCAGCTGGTCAACGTGGCCCAGCGCAACAGCGTCTACCAGGCGCTGGAGCGGCTGGTGCGGGACGGGATGGCCCGGCCGGCGACGACCGCGCGCGAGGCCGGACGGCCCGAGCGCACGGTCTACGAGATCACCGAGGCGGGAGCGGCGACCTTCCGGCGCTGGCTCGCCGAGATGCTGCCGGCGCCGGCGCGGGAGTTCCCCGAGTTCCCGGCCGCGCTGGCGTTCCTCGCCGTGATGGCGCCGGCCGAGGTGAAAGAGCTGTTGGAGCGGCGGATCGAGGCCCAGCAGGCGCGGCTGGCGGCGATCCGGGAGCAGGCGCCACCGGGCATGCCCCGGCTGTTCCTGATCGAGGACGAGTACCGGGCGGCGATGCTGGGCGCCGAGGTGGCCTGGCTGCGCTCGATCGTGGCCGACCTGGCGAGCGGCGCCTTCACCTGGGATCTGGCGCTGATCCGGAAGACCCTCGCCGAGTTCTCCTAGAGGCCCTTGATCAGCTCGTCGGCCGCGGCGTACGGGTCGAGCTCTCCGGCGGCCACCGCCGCGGCGAGCGTGCTCAGCGCCGTACCCTCGCGAAGGTCGCTGATGCGAGCACGCAGCGTGCCCAAGGCGATGGCCTCGACCTCGACGGACGCCCGCCGCTCGCGACGGAGCGTGAGATTGCCGCTCGACTCCAGCCAGGCCCGGTGTTTGCCGATCGCCGCCACCACGTCGTCGATGCCCTCGCCGCGCACCGCCGTCGCCCGCACCACCTGGGGCCGCCACTCGCCGGCCGCGCGCTCGGCCAGGCCGAGCATGCCCTGGATGTCGCGGTAGGTCGCGTCGGCCCCGGGACGGTCGGCCTTGTTGATCACGAAGACGTCGGCGATCTCGAGCACGCCGGCCTTGACCGCCTGGATCGCGTCGCCCATCCCGGGCGCGAGCAGGACCAGCGTCGTGTCGGCGAGCGAGGCGATCTCGACCTCGGCCTGGCCGACGCCGACCGTCTCGACCAGGATCACCTCGCAGCCCGCACCCTCGAGCACGCGGACCGCCTGAGGCGTGGCGGCGGAGAGGCCGCCGAGCTGGCCCCGGCTGGACATCGACCGGATGTAGACGCCGCGGTCGACGGTGTGCTCCTGCATCCGCACCCGGTCGCCGAGGATGGCGCCGCCGGTGAACGGGCTGGACGGGTCGACGGCGAGCACTCCGACCCGGTTGCCTTCGGCGCGCAGGGCCCGCACCAGCTCGTTGGTCGTCGTGGACTTGCCCACGCCGGGCGAGCCGGTCAGACCGACCACCTGGGCGTGCCCGGCGTACGGCGCAAGGGCCGCGGCGACCTCGAGCAGGGCCGGATCGCCGTTCTCGACCAGGCTGATCAACCGGGCGACCGAGCGGGCGTCGCCCTCCCGGGCTCGTGCGACAAGGGTGGGTACGTCGTGGCGACGACTCACGCGGCGGGTGCCTTGACGATGAGGGCGTCCCCCTGGCCGCCACCGCCGCAGAGGCCCGCCGCGCCGAGCCCGCCGCCGCGGCGCCGCAGCTCGAGCGCCAGGGTCAGGGCCAGACGGGCGCCGGACATGCCGATCGGGTGGCCGAGAGCGATCGCGCCACCGTTCACGTTGACGATCTCG
Organism: Actinoplanes sp. NPDC051513; assembly: GCF_044454685.1. Taxonomy (NCBI): domain Bacteria; kingdom Bacillati; phylum Actinomycetota; class Actinomycetes; order Micromonosporales; family Micromonosporaceae; genus Actinoplanes; species Actinoplanes sp. NPDC051513. The sequence goes on from NZ_JBITDW010000001.1 coordinate 567,624, forward strand.
TCGGTGACGCCGAGCTCGCCCGCCGACTGGATGACCACCTGGGCGAACGCCTCGTTGATCTCGATGAGGTCGAGATCGGCCACCTCGAGCTTCGCCTTCGCCAGCGCGTGCTTGATCGCGTTGGCCGGCTGGGACTGCACCGACGAGTCGGGGCCGGCCACGTTGCCGTGCGCGACGATCTCGACGAGCCAGGTGAGGCCCAGCTCTTCGGCCTTGGCGCGGCTCATCACCACGACCGCGGCGGCGCCGTCGGAGATCGGCGACGCGCTGGCGGCGGTGATGGTGCCGTCCTTGGCGAACGCGGGGCGCAGCTTGGCCAGCGATGCGGCGGTCGCGTCGGGGCGGACGCCCTCGTCGGTGTCGACGACGACGTCGCCGCCGCGCTGCGCGATGGTGATCGGCGCGATCTCCTCGGCGAAGTGGCCGTTCTTCTGCGCGGCGGCGGCACGCTGGTGACTCAGCGCCGCGAACTCGTCCTGCCGCTCGCGGGTGATGCCGAGCTTGGCGCCGCTGCGCTCGGTGGCCTCACCCATCGCGATGCCGTCCCACGGGTCGGTGAGCCCGTCGAACGCCATGTGGTCGTGCACCGTCACGTCGCCGAACTTGGCGCCCTGGCGCTGGTTGATCAGGTGCGGCGCGTTGGTCATCGACTCCATGCCGCCGGCCACGACGATCTCGAACTCGCCGGCCCGGATCAGCTGGTCGGCCAGGGCGATCGCGTCGAGCCCCGAGAGGCACACCTTGTTGACCGTGACGGCCGGCGTGGTCATCGGGATGCCGGCGGCGACCGCGGCCTGGCGGGCGGTGATCTGGCCGGCGCCGGCCTGCAGCACCTGACCCATGATCACGTACTCGACCTGGTCGGGGCGGACGCCGCCGCGCTCGAGGGCGGCCTGGATCGCGTGGCCGCCGAGCGCGGTGGCCGGAAGGGACTTCAGGTTGCCGAGCAGGCGGCCCATGGGCGTGCGGGCGCCGCTGACGATTACCGACGTGGTCACGGCTGATCGCTTTCGTCCTGAACGGTGGTTCAAGTAAGACTAGTGGGATGACCGAGGCCTCAACCAGCGCCCCCAAGAATGTCACACCGAGCCACCCTCAATTGGCCGACGTCGAGCTGTTGCGCGTCGATCACGTCGGGATCGCCGTCGCCGATCTCGACGAGGCGAAGAGGTTCTACGCCGAGACCTTCGGCATGCGAGTGGTGCACGAAGAGACGAACGCGGAGCAAGGCGTCCGGGAGGCGATGCTCGCGGTCGGCGACGGCGCCGGCCCGCGGATCCAGCTGCTCGCCCCGGCCCGGCCCGATTCGGCGATCGCGAAGTTCCTCGACCGCAGCGGGCCCGGGCTCCAGCAACTGGCCTATACGGTGGCCGATGTCGAGGCGGCCTCGGCGGCGCTGCGGGCCCGCGGGCTCCGGCTGCTCTACGACACCCCGCGGCGGGGCACGGCCGGCTCGCGGATCAACTTCGTGCACCCGAAGGACGCGGGCGGGGTTCTGGTGGAATTGGTGGAGCCCGCGTAGTTGGTCCGCCTTCCGGGTGAATCATCCTTACGGACAGGCACCTGGCCTGGCAGGATCGGGGACATCGAGCGGCGCGACCGCTGAACTGATCGCCCGAACCCCGGATACAGCAGGTGACAGGCGGCTTGCCTACGCTGCCCGAACGGCGGACGTCGTCGTTGAGGGGCAGCTCAAAGCTGATCTACGTGTCTTTTCTGATGCCGGTCCGCTCTTGCGTGGCTGGTGCGTCTTCGCCAGGATGGCCCAATGCCTCAGCAGCAGGATCAGAACTTGGCATTTTTCGACGGTGCAAACTCCCAGACCGACTTCACCGTTGTCCTCCGTGGTTACGACCGGGGGCAGGTAGACGCGCACCTGGGCCGGATCATCGCGGCGCTCAACCAGGCCCAGCAGGCCCAGGGCGAGGCCGAGCAGCGGATGAACGACGCGCAGCGCCGTCTGCGTCAGGCCGAGCAGCGGCTCAACGCCGTGGAACAGAAGCTCGCCGACAGCAACAAGCTGCTGGAGGAGAACAACCGGCCGACGCTCTCCGGGCTGGGCACCCGGGTCGAGCAGATCCTGCGGCTGGCCGAGGAACAGGCGAACGATCACCGCAGCGAGGCGAAGCGGGAATCCGAGGGCATCCTCTCGGCGGCCCGGCTCGAGGCACGCGAGATCACCGACAAGGCGCGCGCCGAGGCCGCCGCCATGAAGGCGACCGCCGAGCGCGAGGCCGGCCAGGTGCGCACGCACGCCGAGCGGGAAGCGGCCGAGGCCCGCGTCCAGGCCCGGCGCGAGGCCGACACGCTGCGGTCGGACGCCGACCGCGAGACCAAGCAGCTGCGCACGGTCACCTCGCACGAGGTCGCCGAGCTCAAGTCGACCGTGGAGCGTGAGGTCGCGTCGCTGCGCGCCACCGCCGAGCGCGAGATCACCCAGCTGCGGGCCAAGGCCTCCCGCGAGGCCGAGGAGAAGCGCGCCGAGGCGACCAAGCTGCTGACCGACGCGCGGGACAAGCGCGACAAAGACCTCCAGGCGCTCGCTCTCGAGATCGCCGAGCGGCGCGAGAAGGCCGAGCGCGAGGAATCGCAGCGGCACGCCGCCCAGGTCAACGCCACGCAGAAGATGGTGGCCGAAGCCGAGCAGCGGGCCAGTGCCGCGGAAGACCGGTCCAAGGAGATCGAGCAGCGCGCCGAGCAGCGCCGCGTCGAGTCCGAGCGCAACGCGATCGAGACCACCGAGAAGTCCCGGGCGCTCGCCGAGAAGACGGTTTCCGAGGCCCGCTCCGAGGCGCAGCGCCTGATGAGCGAGGCCCGCACCGAGGCCGAGCTCACCACCCAGGCCGCCCGCCGCGAGGTGGAAGACCTCACCCGGCAGAAGGACGCCGTCACCAACCAGCTCGGGCAGATGCTGTCCGGCCTGTCGGGTCTGGTGCCCGGCGCGCCCGCGAAGCCGGCCGAGGCAGCCAAGGCCGCCGAGGCGCCTGCCCAGCGCACCCCCGACGCCGACAAGAACGGCGCAGCAGACAAGCCGGTAGCGGCCAAGACGAACTCCTGAGTCGTTCGCCACTGACCTCTGCGGTTGCGTACTTGTCGCGGGTACGCCACGGTTGATTGGTCGGCCGCTACGCATCGATACGGGCCGTATCCGAGTTTCTCCGGTGCGGCCTGGGTCGTTTTGCGCGCGTAGCCCTTTGCGCCGGCGGGCCGGCTCAGACAAATCACAACTAGACGCATACTCCGCCCAGGACGGTGTGTATCGGTCGGTGACGGGACGATGCGTATGTGAGGATGGACAGCATGTCGCACGGCGGTGAAATCTTCGGTCTCGGCGGGGACGCGGCCACCGAGCCCAGCTTCGAGACCGCCCTGCGGGGTTACGAGAGGAAGCAGGTCGAGCGGTACGTCGCGCGGGCCGAGAACGAGATAGCCGCGCTGGCCGCCGAGCGGGAACAGGCCTACGCGCAGATCCAGGGCATGGCCGCGCAGATCGAGCGCCTCCAGCAAGAGATCACCCAGGCCCGCCGCAACGGCGGCATCGGTCCCGAGGTGTCCTTCCGCCACCTGGGCTCGCGGGTCGAGCAGATCCTGGTGCTGGCCGAGGAGCAGGCCGAGGCGATCAAGTCGTCGGCCACCGACGACATCGCCGCCCGCCTGGCCGAGGCCGAGCGCATCCGCGCCGAGGCCGAGAAGCACGCCCACGAGGGCATCCGCGACTTCGAGATCGCCCTGGCCGCCCGCCGCGCCGACGAGGAGCGCGCCGACACCGCCAAGCGCGCCGCCGCCGAGAAAGCGCTGGCCGCCGCCCGCCAGTCGGCCGAGCAGATGCGCGCCGAGGCCGAGAACACGCTGGGCCGGGCACGGGCCGAGGCCCAGCAGCACACCGAGCAGACCGCCCGCGCCGCGCAGCGGGTGCGCGCCGAGGCGGACGGCTACGCCCAGTCCACCCGGATGCAGGCCGATCAGGAGATCAAGGCGCTCCGGGAGAAGAACCAGCAGGAGATCAACGGCCACCGCGCCGCGGCCGACCGTGAGCACACCGAGCTGCGGGCCGGCGTCGAGCAGGAGCTCGCGCAGCGACGCCAGGCCGTCGCGCAGGAGCTGGCCCAGCAGCGCGCGGCCGTCGAGAAGCAGTGCGCCGACCTGCGCAGCGAGGCCGACAAGTACGCCGAGGATGTGCTGCGCCGCTCCGACGAGCAGGCCACCGCCGTACGCAAGGAGATCGCCTCCCAGCAGGAGAAGATCGCTCAGGCCGCCACCGACCTCGAGGCCGCCCAGGCCAAGGTCGCCGACGCCGAGCGGCAGCTCGCGACGGCGCAGGAACGCGCACGCGCCGGCGAAGAAGAGGCCGGCCAGATCGACAAGCGCCTCGCCGAGGTGCGCAAGGAGCTGGAGTCCGAGCTCGAGCGGGTCACCGAGGCCAAGCGGGCCGGCGAGGCCGCCGAGCGGCACGCCACCGACGTGCGCCGCCAGGTGCAGAAAGAGGCGAAGCGGGTGGCCGAGCTGGCCGCCGCCGCGGTGCTCGCGGCCGCCGCCTCCCCCGACGACGAGAACGACGACAGTGACGAGCCGGCCGACGAGAAGCCGGCGGCCGGCGGCCCGGTCGGCGCGCACGCCGCGGCCGAGCCCACCGGACAACACGCGGCCAAGGTCACCGCATCGGCAAAGGTCACCGTGCCGCCCGCGTCCCGGGTGGGCGCGGACGCCGACTAGCGTTTGCGGCCCCTACGGCGATAACCTCCCGCCGAACAGATCGGTGGGGAGGAATTACTCGGGTGACCGCAGAAGAAGAGACCGAGCCGGCTGAGGACGCCACCACGGAAGCCGAGCTCGAAGGCCGCTTCGGGCGTCCCGGGCCGCCGATCGACCGCCGCAACCCCTTCATGATCGGTTTGCTGGGCGGGCTCGGCATCATCGTCGCGTACGCGATCTTCCTGGGTGTCCGCAACGCCGCGTCGATCCTCGTGCTGATCTTCATTGCCGCGTTCCTCGCCATCGGGCTCAACCCGGCCGTGAGCTGGCTGCGGGGGCGGGGCATCCCGCGCGCCGGCGCCGTCGCGATCGTGGCGCTGGCCGTGCTGGGCCTGCTGGTCGGTGGCCTCATCGCGCTGATACCGCCGCTGGTCACCCAGACCAACGAGCTGATCCGGAACGCGCCCGACTACCTCCAGCAGCTGCAGCGCAACGAGACCGTCAACGACCTGGTCGAGCGCTACGACATCATGGAGAAGGTCACCAGCGCGGTCAACGCGGGCACGGTCGGCAACGCGGTCGGCGGCGTCGTGGGCGGGGCCAAGCTGTTGTTCGGCACGATCTTCAACACGCTCACCGTGCTGGTGCTGACGATCTACTTCATGGCGGCCTTCGACCGGATGCGCGAGTCGGCGTTCTCGCTCGTGCCGGCCTCGCGGCGGGCCCGGGTGCGGCTGCTCACCGACGAGATCCTCACCAAGGTCGGCGCCTACATGGTGGGCGCTCTGGCGATCGCGGTGCTGGCCGGTTTCAGCTCGTTCGTGCTGGCGATGGTCCTCGGCCTGGCGTACCCGTTCGCGCTGGCCGTGGTGGTCGCCGTCTTCGACCTGATCCCGCAGATCGGCGCCACCCTCGGCGCGATCATCGTGAGCCTCGTGGGCTTCGCGTCGTCGCTGACCGCCGGCATCGTCTGCGTGATCTTCTTCATCATCTACCAGCAGGCGGAGAACTATCTGATCTACCCGAACGTGATGCGCCGGTCGGTCAAGGTGAGCGACGTGGCGGCCGTGGTGGCGGCCCTGCTCGGGGTGGCGCTGTTCGGCGTGATCGGGGCGCTGGTGGCGATCCCGATGGTGGCCGGCATTCAGCTGATCATTCGCGAGGTCGTGGTGCCGAGTCAGGAGAACCGCTGAGCGGGCCGGGAACAGGGACGTCGGCGAACGCGGCGACCGTGCGGTCGGCGTACGCGTTCATGTCTCCGCTCTCGATCGGGCCGTCCCAGGTCCGCGGCAGCGGAACCGGGACGCCCGGCGCGACCCGGCGCACCACCTCGTCGAGCACGGTCTCGGCGTCACCGACCCAGAGATGCTTGCCCCCGGCAATCGGAACAACTTCGCCATAGGTGAACTTTTCGGCCGCCGCGGCGGGGCGCAGGTAGTCGTCGAACTCGGGGATGATGGCGGTCAGCGGTTTGCCGCTCGCCTGCCAAGCCTCGAGGTGCGACGGCTGCGAGAACCGCAGCGGCGGCGACAGCAGGATCGCGCCGACCACCGCCGGGTCCAGGCCGTGCATCAGGGTCAAATCGGTCCCGAACGACCAGCCGAGCAACCAGATATTCGGCAATTCCGAAAACTCGGCAAACTCGATGGCGGCGGCCACGTCGTACTTCTCGCCGATCGCGCCGTCGAAAACGCCCTCCGACTTCCCCCGGACGCTGCTCGTGCCGCGCGTGTTGAAGCGCAGCACCGCTATCCCCGCGAGCGCCGGCAGCCGCCACGCCGCCTTGCGGAAGACATGGCTGTCCATCATGCCGCCGTGGGTGGGCAGCGGATGCAGGCACACCAGCGTGGCGACCGGGTCGTGGTCGAGCGGGCGGGCCAGCTCACCGACCAGGGTGAGGCCGTCGGCGGTGTGCAGCTCGATGTCTTCGCGACGCGCGGGGAGGATCGAGTTGGCACGGATCTGACTACTCGGCATCAGGGTCTTCAGTCCTTCTTTGGGCGGTGGGCGGGGTGGTCGGATGGCATCACCCATCACCCATAGCGCGGGGCGTTGCGCGAGCGTTCCACCGCCGGGCTGCGCCGGTCGCGCGCCTTCCAGCAGCCGGTGTGCCAGTGCCGCCGGTCGGTCAGGTCGCCGCTGCCGTCGACCGGCCAGGCCACCACGTGCGCCACGCCCGGACGAATCTCCTGCATGCAACCCGGGCATCGGTACGTCTTGACGGCTGCCGCGCCGAAGATCGACCGCACCATCCACTCGCCGTCCTGCCATTGCTGGATGCCGCCGACGCCCCTGCGGACGTTCTCCTCCTCAACAGGCGTCGGCAGGTCTCGGCGGCGGGGATGGTTTCGGCGCGGCACGCAGTCAAGAGTACGTAGTGACTGGGCAGTAACAACCGCCGTAGACTCCGGACATGACGGCTACTCGCGTTCCCGGCGTGCCGGCGATCGAAGACGGCGTGCTCATCTCCACGAACCCCGCCACCGGCGAGGAAGCCGGCCGCGTGCCGGTCGCCTCACCGGAGGCCACCGTCGCCGCCGTCGCGAAGGCCCGCGAGGCCGCCGCCTGGTGGCAGGCCCTCGGGTACGACGGACGCAAGGACCGCCTGCTGCGCTGGCGTTCGCTGATCGTCCAGCGGATCGACGAGCTGGCCCAGCTCACCAGCCTCGAGACCGGCAAGCCGAACGCCGACGCGATCATGGAAACGGTCACGGCGGTCGAGCACCTCGACTGGGCGGCCCGCCACGCCAAGAAGGTGCTCGGCCCCCGCCGCACCCGCACCCGGGTGCTGCTCGCCGAGCACACCGGCCACCTGGAATACCAGCCGTACGGCGTGGTCGGCGTGATCGGACCATGGAACTACCCCATCGTCACCCCGATCGGCCCGATCAGCGGCGCGCTCGCCGCCGGCAACGCGGTCGTCTTCAAGCCGAGCGAGTACACCCCGATCGTCGGCCAGTGGCTGGTCGACACGTTCGCCGAGGTGGTGCCCGAGCAGCCGGTGCTGCAGGCGGTGCACGGCCTGGGCGACGTGGGCGCCGCGCTGTGCCGCTCCGGGGTCGCCAAGGTGGCGTTCACCGGCTCCACCCCCACCGCCAAGAAGGTCATGGCCGCGTGCGCGGAAAACCTGGTCCCGGTGTTGATCGAGGCCGGCGGCAAGGACGCGCTCATCGTCGACGCCGACGCCGACATCTCCGCGGCCGCCGAGGCGGCCGTCTGGGGCGGCATGACGAACGCCGGGCAGACCTGCATCGGCATCGAGCGGGTGTACGCGGTCGCGCCGGTCTACGACCGCCTGGTCAAGGAGATCGTCGCCAAGGCCGGCAAGCTGCGCACCGGCGAGGAGATCGGCCCGATCACCATGCCGCGGCAGATCGACATCATCCGCGAGCACATCGACGACGCCCTGGCCAAGGGCGGCAAAGCGGTGCTCGGCGGCGCCGACGCCGTGCAGCCCCCGTTCGTGGCGCCGACCGTGCTGGTCGACGTGCCGGCCGACTCCTCCGAGATCCGCGACGAGACGTTCGGCCCGACGCTGACCATCACCAAGGTCGCCGACGCCGACGAGGCGATCCGGCTGGCCAACGACACCCCGTACGGCCTCGGCGGCGCCGTCTTCGGCAAGCGCAACGCGGTCCGCATCGCCCGCCGGCTGCGCTCGGGCATGGTCTCGGTCAACTCGACGCTCACCTTCGTCGGCATGGGCAACCTGCCCTTCGGCGGCGTCGGCGACTCCGGCTTCGGCCGCATCCACGGCGAGGACGGCCTGCGCGAGTTCGCCCGTGCCAAGTCCATCACCGTCCGGCGGGCCAGGTCGCTGCTGCCGTCGACGACCTTCGAGCGCACGCCGGCCCAGGTCCGCCAGATCGTGAAGGCCGTGCGGTTGCTCTACGGACGCCGCTCGTAAGCTGGCGGGGTGGTAGTAGATCACCCCGCCGTCGAGGTCGAAGACCTGCACGTCAGCTACGGCTCCACGCCGGTCCTCGTCGGCGTCTCGCTGACCGTGCCGGCCGCCGCCGGTGTCTGCGTCACCGGCGAGAACGGCATCGGCAAGTCCACGCTGCTGCGCTGCGTGAGCAGCCTCCAGCTGCCCGACTCCGGCGAGATCCGGGTCTTCGGCGCATCGCCCGGCGCGACCCCCGAGTTCTGGCGGGCGGTGGTCACCACCGTCGAGCCCCCGACCTGGTATCCCGGGCTCACCGTGCGCGAGCACGCCGAGCTGGTCTGCCGCGCCAACGGGCAGGACCCCGAGGAGGCCGGCATCGACGAGGCGCTCGAGCGCTTCGGCCTGGCCGGTCATGCCGACGCCATCCCGCCCTCGCTCTCCTCGGGCCAGAAGCAGCGGCTCACGCTGGCGATCGCGCTGATCCGCCCCAGCTCGCTGCTGATTCTCGACGAGCCCGAGCAGCGCCTCGATCCCGACGGCCGCAAGGAGGTGGCGGCGCTGCTGGCCGAGTACGTGGCCGACGGCGGCTCCCTGCTGATGGCCAGCCACGACGAGGCGTTCGCGGCCGACTCGGGCGCGGAAGTCACCACGATGGAGTCGCTGAGCGCATGACCTCGGCCGCCGTCCCGCTCGCCCCCGTCCGCCGCTGGATCAGCCGCCGCCAGTCGGCTCACCGCGAGCGCGGCGCCACCGCCGGCAACATCTACTTCGCGTTGCTCTTCGTGGCCGTGGTCGGCGGCATGGTGCACAAGCAACTCGCCGTCGTCTTCTGGCCGACCGCACCGAACGCCTCCCGCCTGGCCGCGGCGTCGCTGGTGCCGATCCTGTTCGGCCTGCTCTACCTGGCCCTGCGCCGTTTCGGCCCGCTGGCGCTGAGCCGTCCGGCCGCTTCCTGGCTGCTGCCCGCGCCGGTGAGCCGTCGCCGCCTGTTGCTGCCGTCGTTGCGACTCACCGCGATCGGCGCGGCCATCGTGGGCGCGCTGGCCGGCATCGCGATCGTCGGTCACGCCGCGCCGCGCACCGAGGCCGGTTCCGCCGTGGCGTTGCTGGCCGCCGGCGCCGGCTTGATCGGCATCGCGTTGCTGCTGGTCGCGCTGGCCGCGCAGGCGGGCGGCCGCTGGGGCGACCGGCTCGACGCGCTCGTCTCGCTGCTGCTGGCGGCCGGCCTCGCGGGCCTGATCGCCGACTCGACCTCCGGCGATTCCGGCACGGCCGGCGGGTGGCCATCGGCATCGGCGCTGCTTCCGCTGGTGGGCGCGCTTGCGCTGGTCGTCGGGTTCCTCTTCGCCATGTCCGTACGCGGACTCGCGCGCACCCCGAACGAGCGCATCCTCGAGGCCGCCAAGACCGCGGGCACCCTCTTCGACACGGCCTTCGGCATGGAGCCGTCCTTCCTCACCGACATGATCGAACGGCGCTACTGGGCCCACCGCCACCTGCGCTCGGTCCGCTTCCCGACCCGCCTGCCCGTACTGATCACCCAGGACCTGCTGCTGGTCGTGCGACGTCGTACGCGCCTGCTCTGGCTGGCGCTCCTGGCCGCCCTGCCCGTCCTGCTGGGTCACGCCCCGCACTGGCTGATCGGGATAGCCATCCTGATCGGCACGCTGCTGGCAGCGTCCACCTCGGGCGGCAACGTGAAGACGGATGCCGGCAACCCGGTCCTGCTGCGCCTGCTCGGCTTCAGCTCCCGCCAGGCGGTCCTCCAACGCATGTGGGTCCCCGGCATCCTGGCCGCGCTCTGGTCCGCGCTGGCCCTGGGCCTGCTCACCGCCCTGGGCGACCTACCCGCCGGCCAGTGGTGGGTGCTGGGCCTCACCCTGGGCCCGGTCGGCGCGGTGGCCGCCGTACGCAGAGCCCGCGTCGGCTTCGTCCGCAACGAGCTGCTCCCCCTCGACACCCCGATGGGGACGGTCTCGACCGGCCCGCTGGTCAACGCCGCGATCGGCCCCGACGCGCTGCTGCTCGGCCTGCCGGCGCTGGTCGAGATCGCCCAGGGCCACCCCCTGTCGTGGACAACCGTCCTGGTCCAGGCCGTGGTCGGCGGGATCGGCGCCCGCGCCTACCTCTCCGGCACCACCTCGCCCGATCGCGTGGAACTGCACGCACGCTAGCGTTTACATCAACCTGGCGACAAAAATTGCCGATATCGCCATCCAGATTGGTACTCTTGGCTGCGTAGGCGCAGACGAGGGAGGCCGTGGTGTTGCTCCGGTTCCGGGCCACCAACTTCGCATCGATCAGGGACGAGCAGGAACTCAGCATGATCGCGCTGGACGATCATGCTGAGTTGGCAACCTCGGCGCTGCCGCTGAGCAAGGATCGGGCCCTACCCGCGGCGGGAATCTTCGGTTCGAACGCGTCGGGCAAATCCAACCTGATCAAGGCGATGGACTTCGGCAGGGCGACCGTCATCGAGTCGCATCAGCGCTGGTTGCCCGAAGACCCGATTCCGCGTTGGCCGTTTCGGCTGGACACGGAGAGCAGGAACGCACCCAGCGAGTTCGTCTTCGAATTCGTGCACGACGGAGTCCGGTACGAGTACGGCTTCTCCCTGAACGACACGGTGATTCTGGAGGAGTGGCTCTTCTCCTGGCCCAAGGGGCGACGGCTCGTGCTCTTCGAGCGCACCGGCATGGAGATCAGCTTTGGCTCCAGCCTGACCGGCCACAAAGCGGCAATCGCCGAGCTGGTACGCGAGAACAGCCTGTTCCTGTCGGCGGCGGCCGCCAACAACCAGGCGCAGCTGCGATCGGTGGCGGCGTGGTTCGGACGGTGGCGCCAAGTGACGACTGGCCCACCCCACCGCGCACCGTACGAGCCGGTTGACGAACAGACCATGAGCCTCTTGCGCTTTGCGGACATCGGGGTGATCGGCACTGCGATGAGGGAGCCCCCGCCGGGCGTCAACTGGCCGGTGAACCGCGACGGAAAGGGCGCGCGACGTCTGGAACTGATCCACAGGGCTCAGACGGCAAGTGGGGGCGAGACCCTGCCATGGACGTGGGAGTCATCGGGCACCCAAGTTTGGTTCCGCCTCAGCCGCCTCGCCATCTCCTGCCTGAACGACGGACGCATCCTGGCGATCGATGACCTCGGCAGCGACCTGCATCCGCTGCTGACCGCGCAGCTGGTCGGGCTTTTTCAGGACCGCCGGACAAATCCCCACGGCGCACAACTGATCTTCACCGGGCACGACGTCAACCTTCTGGGACGGCACGTCGAGTACCGCATGCGCCGCGACCAGGTCTGGCTGACCGCGAAGGACGGCGACGGCGCCACTAAGGTCTACCCGCTCACCGAATACGGCCGAGTCCGCGACGGGGTGGACGACGTGGAGGGCCGATACCTCCAGGGACGCTATGGCGCGGTGCCGTTCTTCGACCGATCGCTGCTTGAAGACCTTCTGCAGGAGCCCGTGTCAGATGGCGCGTAACAGTCGCCGACTCGCTCGGCGAGCCGGCGAATCGACCGAGGCCGAGACCATCGCGATCGTCTGCGAGGGCGAGAAAACCGAAGACATCTACTTCAGCGGAATCCGCCGAGAATTCCGGCTCGCGACCGCGCGCCTCCGCGTGGTCGGGCTCGGCGCCGAGCCGCTGCGCGTCGTTCAGGAGGCAGAGTCCCTCCGCCGGGAGTACGACCACACCTGGGCCGTGTTCGACGTCGAGGCACCCGGAGCCCACGCGGTCCCACATGCGCGACTCACGCAGGCCGTGGAGAGAGCAGATCGCCTCGGGATCCGCTGCGCCATATCGAACCCGTGCTTCGAGTTGTGACTGCTACTGCACTTTCGTTCCCAGACCGCGTTCGTCAACAACGAAGCCATCCGCGCCAAGGTCCGCCGATGCGATTGCGGCTATGACGCGAAGGGCTTCGATTTCGCCAAGGTTTGGCCCCATCACGGACGAGCCCTCCGAAATGCCATGGCGCTGGATGTCCGCCAGCGGAGCGACAACGCGGCTCTCGTCGATCGCAACCCCTGGACCAGCGTTCATGAGCTCGTGGCAAAGCTGCTCGAGCTCGCCGAGCACTAGAAGAGCGTGAGCTCGTCCTTGGCCATGCCGCGGAGCCTGTCGTAATCGACGACCACGCAGCGGATGCCTCGATCGGTGGCCAGGACCCGGGCCTGGGGCTTGATCTCCTGGGCGGCGAAGATGCCCTGCACCGGGGCGAGCAGCGGGTCGCGGTTCATCAGCTCGAGGTAGCGGGTCAACTGCTCGACGCCGTCGATCTCGCCTCGGCGCTTGATCTCGACGGCTACCGAGCGGCCGGCGGCGTCCTTGCAGAGGAGGTCGACCGGGCCGATCGCGGTCATGAACTCGCGGCGGACCAGGATCCAGCCCTCGCCGAACGTCTCGGGGTGTGCGGCCAGCAGCTCCTGCAGGTGGGCCTCCACACCATCTTTGACCAGGCCCGGGTCGACGCCCAGCTCGTGCGAGGTGTCGTGCAGGATCTCCTCGAGGGTGATCCGCAGTTCCTCGCCGGCCTTGTTCACGACCTTCCAGACCCCGGGCGCCTCCTGCAGCTTGCAGGGCGGGCTCATCCAGTTCAGGGGCTTGTAGGCGCGGTCGTCGGCGTGGATCGAGACCGAGCCGTCGGCCTTGACCATCAGCAGCCGGGTGGCGGGAGGCAGGTGGGCGGACAGCTTGCCGACATAGTCGACGGAGCACTTCGCGATGACCAGACGCACCCGAAGACAGTAGCGGACTCGAACGAGGTAGCCCGAGTGTGGCGCTCGCACGTGGGTGCCATGCTGGAATCGTGCTCGAAGCATTGACCGGCACCGGTCTCGCCGCATCGGCGGGCCTGAATGCCTACATCCCCCTGATGGTGATGGGCCTGCTGGCCCGGTACACCGAGCTGATCGACCTCCCGAACGGCTGGACGTGGCTGGCCAACGGCTGGGTGCTGACCCTCCTCGGCCTGCTGCTGGCCGTCGAGGTCGTCGCCGACAAGGTGCCGGTGGTCGACCATGTCAACGACGTCGTGCAGACCGTGGTCCGGCCGACTGCGGGCGGGCTCGCGTTCGGGGCCGGCTCGGGAGCCCAGACGGTGACGGTGAGCGACCCGGGCTCGTTCTTCACCTCGCACCAGTGGGTGCCGGTCGTGGCCGGCGTGCTGATCGCGCTCGGTGTGCACGGGGTCAAGGCCGCGGCCCGGCCGGTGGTCAACGTGAGCACGGCCGGCTTCGGGGCGCCGGTCGCGTCGACGGCCGAAGACATCGGCAGCGTTCTCATGTCGGTCCTGGCGATCCTCATGCCGATATTGGTCCTGGTCGGACTGGGTTTGCTGATCTGGGGCGCGGTGCTGATCGTCCGTCGGCGGCGACGCAAGCGGGAGATCGCGGCTTCCGAGACCGCACGACTGTTTGGTTGACTGCTCCGGTGCCCGCCGTCGCCGTGCCCGCCTTCGCCCTCTCGTGGTGGGCGGCCTGCTACCTGATCGGCCGTGATCCGGCGCGCGGCCCGTCGTCCCGCGCGGCCGCGGCGCTCCTGGCGTACGCGATCGGCGTGGTGACCTGGACCCTCGCTCCTGGCTCGGCGACCGCCGAGATCTTTCTCTGCCTGCCGGCGTTGTTCTGGGCGGGGACGGCGGTCTCGTTGCTGCCGAAGGTGGTGCCGGAGCGCCGCCAGATCGACCTCGGCTGGCTGATCCTCTCGGCCCCGTTCCTGCTGATGCTGGTGGCGCTGCCGCCGACCGGACGGCTCGTGGTGATCGCGCCGATGGCCGGTGGCGTGGTGCTGCTCTGGCGGTTCCGTGACCAGGTGCAGCCGACCGTCCTGCCGGCGGCGCTCGCGGTGGTGGCGGGCCTCTACGCGGCGGGGCTAGCGGCGCTGCTGCTGGTCGATGTGGGCGCCCCCGAGCTCGTGATCGCGGCGATCGGTGTCGACCTGCTGATGCTCGGCTTCCTGGTCGCGGTGGCCGACGCGCTCGACGTGGGCGAGCGGCTGCGGCCCGACCTGATCCGCTCGCTGGTCGCGGCGCTGCTCGGCGTGGTGGCCGTCGGCGCTCCGGCCGCGCTGACCATGCGGGCCTCCTCCGGAACCACCGCGACGGTTTTGCAGTTCGTGCTGGTCGCCGCCGTGATGACCGGGATCGGGCTGATCGGTCAGCTGCGCCGGTGGCTCGACTCGATGGCGTTCCGGCACGACGAGCGGCTGCGGCAGGACCGCTCGGCGCTGCTGGCGCTCACCGAGGCGCTGCCCCGGCGGCGGCCACGGCAGCGGCTGATCGACACCCGGCAGCCCGACTTCCTCCGCTTCACCCGGCAGGCGCTGGACAACTACGGGCGGCTCGGCCGGCTCATGCGCAGCCCGCTCACCGGCCTGCCGGCGGTCGACCGGCGGCTGTCCGGCCTCACCATCGAGCAGCCGCTGGCCCGGGCCATGGAACTGCGGGCGGTGCTCCAGGAGAGCATCGACCGGCTGCGGCCGGCCGGGGAGTTCGCGACCACCGACGAGTGGCGGCACTACAACGCGCTCTATTTCTGCGTGGTGCTCGGGCTCGATCCGTACGCGCGCAGGCGCCGCACCGACGGCCTCGACCGGGAGGCGCGACGGGCGCTCGACTGGATGCGCCGCTACGTGCCCCGGCGCTCGCTGCGGCGCTGGCAGGACGAGGCGACGGCGATCGTGGCCCGCCGGCTGTGGGACGAGCTGACCCACACGGATCCACGCTGGCTCACCCGGGTCACGACACGCAGCACATAATCACCGTGTTTGGGACAAAATAGGTAAAGTCCCCCAGTGTGAGTCACCGCAACGCGCTGGTCGCCGCCATCCGGCAGGAGCTGGCCGAGGCGCGCGGTGCCGCCCGTGCGGTGCTGGCCGCGGCCGAGACGGCGCGCGGCGAGGCGCAGACGCGGCGGCGGCTGGTGCGGGACGCGTACGGCACCTGCCTGAACCAGCTGGCCGAGGCGCGCGACACGGCCCGCCGCGACATCCAGCGCCGCTTCCAGTACGAGACCGCGAAGCTGGCCGGGAACGTCCGCCGGGTCGCCGCGCTCAGCGCCACCGGCGCGGCCGCGGCGCCGTGGCGGCTCTGGGCGCCCAGCGAGCCCGAGCGTGGCGGACGCCCCGGCCTGCTGCGGATCGGCACGCTCGCCCTCGACGACGCCACGCCGCTGCCCGCGCTGATCCCGCTGCTCGACGCCGCCCATCTCGACCTCGCCGGGCCGCCCTCGATGGTCGACGGCATCATCACCGGCCTGCTGCTGCGGGCGCTCGGCAGCACCCGGCCGGGCGACGTGCAGCTCACCGTGTACGACCCCGAGCACCTCGGTGGGACGCTCGCGGCGTTCGCGCCGCTCGGGATCAGCTTCGTCGGACCGGGCGGCGTCGGGGCGATGCTCGACGAGCTCGTCGAGCACATCTGCCGGGTGAACGAGACGGTCCTGGCCGGAAGCTCGCGGGTGGAGCCGTGGCGGGTGGTCGTCCTGCTCTTCGACGCCCCGGACCTGCCGCCGGCCCAGCGTGCCCAGCTCGACCGGATCACGCGGACGGGCGTGGCCTGCGGGGTGCACCTGATCGTGCGCGGGCTGCGGCTGACCGACCACGAGACGGTGGTGCGCGTCGACGCCGACGCGAGAAGATGCGACACCACGGGTGATCTGGAGATCTCCCTCGACCCGCCGCCGCCCGCCGACCGGGTCGTCTCGTTCTGCAAGGAGACGGCCGAGCGGATGCGGGCCGGCCCCCCGCCCGCCCAGCTCTCCGACCTCTCCCCGGCGACGTTCTGGGCCGAGACGTCGGCGCACGGCCTGATCGCACCGATCGGCGACAGCACCGACGGCTCACTCATCGACGTGCCGCTCGGCGACGACCCGCCGCACGCGCTGATCGGCGGCCCGTCCGGCTCCGGCAAGACCAACCTCGTCTACGCCTGGCTGGCCGCGCTCGCCACCCGGTACGGCCCCTCGGAGCTGGCCCTCTACCTGCTCGATTTCAAGGAGGGCGTGTCGTTCGCCCGGTTCGTGCAGGGGCCGCGCGACCCGAGCTGGCTCCCGCAGGTGCGGCTCGCCGGCATCAACGTCAACGGCGACCGCGAGTTCGGCCTCGCCATGCTCCGCCACCTCGGCGAGGAGCTGCGAACCCGGGCACAGGCCGCCAAGCGGCACGACGCCACCAAACTCGCCGAGCTGCGCGCCGAGGATCCCACCGGCGTATGGCCGCGCATCGTCGCCGTCATCGACGAGTTCCAGGTGCTGCTCGGCGGCCGGGACGCGGTGGCCGACGAGGCCGTCACCCTGCTCGAGGACCTCGCCCGGCGCGGCCGCTCGCAGGGCATCCACCTGATCCTCGCCTCGCAGGACGTCTCCGGCATCGAGGCGCTGTGGGGCCGCTCCGGGCTGGTCGGCCAGTTCACCCTGCGGATCGCCCTGCCCAAGGCCCGCCGCATCCTCGCCGACAACAACCTGGCCGCGGCGGTCATCCCGCGGCACCACGCGGTGGTCAACACCGAGTCGGGCACGGCCGGGGCCAACGTGGTCGTCCGGTTGCCGGACGCCGGGGACCGGCTCGTCTGGCGGACGCTTCAGCGGCGGCTCTGGCGGCTGCGGCCGGACGGCTGCGAGGAGCCTCGGCTGTTCGACGGGGACGCCGTGCCGCGGCTGCCGGCGTCCTGCCGCCCGGCCGGACTGGTGCCGGACGCCGCGACGCCGGTGGGCTCATCGCCGGGCGCGGTGCTCGGGGAGCGGATCGACGTGGCGGCCCGGCCCGCGCGGCTGCGTCTCGGCCGGATGCCGGGGCGGAATCTGGCGGTCCTCGGCACCCGCACCGACGAGGCCTGCGACGTGCTCGCGTCGGCGGCGCTCTCGCTGGCGGCGCAGGGACCGGCGCACTTCAGCATCGTCTGCCTCGATCCGGACGCGGCCGGGCCGGCCGCGCGGCTGATCGCGGAGCTGCCGTCGGCCGACTGGTTCGATGCGCTCCCGGAACTGCCCGATCTGGACATTCCGCATTACGTGCTCGGCTATGCGCTGGATGCCGGGGTGGACGCCGGCACCCTGCGGCGGCTGGTCACCGACGGGCCCGAGCGGCGCACGCACGTGCTGGGCTGGTGGCGCTCGGTGTCCCGGCTGCGCGACAGCCTCGGCGGCCCGGCGAGCCGGCTCGACCCGATCGGCGCGTGGGTGGCGCTCGACATCCAGGGCGCCGACCTGACGCCGCTGTATCCCCAGCCCGGCGGCCCGGCCTGGTATCCGCGCACCCGCCGCGCCCTGTTCTTCGACCGGTCGGTGCACCGCACGCCCGAAGTGATCATCCCGTACGAGGTGAACAGTGACCACACGTGACGGTCAGTCCATCGGCCGCGACTACCAGCTGATGGTCAGCGCCCTCGCCGAGGCGGCCCGCCGGCGCGAGGCCGAGCTGGGCGGCGCCGAGCAGGCCTATCAGGAGAACGCCGCACAGGCCGCGGGAGAGCTGGCCCGGGCCGAGGGCGACGCGCTGTCGGCCGATCGGTGGGCGGGCGCCGCGGCGGCGCAGGTGCTCGACGTGGACCGGGAGGCGGCCCGGCTCTGGGACCAGCTGCGGCGGGCGCGCGGGATCCGGATGCGGTCGCTGGGCGAGGTGCCGGAGCCGGCGTCGATCGAGATCCTGCCGCGCGTGGCGCTGCCGCGCACGCCTTCGGCCGTCCCGGACTCGCCGGAGGAGCCGGAGTCGCCGCGGATGCTGCTGGCCCGGGCGGCGTCGCGCATCGACGTGACCGTCTCGCCCGCCGGGCGGCGGGCGATGCCGCGCTGGGCGCTGCCCTTGCTGCCGGTGGTGGGCGCGCTGGTGGCAGCGCTGGCGGGTCTGGTCGCGTCCGGCTTGGTGACATTCGGGGGTACGGGTATCTGGGGCGGCCCGGTGCTGCGGGCCCTCGGGTGGCTGGCCTTTCTGGTGGCGCCCTCGGCCGGGGTGCCGGTGGCGGCCGTGTCGGCGCATCGGTGGCTCGAGGCCAAGCTGGACATCGGCGGGATCGGGCTGACCCTGCTGGGCGGGATGATCGCCGCGACGCTGATGTCCCTGGCCTTCGCCGCGACCCACTGAGAGCCGCGGTCGGCCCTTGAAGATCAGTGCAGCGTGTCGCGATAGGCGAGCGTCAGCACGGCGTGGGCGACCAGGACGGCCTGCGCCTTGGTCTCGTACGGGCCGACGTGCAGCTCGACGGCGTGCGGGCCGAACAACGCCCGGACCGCCCAGCTGTCGGGGTGCCGGTCGTCCTCGCGGCTCTGTTTGACGATCACCTGGGTGGCCGAGCGGATGTTCACCGCCGACCACTTCTCGCTGCCGGCCGGCCAGGCACGGAACC
Source organism: Actinoplanes sp. NPDC051513 (assembly GCF_044454685.1). Classification (NCBI taxonomy): domain Bacteria; kingdom Bacillati; phylum Actinomycetota; class Actinomycetes; order Micromonosporales; family Micromonosporaceae; genus Actinoplanes; species Actinoplanes sp. NPDC051513. The sequence continues at coordinate 586,558 of NZ_JBITDW010000001.1, forward strand.
AGCCCGGCGCCACCGCCAGGGCCTCGCTGCTCGCCTCGGCCAGGGCCCACTGCGTCTCCTCCGGAGACGGCGCCACCCGCATCTCGTCACCTCCCCCATGTCGACAAAGACCCTAGAGGGGAAGCGCCGGGCCCGCGGCCGAACGGCCGAACTCGGGCCCGGCGGCAGCGCTTCTCAGTAGGTGTAGAAGCCCTTGCCCGTCTTGCGGCCCAGGTCGCCCGCGGTGACCATGCGCTGGAGGAGCTCGGGCGGGAAGAACTTCTCGTCGGCGGTGTCGCGGTAGATGTTGCCGGCCGCGTTCAGCATCACGTCGAGGCCGGTGAGGTCCACGGTGGCCAGCGGGCCCATCGCGTGGCCGAAGCCCAGCTTCATGACCGTGTCGAGGTCGGCCGGGCTGACCACGCCCGTCTCGACCAGCTTGATGGCCTCGACCAGCAGGGCGGAGAAGAGGCGGTTCGAGACGAAGCCGGCCACGTCGCGCTTCACCTCGACGCAGGTCTTGCCGACCTCCTCGGCGAAGTTGCGCGCGCTCGCCAGGGTGTCGTCGGAGGTCTGGTAGCCGCGGACCAGCTCGACCAGCTTCATCATCGGGACCGGCGAGAAGAAGTGGATGCCGACCACCGACTCGGGGCGCTCGGTCACCGTGGCGATCTGCGTGATCGGGATGGCCGACGTGTTGGTGCCGAGGACCGCGCCGGACTTGCAGATCTTGTCGAGAACGCGGAAGACCTCGTGCTTGGCCTCGACCTTCTCGTAGATCGCCTCGACCACGACGTCCGCGTCGGCGGCGGCGTCCAGGTCGGTGGTGGGGGTGATCCGCGCGAGGGTGGCCTCCGCCTCCTCCGCGGTGATCTTCTGCTTGTTCACGAAGCGGTCCAGGGAACTCCGGATCGCCGTCATGCCGCGGCTCGTCGCGGCGTCGTCGACGTCCCGCATGGTGACCTGCCAACCGGCCTGCGCCGAGACCTGCGCGATGCCGGAACCCATCAAACCGGAGCCGATGACCGCGAGTCGACCCGCCATGTGCTTCCCCTTCTGCCGATGCATGTGCCCTCGCGCTCACATTACCGGTGCTACTTAACGGGGATTCAGGCCTGGGTGGTCATCCCGATCGGGGCAATTCCCGCGAAACGGCCGCGCGGCGGTGCCAGAATATGCCCATGGCCTCAGGCAACGGCTGGTACCTCGTCGGGCCACTGATTGCCGTCGGTCTGGTCGGCCTGCTCGGCGCCGTGTTCTGGCGCATGGGACTGCATTGGACGTTCGCCCGCGAGGACGGCGGCGACCGGTATGCCGACGGACTCGCGATCTTCGGCGAGCCGGACGACTACGGCCTGCTCTGCCCGGCCGCGGTCACCGACGATGCGGAGGTGGCCGACGAGATCAGGCGGCTCCTCGGCGACGCCGGCATCCGGGCCACGCAGGCCGTCGACCGCGACGGCCGGATGGCGGTCCTGGTCTTCGCGGAAGTGGTCGAAGAGGCCCGCCGCCTGGTCGGCGACTCACCCGCGCTGTAGTGACCGAAGTGGGGGGGGGGGGCCCCCCCGGGGGGGGCCCCCCCCCCCCCCCCCCCCCCCGGGGGCCGGCCGCCCCCAACAACCGGGGCCCCACCCCCCACGAAACGCGGAGGTAAAGAATAAGCGGGCGGG